>JACFMR010000026.1:0-39942 GCA_019455245.1 Opitutaceae bacterium
TCTGGAGCAGGGCGTCGTCCTTGGGTAGGAACGTATGATTTGGAGTGTTTCTAGCGCCGAGGTAGATGCGGTGGACGGATGCGGGCATGGCTTCGTTGTTGACCACGCTGATTACTGCATGGGCAGGTATCTAGGGCAACTTTCTTATGCTACGGGGATAACGGCACTGTCGGGACGCCCCGGTGGTTTTCATTGCCGCACGAAGATCTGGACTGCTGCCCAGAAAAACCTACCTTTGGAGAGCACGGACAGTGCTGGGATTCATGCCCAACTCATGCCCAAAATCGTTCATTCAGCTTCATTTCTCTGCATTCTGTTGCATCAGCGGTAGAAACCAAAATCCCCCGTAACCTTGCGGTTACGAGGGATTAAATTGGGTGCAGGGGTTGGATTTGAACCAACGACCTTCAGGTTATGAGCCTGACGAGCTACCAGGCTGCTCCACCCTGCATCAAAGGGATGGGCAACGTGCCGAAGCGCGACGGACCCTGTCAACGACTTTTTGCGCGAAAGCTGAATTCCTTCTTGCCAGCGCATGGGGCGGTCTCTGTTTTTGACCGCTCTGTCAGTCAAACCATCAACCTGAATTAATCCCAACGATCGCAAGGCGGCTTTTCGGCCGACCTGTGTAGTCGCCAAGATACATAGATCAACATGAACATCACTCCCAAGGACCTGCTTGATGCCGGCGTGCATTTCGGGCACCAGACCAAACGCTGGAACCCGCGCTCGAAACCCTTCGTCTTCGACCACCGTCAAGGCATTTCCATTATCGATCTCGGCAAGACCCACGAGGCGCTGCAAAAGGCCTGTGCGTTTGTCGAGGACACTGTCGCCAACGGCGGCAACGTCCTGTTTGTCGGCACCAAGAAGCAGGCGCAGGAAATCGTGCGCGAGGCCGCCAATGCGACCAACATGCCTTTCTGCGTGGACCGCTGGCTCGGCGGCACGCTGACCAATTACGAGACCGTCAAGAAATCCATCGCGAAGTTCAAAAAGTACCAGCAGATGGAGACCAGCGGCGAACTGGCCAAGTTCTCCGCCAAGGAAGAGGCCGCCATCAAGCGCGAGATGGGCCGCATGCAGCGCAACTTCAGCGGCATCCTCGAGATGGACGGCCTGCCCACCGCCATGTTCGTGGTGGACGTCAATCACGAGAAGATCGCCGTCGCCGAGGCCGCGCGTTGCGGCATCTCCTGCGTCGGCATCGTCGACACCAATTCCGATCCCGCCGGTCTGTCGCACCCGATCCCGGGCAATGATGACGCGGTGAAATCGATCCGCATTCTCGTCGAGGCCATCGCCGAGGCCGTGCAGAGCGGCCTGGCCCAGCGCGACACCCGCCGCGCCGCCCGTGGCGCCGCCGATCTGAAGGCCGCCACCGCCGCGGCCGCCGCCGCCGCCGGCATCGAACCGGAGGTTCCGGCCAAGCTCGCCGCCTTGGTTGAAGACGAGGAGACCGAGACCGAAGGCGAGCCGTCCAAGAAAAAGCCCGTCCGCGCCAAGAAGGCTCCGGTCAAGGCCGAATAACCCTACGGGAACACTCAATGAGCAACACCATCACAGCTAAAATGGTCAACGACCTGCGCATCGCCACCGGTGCGGGGTTGATGGACTGCAAGAAGGCGCTGATCGAGGCCAACGGCAGCGTGGAGGAAGCCACGACGATCCTGCGCAAGAAGGGCGCCGCTTCCGCCGCCAAGAAGGCCGACCGCGCCACCAAGGAAGGTCTGATCGAGAGCTACATCCACGTCGGCGGCAAGGTCGGCGTGCTGATCGAGGTCAACTGCGAGACCGACTTCGTCGCCCGCAACGAGGACTTCAAGGCCTTCGTCAAGGACCTGTGCCTGCAGATCGCCGCGGCCAGCCCCGCGTGTGTCACGCGCGAGGAAGTGCCCGAGGCCGACCTGGCCAAGGAGCGCGAAATCGCCGCGGCGCAGGTGGAGGGCAAGCCCCCGGCGGCGATCCAGAAGATCGTCGAGGGCAAGCTCGAGAAGTTTTACTCGACCGTCGTTCTGCTCGACCAGCCGTTCGTCAAGCAGCCCGAAAAGACGATCAAGGAACTGCTCACCGAGCGCATCGCCAAGACCGGCGAGAATATCCAGGTCCGTCGCTTCGTGCGTTACCAGCTCGGCGCCTGAGCCGGATCCACAGTTGCACTTTTGCCAGCGCTCCGCCTCTCTGGGCGGAGCGCTTTTTTTGTCCATGAAAGTCACCCGCCTCCAGATCGTCTCCCGTGGTCTCACCAACCGCTGCCCCAACTGCGGCGGCCGCACGCTGTTTCGGCCCGGTTCGCTGTTTGACACCAACCGGGAGTGCGGGCGGTGCGGTTTGCGCATCGAACGGGACGAGGGGTTTTTCCTCGGGTCGCTCTCGCTCAACTACGGCGTCACCGTGGTCTGTTTTCTGGTGCCGGTCCTCGTCATCTACCTGATGGGCGGTTTCTCCGGCCGCACGGCCGCGATCATTGCCGGCATCGGCGCCATCGGTTTCCCCATCCTTTTTTACCGCTCCTCGCGCAGCTGGTGGCTGATGTTTTATTACTTTTTTCTGCCGCAACATCTGCCGGCCAACCAGCGCCCGGTGGCCGCCGATGAGGATGAGAATACCTGAGCGCCCGCGCCGGGTTTTGCCTGTGCAGCGGGCCGCTGATGCCGGCGGCGCAACTTTCGGCTTCCGTTTTGTGATGCGAGTCCTACGGTGTCGCGTTCCTGAACGGAGAGGTGGCAGAGTGGTCGATCGCGCCTGACTCGAAATCAGGTTTGTCCGAAAGGGCAACGGGGGTTCGAATCCCTCCCTCTCCGCCAGCCTTCGCCAAGCCTACGGCTGGCAGGCCAGCTTTAAGCTTACGAAAGATCAACGACGACGGTTGGTGCGAAGGCTGCCGGGCGAAGGAGGTCCTTCACGCCCGCGGCGGCGAGCGCCGGATTGGCCGTTTGATCGTGTTCATCACGTGGCAGCGGTGCGTTCGCGAACCGAGCCGGATTGTCGCCGGCCGGGCGGCCGTTCCACTCGGGACAATAGTCTTGTTGCATGGGATAACAAACTCCCAATATGCGTCATGCAACTGATCTCCCGCACCGCGGAATACGCGCTACGTGCCATCATCTGGTTGATTCAGGAGCCGGCGCGCTCGCAGACCACACGCCAGATCGCCGCCGGCACGCACACGCCACCGGATTACACCTCGAAAGTCCTGCAGGCGCTGGCCCGGGCCGGATTGGTGCGGGGCCTGCGCGGTCTGGGCGGCGGCTTTCAACTGGTCGGCGATCCGTCGCACATCACCGTGCTGGCGGTCATCAATGCCGTGGATCCGCTGGAGCGCATTCATACGTGTCCGCTGGGCTTGAAGGCGCACGGGAAGAACCTGTGCCCGCTCCATTGCGGCATGAACGACGTGGCGGCGCAAATGGAGGCCACTTTCGCGGAAACGAAACTCGCGGACCTGCTCACCACCGGATCGAAATCCGTCCCCCTTGGAATCAAGTTAAAGCTTCCGCGACGGACCCCGGTCCGCGGCTGACGGGGATTGTCTGCACGAGACCCGGGTTACGGCTTCAGGGTGAAGTAACTGAAGAGATAGTGCATGGACCAGCCGGCAAAGAGTATGACCAGCACGATGACCCACGAAGGAATGCCGCGCGGACTTTCGCTCCCGTAGATGATGAACCGGCTCTGCTTCCCCTTGCCGTAGGCGTTGATCATGATGGGAATCACGCCGTCGACGGTGTCGTCGGGCTTCAGTCCCTCGACGTCAATGGCCGGGCCGTTGCGGACCACGAAAGGGATCAGCCGGTGGCCCTCGGTTCCGTCGGCATCCTTGCTCACGATTTTCAGGACATGGGCGCCATCCGGCATTTTGCGGGTATCCAGGTCGAAGGACACCGGCGCGGCGAATTCACCGAGCGGCTTTGGACCGGCGTCCAAGTATAACGTGACGGTGCCTTTAGGTTCCATGGCTGCTTTGATTCAGGATGATCCGCTTGATGTGCTGCGGCTCGCGTTCACCCGGACGGAGCAGGCATTTGAGGGCGAAGAACAGGGCGAACAGCACCACGGCAAGGCCGGCGATCACGATCAGATAATCGGTCCCCCCCTGCGGCCCCGCGCCATGGACGAGCCCGCGCAGGATTTTCGGCTGCTGCGACTCGCAGAGTTCGCAGGCCCGCGCGGCTGTGGCTGGCGCCGCCAGCCAGGGGGCCAATACGATGAACCGGTTTTTCATGGCGTCAGGGACTGAATGATCTCCTCGACTTCCCCGAGCGATACCGGGCGTGCGGCGTTGCCCCAGCTGCTGCGCTCGTGGTTGATGATCGCGTGGATTGCCTCCGGTCGCAGATTATTGGTGACTCCGATCGGCGGCATGGCGGGATAACCTTCCTTTTCGCGGGCGTTGTAGCCTTGCATGATGATTGCGATCATGCGTGCCGGGCTGTCATCCAGGACGATCGTACTGCCCTTGAGCGGCGGGAACGCGCCTTTGAGTCCCTCCCCATTGGGTTGGTGACACGCCTGGCAGTTGGCGGCATACAACGCCCCGCCATCCCAGGCGACGGGCGGTCCGGCCGCCGCGGCTTCCGCACCGACCGCGGCTGATGCCGAGGTTCGTTGATAAAGGAAATCCGGAGCCGAGCCATCAGGCAAGGGAGTCTGCTGGAGCGAAAGGAGATAGGCGACCAACTGCAGGGCGTCCTTCGTCGCGACGATCTGCCCGGGGCCGCGCTTGTAGGCATCGGGCACATTCACGATCACCTCTCCGGGGGCGGGGCTTGCCTTCTGCTCGAACAGCCACGGGTAGGCCGGCATGATGGAGGCCGGGATCACCGCGCGGGGGTTATACAGATGCATGAGGTGCCAAGCGCTGCTCGGCTGGCGGCTGCCGATGGTCGTGAGATCGGGACCGGTGCGCTCCGTGCCCATCAAGGTGGCGGTGTTCTGCCACCAACTCGTGCGGGTGATGCCGGCATAGTCGGCGGCAATGCTCGGCCGCGCCCCCCAGACCTTGTCCATCGCCACATTCCTGACCTGTTGCGTGTGGCAGGCCACGCAACCGTTGGCGATGTAGAGCTTTTTCCCGGCGAATTCATCCGGACTCAGCGGCACGCTGCCGGGCAGCGGGGCGTAGTTCGCCTGATTGCGCAAGGCGGGGATGATGGCAACCGCCAGGGTGAGGCCAAGGAAGAGACCAAGCACAGCACCGAAGAGGCGACGATGGTTCTGGAAAAACTTCATATCAGCTCGCAGCTCCTTCCGGTGCGGCATTGAGTGACACGGGCTCGGAGGCGCGGGGGGCGAGCGCCGCTCCCCGCAGCATCTTGAGCATGTTGTAGGCAAACACCCAATGGGCCGCCCACATCAACGTACCGCCGATGGCACGCCACAGCCAATAGGGCGCCATCATGGCCACGGTGTCGATGAAGGGCTTGCCCTCCAGCCAAGCCATGCCGCGTAGCGTGCCACCGAGCATCAACGGGATCGTGTAGAAGAGCAGCCCGACCAGCGCCAACCAGAAATGGGCGCCCACTGCCGCCAACGGTGGCTCGCGACCGGTCAGTCGCGGCACGACGGCATAAATGCAGGCCCACAGAAGAAAGCTGATGATCCCATACATCGTCAGGTGCGAATGGGCGACGGTGAAATCCGTGAAATGCCAGATCAGATTGGTGGAGCGGAAGGCCTCCGCCGTGCCTTGGAATGATCCGGTGAAGTAGAAGACCACGCCGGTCAGGAAAAACGGCAGGGTATAGCTGCCCGCGACCTTGTGGAACCCGCCTTTGAACGTAAGCAGGAAATTGGCCGCACCGGCGGCGACCGGAATGACCATGCCCATGCTGCCGACGATCGCGATCGTCTGCAGGGACCACGGGATGGAACTGAACACGAAATGATGCGTGCCGATCACCGTGTAAAAGAGGATCTGCGTCCAGAATGCGAGCAGGCCCAAGCTGTAGGAAAAGATCGGGGTGTTCAGCTGCTGGGGCAGAAAATAATACGTCAGCCCGAGCAGATACATCATGAACCACATGCCCACCCCCTGATGCATGTAATAGCCCTGGATGATCGTTTCCCCGAGTCCATCCTGCCAGAAGGGCAGATAGGCGGCGAGCGTGATGACGATCACGAAAATCAGCGCCGCAATGACATACCAGTTGGAGATGTAGATTTCCTCGGTGAGGCGGCGGGCGGTCGTGGTCAGGAAATTCCACAGCGTGAGGCCGATCCCGAGCGCAAACAACAACATGATCGGCCAGACGTATTCGCGATACTCCCCGCCGCCATTGTTGATCCCCGCCATCAACGCCACGCTGCCGAGCAGGACGGCGGCATTGATCAGGCCGAGGGCCCACCAACCGGCACGGATGCTCGCCAGTCGGACATTGCTCACCATCGGCACGACGTAGTGCCCCAACCCCACCATGGCGAGCGACGCCCAACCCCAGAACACGGCGTTGGTGTGCACGGGACGCAAGCGGCCGAAACTCAGCCAGGCCCAATGATCCACGTCGGGAGCGAGAAACTTGATCCCCAGATATTCCCCGATGGTCGTGCCAAACAGGAGCCAGAAGGTGGCGCTGCCCAGATACCACAACACGAGGCGCGCCAAGGGCGCATGAATCTGCGGCCGATGCGGGGCATGCTGCTTCGGGGCGAGGAAGCGGATGGCCCCGGTTTGATCGACATTGCGAATCAGCCCGTCATCGCCGTCCGCCCCTCCGGGTCCGCCCGGGACGCCGGGCGCGACATGATCTGCGGGCCTGGCGTATTGGACCGCGCTCTCCGGCCGTTTCCCCCGCCGCGGGGTGAGGCGGTCGCGCCGACGCAACTTCACCGTTGCCAGCCAGGCTGCAAACAGCACCGGTATGGCGAGGAGCACGATCGTGATGATAATGCCGGTCTCGCCCCACAGACTCACCGGAGCACGGCCGGTTATGGCGATTACAAGGGAATGGACAATTGGCATGGGAGGGAGAAAACCGGCCCGGGGAGCCTCGAAAAAGAGACCGTCGGGCCAGCCGGAATATGCGGCAGGACCCTGTGAACTGATAAAAGGATGTCAATGTCCGATTATGCTCATCCTGACACTTCTTGGGTCGGGGTGGCGGGCCGGCGAAACAAACCTGCCTCTTGGGTCTGGGTTAAGGCCGCAGCCTGCGGAAGGGAACGTCTCCACGCCGGCGATCAATCCATCCGCAACTCGTGCCGCCCCGCCGCATTCAGCCTGTCCGGCGTCCACGGCGTTTCGAAGATCATCGCGACCTCGGCCTTTACCGCACCCGCAGTTGGTTTAGCGCCGCCTTCTCTCCCTCGTGGGTCCACTTGCCGGATGGACCGTGCGTTGGCCAGCGTGGTGTCGAGCGCAACGGGGACGATTTGATAAACCGCGCCGCAGGCTACCGTGACGAAGAAGCCCAGCAGCCACGTGTACGTGTGCGTGAGTGCCACGACCTGCGGATGCGGGTGGGGCAGGCGCAACAGCGTCGGTTGCGCGACGGGCATCGTGGCCGTCGGACGAGCGACCAGTCCGAGCCCCATGAGCGTCAGAAGTAGCCAGGCCTGTGACGCAACCCACCGCCCGACGATGCAGGCGAACGGGTGGACGCGGGCGGGCACCCTGGCTGCGATTCAGACCCGGACAAGTACGGTGACCCAGCTGCCGTCAGGCTGTTCATTGCAGTCATGGCGGAATCCGCGTTGGCCGGCCTCTCCAAACAGGTGGCGCGGCTCCCGGTCGGTATGGGCGCGCAGGGCGGCCCCGGCGGGCAGCGATTCCAGCGCGTCGAGAATCCGGACCAGCGGTTCCGGCGGCTCGAGCCCACGCGCATCGATTTCATGCACGCCGCCTGAGACCGCCGGCGCAGCGGCGGCGCCGGAAACGGGACGCACGGGCGGGGTCGACGCGGCACCCGTAACCGGCCGGAGTTTCGTGATTTTTACGCGGTATTCCTCCGGGCCACGTTCCAGATAATCCCAGGTGAACGCTTCGGGAAATTCGGCCGCGAATTGATAGTAGAGCGGCACGGGATCGTGGTCGTTCAGCAGCACGAAGTGTTGGCCGACGGCCAGATCGAACCAACGTTGGAAAATCTGCGCGTGTTTCACCCGACCGGGGATCGGGCGAACATCGAAAACGACCTGTGGATCGCGTGACTGCGCGGTGGCGTGGATGGTGGGATCATTCATGATGCATTTCGTGGTTTCAGATGATTGCAGGGAGCGGTTATCCACCCCGACCCGGGGTGGCCGGACAAGATCAGGCCCCGTTGCATCAGGTGACACCGATAAAATTGGATGTCAAAGTCCGATTTAGCGTGCGCGCCGGTCTTTTCTGGCTAGTTTGCAGCCATGGGGCAGAATCACCGATTGGATTCAGACCTGGGCCGCCGAGCCTGCCTGGCCGTATGCGCCGTGGGCGCACGATTGCAGGGCGGACACGACGGTTTGTCCGGGGCGCCCGGCCGGCGAACTCCATCACTGAATCAATATCCTTGGCAATTCGCCCGGCGTTGCGCATCCCGCGCATGCTTGGATGCCTAAAAACATAACCACCATGGCCGACAAAAAAGACCGTCTTCCACAGAATGCACCAGGACCTTGGTATGTGGATTCCAACTGCATAGACTGCGATCTTTGTCGCGATACTGCCCCGACCGTGTTTCGGCGCGATGACGACAACGGCAACAGCATCGTCTTTCACCAGCCGGAAACCGAGGACGAGAAAAGACTCGCCGCCGAGAGCAAAGAAGGATGTCCGGTCGGGGCGATCGGTAACGACGGGGAGGCGGTGCCACCCGGGGCAGACTCCCCGTCGGCCGCCCACTCCCCGACTGACAAGACTTCATCCCAGGGCTAGCGCCCCGGGCCCGGATCTGCCGAGGCGACCCGGACCTCCGGGCACGTGGTGGTGCTGGGCGCGGGGTTTTGGGACTGCCCATTTGTCAGGCGCCTTTTCAATACCGGTCACTCCATGGAGGCCCTGAATTCAGGGGACATTTGCCACGGATATGTCCGCTCCTGGGTTTTCGATCGATTTCGATGGCGCTCGTTGCACGATCCTTCCTGTCTCAAGTCGCTCGTGACAATCAAATGGCACGTTCGACGAAGCTTTTCCGTTGTTGGGGCTGAGAGATTCGAATCCCACGCTTCGCCAAGCCCACGGCTGGCAGGCCAGCTTTTTGCTTACGTGAGATTCCACGACTGCGGTTTGTGCGAAGGCTGCCCTCCGTAGCCTCGGCCAGGCAGGGCGATTTCATCGCAAAAGTGCCTGGGGCGATTCCTTTTTCAGTCCGTGATCAGCACCTGGTCGCCGGGGCGCACGGCCTCGTAGAGCTCGATGATGTCGAGATTGCGCATCAACACACAGCCGGCGCTCAGGGGTTCGCCGATGCGGTCCTCGTGATTGGTGCCGTGGATGTAGATGTAGCGCTGGTAAGTGTCGACCTCGCCGCCGAGATTGATGCGTTCCTCGAGCCCGCGCAGCCAGAGGATGCGGCTGGTGATGAGATTGGTTTCGGTCTCGCTGTCGGGCATCTCGCGGTAGTGGCGGCCGGTGGGCTGGCGGGCCTTGAACACCATGCCCGGCGGCTGCCCGGCGCCGATGCGCTCGGCGATTTCATGCAGACCGCGCGGCGTGCCGAGCGAACCCTTGCGATTGGACGGCGGGCGGCGCGAGGTGGATATGACGTAACTTTTGACAACCTCGCCGGCCTGAAGGAATTGCAGCGTGTGCGCGCCGATATTCACGAGCAGCACGCGCGCTGAGGGCTTGATACCCAGCGCGGTGCAGGCTTTATTAACCCGCTCCCAAGGTTTTTCCATGGCAAACAATCCGTCATTCACAGTGGGTATCGTCGGCGCAACCGGTGCCGTCGGTCAAGAATTGCTCCGGCTCGTGCTGGAGCGCGAATTCCCGCTGAAGGCGCTGCGGCTCTTCGCCTCGGCGCGTTCAGCCGGCAAGACGATCGAACAGGGCGGCAAAAAATTCACGGTGGAGGAGGCCAAGCCCGGCGTGTTTGGCGACATCGACATCCTGTTTCTCGCGGCGGGCGGCTCGGTCACCCGCGCGCTGGCGCCGGATGCGGTGAAGGCCGGCTGTGTCGTCATCGACAAGAGCTCGGCATTGCGCATGGAGCCGGATGTGCCGTTGGTCATTCCGGAAATCAACCCGGAGGGGCTGCGCACGCATCGCGGTCTCATCGCCAACCCCAATTGTTCGACCGCCGTGATGCTGATGGGGCTTTTCCCGTTGCACCGGAAGTTCGGGCTCAAGCGGCTCATCGTCTCCACCTACCAATCGGTGTCCGGCACCGGGGCGGAGGCCGTGCGCGAACTCGAGGCGCAGGTGCAGGCGCATGTCGCCGACCGGCCGCTGGAGAAGAAGGTTTATCCTTACCAGATCGCGTTCAACTGCATCCCGCACATCGACAGTTTCGGTGCCGACGGCTACACCGGCGAGGAGAGCAAGATGGCGCAGGAGACGCGCAAGATCCTCGGCCTGCCCGACCTCAAGGTCTCGGCCACGACCGTCCGCGTGCCCGTGGTGCGGGCGCATTCGATCTCGGTTTGCGCCGAGTTTGAGCGTCCGGTGGATCTGGCGACGGCGCGCGCCGCAATCGCGGAATTCGACGGGGCCGAGCTGGTGGACGACCCGGCGCAGAAGCGTTATCCGACCCCGCTGGATTTTGCCGAGAAGGTGAAGTGTGGCGTCGGCCGCCTGCGGCTCGACACCGCGTTTGAAAACGGCCTCTCGTTCTGGGTCAGCGGCGACAATCTTTGGCGCGGCGCGGCCCTCAACGCCCTGATGAACGCCGAGCTGATGGTCCGCAACGGCTGGTTGCAGCCCAAAGCCGCCGCGGCCACCGCGTGAGCCGGACGGCGGGGTTATGACATGGGCGTGCCGACCGGGCGGGATTAAGTTCTTGTCAGGCCCGGGGATGAACCGCTTATTTCAGCCCTCGGCTCGGACGCCTAGCTCAGTTGGTTAGAGCATCTCGTTTACACCGAGGGGGTCGGGGGTTCGAGTCCCTCGGCGTCCACCAGCCTTCGCTCGCAGCGCAGCGGAGGGTGAAGGCTGCCGCGTCGGAGCTCTGACCAGAGCGAAGACGGGCCGAAAATACCGCTGCGAGCTTCGGCTCGGCAAGCCCACGAATTTTTATCATCTATCCAAACCACCATGCGACACACGATCTCGGTCCTTGTTGAGAACAAGTTCGGCGTTTTGGCGCGCGTTTCCGGCATGTTTTCCGGGCGCGGCTTCAACATCGATTCCCTCAACGTCGCGCCCACGCACGATGCGACGCTCTCCCGCATCACCGTGGTGCTCAAGGGCGACGACCAGGCGCTGGACCTGTGCATCAAGCAGCTCCGCAAGCTGATCAACGTCGTCGATGTCATCGATTTCACCGACGGTTCCGCCGTCATGCGTGAGCTGGTCCTGGTCAAGGTCAGGGCCACCTCGCAGACCCGCCCCGAGATCCTCCAGATCAAGGATATCTTCCGCGCCAAGATTGTTAACCTCAACCACGACGACGTGATGATCGAGTGCACCGGCGACGACGACAAGGTGAACGCCTTTCTCGGCCTGCTGGAACCCTTCGGCATCCTCGAACTGGCCCGCACCGGCCGTCTGGCGCTGAAACGTTGATTCCACTCTCCACCCAACCCAAAACCCGCTAACGCGATTTATCATGCCTGCCAAAGTCTACACCGACAAGGACGCCGATCTCGGCGTGTTCAAGAACAAGACCCTCGCCGTCATCGGCTACGGTTCCCAAGGTCACGCCCACGCGTTGAACCTCAAGGAGAGCGGCTGCAAGGTCATCATCGGCCTCTACGCCAAGAGCAAATCCCGCGAGGTCGCGGTCCAGCACGGCCTTGAGGTCTTCGACACCGCCGAGGCCGTCCGCCGCGCCGATGTCATCATGATCGCACTGCCCGACATGAAGCAGGCCGACGTTTACGAGCAGGACATCGCCCCCAACCTGACCAAGGGCAAGACCCTCCTGTTCTCGCACGGTCTCGCCATCCATTTCGACCTGATCAAGGTGCCGAAGGGCGTGGACGTCATCATGGTCGCCCCGAAGGGCCCCGGCCACATGGTCCGCCGCCTCTATGTCGAGGGCAAGGGCATGCCGGCGCTCATCGCCGTCGCCCCCGGCAGCTCCAAGGCCGCCAAGAAGACCGCGCTCGCCTGGGCCAAGGGCATCGGTTCCACCCGCGCCGGCGTGCTGCAGACCACCTTCAAGGAAGAGTGCGAAACCGATCTCTTCGGCGAACAGGCCGTGCTTTGCGGCGGCGCCTCTGCGCTCGTCCAGGCCGGTTTCGAGACCCTCGTCGAGGCCGGTTACCAGCCCGAGATGGCCTACTTCGAGTGCCTCCACGAACTGAAGCTCATCTGCGACCTCATGTATGAGTCCGGCATCGCCGGCATGCGTTTCTCGATTTCCGAGACCGCCAAATACGGCGACATCACCCGTGGCCCGCGCGTGGTGAACAAAAAGACCAAGGCCGAGATGAAGAAGATCCTGAAGGAGATCCAGACCGGCAAGTTCACCAAAGAGTGGGTCAAGGAATACAAGGGCGGCCTGAAAAACTACAACAAGCTGCTCAAGGCCGGGGAAAAGCACCAGATCGAGAAGACCGGCGCCTACCTCCGTGGCATGATGCCTTGGATGACCAAGAAGAACATCAAGGGCGTCCAGGCTTCCTACGCCTGATCCAACCCAGTCCTGTTTACACCCGAATCGGCACCGGCGATATTTCGTTGGTGCCGATTCTTGTTTTCAGGCCCGAATCTCCTACGCTGCCCCCGTGTCCGCATCGAATCTCATCCTCGCCACGCGCAAGAGCCCGCTCGCCCTGGCCCAAAGCGAAATGGTGGCCGCGCATCTCCGCTCGACCCTCGGGGTCGGCGTCGAGCTGCGGAAATTTGTGACCACCGGCGACCGCCAGACGGAATGGTCCCTCGAGCAAAAGGGCGGCAAGGGCCTGTTCACGAGCGAACTCGAACAGGCGCTGCTGAACGGCGAGGCCGATCTCGCGGTGCACAGCACCAAGGACCTGCCCGGCGAAATGCCCGCCGGTCTCATGATCGCCGGTTACATGCCGCGGGCCGACACGCGTGATGTGCTCGTGTTGCGCGCCGGGGTGGAGCAACCCGCCAAGCTCGCCACCGGCAGCCCGCGCCGCCGCCTGCAACTCGCGCGGCTGTATCCGGCCGTGGAGTTCTGCGAGATCCGTGGCAACGTCGACACCCGCCTGCGCAAGGTCGCCGAGCAGCATGTCGCCGACGGCACCGTGCTCGCCGCCGCCGGACTGGCGCGGCTCGGCATCGCCGGCTGGCCGGGTCTGGAATTTCACCCGCTCGCGCATGACCGCATGGTGCCGGCCGTGGGGCAGGGGGCCATCGCGGTGCAAACCCGGCTGGCCGATTCGGCCCGCTTTGCGGCAGTCCTGCATGCCGACACGGCCCGCAGCGTCGCGGTCGAGCGTGCGTTTCAAGCCGCGCTCGGCGGCGGCTGCCACACCGCCTTCGCTGCGCACGCCACGGCGGACACCCTTTATCTCTTCCACGAAAACACCGGCCTGCAGCGTTTCCCGCTCACGGCGGATGATTTCGCCGCCCCGGCCGAAACCGCCGCCCGCATTCTCAAGACTCTCCGACTCGTATGAAAAACTCCCTGCCGCTGACCGGCCGCCGCGTCGCCGTCACCCGCGCGCGCGAACAGGCGCCCGAACTGACCGCCAAGCTGCTGGCCTTGGGCGCCGAGGTGCTCGAGTTGCCCTTGATCAGCATCACCAAGGAGGTTTCCAAACAGGATCTCGCCGACGCGCTGCTTGAGCTCGGTTCCTACGACTGGATCGTGTTTACCAGTGCCAACGGCGTGCGCTATTTCTTCGAGGAATTCAACCGGCTCTTTGACGACATCCGCTCGCTCGGCCTGCTGCGCATCGCCTGTGTCGGGCCTGCGACCGCCGCCGCCGTCCGCGCGTTTCATCTCAAGGTCGAGTGCATGCCGGCCACCGCCACCGGCGCCGCGTTGGCCGACGCGCTCATCGAGACCGGCAGCCTCGACAACGCCAAGGTGCTGGTCGTCACCGGCAATCTCAACCGCGAGGAACTCGTCGAAAAATTGGAGGCCGCCATGGCCATCGTCGACCGCCTCCAGGTCTACAAGACCGAAAAGGCCGATCTGTCCGCCGATCCCGCCGCCGCCGATTTCCGTGCCAAGGGCGCCGATGCCGTGCTCTTCGCCAGTTCATCCGCCGTGGACTCGTTTGCCGATCAGGCCAAGGCGCTCAAGCTCGCTAAGGGCGCCGTCACCCCGCTGGCCGGCAGCATCGGGCCGTTGACCACGGCGACGATGAAACAGCGCGGCCTGCCCGTTGGTTTCACCGCGAAGGAGTCCACCCTCGACAGCCTCGTCGCGGCCCTCGTCAAAAAAATCGGCGCATGAAAGTCCCCTTTCTCGATCTCGGCCTGCAGCACCGCGCGATCCGCACCGAGGCGCTGGCCGCGCTCACCGCGACCTATGACGCCACGCGTTTCTGCCTGGGCAAGGACGTGGAGGATTTCGAGCGCAACTTTGCCACGACGCTCGGCTACCCGCGCGCGCTCGGCATGAACAGCGGCACGGCGCCGCTGCATGTGGGCTGCATGATCGCCGGTTTCGGTCCAGGCGACGAGGTCATCACCACGCCGTTCACCTTCATCTCCTCGGCCTGGGGGATCAGCTACACGGGCGCGACCCCGGTGTTTGTCGATATCGAACCCGGCACCTACAACCTCGATCCTGCGAAAATCGAGGCCGCGATTACCCCGCGGACCAAGGGCCTCATCGTTGTGCATCTGTTCGGTCAACCCGCCCGGATGGACGAGATCATGACCATCGCGCGTCGACATAACCTTTTTGTCATCGAGGACTGCGCCCAGGCGGTCGGTGCGCAATACCGCGGCACCCCTGTCGGTCTGTTCGGCGAGGTCGGCACATTCAGTTTTTATCCGACTAAGAATCTCGGCGGTTGCGGCGAGGGCGGCCTGTTGGTCTCGCAGCGCGAGGAACTCCACACCACGGCGCGCCACATCCGTGTGCACGGTTCCGACCGGCGCTATTATCACGACATCGTCGGCGGCAATTTCCGCATGGACGGCTTTCAGGCCGCGTTGCTCAACGTCAAGCTGCCGCATCTCACGGCGTGGACAGAGCGCCGGCAGGCGATCGCCGCGCGTTACCGCGCCGGCATCACGCTGCGCGGGGTCACGCTGCCCGCCGAGGTGGATTACGGTTGCAGCGTTTATCACCAGTTTACGCTCACGCATCCGCGCCGCGATGCGTTGCGCGCGCACCTCGCCGCCTGCGAGGTCGGCACCGATCTGATCTACCCCGTGCCGCTGCACCGGCAGAAGTGCTATGCGTCGCTCGGTTACGGCGAAGGGGCTTTCCCGGTGGCGGAACAGGTCGCGGCCAACTGCCTCAGCCTGCCGATTTTCCCGGAGCTGACCGATGCGCAGGTGGACCACGTGATCGCGAGCCTGAACGCCTTTGCCGGCTGACCGCGTTGGTCACCGCACGTGCGCAAACTCTGACTCGGCAAGCCGGCACTTTTGCCCCACGCTGGGGTGATGGTACGCAAAACCAAGGCTGCGAACAAGGGCACGATCGGCATTCTGACCGCGGGCGGTGATTGTCCGGGTCTCAATGCGGTCATCCGCGGCGTCGCCAAGGCCGCGATGCACCACGGGATCAAGGTCATCGGCATCCATGACGGGTTTCGTGGTCTCGTGGAGAACCGTTACACCATCGTGGACAACCCGCTGGTCAGCGGCATCCTCGCGCAGGGCGGCACGTTCCTCGGCAGCAGCCGCGACAAACCCCACAAGATGCCGATGGGCGGCAAGCCCATGGACATGACCTCGGTCGCCGTGGCGAATTACCACAAGCTCAACCTCGACTGTCTCGTCTGCCTCGGCGGCAACGGCACGCAGAAGAACGCGCTCCGCCTGCACCAGCAGGGCGGCATCAATGTCATCACGTTGCCGAAGACGATCGACAACGACGTGGCCGAGACCGACATCACCTTCGGCTTTGACTCGGCCATGTCGATCGCGACCGAGGCCATTGACCGGCTGCACACCACCGCGACCAGTCATCACCGCATGATCGTGTGCGAGATCATGGGGCACTCCGCGGGCTGGCTCTGCCTCGGCGCGGGCATCGCGGGCGGGGCTGACGTGATCCTGATCCCCGAGTTGCCCTACGACATCAAGATCGTGGCCAACAGCCTGCAGCGTCGCCAACGCTCGGGCAAACGCTTCTCCATCATCGCGGTCGCGGAGGGGATTCTCAGCCTCGACGAGGCCAGGGCCCGGGCCGTGGCCAAGGGCAAGAAACCCAAGTCCACCGGCGAGGTGCGCACGGTCGAGAACCGGGACGAGGGCGAGGTGCGCCTCGTGCAGGAGCCCGTGGCCAGCCGCCTCGCGCGGCAGTTGCAGCAGTTGACCGGCGTCGAGGCGCGGGTGACCTCGCTCGGTCACGTCCAGCGCGGCGGCCCGCCGACCGCGTTCGACCGCTTGCTCTGCACCCGGCTTGGCACCAAGGCCGGCGAGTTGCTGGCCGAGCATCACTACAATGTCATGGTCGGCGTCAAGGGCACCGAGTGTGTGCCCATCCCGTTGGTGAAAGCGGCCGGCACCAAGCGCATCGTGCCGCTCGACCATCCCTGGATCCGCACCGCGCGGCTGGTGGAAACCTGCATGGGCGACGTCGAGGCCTGAGCCATGATCGCCGGCCTGCGTTGCAAAGTCTGCGGCCTGCGGACCCTGATCGATGCGGAACACGCCGATCAGGCCGGGGCGGACTATCTCGGCTTCATCCTGCATCCCGCGTCGCCTCGATACGTGTCGCTCGCGCAGTATCAGGCGATGCAAACGCTGCTGCCCGGGCGCAAACACGTGGCGGTCGCTGTTGCGCCCGCGGTGACCGATCTGGCTGCGATGCGGGACGCGGGCTTCGATTGTTTTCAACTGCATTTTCCCGTGGATCTGCCCGCTGCAACCCTCGCCGCGTGGAGCGAAGCTGTTGGCCGCGACCGGCTCTGGCTCGCGCCGAGGCTGCCGCCCGAAGCCGAGGTGCGCCCCGAGTGGCTCGAACTCGCGGACACCCTTTTGCTCGATGCGTTTCGTGCCGACACATTCGGCGGCACCGGCCAGACCGGCGATTGGGAGAAATTCCAGCGCCACCAGCAGGCCTATCCGCAAAAGCGCTGGATTCTCGCCGGCGGCTTGAATCCCGACAACGTGGTCGCGGCGGTCGAGGCGACCGGCACCAAATACCTCGATTTCAACAGCGGCGTGGAATCCAGCCCGGGCGTCAAGGATCCGCAAAAGCTCGCGCGCGTCGTCGCCGCGCTGCGCTCACGCCACGGCTGAAGCGGCCTCGAGGGCGAGCAGCTTTTGCTTGCGCGCCACGCCAAAGGCATAGCCGGTCAACGCACCGCCCGCGCCGATCACACGGTGGCAGGGCACGATTACGCAGAGCGGATTGGTGGCGTTGGCCCGGCCGACCGCACGGGCGGCCCCGGGGCGCTTCAACTTGGCCGCGAGTTCACCGTAGGTCGTCGTCCGCCCGCGGGGTATCTTGCGCAATGCGCGCCAGACCTGCTGTTGAAACGGCGTGCCGGCGGGCGCCAGCTTCAGCTCGAATGTCTGCCGTTGTCCCACCAGATACGCCTCAATCTGCCGCCGCACGGCCGCCGTGCGGACTATGTCACCTGTTAAGTGACATCGCGGCAGACGCCCACGCAGGGCGCGGCGGGGGCCGAAGGCGGTGGCGATGACGGCGCCGGTGTCGTCGACCGCGACGGAGAACGGGCCGAGTTGGGTGTCGAAGGTGTCGGTGTAGCAGGTCATACGGGTGGGGTTTGGTTGAGTTGCCAGAGGTGGGCGGTGGCGAGACTGCGGTGGGGCGAGAACACGCTCATCAGGCGCCGGGTGGCGTCGACATCGGGCCGCTGTTCGAGTTTGAACAGCGTCTGCAATCCGCCGGTCACACCGGTGTCGCCGTAGGGGACGCAGTCGGCGAAGCCGAGCGCACGCATCATCAGGTAATTGACCGACCACGGGCCGAGTCCGCGCACGGCCAGCAGCGTGCGCTCGACCCGGGTGGCGGAACCGTGGGCCAGCGCGGCGAGATCCAATTTCCCGTCGGCCACGAGCCGGGCGGTGGCGATAAGGTAGGCGGCTTTTTGCCGCGAAAATTGCCGCTTTTGCAGATCGGCGGGTTTCAGGGCCGCGACATCCGCGGGCATTGGCGGGGCGACCAGTCCGCCGGCCAGCGGCGTGCCGGCGAGTTCGAACAGCCGGCGGCGCAGCAGGCAGGCGAAGGGGAAATTGATCTGCTGGCCGATGATCGCCCAGAGGAGGCCCTCGAACACCGAAGACGTTTGACTGATCCGCATGCCTTCGCGCCCACGCACCAGCCGGGCGAGGCCGAGTTTGCGGGCGAGGCGGGAAAACGCTTCCGCGTCCTGATCCAAGCCGATCAGGCCGATCACCAGTTGGTGCACCTCGGCACCCCGCGCACCCGTTGCTTCAACTTCGATGTGCGTGGCCGACAAACGCAGCGTGATCACGGCCGGGCCGTCCTGCAACCGCACGGCGGCGGTGTAGGTGCCGCCGTCGAGACGTTCCGTCACGCTGTGCGGATCGCGGCTCAGCGCCCGCCGCAGGTAGGGCAGCGGGTAATTCCCGGGCAGTTGAATCGTGAACGACGCGGCCGCGCGCAGCCGGCGGTAATCGCCGGGCGTCATGCCGGCTTGGCGGCGGAAGCGGTCGTGAAAAACGGAGAGCGATTCGAAACCGGCCGCTTGGGCGATTTCGATCAGCGGGGTGTCTTCGTCCAGCAACGCGCGGCGACAGTGTTCCTGGCGGGCGCGTTGCAGCACATCGGCCGGGGTTTGGTGATAGTGCAGCCGGAACAGCTCAAACACCCGGCTGGCGCCAAAGCCCGATCGTCGCACGATGCTGCGGGTGTCGCGAAAATCGGCCGGGGCGCGACGAATCTCCGCGACGAGGGTCTCGATCGATTCCAAGACTGGATCCGCGCCGGCGGCAAAGTCGTCCGGGTGACATTTTTTGCACGGCCTCAAACCGGCCGCGCGCGCCGCCTCGCAGTTGGGAAAGAACCGGACGTTCTCGCGCTTCGGTTTGCGCGCCGTGCAGCCGGGCAGGCAGTAGATCCCGGTGGTCAGCACGCCGAGAAAAAAGCGCCCGTTGTAGCTGGCATCGCTGGCCAGCACCCGGTCATACATCCGGCGGTCCGTCATTCGCATGGCGCCGAAGCTAGCACATCCGCGGCCGGCCGTCGTCCGGATTTCTCCGCTGCAATTTTCCCGCCGGCAGCTCGACACCACCGCCGGGGCGCGCAAAGTGTCCGCATGTCCACGATCTACGAACGGCTCCGCGCCGACATCATCACGGCCATGAAGGCCCGCGACTCCGTCACCACCACGGCCCTGCGCACGGCCGACGCCGCCATCAAACGAGCGGCGATGGATGCGAACAAGGACATCGACGACGCGCTCGTCATCGCCACGCTGCGCAAGGCGGTGAAAAACCTCGCCGACGCGCGGGCGGAATTTGCCCAGGGCGGCCGGGCCGACCTCGTGGCGGCCAACGACACCGAGATCAAGTTGCTCGAACAATACCTGCCGGCCGGCCTCGATGCGGCCAAGCTCGAGGCGCTCGTCAACGAGGCCGTCCAGGCCACCGGCGCCACCTCGCGCAAGGAGATGGGCAAGGTCATCGGCGCGCTCAAGCAGCGACCGGAGGCGGCGCTGATCGACTTCGGGGCCGCCAGCAAGCTCATCCAAGGCAAACTGGCCTGAGCTCATTGGGAGCGCGGGCCGCCGGCCCGCCTTGCCCAACCAAGTGGGCGGGCCATGGTTGAATCGTAGGGCCGGACCTTGGTCCGAGCCTCGTGCAGGCGGCACCAAGGTGACGCCTGCGGATCCGTTGATGCGGGCGAGCCGCCCGCGCTCCCCATGAGCCGCCCAGCTCCCCGTCTGCGATTTTCATTCGATTGCGCGCCTGCATTGCCTTCTGCTCGCCCGATGATGCAACCCGCTCCGCTGGCCCCGCTGCCCGGCCGACCCTCCGCCGATGACGTGCTGGACCGTTTTCTCACGGCCTGTGCGGACCGCGGGCTGGAGCTTTACCCCGAGCAGGAGGAGGCGGTGCTGGAATTGTTTGCCGGGAAAAACGTGATTCTCGCGACGCCGACCGGTTCGGGCAAATCGTTGGTGGCGTCGGCGCTGCATTTCCGGGCGCTGTGCGCCGGCGAGCGCTCGATTTACACCAGCCCGATCAAGGCGTTGGTGAACGAGAAGTTCCTCGCGCTGTGCCGGGAATTCGGACCGGACCACGTCGGCATGAGCACGGGCGATGCCAGCGTGAACCTGGACGCGCCGGTGCTCTGCTGCACGGCGGAGATCCTCACCAACTTCGCGCTCGCCGGTGGCGCCCGCGCCGCGGCGATCAAGGCGGTGATCATGGATGAGTTTCACTATTACTCTGACGCCGAACGCGGCACGGCGTGGCAGGTGCCGCTGCTCACGCTGCCGGGGGCGCGCTTTCTGCTCATGTCGGCGACGCTGGGTGAAACGCAGTTTTTTGAACGCGAACTCACCCGGCTCACCGGCGCCGACAGCGTCACCGTGCGCAGCGACCGCCGGCCCGTGCCGCTCGAATTCGAGTATTCCGAGACCCCGCTGGCGGAGCGGATCGCGCAGCTGCTGCAGGAGAACCGGGTGCCGGCCTACCTCGTGCATTTCACCCAGCGCGAGGCGGCGGAGTCGGCCCAGGCGCTGATGAGCCTCGATGTCTGCACGCGTGAGGAGAAGGCCGCGCTGTCCGCCGATCTGGCCGACGTGAAATTCAACAGCCCTTACGGCAAGGATGTGAAGCGCTGGCTGCGGCACGGCATCGGCATCCATCATGCCGGGCTGTTGCCGAAATACCGCATTTTGGTGGAGCGGCTCGCGCAGCAGGGGCGGCTCAAGCTCATCTGCGGCACCGATACGCTGGGCGTGGGCATCAACGTGCCGATCCGCACCGTGCTGTTCACGCAGTTGTGGAAATACGACGGCCGCAAGGCCGCGATTTTGGCCGTGCGCGATTTCCGGCAGATCGCGGGGCGGGCCGGCCGCAAGGGCTTCGACGACCGCGGTTATGTGATCGCGCAGGCGCCGGCCCATGTGATTGAGAACAAGCGCGCCGAGGGAAAAGCCGCGGGCAATCCGCAGAAACTGCGTAAGCTCGTGAAGGCTCGTCCGCCGGTCGGGGCGGTGACGTGGGACCGGCAAACCTTCGCGCGGCTGCAGGCCGCACCGCCCGAGTCGCTGGTTTCGCGCTTCCAAGTTTCGCACGGCATGCTGCTCCTGATGCTGGGGCGGGCGGAGGACGGCTGCCGGGCGTTGCAGCGGCTGATCGACACGTGCCATGAGACGCCGGCGAAGAAGGCCGCGCTGCGCCGGCGCGCGTGGCAGCTGTTCCGTGCCTTGGTGGAGCGCGGGATCGTCGCCATCGTGCCGCGCGCGGAACGGGTCGCGCCGGACCGCAAGCTGCGGGTGAACGTGGAACTGCAGGACGATTTTTCGCTGCACCAGACGCTGTCGCTTTACCTGCTGGACACGCTGCCGCTGCTGGAGCGCGATTCGCCCGATTATCCGTTCGACGTGCTCACCCTGTGCGAGGCGATCGTGGAGGATCCCGAGCTCATCCTGCGCAAACAGGTGGACCGGTTGAAGACCGACAAGCTGGCCGAGATGAAGGCGGCGGGAATCGAATACGAGGAACGCATGGCCAAGCTCGACGAGGTGGAGCACCCGAAGCCGTGCCGGGAATTCATCTACGAGACGTTCAACGCCTTTGCCGCGGCGCACCCATGGGTCGGGCAAGAAAACGTGCGGCCCAAGTCGATCGCGCGCGAAATGTTCGAGCGTTACCAGTCCTTCGCCGATTACATCCGTGAATACGGACTTGAGCGCGCCGAAGGGCTGCTGCTGCGGCATCTCTCGCAGGTCTGGAAAGTGCTGGCGCAGACGGTGCCCGATGCCGCCAAGACCGAGGAGGTCGTGGAAATGGAGGCCTATTTCCGCGAACTGATTCGCGGCATTGATTCGAGCCTGCTGGAGGAGTGGGAGCGCATGCGCGATCCCGACTGGGTGGCGGTCGCGGTCGAGAGCGACAAGCCGGCCCGGCCCAGCACCCACGATGTCACCCGCGACCGGGCGGCCTTTCGCCGGTTGGTGCGCGCCGAGATCCTGCTTTGGTTGCAGGGGCTGGCGCATTGGGACGCCGCGGGCCGGCCGTTGGCGGCGGCGGACGACGAGGACGCGCGCGAACTCGAGCCGCACTACCGCGGCTTTGCGGCATATTTCGAGGCGCGCGGACGTTTCCGGCTCGATCCCGAGGGCCGCGCGGCCAAGCACACGCATTGGCCGGAAAGCGAGGCGGGCGAGGAGTGGGAGGTCGCCCAGATGCTTGTGGATCAGGCGGGCGAAAACGATTGGGAGGCGGTGTTTGCGGTCTCGCTGCCGGCCTCACGCGCGGAAAACCGCGCGGTCGTGCGCTTTGTCGCCGTGCGCCCGCTGGGCGCGGGGTAGTGTATTTTCAGAGAAGGTGTAGCTGTTGAATTGTAGCCGCATTGGAGCTTGGCGACAATGTGGTGTCTCAGTGGCCACGTTTTCGCTGTGCTCAAACGCGGCTACAATTGAATTGAAACCGCTCAAGCCGCCCGCGCTCCCAGGGATCACATGCCCGGGAACCCGCCGCCGCCTTTGCCACGCATGGCTTCAAGCTGGCGCATCATCTTCTTCGAGCCGCCGCCCTTCATCATCTTCATCATTTTCTGCATCTGCTGGAATTGCTTCAGCAGCTGGTTGACCTCGACGATTTTGACCCCGGCACCGTTGGCGATGCGCTGGCGGCGGCTGCCGTTGAGAATCTGCGGCTTGCGCCGCTCCTGCTTCGTCATCGACTGGATGATGGCCTCGGTGCGTTTCATCTGCCGGTCGGCGTCGTCGGGCAGCTGTACGCCGCTCATGCCGGGGATCATGCCCATGATGCTCTGCATCGAGCCCATCTTTTTGACCTGCTGCATCTGCGCGAGGAAGTCGTCGAGATCGAACTCCGCCTTGCGCATCTTCTCGGCCATGCGCTCGGCCTCTTTCTGGTCGATGTTCTCCTGCGCCTTTTCGACCAGCGAGACCACATCGCCCATGCCGAGGATGCGCGACGCGAGCCGGTCGGGGTAAAACGTGTCGAAGTCGGACGTCTTTTCGCCGGTACCGACGTATTTGATGGGCACGCCGGTGATCGACTTGATCGAGAGGGCCGCGCCGCCGCGCGCGTCGCCGTCGAGCTTGGTGAGGATGAGGCCGGTGAGGCCCAGCGCCTCGTGGAAGGCCTTGGCGACGTTCACGGCCTCCTGGCCGAGCGCACCGTCGGCCACGAGCAGGATTTCGTCGGGCTGGACGCGGGCGCGGAGGGTTTTGACCTCCTCAATCAGGTCGGTGTCGATTTGCAGGCGGCCGGCGGTGTCGAAGAGGATGACGTCGGCGTTCTGTGCCAGTGCGAGGTCGAGCGCCTTGCTGCCGATGGCGGGCACGTCCTTCGAGACGCGGTCGCCGTAGAAGGCGAGTTCCTCCTGTTTGGCGAGGATTTCGAGCTGGTCGATGGCGGCGGGGCGCTGGACGTCGCAGGCCACGACAAACGGGCGCGCGCCTTTTTTCTTGAGCAGTTTGCCGAGCTTGGCGGTGGAGGTGGTTTTGCCCGAGCCATGCAGGCCGACCATCAGGATTTTGAGCGGGCGCTTCGCCGTCAGTTCGGTGGTGCCTTCGCCGAGGAGCTTAACCAGCTCATCATGGATGATCTTGATGATCTGCTGGCCGGGGGTGACGGATTTGAGGACTTCCTGGCCGACGCAGGCGGTCTGCACGCGGTCGATGAACTCGCGGGCGACCTTGAAATGGACGTCGGCGGAGAGCAGGGCGGTGCGCACCTCCTTGAGGGCGTCCGCCATGTTGTCCTCGCTCAGGCGGCCCACACCGCGGAGGTTGCGGAGGGCGCTGCCCAGTTTGTCGGTAAGGGATTCGAACATGGAAAAGGGGCATTGAAACCGCCCCGGCGGGCTAATCCACCCAATTTTCACCCGGCGCCACATTTAGGTGGATTTGTCGCTCCGGTCTTTGTCACACTGCGCGCCGTATGAATCCTGTTCTCAAGCTCTTGATCGAAGGCGGCAGCCTGTCCCCGGCGCAAATGGCGCAGGTGGCGGGCCTGTCCGAAGCCGAGATTAATCAGCAACTGGAACAGCTGAAAAAAGAGAAAATCTTCCTCGGCTGGCGTCCGGTGCTCGATCTGTCCCGTGAGGCCGCCGCCGCCGCCGTGGTGCGCGCGGTGATCGAGGTGCGCATCACCCCGGAGCGCGGGGGCGGGTTCAACCGACTGGCGGAGCGCATCAGCCGCTTCGACGAGGTGGAGTCCTGCTACCTGATGTCCGGCGGCTATGACCTGCTTGTTTTCGTCAAGGGCGCGTCGCTCCAGCGCGTGGCGGCGTTCGTGTCGGAGAAACTTTCCACCATCGAGGGCGTGCTCTCCACCGCGACCCATTTCCAGCTGCGTTGCTACAAGGACCAGGGCTGCCTGCTCGAGCAGGATGAAACCCCGAGTTCGCGGCTGACCGTCGCGCCCTGAACGGAGCCCACAACATGAGCACCGACCCGAAAGACTGGGTGGCGGGCCACGTGGCCGCGCTGCCCAAGAGCGGCATCCGCGACTTTTTTGAACTCGTGGCCAAGATGAAGGGCCAGGACGTCATCTCGCTCGGCGTAGGCGAACCCGATTTCGTCACCCCGTGGCACATCCGCGAGGCCGCGATCTACGCCCTGGAGAAGGGCAAGACCTACTACACGTCCAACCTCGGCCTGCCCGAACTGCGCCGCGCCATCTCGACCTACGTCGCCGAACACTTCGGCGTGGCCTACCGGCCCGAGGATCAGGTGATCGTCACCGTGGGCGTGAGCGAGGCGCTCGACCTGGCGTTCCGCGCCTTCTGCAATCCCGGCGACAAGGTGATGTATCACCAGCCCTGCTACGTGTCCTACCATCCGAGCATCGCGCTGGTGCACGGTTCGGCCGTGGCGGTGCCGACCTATGCGCGGGACAACTTCGCCCTGACCGCCGCGGCCCTGCGCGCGGCCTGGGAGCCCGGTTGCAAGATCCTGATGCTCAACCTGCCGTGCAACCCGACCGGCGGCACGTGCACCCGCGAGCAGCTGGTGGAGATCGCGGAATTTGCCCGCGAGAAGGACCTGCTGGTGCTCAGCGACGAGATTTACTCCGAGCTCACCTTCGAGGGCGTGCACACCAGCATCGCCAGCCTCCCCGGCATGGCGGAGCGCACGATTTTCCTGCACGGGTTTTCCAAGGCCTTTGCCATGACCGGTTGGCGCATCGGCTACGCCTGCGGCCCGGCCGTGCTGATCGACGCAATGATGAAGGTGCACCAGTATTCCATGATGTGCGCCTCGATCATTGCGCAGGAGGCCGCCATCGAGGCCCTGACCCGCGGCTGGGACGGCGTGGTGCGCATGCGCGAGCAATACCACCGCCGCCGCGACCTTGTCGTCCGCCGCTGCAATGAAATCGGTCTCAAGTGTCACGCGCCGCGCGGTTCGTTCTACGCCTTCCCCGACATCACGGCCACGGGGCGCGACGAACGCGAATTTGCCGCCGGCCTGCTGTCGGCCGAAAAGGTTGCGGTCGTGCCCGGCAGCGCCTTCGGCCCCAACGGCCGTGGTCACGTGCGGGCGTGTTTCGCCACCGGCTATGAACAACTGATCGAGGCCTGCGATCGCATCGACCGCTACGTGAACTCCCTCCTGCGATGAACCGCACCGTCGCCATCGTCGGCCGCCCCAATGTCGGCAAGAGCCGCCTCTTCAACCGGCTGGCCCGCCGCCGCATCGCCATCGTGCACGACCAGCCGGGCATCACGCGCGACGTGATCGCGGCCGAGGTGGCCGACGGCCGCTTCACGCTGCTCGACACCGGCGGCCTGGGCTACAAGGGCGCCGACACCCCGGCGGCGCTGACCGCGGCCTCCGAAGTGCAGGTGGAATTCGCCATCACCACGGCCGATCTCATCCTCTTCGTGATCGACGGCCGCGAGGGGTTGACCGCGCTCGACGAACAGATCGCCCGCCGGCTGCGCCGGAGCCAGAAGCCCGTGCGGCTCGTGGTGAACAAGGCCGATTTCGCGCCCGAGGACATCGATTTGGCCGATTGCTACAAACTCGGTCTCGGCGAGCCCGTGCTGGTCTCCGCCGAGCACGGACGCGGCGAGGATGACGTGCGCGCCGCGATTTTGGCGGTGATCGGCCCCGAGGAACCGGCGGACGAATCCGCGCCGGCAGACACCACGCTCGGCGTGTGCTTCATCGGCCGGCCCAACGTCGGCAAATCCTCGCTCAGCAACCGCCTGCTGCGCAGCGAACGCCTGATCGTCAGCGATGTGCCGGGCACCACGCGCGATGCGGTGGAAATTGACTTCGAGTTCAGGGGCCGCGACGGCCGCATGTATCCGTTCCGCCTGATCGACACCGCCGGCATCAAGGCCGCCACCAAGCTCGCCTCGCCGGTGGAGTATTTTTCACGGCTGCGCTCGCTCGAGGGCATCCGCACCACCGACGTGGTTTTCCTCGTGCTTGATGCGATGGAGGGCGTGACGCAGCAGGACAAGGCCATCGCCGGAGAGGCGATCAAGGAGCGCAAGCCCATCGTCATCGTCGTCAACAAATGGGATCTCGTGCGCAAGGCGTTCAAGGCGCAGGGCGGTTTCGAGCCCTACAAGAGCGAACGCGACTACCGCGAGAAATACGAACACGCGCTGTTTGAACGGCTGTATTTTACGCCGGGTTCGCCCGTGGTCTATGTTTCGGCTCTCAGCGGCTACGAGGTCGACCGCATGCTCAATGCCGCGGTGAAACTCAACCGCCAGCTCGACCAGAAACTCCCCACCGCGAAGCTCAACCGCGTGATCGGCATGCTGACCGAGCGGCATCCGCCGCCGGCGATCGCCGGCAAGCGCTTCCGCATCTACTACGCCACACAGACCGGCAACCGTCCGTTCCGCATCCGCATCTTCTGCAACCGCGAGGACAAGCTGCCCGAGAGCTACCGCCGCTACCTCGAGGCCGGCGTGGTCGAGGAGTTCAACCTCAACGGCTGCCCGGTTTACTTCGATCTCGTGGGCAAGGAGAAACACGAGCCCGGCACGCCCTACACCGGCAAGGGCCGGTCCGAGGCGGCCGTGCCCCGGTGGCGCACGGCCGAGGCCGAAGGCAATTCCGATTTGCTGGATGACTGAGTCGTAACGATGCAGTTGGTATCCGGCGCAGGTTGGAAAGGGTAAATGTCGAGGTGGAGCGGCTTGCCCTCAAGCCGCTGGGATGAATCTCTGGGTAAACCACGCGTTGAGGACAACGCGTTCCACCTTCAACCGCATCGTTCCGATTGAGTGACGGACGGACAGCGCGGGCTTGCCGCTCCCGGCTTGTCCCGACTAAACCCGGGACGTGCGTCCGCTTAAAATCGTCTTCTTCGGTTCCGATCCCATCGCCCTGCCTTTGCTCGATTGGCTGGCGGGGGCGGGACGCGACGGCGCAACCGTGACCGCGGTTTTCACCCAGCCGGACCGTCCGGTCGGCCGCGGTCGCAAAATCACACCCAACGCCATCAAACAATGGGCCTTGGCGCACGGCTTGCCCGTGCATCAGCCGGAAAAAATCACCGCGGCGGTGCGTGATGGGCTGGCCGCGCTGCAGCCGGATGTCTCGCTGGTGCTGGCCTACGGACACATTTTGACTGATGACTTCATCGCCGTACCGCGGTTGGGCACGCTCAATCTGCACGCCTCGCTCCTGCCGAAGTTTCGCGGCGCCTCACCGATCCAGTCGGCCGTGGCCGCGGGCGAATCGATCACCGGCCTAGCCCTGATGCGCATCGTGCGCGAACTCGATGCCGGTCCCGTGGCCGATGTCGAGCGGGTGCCGATCGCGCCCTTGGACACCGCGCGTGAGGTGGAGGCGAAGCTGGCCGCGGCCGGGGTGCCGTTGCTTGCGCGCAATCTGCCGCGGCTCGCGGCCGGCGAACTGGCGTTTGTGCCGCAGGCGCACGACCAGGCCACGTTTTGCCGCCGGCTCACGCCGGAGGATGGCGCGATCGATTTTACCCGCCCGGCGCGGGAACTGGCCGTGCGCATCAACGGCCTGTTTCCCTGGCCAACATGCCGCGTACCGCTGATGGGGCAGGTGGTGAAATTCGGCCTCGCCGACGCCATCGCGGGTTCGGTCGCACCCGGCGAGGTCGCGGGGACGGATGACACCGGCCTGCTCATCGGCACGGGCGACGGCCTGCTGCGGGTGCGCCGCTTGCAGCGTCCCGGCGGCCGTATGTTGCCGGCGGCGGAGTTTTTGCGCGGGTTTCCCGTGCCCGCCGGCACCGTCCTGCCATCGGCGGCGATGCGCCCGTTGGTGGCGACCGCGCCTTTTCGCGCGTAGGTCTTGTTTTTGGGAGCGGCATGCCGCAATCTGCGCCGCATGTGGAAACGCTTTGCTTTCGGATGGATGCTCACGGTGGCGGCGGTCGGCGCCCAGACCAACCCGCTGCAGTTTGAACTGGCCAACCTGCGCGAGGACATGCGCGGGCTCGTGCAACGGGTGGGGGAGTTGAGCCTGCGCGTCGAACAGCTTGAGCGCGACAACGCCGCATTGCGCAGCAGCGCCAATGCCGCCGCCGATTCCTACGCGACCGTGAACCAGCTCAACGACGCCGTGGCCGACCTCAACCGGGCGATCAAATCCGCCTCCGCCGGCACACGCAACGAGGTGCTGCAAAAGGTCGCGGTGCAGATGGAGAAGCTCGCCCAGCAGACGAACTCCGCGCTCGATTCGCTCGCCAAGGGCATGGCCAAACGTGCCGCGGTGCAGACCAGTTTCACCGAGGATTATCCCAAGGAAGGCGGCACCTACATCGTGCAGCGGGGTGATACGATTTCCTCCATCGCCCAAAAGACCGGCACCAGGGTGCAGGACATCGTCAACGCCAACAAGATCGCCGACCCCACCAAGCTGCAGGTCGGCCAGGCCCTCTTCATTCCCGGAGCCCAATAATCACCCCATGTCCGCCGCATCCAAATCCCGCCTCGGTCGCGGTCTCGGCAGCCTGATTGCAAAAGCCACCCCGGCCAAACCGGCCGCCGGTCAGCCTGCGCCCGTCGCTCCGGCCCCCGCCGCTCCCGCGCCCGCCGGCGCCCCCGGGTATCTCGAGATCCCCGTCGCGCAAATCGAACCCAGCCCCTATCAGGCGCGACGCACATTTACACCCGAGCAGTTGCACGAGCTGGCGGAGAGCATTCGCGCCGAGGGCCTGTTGCAGCCCGTGGTGGTGCGCAAGGTTGGCGAGAAATATCAGCTGATCGCCGGCGAACGCCGGTGGCGCGCGTTCCAGGAGCTCAAGCTCAAGACCATTTCCGCCCGCATCGTCACCGCCAGCGATTCGTCCTCGGCCGCCCTCGGCCTGATCGAAAATCTGCAGCGCGAAGGCCTCAATCCGATCGAGGAGGCGCACGGTTACGCCAGCCTCATCCGCGATTTCGACCTCACGCAGGAAAGCGCCGCCGACCGCGTCGGCCGCGGCCGCGCCACCGTGGCGAATTCGTTGCGCCTGCTGTCGCTCGATGCCGAAATTCAGGGCTACCTCGGCAAGGGTCTGCTGAGCGTGGGGCACGCCAAGGTTTTGCTGGGCGTCACCGATCCGGCCCAGCGCTCGCTCCTGGCCCGCCGGATCATCGCGGAAGGGCTCAGTGTGCGCGTCACGGAAAAACTTGCGCAGGAGCGCCGCACCAAGCCTGCCGCGTCCGGCCAGCGCCCGGCCAAGGGGCTCACCGCGTCGGAAGCCGAGGCCGTGGCCGGCATCGAAAAGAAACTCACCTCACACCTCGGCGCCCGCGTGGCCGTGCTGCACACGGCCAAGAAGGGCCGCATCGTCATCGAGTACCGCGGCAACGAGGATCTCCAGCGCGTGCTGGAAAAACTTGGCGTCGAACTCTGAGCCGGGGCGGGGCCGCGGGTTTGAGGGATTGAGGGAGTGGGGGACTGAGGGTGGCGCTTCTGCGCCGTCGCGGGACGGGGGCGTCCAGCCCACAGTCGGGAGCTGAAGCGGTGAGCGTCGATTTGCGGCTACCGATGATCGATCCGCCAGCGCCCTCATCCCCTCATTCCTTCATTCCCTCACTCCCTTTATCTCTCATTCCCTCATTGCCTCTGTTCTCTCCGTTTCCTCCGGTGGAAACAGAGCCCGTTTTGCTTTGAGAGCTGTTTATGTTGAAGTGTAGCTGCCTTGGCCGTGCCCTTCGTAGGCTCGGCGAAGTAGGGAGCGCAGCGACAAGGCGGTTCGAGCGGACTGTTCGAAGGAAGAGGGCGCCTACAGTCTTGGGCTGTAGCCGGCACGCCCTCGTGCCGGGGGCTCGGGGAGCACGCCGGGAATAATCGAATCATTCAGATTTCCAGCGCTTCAATTTCGCCCTGCCAAGGCCAGTCGTCTGCCGTTGGCACCAGGCCGGCACGCACGGGATTCTGCCGCACATAGTGCCATTTTTCCGTATACGATTCCGCGGAGCGTAAAATATGATCGAAGGTCTCGGGCTGCCAAATGGGCGTCGGGCATGTTAGCCCAACGGTCAGTTTTCGGGCGGTCAATGACTTCCACGTCTGATGCCATTGTGTCAGGCTTTTGCCCTCACCCGTGGGGCGGGCGAAAAAATGCACATGATCCGGCATGAGCACATACCGGCCCACCGCCCAGCCATCGTGGTGGAGTGACCGCGCCCAGACCGCGGTCAATGTCTCCTGCGCAGCAGCGCAGGCCAACAGAGATTTCCGCCGCGCCGTGCAGGCGGTGAAGAAATACAGCGGATGCGGGGCGAATGGCATCAGCTGCGGCAGAGGCATGGGGTACACAACACAGCTTACCGCGGCGGTTGGCAATGCGGGACGGGGGCGTCCCGCCTACAGGATTGGGCTATAGCCGGCACGCCTTCGTGCCGGGGCTTGTGGGATTGCGCCGTCGCGGGACGGGGGCGTCCCGCCTACAAAATGGATCGGAATGTAGGCGGCACGCCCTCGTGCCGCGGGTTGGTTTCCATCAATTATTACAGGAGGAAACGGAGGGCACGGAGGGATGAACCGCGGTCTGGCCTCTGTTCTCTCCGTTTCCTCCGGTGGAAACAGATCCCTTTCTGCTTTTACGACTTCGGCTCAACGGGCAGCAGGTTCTTTTCGCGGAGCTTGCGCCAGAGGTCCTTGATGGCCGATTGGGCGGAATCCTCCAGACCGCGTTGCAGCGCCCAGCGATGGTCGCGGGTGTTGACCCAATGCAGTGCCGTGCCGTTGAACAAGCCGAGGTTGTGCTCGGTGCCGTCGCGTTTCAGTCCCGCGTTGAAGGTGCAGTCCACGTGACCCGAGCGGCTGATGCGCCACTCCATCAGGCGGATGTCCAGCAGCGGGACATCGTCGCGGATCTTGTCGTGACGCTCGACCTGCACGATGTCGCCTTTGACTCCGGCCCGGCGAAACGTGTCGTTGATCTGAATGTAGAACGCCTCGGCGACGTCGTCCTCGAGGAACGGATCCCAGGTGGGGGGCACATCCACCAGCACCTGCAGGACCGGGGTCGATTTTTCCTTGGCGCCGGCCGGCGTCGCCAACACGGCCAGACCGGCCAGGAGGGAGAGGGAGAGTCCCCATGCAGTGAGTGTTTTCATGGTTAACGATGGGTTTGTGCTTCCATGGACTTCCCGGGCGGAGATTTGTTTCCTGCCGGTGCGCCGCCGGTTGCATCCGCGGATTGACAAACGCCCCGTCGCCCGGATGCTCTCGACCTTTACCATGAGCATAGTCCTCGGGATTCTTACCTTTGTCCTCATCCTGATCTCCGTTTTCCTGATCCTCCTCGTGCTGGCCCAGAAGGCCAAGAACGACGGTGGCATGGGTGCGGCGCTGGGTGGCGGCATGACCGAATCGGCCTTCGGGGCCGACACCAACAACGTGCTGACCAAGCTGACGATCAACTCGACGATCGCCTTCTTCGTCCTGGCCTTCGTGCTTTACCTCGGGCACCTCTACCAACGCAACCACGGCGGCGACGCCGGTGAAGCGCTGCCGACGATCACGGCCCCGGCGATGAGCGGCACCGCGGCGGAAGCGCCCGCGGAAGCCCCGGCGGTGGCCCTGCCGGAATCGGCGCCCGCCGAGACCACCCCGGCCGAATAAGTCCCGTGGTTGCATCCGGTCAAAACACGCCCGCCCGCAAATGGCGGGCGTTTTTGCTGGCGGGGTTGGCCTGTCTGCCCGTCTGGGCGGGAGCCGCCCCGGCGTCAAAATCCACGCGCCCGCCGCCGCAATACGTGCAATTGCGTGCGCCCGACCAGGCCGAGGGCGCGCGGCTGCTGGCGGAGTTTCGCGGCCTGGGTCCGGCCGGCGATTATTACCTCGATTTCGAACTGCAGGTCAGGCCCCGCCGCGGCGCCGAACAGGTTTTCTCCGGCCAACTCTGGGGCACGCGCAACGCCACCGGACCGCTGTCCCGCGTGGTGTTGCACGATCCCGTGGCCGGCCCCCGGCGGCTGCTCATCCAGAACGGACCGGATCCCGCGGTCTGGGCGTGGCAGGCGGAATCGTCCGCGCCCGGCCCGGCGGATCCCGCGCAACTGTTCGCCCCGCTGCTGCCCGGCGCCGATCTCACGCTTTTCGACCTGCAGATGCCTTACCTCTATTGGGAGGAATTTGTGTTTGAAGGCGTGACCAAGCTCCGCGGCCGACCGGCGCACGTCTTCCTGCTTTATCCGCCGGACGAGGTGGCCGCGCTGCAACCGGAACTGCACGGGGTGCGGGTGTATCTCGACACCCAGTTCCGCGCCCTCGTGCAATCGCAGATCATCGGCGAGGACAACCGCCCCCGGCGCACGTTCTCGGTGCTCGATCTCAAGAAAATCGACGACCAGTGGATGGTGAAAACCATCGACCTGCGCGACGAGACCACGCGCAACAAAACCCGTTTTCAAGTCGTGCGCGCCGCCATGGGGCTGGATCTCGCCCCGCGGGTGTTTGAGCCCGCGGCCCTGGCCGATCCCATCGCCCCGCCCGAACGCCGCGTCTGGCTCGGCCGCTAAGCCCGCCGCGCCCGTGTGACGTGCTGCAGCCGGCCCATCGGGGCCGGGATCGGTTGGTTTGTTTTTACAGGAGCCAACGGAGGGAACAGAGGGAGTGAGGAGACGGATCGGAGATTGTCGGACGGCAACTCCAAACCGGCGAAGCCGGGAAATCCCTGCGGAGGCGAAGCCGACATCAGACAATCCCAAAACCTGTCGAGCCCTAAAGGCGATATCAGACAACGCCAAATGGAAGCCGTGGGATGTTGTAGGCGGGACGCCCTCGTCCCGCGACGGCGCAGCAGCGCCGCCACCTTCAACTTCAACTTCGAACTCCAACCGGCGCTGACGCCCTTGCGCCGCGTCCTTACTTCAGCACTTTTTCCGTCTTCGGGTCGAAGAGGTGGGCCTTGTCCATCGTCAGCGTGATCTGCACTTTCTGGCCGACGTCGAACCGGTCGGTGGCCCGCACGCGGGCGATGAAGGAATGCACGCCCGTGTCGAGGTAGAGGTAGGTCTCGGCGCCCATCGGTTCCGACACCTCGACGTTGACCTCAATGGTGTGGGCGGGGTTGGGGGAGGAAAGGGTGAGGGTGTCCTGCGCGTCCTCGGGCCGGATGCCCAGCACGATCGGCTTGTCAATGAAACTGCTGCCCTTGGCCGCGAGGTCGTCGGTCAGTTCCACCTTGAACGGGGCGGCCTTGGCGTTGGTCTCGACAAACACCACCTTGCCGGACTCGCGTTTCAGCGTGCCCTTGAAGAAGTTCATCGGGGGCGAGCCGATGAAGCCCGCCACGAACATGTTTTCCGGGTGGTTGTAGAGATCGAGCGGCTCGTCCACCTGCATGATGTTGCCGTCCTTCATCACGCAGATGCGGTCGCCCATGGTCATGGCCTCGACCTGGTCGTGCGTCACATAGATCATCGTGGCGCCGAGCCGGGCGTGCAGCTTCGAGATGTCGGTGCGGGTGGAGACGCGCATCTTGGCGTCGAGATTGGAAAGCGGTTCGTCGAACAGGAACACCTTGGGCCGGCGCACGATGGCGCGGCCCACGGCCACGCGCTGGCGCTGGCCGCCCGAGAGCGCCTTGGGCCGGCGCTCGAGCAGTTCATCCAGCCCGAGCATCTGCGCGGCCTCGCGCACGCGCTTGTCGATGTCGGCCTTGGGGAATTTGCGCAGCTTCAGGCCGAAGGCCATGTTGTCATACACCGTCATGTGCGGGTAGAGCGCGTAGTTCTGGAAAACCATCGCGATGTCGCGATCCTTCGGCAGCACGTTGTTCACCACCTTGGTGTCGATGCTGATCTTGCCGGAGGTGATGTCCTCGAGGCCAGCAATCATGCGCAACGTGGTCGATTTGCCACAGCCCGAGGGGCCCACCAAAACCATGAATTCCCGGTCTTCCACCGTGAGGTTGATGCCCTTGACCGCCGTAACGCCGGGGCCGTTTTTTTCAGGGTAAGTTTTGACCAGGTTTTCGATAACAACGCGCGCCATGTGTGAGAGAAGATTAAGGGGGAGGGGGAGTCTCCGCGAAAATCAGGCAATGGTCATGGGAGTCAATGCCATAGCGGAGGATTTTTAGCGTTGCCGTGGCCGCCGGCATCGGGCTGCCTTGCCCATCTCCCCACCAAGCCATGGCCACCCGATCCGCCCCTCCTGCCCCTGTTACCTTTGATCTGCCGCTCGATCTCCTGGCCAAGATTGAAACCTGCCGGCAGCACCTCGGGCTGGGCTCGGCGAGCGAGGTGATCCGCACCGCGCTCGAGCGCTTCGATTTCGCCGCGTGCCGGCCCGTCGTCACGCCGCACCGCCAGATCTCCGTGCGGTTGAGCGCCGACCAGCGCGCCACGCTCAAACGCTTTGCGCGGTTGAAAGAGGTCAGCGTGGGCGAACTCCTGCGCCTCGCCGTGGACGACCTGCCCACGCCGCGGCCCAAGGCCCGCAAACCTGCGCGCAAAACGTCGCGCCGCTGAGCGCGACGGCGCGCCCGCCGCCTTTTTTTTCGTGGCATTTTGCGTTGCCGGATGCGGCCCGGACTTGCCATGCCGGCCCGCGGCGGGCTTAAGTGCACATTTGCACAAAACCATGAGCACACCCCCGCCTCTCTCCACCTGGGCCCGCAATCTCTCGCCGTCGCCGACGCTCGCCGTTGACGCCAAAGCCAAGGCGCTCCAGGCCGCGGGCGAGGACGTCTGCGGGTTCGCCGCGGGCGAGCCCGATTTCGACACGCCCGAGCACATCAAGGAGGCCTGCATCGCCGCGCTGCGTTCCGGCAAGACCAAGTATGCGCCCACGCCCGGCATCATGCCGCTGCGCGAGGCCATCGCCGCGCAATACGGCGCCGATTACGGCCTCAAGGTCACGCCCGCACAGGTGGTTGTTTCCCCCGGCGGCAAATTCTCCTGCTACCTCGGCGTGCTCGCCACCTGCTCGCCCGGCGACGAGGTCATCATCCCCGCGCCCTACTGGGTCAGTTATCCCGAGATGGTCAAACTGGCCGGCGCCACGCCGAAGTTCGTCCTCTGCGACGACACGACCGCCTTCAAGCTCACGCCCGAACTCCTCGAGTCCGTCATCACCCCGCGCACGCGCCTGCTCATCCTCTGCAGCCCGTCCAATCCTTCCGGCGCGGTTTACACGCGGAGCGAGATGGCCGCGATCATCGCCGTCGCGGTGAAGCACAACCTCTACATCCTGTCCGACGAGATGTATGAACATCTTGTATACGACGACGCCAAGCCCACCTGCGTCGCCACGCTCTCGCCCGAGGCCGAGGCGCGCACGCTCGTCGTGGCCGGTTTCTCGAAAACCTATTCGATGACCGGCTGGCGCATCGGCACCACCGTGGCCCCGGCGCCGCTCGCCAAGGCCATCGCCGAGATGCAAAGCCAGATGACGTCCAACGTCACCACCTTCGCCCAATACGGCGCGCTCGCCGCGCTGACGGAAAAGGAGAAGACCAAGGCCGCGCTCGCGACGATGCTCACCGCCTTCGACCGCCGCCGCAAATTCCTCCACGCCGAACTCAACAAGATTGCCGGCATCAGGTGCCTGCTGGCCCAGGGTGCGTTCTACCTTTTCCCGAACATCTCGTCGTTCGGCCTCAAGGACACCGAATTCTGCGATCGCCTCCTCGACGCCGAGAAGGTCGCCGCCGTGCCCGGCAGTGCCTTCGGGGCCGAGGGTTACCTGCGCCTGAGCTACGCCACCGGTGACGAGATCATCGCCAAAGGCGTCGAACGCCTCGCCCGCTTCTGCGCCACGCTGCAACGCTAGGCGGGGCGGGCTGAGTCGCGGGGGAACTGCAGGCGGTTGCCCTTTTTCCGCAGTGGTCTGTTGTGGGCGGACGCGCCAACGCCGCGACTGCGTGTCGCGGCGCAATCCCAAGGACCAGAATCCTGCGAACCCGCCCAGGCGACATCAGACAATCCCAAGGAGGACCCCGCCCTCCGCCTTCAGCCCAAGTTCGGTTGTAGGCGGGACGCCCCGCCAAAGGACGGGCAAGCCTCGTCCCGCGATTAGCGTCCATTAGCGTGGATTAGCGTTCCAAACCGATTTTACAGGAGTTTACCCGCCGAAGGCGGCGCCATAGGCGACCAGGGGTCGCAGAGAGCGCAGAGGTCAGAAGTCAGCGGGTTGATGGCGGATGTCAGATGGCAGATGTCAGCTCCCAGCCCCAATCGCGTGGCGCAGCCTATACACGATCCGTTTGCCGCGCAGAAGTTGAACGAAGGCGGGTCCTCCGAGTTTCCGCCCTAAGTCTGCCTTCCGCCCTCCGTCTTCTGCCCTCCGTCATCAATCTTCCGACAGGCTCGCCATCTGCGCCGATGTTTGCATACTGCTTCTTATGAACGACCACGCTCACATTGTTGCAGATCCCAAGGTCATGACCGGCATGCCGTGCATCCGGGGCACCCGTGTCACGGTTGCCAATGTTGTTCGCCAGATCGCAGCGGGCCGTACTCCGGCTGACATTTGCCGCGACTATCCCTACCTTTCCATGGAGTCGATCCGGGCCGCCCTTGAATTCGCCGCTGATGTTTCCGGCGCGGAAACTCACGAGCTGATCGAATCGTGAACCTGATTATCGACGAAAACCTGCCTCCGCGTTGGTGTGATTATCTCGCTCCACTGGGCATCACCGCAAGCCACTGGCGCGATGTTGGAAAGAGCGGCGACGCGGACGACACCATCTTTGATTATGCCTGCGAGCATGAGGCGGTGATTGTCACGCAGGATTTGGACTTTACGCGGATACTCGCATTGCGCGGGACGCGTCTGCCCAGTGTCATCCAACTTCGCGTGTCTGCCCCTGTTCCTGAACTCGTGGGACCTTTTCTGCTCCAAATTCTTGAAAACCATCGCACGCAACTCATGGCGGGATGCCTGATCTCACTTGAGCCCAACCGTCATCGGCTCCGTCTGCTGCCCCTGCATTGAGAGTGCGAGTGCGAGTGCAGCTGACAAAACTTTGTGTTCATCAATCAGCGTGGATTAGCGTTCAAAACCGTTCAAACTGTTCTCACCGGAGCACGCGCAGAGATTGGATAGCTTGGATGGGGATGGGATGGCGGCGGTCATCGCATGAACGATGCCTGCCGGTAAGTTTCTGGCGGCTGATGCAGCTTGAAAAGGATTCCTGTGACGCCTGATTGGGAAGCATGAAAACGACCATAGACCTTCCGGAAAAGGAGTTGACGGAGGCCATCCGGCACACCGGGGCCACGACCAAGACCGAGGCGGTGAGTATGGCCGTGGCAGATTACAACCGGCGGCAGCGCCTGACCCGGTTGGCGGCGCGGATGGGGACGTACCAGGACATGTTCACGCGCAAGGACCTGAGCCAGCTGCGGGCGAAGGACTGACCTGAAGCTCATCGACACCTCCAGTTGGATTGACGCGATGCGACGCGACGGCGATGCCGCGGAGCGCAAGCAGATGGTGACGCAGGAAGCCGATGTTGCGCTACTGCCCACGACCGACGCGGGGTGGAGCCGGGCCACGCTCACGTAGAGCGGGCCGCCGGGCAGACCGTGCCCGGCGCGGACTTGGGGATCGCCGCCTGTGCGTGGGCGCACGGGTGGAGATGGAGCCCGACGATGCCCATCTGACCGCCCTTGCGGCGATGGCCCATAGCTTATGGCTCCGACGTCAGATATCAGCCGTCAGCCGTGTCACCGGCCGGGAGACGGTGGGCCGATACCTGGCTTCAAAACCAGCCACGAACCCGGCCATCGGCTCCGAGGGTCCGGGTGCGGAGTCAGAACCGGCCAAAGTGACCACCGGCTCACCGCTCACCGCACCACGAGTGGCGTTGGCGGGACTGGCGGGACTGGGAGCGCCGGAGCAATCTTCACGCATGAATCAGACCCTTGAAACGTTAAAACGTTACTCTGGCCTCATCCGAGCCTCGACGGCCGAGAAGTTGGCGGTGGTCGACGAGCTTTGGGCGTCGATTCGAAGTGCCGGCGCCTCAAGATGAAAAGTTGCGGCGATCGCAACTTTATAAGCAACAGAAAATCAGTGATATAAGAAGATCACTCGCGGTTCTGGCCGGCGGAATCGTCGCGGGTTTGCGGCGGCATCTTCCTTCTCCCACTGCTGCCGGTCTGCCCCCCGGGGGATGAGGACCGGCGTGGACCGCCGCCTTGCCTGTCGATGGACTGGTCGGTCCATTCGGCTGGGCGTGACCTCAAGGTGAAAAGTTGCGGCGACCGCAACTTTTTAAGTCGTTGATTGTCAAAGAACGGAGAGCATCACTCGCGGTCCGGGCCGGCGAAACTGCCGCGGGCATGCGGCGGCGTCTCCCGCTGCTGCCGGCGTTCACCCATGAATCAGACCCTTGAAACGTTACCCTGGCCTCATCCGAGCCTCGACGGCCGAGAAGTTGGCGGTGGTCGACGAGCTTTGGGCGTCGATTCGAAGTGCCGGCGCCTCAAGATGAAAAGTTGCGGCGATCGCAACTTTATAAGCAACAGAAAATCAGTGATATAAGAAGATCACTCGCGGTTCTGGCCGGCGGAATCGTCGCGGGTTTGCGGCGGCATCTTCCTTCTCCCACTGCTGCCGGTCTGCCCCCCGGGGGATGAGGACCGGCGTGGACCGCCGCCTTGCCTGTCGATGGACTGGTCGGTCCATTCGGCTGGGCGTGACCTCAAGGTGAAAAGTTGCGGCGACCGCAACTTTTTAAGTCGTTGATTGTCAAAGAACGGAGAGCATCACTCGCGGTCCGGGCCGGCGAAACTGCCGCGGGCATGCGGCGGCGTCTCCCGCTGCTGCCGGCGTTCATCGCGAAGCTTGGTCAGCTGATTCAGGGCCGTCGTGAATTCCGAAACCGCGGCAAGGAGGAGTTGGCACTGGGCTTGCGCTTGCGCCTGGATGGCCACTGCCTCCTTGCGCCACTTGTCGCACTGGGCCTGGAATTCGAGTTCGGCCGCCCGGCGGCGTTGCTTAGCAAGCTCGGTTGCATTATAATCGTCCGGGGCGCCAAGCAGAAAGAGGATCCTGATCCGCTGTTCCCATTCGGCGTGGAGGGATTGCTGGGATTGCAGGCTGCGCGGCCCCGGTTGCGGCGGCGTGGAAGGCTGGGGCCGGGTGGGCACGGATGGGGGCGCAATGAAGATCGGCCGAGGCGGCGCGGGGGGCATGACCGGCGGGTTGGCGTCGGCGGGT
>JACFMR010000026.1:40042-55651 GCA_019455245.1 Opitutaceae bacterium
GAAGATCGGCCGAGGCGGCGCGGGGGGCATGACCGGCGGGTTGGCGTCGGCGGGTGCGGTCGGCACTGGTTGGGTCGGCGTCGCGGTCGGCGGGGGCGGGGGACTATCGACGGACGTGGCGGGGGCAGGCTTGACGTGCACCCGCACGTGCACCGGGAGACTGCGGGTGGAGCCGATGGCCCCGGCCGGCGGAGGGTCGAACGGCACCGTTTGCGGCGGCGTGGAGGGCAGGGGCCGGGTGGGCACGGATGCGGGCGCAGTTAAGATCGGCCGAGACGGCGCGGGCGGCGTGACCGGCGGGTTGGCGTCCGCGGGTGCGGTCGGCGTCACGGTCGGCGGGGGCGAGGGAATGTCGACGGACGTGGCGGGGACGGGGGGAGGCGAGACCTGCAACCCGAGACTGGTTACGCGGGCGGTGGGCTGGATCCGCTCGATCCGCTCGACCCTCAGGTCCGGGTAATAGACCAAGCCCTCGATGGTGAGGCAGCCGATCGGCAGGCATCCGGCGGCCATGAGGCGGGCGTTCAGCTGCGAGGTCGCCTCCTGGGCGAGCACCCGCAGGCGATAACGGAGTTCCGGGGTGAAGAGCGGGCCGCCGCGGAGAGTGGCGTTACTGGCGACGAGGTGGAAGTCACTGCGGCCGCCGAGGGCGTAGTGCACGGCGCCGAAACCCTCCGCGATGCCGAGACCGGAGATGAGAGCCCCCATCCAGCGGCGCATTTCCTCGGCGGGCAGATGCACGCCGTGCGGGCTGCCGCCGTATATATGCAGGAGGATCGGGGCGGCGGCATCATCGAGGTCGCGCCAGCGGCGGTCGGCCGCGGCCTCAAGCGCGTACGTGTTGGGCACGCGGATAAATTCGGAGTCAATTCGGACCAAGTGGCGGTGGGCGCGGATCGTCCAGGCGACCAGATACGCGACCAGCTGGGCGCAGACTTCGAGAACATCAATCGTATGAATGACCGTGATCATGCGGGGAGGGAGGTCATTATGGCGCTCACGGGCTCCATGCCCGAGGGGATGGGGGCTTGGAGGTCGAGGCACAGGCGCGTGGCCCAGGTGTGGGCCAGGGCGCGCTGTTCCCGGGCCTGCGGCGGGTTTGACGAGACGGGCACGCGGATCGTCAGGCGACCGTCGGGATGCGACGTGACACTCCACGGCGCACGGCGCGGGATGCGGGAGCGGACGTAGTAGGGAGCCGGATCGGGCAAGGCGGCGACCTCCATCGTGAGCGTGATGTCACCGGCTTCGCCGGCGGTTTCGCTGAACGTGATCGGCGAGGGTAGGCCGGCCGGGTACACCGGCAGCCGGGAGGGCTGCTCCACGACCCGCTCGGCCTCGGGGAGGTAGCTTTGATGGAGCTCCTCGAGCATCATGGCGAGCACCGGGTCCTCCTGCGCATCCGCATAATCGTGGAGGCGCTGCCAGGTGGCCTGCTGCCAGGCGGTGGGTGGGGCGGTCTTGGCCCCACTGCGCCGCGACCGGCGGGCCGGCTCCGGCACCGCGGCCTTCGGGACTGCTCGATTTGTCGCCTTCATGGCGTTGGCGGCCACTTTGATCTGCCCCGGTGACGGCAGGTGGCCGCCCAATTGCTCCACGAGTGCGACGTACGTGTCCACGGCGAGCGGGTGCCGCCCGAAGGGCTCCAGGGTATCCAGGGACGCGGGCAGCGGCGCGCCCCTGTATTTAAGTCGCAAATACAGCCGGGCGGCGTTGCGGGTGCGGCTCACACTGCTCTTGTGGGCAGAGCGGCCGCGCATCCGGAAGATCGTCCGGCAGAATTCATTGGCCGAGCGAAAAAGCGGGCGCAGCTGGCCGTCGATTTTGACGCCGATCGTGCGCCAGCGCTCCTCGGCGCAGAGGCGTTCGAGGGCCAGCTGGCCGAGGAGTTCGGATTGTTGGTCGACGCGGGCGTCGTTCCCGCACCACCCCACGACTTGAGTCGCAAATTGATACGTGCGTCCGGCCCCATCCGTCATGGGCACGCGGTCGAGGGCCGCGAGTTCGGCGTCGAGTATTTCGGCCTGCGGCGGCAGCTCATGGCCCGGCAGGAGCAGCCGGGCGGCGAGGCTGGGGCCCGGGTCCGCGAGCGGAGTCACGGGCAGCTGCGATGCAAATGTACTGAAGGCGACCCCGTCCTGGGGCGCCGGCGGCCCGGGCTCCTGGTGGCCGAGGAGCTGCAGGGCGTCGTAGAACAGATCACGGGCGCCATAGGCACCGGGGAAGCCGGCGTAGTACAGCTGCCCGTCGCTTTGGGCGATGAGCTGATCGACGGAAGGACCAGGATGACGACGGCGTGCCATGGGTCAGGCGGGGTTCGCCGCGTTCGTTTTTTTCGACGGGCTCTTCAGGCGCGACTCCGCGAGGACCTCGAGGCGCCGGAAAACGGCCTCGATCTCGGGGTAGGGGGCGTGGCTTTGCGCGAGCACCAGACCCTCCCTCGCGGCAGCGAGGACGTGTGTATGCCAGCCCTGATGGCTGGACTGCGCCCCGGTGGTCTTGCTCTTTGGCAACGTCGCGAGGTAGGCCTCGGTATCGCGGGTATTCGGGAACCGGCCATGATGCCGGGAAATGAGCTCCCGGCAGACCTCCAGCGGGTCGGGCGGCCTGGAGTCAAGCACGGTGCGGAGGGGCTCGGCCGTGGTGGGCAGGGCGAGGCCCACGCCATGCAGATCAAGCCCGAGATGGCCGACCTGCAGGAGCCGCGAGATCCGCGATTTGGAGGCGCCGGCGCCGACATGGCCGAGGAACGACGTGCAGTACGCCGTGAGGCTCGGGTGGGTGGCGGCGCCGTCAGCGTCCCGAGGCAGCCGCCACAGATCGTGGCGCCCCACATACGCCATGTGGAGGGCGCCCCGCAGTACCTGGCTGGTGCCGGCGAGAGCGGTGGCGCAGTCGCTTATGGCTTGTTCACAGCGCTGCAGTTTGTCGGCGTCGCTCGTGAGGGCCTGCAGCACTTGGAGCTCGGTATCGAGGTCGGGCGCCGGGGCGGCAGTTTTTCGCGAACCGCTGGGCGGCGATGCGGGATGGGAGTCGACCGGCCGGCGAAGAGCGTTGTACGCGGCCTCGCAGCCGGGCATTATTTCTGTGGTATGAGTGGTATGAGTCGTAAGCATTTGAGAGGGGGCTGCGGCCCGTTCCATAAAGGTGGAACAGGCCGCAACGGGTATGAGTGTTAATATTGCAGCGTGGGAACGGCCGCCGGCAGCGGCTGGTGGGCGAGGCGGTGGTAGTGGGCCGCTGCCTCCGCCGCCGTGGCGTGCTCGCGGACGAGGTGGACCATGGTGAAGGCGGGCGAGTGGCCCGACACGCGGTAGCCCCCTTGGAGGAGCGGGAGCAGGACCCCGCGGCGCGCCCTGAGGCGGACTTTGACGGTGATCACGGGCCCGTCTTGTAGGAGGGGGACCGTCTGGGACCTATGGCCCGGCACGGTGTAGAGGCGGCCGCGTTGCCGCGGCTGCGGGATCTGCTCGTTAGCGGAGCAGGACTTTTTTGTATTTTTGGGTTTCATATATTGTGGCTGCCGAAGCACGACGCCGAGTTGACTCCGATGAGGTGGCGTGGTTAATCAGGTGATGGAGGCAGTGAGCGTACATAAGCAGTTAATTGTGGTATGTTCAGTTGCCTGTCTTGCGCAGGGGGAAAAATAATCACGGGCCCCTCCTCTGAAAAATCCCTATTTTGTCCTCTTTTATTAAAAAAAACACATTTTGGCATGCCTGAGAAAAAACGGGCCAAGTTAAGCCCAGAACTGTCCGCCATTGTGGCGCGGAACATACGATTGCTCCTTCAGTCGCGCGGCTGGAAATCATCCGATCTCGCGCAGGTGATGGCGGTGGAGATGGCAAGCGACTCTTGGCGCAGGGATATCAACTGCCTGCGCCAGTTGCGCCCTCGCCTTAACGACAAGCGGGCGTTCATGTGGCGCGATCTCCCCGTGATTGCGCGAGTGCTTCAGGTGAGTGAGGAGCGTCTCCGCTGGCCGAGGGCGGAGAATGGGGAGTATCACACCGGTGCGCTTTCCTTGGCCCCGGACGTGACGCTCACCACGCCGGAGCGTCGCCAAGTCGAGGACGCCGTCGGTCAGAGCCGTCGCTTCTTGGCCAGAGGGGCACAGCGTAACCGGCGGCTCCTCAAGTGGCCCGGCAAGCTGGATCAACTCGGATGGGACAATATACATAACGATAAGCATACCCCGCCGGTCGAACGTGAGGCCGGCGAATTTGCCCGCTACCTGCGCGATACATGGCAGCTGGGGGTGCAGCCCCTCGCCTCGCTCCCTTGGTTGTATACATTTGCCGGCGGTGTTCGCCTGACGCTCGAACGGGCCGACTTCGCGGGCTGGCCGGGACTGGCGCCGTTTTATTACAACACCGATCGCGTGGTGGTCGTCACGGCCGGCTATGCGTCGCTTCCGGCCGCGGCCCAACGGTATTACTGGGCGCGGGCCCTCGGCTGGTTTGTCGCGGGGGAATTTGTGGAAGGAACCAAACCATTGGATCGATTCGCTCGGGCGCTGTTGCTTCCCGACGGATTGCGTGACTGGTGTGCGGGGATTCGGCATGAGCCGGCGGCACTGGGCGATCTCGCCGCAACCTTCGGCGTGGATGCGGAGACGCTGACCCGGCGGCTGTACGACTGGCGGCAGATTTTAAGCGAGAAACAACGGTTGAAGTTGCGCCGCAGCGTTGAAGTAACGCTTGCGCAAGCGCCGGCCTAGCGACGGCGGCGGAGGGCGGGGCGAGGTTCAGACATGGGAGGTGCCGGAGGCGTTGGCACGGTGGACCGGTCAACGACAATGGCCTTCACCCCATCTTGCTGCCGTCGTGAGGTTCATTCCTCCTGGGGGTGAACCTCACGCGCCGTCCTGTGGATTTCGTATGGGCGCGGTCAGGTGGGGGGGGGCGATACAGCGGTCGCCGGACATCGGCGCGGCTGCGCCGGGGCGAGACCGTCAGTCCCGCTGCCACCGCGAGGGGCGCCGGGGATGCGGTGCCAGGACCCCCAGCAAGGCCGACAGCCGGATAAATTCGTGGTGGTTACTCTGGGCGAGGATTGCGCCCAAAGCAGCGTCGGGCAGCACGGACCAGAGGCCCGTGGGGTAGATTTGATAGACCTCGAAGATGCGTGGCGTGCCCGGTTCGGGCAGCTCGCCCCAGACGCCGCCATCCGTTTCGACATCGAGCGAGAGTCCGTGGCGCAGCGCGGCATCGTAGTCGCGGTCATCGGGCGCATTGACCACGAGGCGGATCAGACTCAGGCGCTGCGCGATACTGGACTGCGGGTAGACGCTCGCCAGCCACGGCTCAATGTCGTGAGGGCTAATCGTGGTGGCGTCCATGGCGAGCAGGAGATCGACGATTTCCTGATCGATGGGAGTCTTGCGGACGGGGCGGTAATCCAAAAAGGTGAGAGTCATTTGAGTTGGGTTGGTTGAATGAGGTTGAGGAGGAGGGGGGGCTGACTTGGGGATGTGGGATGTTTTCTACGCGGCAAAAGCCGGGTCCAGGAGGTCTGGGGCTTGGAGCCGAAAGGGCAGGTGGTGGCCGCAGCGGTACGTTTCGACCGGGGGACCCGTTGCCGTGATGGCGGGCGGCTGCGAGTTCGCGGGGGGCGCAGCGGCGCACACCCGCAGGGGGATGAGGGTGCGGCGCGCCAGGCCGCGGCGGATGTGGTCGATGCACGAAGCGGGTTGGCGCCGACCAACTTGATTGGGGTGCAGGCGCAACCCCCCGCAGCATTTTCCCGGCCGGGGTCCGTGGCGGTTTTTTTGAAGGACATGGAGACGTGGGCAAGGGCGTTAGGATTGATCCGCCGGGTTTGGCTGGAGGGATGCCCGTCGGGACCGATAGGCCGCTGCGAGGGCGGCGCGTAACGATGGGGTTGGCGCCTCGATCCGAGGAGCGCCAAGGATGCGCCACAGTCCCGCTCCCGCCGCGAATTCGAGCGTGAAACCGGCGCAGAGGGTCACGGCTTCGCCGTTGGGACTTACGTCGATTGCGAGGTCGAGTTCGTCGGCCAGGTCGAGGCCGTCGCCGTCGGCCGACAAGGCGAGGAGAGTCGCGACCTGGGCCTCGCGGATCAGGAGGCCGGTGAGGGCCTGCAGGCAGGCCGCGAGCGAGGGAACGAAATCGGGATCATGAGAGGGCGGGCCCTCGCGGAGGAGGTCGACCAGGCCCTGCGGCACGTGGCATTCGCCATAGGCCGGATCTGACCAATCTGTCGTGTAAAAGGTGATGACGCTTCGCGGGGCAGCATCTACCAGTGCCTGACCCACGAGGGCGAGACACTGGGGATTGAGGACGGGGTAAGGGCGAGGGGTTTTCATAGCGGAGGTTAGGAGGTGGATAGGTGATTGGTCCGGGCCGACGCCGGGCACGCAGGTGCGACCTGGCCGGCGCGAAAAGGATGGCGACCCGGGATGCCGTCGCGGTGGGGCTGGTCCCTTCCTCCACCCCCAGGCGCCGTTGCGGCGGCAATCAAACGACACTGTCGAAATCAGAGTGTCGTTGACCACCGTGGCACAGTCCGGGCTCGATCAGCCGGCCCAAGATACCGGCCTTTTAGGCCGGGGGGAGACGACGGGTGAGGGTGCGTGCGATAGGAGCCAGGGCTCAGGTCTGGGACCGGGCAGGCAACCGCAAGGGGTTTAAAGAAAGGGGCTGTGCACTTGACGTAAGCAGCCCTGACTTGCCCGCGCTGGATGCCCCTCTAGGGCGCAGCCACACCGAGTTCGTCCCTGAAGAGGCGGACCGAACCCGGAGGGATGTCTTTTTCGTAGGTCGCGTGGTCCCAGAGTGCGGAGTGGCGCGTGAGCATGATGTTTGCGAGCGCGGGGGTGTGGGTGGGCCACAGCACCATGCAGGGGCCCCGGGTGTGGCGTGAAAGGTAGCGGATCCCGTCGAATTTCTCAGGATGATCGTGGAGTCTTTGCGCGAAGCGGCGGGGGCGCTCGATGTCTCCTGCATACAGGGTCGCGAGATCCATCCCGATCGTTTTGGCGCTGCCCTCGGTCGTCAGGTTATGAGCCTCACGAGCTACCAGGCTGCTCGACTACGATGGCATCAACAACCGCCTGGTCATCGACGCTGATCTCTTAATCAATGCGCAGATCACGCACTTCATGGCCTATACGGCGGCACTTCGTGATATGAAGAAGGTGAAGCTCCGAATTGGTTTCGAGAAGAAGTTCGACCACGACATACTCCCGCAACTCGCCTGATTTCCGACGATGCGGATGCCGATACTTGTATATTTGCAAGTTCCCGTCGGCGGCCAGCGCCGGGCTAGCCGCCGGCCTTCACGCGAAGCCCCCATTCCGCGCCTTCCGGGGGTTTCCAGGCGGCTGACGGCACGCAGAATTCGCCAGATCAGACCGGGTGGAATTACCCTCGCGGGCTAGGGAAGCACGGCATTGCCGATTACCAGCGATCCCAGCATTCGCCGATAATCTTCCCAAAGCTCGGGTAATCTCTCCGTTCGTGAAGTCAGATAGATTTGGGTTATTTGCTTTTTGCCACAGCCACGGCAACAGCGGATACCACAAGATGGCCTTCTCTCTCATCTGCTTCGTGCCTTAGCTGAGGCTGGGTGGAACTATGATTCCCATTTTCGTTTCGGAAAAGTGTTTAAACTCAATCACACAGAATAGAATGTCGCTAGAGGCTGATTCCGCGGCGCGGCTCAGGGTGAATCTAATCCCGATCGGATAGCGTGCACCGATGCCACAGGCCCGGTCTGACCGCATCAATCGACAACCGGTGTGGGGATCAGCCGGCTTGCGAAAGTTAAAAATGACCGATGGCAATCAGAAGGATGGGCGGGCCTTCACAAACCGATGAAACAGAAAGCTGTCTTTACTCGTCACTACGCGAAGCACTCCCGACAGATTTCAGTCAGGTAGCATCCTGGAAGGACGTAGTGTCATTATCTCACAAATAGTTTCGATTTCGGAGGACGGCGCAGGAGGAGGCGTAATCCCCATGATATGTTGGTAGCTTAGCAGCGTTTTCGGCGTGAAGTCAGGAAGCAACTGGCCGTCTGTTGTGGCCGTAACCATACCTTGGAGGCGACGTAGTTGAGGTAGTTTTTGGAACAATATCTCCACTGCCGCATACTGGGGCGCAGTGAGAGTCAATACCTGGTCTTTTGCTCTCACATACATCTCATGACTGTCTATTTCTAGGCAAACAGAAGCAGCATGGTGGGGAGTCAGCGTAACGGAACAATTCGATCGAGTCCGAATAGGGCGTCGTCCCCAGAAACGAATCCATCGGATTTTTTTGGCGATTATCGTAATTTTCATCAGGCTTGCTTTCTTTATCGGGCGGGATTCTGCCAAGAATCAACATTGTGCTATCGAAGCTGTTTTGCCGTTCACGCGAATGTTGGTCGGCTTACGCGGCATGGTTATCGCGGTTGATGATGTGAGTTTCGATCATCCCCAGAAGTTGGTCTCGCGTCGTGGACCACGACGCGGTCGTCATTGCCGCGAGTTGGCTGCGGACACCGTTATGGACTTGGACCATTGACTGTTCGGAATACCTTGACGCGGGGCCGGGATCGAGAAGCAGCGGCATTTTGTCGGCCAGCGCCCTCTTGATTTGTTTACGACCAGGTTGCAGGTAGTTTTGGACCACAACATCTACAGTGCGGTGGCCGGTCACTTTCCGGACAATGTCGATGGAAACACCATTAAGGATGGCCAGAGTCACCCAAGTAGTCCGGAAAGAATGGGCACCCCGGACGTTGATCATGCGTTGGTCGGTGGGGTGGGGGATGGAGAGATTGTGATCGCTGGATGTGGCGGCACCATGTCGTGAGAAGCCAGCCTCACATAGCACCTGTTGGATCCGCCAGGTAATGCCATCTGGATTTGTCAGATACATCTTAGCTTGATCAGGGAAAACATATCCGGTCGAGCGCGGGATACGCCTTTCGAGTTCCCCGCGCAGCAGAGGGAAAATGGGGATGCACGTCCTATTGCCGCCCTTTCCGGGATCCACCTCGATGAATCCGTTGATCATATCCACGGCGCACCAATCCAGCAGGCAGACAGCCTTTCTTCGCATGGCGATGCACATCAACGTCACGACAATCGGACGGATGAAGTCATCGTCGGCACAGGCCTTCAGGACGCGACGTTCCTCCTCTGTCACCGTCTGCTCGAGGGTGATGATCGATTTCATCGCGTTGATGGTTTGTGGTCTCACTACGCACAACAAGCAAAGCAACGCAGAACGTTGCAAGATAAAAGTTGCGCGCAACGTTTATAACTTCTTACAACGTAGCATGGAATCTAAGCAAAAGCACATTGTGAGGGAGTTTTTGGCGGCCTTGCGTGAAGAGGAAATCAACCAAAGTCAGTTCGCCGAACGTTGTGGCCTCGGCTCTGCCTACATCTCGCGGTTTGTGGCGGGTGCCCGCCCCGAAGATCCGCTCTTCTACAGTATCTGCACCAAATGGGTGAAAAAGCCTGAGCTCGGTCAAAAGATAGTTTTGGCCCACTTGCTCGATGAGATCGAAAGGTCGGGGCATTCGCTTTCAGAATTCACCCTCGAGGCAAGTAAGGTGAACTCTAAGGACGAGGCTCTTGATACGGCGCTCCATGTTCTCCGGAGAGAGGCGTTGGACAGTGCAAACGTGCGCAATCACATCATCAGCATGGTGCCGGTCGTGATGCGCGGGACTGTCCGAAAGGAGAAGGCCAAGAGAGGGTAGGGGGTCTGGAAACGCTCAGATTTTCCGGCACTTTTTCCGGCACCTGCTCAACCGGTAGCTGGCTGTGGCATGAGGTTGCCGTGAGAGACTTCACTCTAAGGTAGTCGTTGGTTGCCTAGGTCGTCAGCTTATACACCTTGAGGGCGAATCCTGCTGGCATTGCAGCGTAGATGCGATCGAGCAACGCTTGCTTGGATAGGATGGCCGTTGTTCCGGACTCTTTGGCGAGGGCGAGGTCGTCGCCATAAATCTCGTAGAATGAGGTTGCCGCTTCGGCCGCGAGGTAGAGGCACTTCACGCGGCGGTCTCCCGGGGGTGAGCCGGCCCGTTTTCGAGGGGTGGAACACGGTCGCGGCGGTAAGCTGCGCGGCCCAGCGCAGGTTCCACCAACCCGCGGGGAGGAAAACCTGCGTGGTGGGCAGTTCTATTGGTTGAATTCGACCGGGTCGGGCGGCCCTCTGCGTTGGCGCGCCATGGGCGGGTTACTCGGCGGCTGTGGCGGCGAGATTCAGGACGCGATGGATGTCGTCTGCCTTGGCGTCGCGCAGGAGATCAAGCGGGCGCTTTCCCCCCAGCCGGGTGCTGGGGTTGAGGAAGAAGGTAAACGGGAGCAGGTCGTGAAAATGCGGGTGCTGGCGAAGAACCTTCATTGTGTCGCGCAGTCCGGGCAAACCCCCGCCTTTCTCCGAGAATTGCCACCGCGGGAAAAGCATGAAGCCGCGGCCGTCCTTTGCGACGATGAGCTGGCCGAGCCGCGCTGCTTTGCGGACGGCTTCGTCGGTCGCGGGCTTCCGTCCCCCGTAAAGCCCCGCCGCCTCCTTGGCCGACGCCACGCCTCCCTCTTGGCTGATGAGAGTCATGAAACCGATCTTGGCGGAGAAATCCTTGGCGGCGGGCTGGCCGTAGAGGCCCAACAGTGCCTTCATGAATGCAGCGGAGAGGGCCTCGGGTGTGGCCCCCGACTCTTTGGCTGCGCGCATCAGCGGCTCGACGGTGGCCGTAAATACGTCCGGCGTTAGGCCCGTGTTCATGGATGAGAGTTGTTGGAGTTGGTTGCTTTAAACTGATAACAATCTGAACAACCGAAAGTGGATTTCAAGCGTTCAGCAGACTTGGGTTGGGGTGGGACACTCCAACCGAGGACCGCTATCGGGTCGCTTGCGTCACGGGCCTGGCCCATTTGTAGAAGCAGAAGGGTCGCCAGTTTTGCGTAGGCGACGGGGGATGGGAGAACAGGAACCCAACCAAGGATCGGGGAAAAAGGACGTTCCCGGGAAACGGCCCAAAAGACAGGCGAGGGGCTGCCGACGGTGGACCAGAGCCTGGTTACGGAGGAACCTGACAACCGCGGGACCTTGGCAAAACCAGTTGTGTATGTACGGATGCAACCATGCCCGGCCATGTTCGGCGTCGGCGGGCATCGCGTCAGCGATCCTGGCGGTTTGGCCGGCAGGGCAGGGCGAGAGGTGGCGGTCAGCTATTGGGCTCCCAGCTAACAGCTTTAGCTCATAGCTATGTTCCTCGGCTGACAGCGGGGCCAATCCGCCTTAGGTTTGGCGGCGGCGGGCGCCCGCCTGCGTCACCCTTCCGGTCCGCTCCAGGGCGCTCTGCGACAGGACGCCAGTAACACCACCCCTGGTCGCCGGTGGCACCGTCGGAGGTGGATAGATTACGCGCTGCCGCGCTCCGCGTGGCCATCACAGCGCCCTCGCGCCAACCTTGACTTCCTTATGGCCATAAATATGGCATCGGTCATGAAAACCACCCTGATGATCGACGATGCGGTTCTGCGGCAAGCCAAGCAGCATGCGGCCGCCAAGGACACGACCGTCAGCGAGCTGGTCAACCAATCGCTGCGGGCCTACCTGCATCCCCGGGTCGGGGCCTCCGGCGGCGACCACCCGTTTGTCATGCCGGTTTACCGTCCGGCCCAGGAGCGTGCCTGCAGCGTCAGTCCGGCGGAGTTGGCGGCGTTGCGGGACGAGGGGCGTTGAGTCATGCGCATGCCGGACGTCAACCTCCTGATCTACGCCCATCGGGCCGACGATCCTGCCCATGCATTCTACCGTCACTGGGTGGAGCAAGTGGTGGCGGGCCCCGAGCCCTTTGCGCTTTCGTTGGAAGTGGCGGCGGCCTTCGTGCGTATGGTTACCCATGAACGCTTCCCCGGCGGTCCCACGCCCTTGCCGCAGGCCTTGGGCGTCATTGAGACCCTCCAACAGACCCCTGGCTGTCGGGTTTTGACGGCCGGTGATCGTCATTGGTCCCTGTTCCGCCGGCTCTGTGAAACCGACCGGGCGACCGGCAAACGGGTGGGCGATGCCCGCCACGCCGCGCTGGCGCTGGAACACGGCTGCACCTGGGTGACCCGCGATACGGACTTTCAGGATTTTGTCCCCGCCGGGCTGCGCCTGGAGATCCTGACTCCAGATCAAGACTAAGCGCCGTCCGTCAGCCGTCCGAGGTCTGACGACCGATGACAGACATCAGATGCCCGCCCTTCACTCCCAAATTCCCCTTGCCGCGTCGTAGCCTCGTGCGAAGGCGGGTCCTCGTTTCATCCATCCGCGCTCATCCGCGCCATCGGTGGTAAAAATTAACAAATAGCGGACTGACCCCCTCTGAGATGCGTCTGCGCCTACGGCAATGGTTGACAAACTGGCTATCAACAATATCACGAACAATATGAAAACCATCACTCTCAATGTAAGTGAGCCGGTTTACGCGGACTTTCAGCGTTACGCCAAGGAGCAGGACCGCCCCACGGCCGAGCTGGTGCGGGAGGCGATGGAGGCTTACCGCCAGAGCCGGATTCGACCCGCTTGCAGCCTACGCGATCGCCGCCCCGCTTCGGTGGGCGAAATCCTGCGCCCGTGGTCGGGACGGGACGATTTGCTTGATGACCTCCTCGATCGTGATGCACGGGATTGATACCACCTTTCTCGTCCAAGCCGAGCTGCGCGAAGTGCCCGGGCATGCCGCGGCCATGGCATGGTTGGACCAAGTTTTGACCCGGGAGCAACAACCGGCATTCGCCCTGGCCCCGCAGGTGCTCGTCGAGTTCATCCATGTTGTCACCGATCCCCGCCGGTTTGCCCGGCCCTTGGATATGACCGAAGCGGTGGATCGGGCGCAGCACTGGTGGGAGGCGAGGGAAGTCCGCCCCTTACAGCCCGGCGTGGAGTCCACCCGGCTCATGCTGCAATGGCTGCGCGATCATCGTCTGGGACGCAAACGGCTGCTCGATACCCAACTGGCGGCGACCTACCACGCCGCCGGCATCACCCGGCTGGTTACCCTCAACCAAGCCGACTTCGCGGTCTTCGGCGTGTTCACCTTCGCCGTCGTGGCTTCCAGCTCATAGCCTCCCATAATGAACCAATAGCCGACCGGTCCCTTGGATCATGCACCGTGCGATTGACATCATTCTTTAAGCGCTTAACAAATTGCTGCATGGTTAGAACGCAGATACAGCTCCCGGATCCGCTCTATCGTGACGTGCAGCGGGTGGCGCGCCAGCAGGATTGGAGCATTGCCGAGGTCATGCGGCGCGGGGCCGAGGCCGTCGTCAAAGCCTATCCGCCCTGCAAGCTGCACCCGGGGGCCACGGGTTGCTTGCCGCCGCCTTTGTCCGGCCGGCTGCTGATCACGGATCCCGTCACCCTGCGCGACGCCATCCAAGCCGATGCCGAGGGGCACGCCTGATGATCAGCCTGGATACCAACCTGCTGATCTACGCCCGGGTGGCGGCCAACCCCTGGCATGACGCCGCCCGCCGATTTTTGGAACAGCTGACCGCCGGTGCGGAAGTGATGATCGCCGAGCTGGTGCTCGTGGAATACTACCTCGCCCTGCGCAATCCGGCCATCATGGCGCCGCCGCTCGATCCGGCCGCCGCCGTCGCCGAATGCCAATGGTTTCGGGCTCACCCGCATTGGGCTTTGGTGGAACACGCCGACGTCATGGCCAGCGTATGGCGCGATGCCGCCACGGCAGGGTTTGCCCGTCGGCGGATCGTGGATGCGCGCCTGGCCCGCACGCTGCTGGCCCATGGCGTCACCGAGTTTGCCACGGCCAACGTGAAGGATTTTCAGGATTTCGGTTTCGCCCGGGTCTGGAACCCATTGGCGACTCATGGCTCTTAGCCCCTGGCTCGTGGCGCAGACGGTCGTTAGCCCGGTCTTCGATCAACAACCGGCAGGATAGGGCGAGAGGCAGCAATATATGGCCGGCTGCCGCGATGGTTCGGTTGTAGGCGGGACGCCCCGCCAAAGGACGGGCAAGCCCCGTCCCGCGATCAGCGTCCATGAGCGTGGATTAGCGTTCCAAACCGCTCTCACAGGAGGCAACGGAGCAAGCAGAGGTCCGACGTCCGCTCTCAGATGTCCGAGGTCCACTGTCATATCCCTCATTCCCCAACTCTCTCACTCCATTGACCACTATCCGCGCAATCCGTGGAAAATTAACAAATAGCGGACTGACCCCTTTATCCGGCGTTGCCGGAAATGGGGGCGTCATCGCGTCAGCGATGCCTGACGGTGTAACCGACAGGGCAGGGTGAGTGGCAGCGGAATGCGGGTTTATCTACAATTCCGCTCCATCAAGCCCGATGACCCGCCGCCCGGCTTCGTTTTCGTGTCTTTCGTGCTGTGCCCTGCATAGCCTCGGCGACGCAGGGTGTTTTGCTGCCATTCCCGCCCCGATGGGGCACCCGGTTTTGGCAGCCCTTACGCTACGCTTCAGGGCAACCTGCGCTCGCAGGTCACCATCCCTGGTCGCCTGTGGCGCCGCCGTAGGCGGGTAAACTACGCGCTATGCGCTACGTGTGGTTAACCCTGCCTTGATCATCCGTGCTTATCCGCGCCCTCCGCGGGAAAAAATTCTGCTTGGGCTGCTAATTTCTTTTCAAAATGAATTGAAACGCGGCCGGAAACCCGTCAAACGCAGATCAGTGGCCCTTAAATCGCATACCGCCCCTGAGGGAATGACCCCGGACACCGCCATCTTGGCGGATGGGCCCGACCCTGCCGAGTCCTTTGCCGCGGAAGTCACGACCCTGTTTGTCGAGGCGGCCGACCTGCTGGGCGTGCCCAAGTCGGTGGCGATGATCTACGGCGTGCTGTTTGCGTCGCCCGGGCCCCTGACCTTTGCCGACATCGAGACGCGGACGCAGATCAGCAAAGGCTCGGTCAGCCAGGGCTTGCGGTTTCTGCGCGAGATCGGCGCGGTGCGACCTGCGGCCGAGGCTCCGGCCGATGACGGACACCGCGGCCGGGCGGTCGAGCATTATGAACCCGTGGTGGAGTTGCGGGCGCTGCTGCGCCGGCTGTTGACCGACAAGATCCAGCCGCAGCTGGAGACCGGCGAGGCGCGGGTGGGGGAGATCGCGCGCCGGTTGGACACCCTCGACCCCGCGGCCCGCGAGGCCCTGACCGGCCGGGTGCGTCACCTGCAAGTCTGGCAAAAGCGCAGCCGCGATTTCCTGCCCCTGTTCAAGGCGTTCCTGAGCTTCGGCAAGTAGTTACGCCGCGCCGAGCGCGGCAACCCGCCCATGGCGGTGAATGAAATAGTTTTATCATCCTCCGGTTGCTTCCAAGGAAGCGACGGGGCGAAGCTCGGTTGTATACCGAGCAAAGCCCCGCGGGGCGACGGAGCGCGACAGCGCGGAGAAGGCGATGCGAAAGCATCGGTCTGCATGACTGGCTTGCGCGGGTGCCTATATGGCGGCGCGAGCCACAAGCTCGGATCGCAATCACCAGTTCAATTTCTGTGACCCTTAATTGAATATAATGCCTAATCTGAAAATCTGTTGTATTGGTGCGGGTTACGTGGGTGGACCGACGATGGCGATGATCGCCCTGAAGGCGCCTGACATCGCGGTGGAGGTGG
>JACFMR010000004.1 GCA_019455245.1 Opitutaceae bacterium
ATCGCCAAGAAGCGCGACCTCAAACAGGCCGCCATGCAGCAACTCCTCACCGGCCAAACCCGCCTCCCCGGCTTCCACGGCGAGTGGGCCGTGATGAAGCTCGTAGAACTCTGCGATTACGTTGATGGGGTCCCGACATCGGGCGGAGATTTGGGCTACCTCGAAATCGGCGACGTGAACGTCGAAACGAAATCCTACGATGTTGCACAAAAGGAAAAGTTGTCGGTTCGCGGTGCGGTCAAAGTTCCGGCTGGCACGTTGCTCATTTCAACCGTTCGCCCAACGAGAGGCGCAATCGTCATCACGAAATCCGCTCTACACGTATCCAGTGCCTTCTGCCGTGTCCGCCCAGTAAACGGGCTGCTGTTCCATTTGGTGTGTCAGCCCAAATTCCTGGCTTACCTCGGCGAGAACTCGATTGGAGGCACATACCCGACGTGCCGTGACGAGACGATTCTTGGATATGAATCAGAGTTGCCAGGCGACCCCGCCGAACAAACCGCCATCGCCGAGGTGCTGACAGAGATGGACGCGGAGCTGGCGGCGTTGGAGCAGCGGCGGGAAAAGACCCGTGCACTCAAGCAAGCCATGATGCAGGTACTCTTAACCGGAAGGATTCGGCTCATAGCTTCGGGTTGAACTGACATGAATATCAGCAGCACACCGAGTGGATGGAGCGCTGACTGTTGAGTGACAGATTGAATAGCGTGGGTTTGCCATAATGACTGGCAACAAAACCTCGGGTTTCGGAGCCTAAACTTGCTCGCCTGCCAGATTGATTGGGTAATCGCCGAAAAGACGCCAAAATCACTGCGCAAGAAATCAACCCGATCTGCTCAGACTTGCGCGGCTAGTCTCGATCTATCAATGGTTAGCGATCCGTTATGGGACCATTGCGATTATGGCAATTCGCCCCCCATCGCGCATAGCATTTCATCGTATCGGCTCCAACGGTCTTTCAGTCATAGATGGTTCGCCTGCACTCGAACTCATCTCTAGCGACCGGGAGAACAATCTCTTCAAGATCATCGATCCCCCGCCGCTTAAGATCATCGCGAACTTGCTCGGGCGTTACTGGTCGCGGTGACTCATCGGCCCAGCCGGAATACCTTTTGGCAACTTCGGCGATTGGTTTCTTCCCATCGTAATCTAGGCAGGTGTCCCCTTTCATGGCGAACACGTGACTTTGCGAATCACGATGCGGAGGCGCCGCGTAGAAAAGAGGCAGCCCAAGCTGCTCGTTGAGAACGAGAGCGTAGAATTGGCAGCCGCCCTCCATGAACAGGGCCCGGAAATCTCGTGCACCAAGGCAGGCCAGGATCTTTTCACGAGGTCCGCGCGCGTACTTCAAGTTATTCATCTTGGGGTACTCTGCCATCGATTGAACCACTGGGAAATTAGCGCCACCAAAATACCTAATTCTTCAACTGCCCTGAAAGACGCCAGAATGCGCCAAACTCATCTATGAGTGTTGGTTTTGATGGTCTACAAGGTCTACAACAGTTTACGCCAGGCTTTGATTTTTTCCTGACATTTTTCGATAGGAAGCCAGCACCCTGGAAGCGCTAGAAGTCGCTCTAGTTTCGCGATGGCAACCTCCACCGGTAGCGCAGCGGCTCGATCGCCTTGCGGATAAATCATGAGATCGAAGAGCGCCAAGAGCCCACAAGCTTCGACCTTTTCGTGTTTCGCAGCTTTGCGCATCGCTTTGTCACCGGTCGCCAATCTTGCGCTGTCGCCAAGTTCCTTCACCAGCATGATGGCTGATCTGTCAGGTATGGAAAGGCCGCTGCGGGCTTGACCCAACTGTTCGATTTCCTCGGTCGTGACTACCCAAATAAGCAGCTTTCCAGCCTGGACGTAGCCATCCAGCACTCCGCGTTGCTCCGGACGATCAATTTCGTGGGGGTAGATTAAGTTCGTTGTCCACGTCTCAATGCCAGTGGCGAACCATGCATCAACCGTTTCGCTTAGGGCGAGATCGATGAGGATCGAGGCATCATGGACGACGAGTTTCATTCCACGATAAGACCAGTTTCTAGCCTAAGTTCACTCGGCGGCTTGCCGAGTAAGCCGGCTCCACGAGAGAGTGAGATGAGCCCCTCAGATATCCCCCGTCGCACGAGCCGATGGTACCGAGCAGGATGCTCTCTGTAGACCTTGCTTAGAGCATCGTCTCCAGGCTCGCCTTGGCCCGCTTTCTTCCAAGCCGGCACGATTTGAGTGTAGAAGCGACGGTGTGCACTCGCGTTAATGATCCCGATCGACCTTAATGCGTAAACAATTGCACTGATTGAAATTCCGAACCGCAATTTCACCTCTTGAAGCTCCGCCATCGTTATCGCAGTTCGGTGCGTGCCTAAGTAGCGCTTAAGAGCGGCCGTAGGCAGTAAGAACTCCGACGCAAACGTGGTCATAACGGACTCAGTTTCCTTTTCGGAGAGACCAAGTTTGGTCACCGACTCGTTGAGCAGAGAATGAGCCAGCTCATGAGCCAACGTGAGACGCATGCGCGCAACCGAATGATCTGGCCAGGTGCCGATAATCAACGCACGGAACTCGGTGACCTCGCATCCATCAAAGCCTTTTTCATCAAGATCGATCTGGATTACTCTGTAACCCCGGTCTTCAAGCAATCCCACCAAGTTGGGAATAGGCTCCTCATTCAGCCCCCAATCATTACGCAACTGAAGTGCTAGTTTGCGGACGGGCTCCAAATCGTCCGGCCTAAAATTAGCAGGCAGAGAAAGCTTCTTGTGCGCAGGTTTTACCTGCTCCTGCACAAACTCCTCTGCTTCGAGGTAGTCTTCGAGTCGACTGCGGACACGCTCCAGAACCATGCTGGTCTGCTTCTCGGAAAAACTCTTCCGTTTGCGGAAGCTAACATTGGCGAGCGATGCTCGGATAGGGCGGAACATCTGGTCAGGAGTCCGTCCTAAGGCTTTGCATAGTGCCACCAGAACCTCGGAAGAAGGCTTCATGTCGCCGCGCTCATACTTAGTAAGTGCGACATGACTTACCGTGCCGATTCGTTCACTCAATTCGCGCAGGGATAGCCCCGCCAGCAGACGCGCCTGCTTAAGGCGCAACGGGAAGGGTGACTCGTGGGGGATCATGGTGTTAACAAAACTATAAATTATTTCTTGACTGGCAACCTAAATACCAAGGGCCGATCCATTTTTGCGTCGAATCCGACCGAAATTGGTTAACATTTTGCTATTGCAATGTGTCTTTTGTTAACCTTTATTTCTGGCGTTGAAATGAGGACAGCCCGGCTTTCGCCGGGCTGTCGGAAATTCAGCAGCCTTTTGCCACCGAATCTGTGTAGCAACTGAAACGTGGGAGAATCTGCTGACCGTTGCAACTCCGAATGCCGGCGGCTCCGGCGAAACCGTTATGAACTCCCACCAAGAAAAACCTGATCCGAGCACCAAGCCGTCCGGGCGTGTGTCGATTGTCATTAATGGTCAAACCTATGAGGTGCGACCTGGCACTCACCCCGTCACCCAGCTAAAGACCATCCCGCAGCCGAACATCCCCAAAGAGGATATTCTTTGCCAGATGATCAGCGGCGTTCTCACTCCACTGGATAACAAAGCTCACGTTACGATCGTGGGTGGCGAAGTATTCGCCAGCAACTGTCCCAGCGGTGGAGCTTCCTGAACCATGCTTGCCGCGGATCAAATCGCGGCGCTGAAAACGCTCTACCCAGCGATCTCGGCAGCGGAGGAAGGCCAAGTGACCTTCCTCCGCATCGAAAGCCTGGTATTGCCCGACGGCGCTAATCCAAAAATCGTCACCGGCCTTCTATGCCCCTCTCTTAGGGATGGCTACCAGTCCCGCCTATTCCTTTCCGCCAAGGTTGCCCACTTGGGAAAAGGCACGAACTGGAATGCCGATGGGGTATTGATACTCGGCCAACGTTGGTGGGCTGTGTCCTGGCAAACTAAACCAGGACTAACTCTAACCGAGATGGTCATAGATCACCTTCAAGCATTCCGCCAGTGAACCCCATCGTAAAAATCCCTAGGACCCTTTTGCACGCCGCGCTGGCTGATCTTGAACGGCCCCACCAGTTCGCCGGCGAGCGATTAGGATTTTTCTCATTTCGCCAATCGCTCGACGCTTCTGAACCACTCCTGCTTTGCTTTACCTACCACAGTATACCAGATGAGCAATACATCGAAGATTACTCTGTTAGCGGCAGAATCAGCGGCGCGGCGATCCAGGCGGCCATGGAGCGCGCTTACAAAACCGGTGCGGGGCAGATTTGGGTCCATACGCATGGACGAAAAGGCATTCCCGGCGTCAGCCCAACTGATCAGGAAAGCGGACCCAAAGTGGTTAAGAGTTGTGCCAATGCTCAATCTCGGACGCTCCATGCGTGGGCCGTCATTTCAGAGCATGGCATATGTGGCCAGGTCCGCGACATAGATGGCACCTTTCATCCACTACGCCGGCTCGCTGTAATTGGTTGGCCAATGGTAATTCCTGCCTTCCGCGAAATCGGTTCCACGGCATTTCGAGCAAAGGCGAAGCATCCCGGGCATCAGGATGATCGCTACGTTCGCCAAAGCTTTCTCGGCGCAAACGCGCAAGATATCATCGAAAATACGCGCGTAGGCGTAGTCGGATTAGGTGGTGGCGGATCGCATCTGTCTCAACAACTCGCCCATCTAGGATTCAAAGGCGTAGTGCTTTGCGATCCCCAAGAAATCGCTGACTCAAACCTGAACCGCCTTGTTGGAGCAACGGTGGAGGATGTTCGCACTAAGTCCCTCAAGTCCAAGATTGCCGCTCGACTATTCCGCGGACTGCAACCCCAGGTTGAGATAGACGATCGCCCCCTTAGCTGGGAAGCCAAAGTCCCTGCCCTCCGTCGGTGCGACCTAATTTTTGGAGCACTTGATAGCTTCTCGGCACGCCGCGATTTGGAGGCTTTTTGCAGGAATCACCTCATTCCTCTGGTTGATATCGGAATGAAGATTCTGCGCCCTGAAGGCGATGCTCCAGAGATTCGCGGGCAGGTCATCCTGTCTCTACCCGGAGAGACTTGCATGCATTGCCTCCAATTCCTTACCGCCGAAACCCTCGCAGAGGAAGCTCAGGTCTATGACAAAGATCCACAACCTCAAGTTGTATGGCCAAATGGGATCCTTGCGTCATCAGCCATAGGATATGCAATCGGCCTATTGACCGGATGGTCTGGCTCATCTGTTCCGTCGTGCCGGATGGATTACCGCGGCAGCCAAATGACGCTTACTCCTTCCCACATGGCAAAAGCGCTGAACGGTCAAAGGTGCAGCCATTACCCCCTTGCGCAATGTGGCGATCCTCGCTACGAAAAACTTTAGCGAGCCGCAAATAGCAAGGACGCCGATCTCATCGCGACTGCCTGCATTTCCAGATTGAACTCCCCATCATGAACTTGGTGGCGAAGAGCTATTCCCGGTCATCGAGTCAGCCAAGTCTGGGAACCTGAAGGCTGTCCAGGAATGGATTCAATCCGGTGCCCCCCTTAATCCACGAGGCGTAGGGCTGCTGATCTGGGCCGGAGCCAAGCAATCGAATCCGGTCGCCCTCTGGCCCAACAGGCCAAGGGAGAACTCCGCATTCATCATTCCGCCAATCGGATTCGGGAAGTGTGGAGTTACGGTAACGATCCCCACCCACCGCGCGGTTGACCGCCAATTGCCAGGACAGCATCGCCACCATCCGCGGGGGTGGTGGCGATTTCTTTTGGTAATAATACAGGGAACGGCTGCGGTAATCATACGCGGGCGGCAACTGGGTGCTTGTCCACACGGCATTTGGGCACTTGTCTATTAAGGAGTTGGCCGCCCGGAAACCCATATGAAACCGCTCCGCAACCCAAACACCAGCGAGCTGAGATCGTTTTGTGCAGTCGGGGTGGTTCAACCAAACCGCTGATGAGTGATCTGAGCAAATCCGAGCGTGCGACGCAGGACCGGGTGGTCGCCCTGTTCACTGACGAACTGGGTTACCGCTATCTGGGGGACTGGTCGGATCAGCCGGGCAACAGCAATATCGAGGACGCCATGCTCGGCACGTATCTGCAAGGCGCCGGCTACTCGCCCACCCAAATCAATCGCGCCATCTATCTGCTGCGCACCGAGGTTGAGCACCCCACCCGCGGGCTCTATGGCAACAATCAGGCGGTATACAGCCTCCTGCGCTACGGGGTGCCGGTGAAGATCGAGGCCGGAAAGGTCACCGAGACCGTCAAGGTCATCAACTGGACCCAGCCGGAGAAAAATGACTTCGCCATCGCCGAGGAGGTGACGCTCCACGGCGGCCATGAACGCCGGCCGGATCTCGTGCTCTACGTTAACGGGATCGCCGTGGCCGTGATCGAGCTGAAGCGCGGCTCGGTGTCGATCAGCGAGGGCATCCGGCAGCTGCTGTCGAACCAGCAGCCGGAATTCAACGCCTGGTTCTTCGCCACGGTGCAGATCGTTTTTGCCGGCAATGATTCCGAGGGCCTGCGCTACGGCACAATCGGCACCGAAGAGAAGTATTTCCTGAAGTGGAAGGAGGACGAGGCCGACAACGCCGGCTACAAGCTCGATAAGTATCTGCGCAAGATGGCGCGGAAAGAACGGCTGATCGAGCTGATGCACGACTTTGTGGTGTTTGACGGCGGGCAGAAAAAACTGCCGCGGGTGCACCAGTATTTTGGCGTGAAGACGGCCCAAGAGCACGCGAGGGATCTGAGGGGCGGCATCATCTGGCACACGCAGGGCAGCGGAAAGAGCATCGTCATGGTGCTGCTGGCGAAATGGATCCTGGAAAACCGGCCGCACGCACGCGTGCTGGTGGTCACCGACCGCGACGAACTCGACAAGCAAATCGAGCGCGTCTTCACCGACAGCGGGGAGACGATCTACCGCACCAGCAGCGGGCGCGACCTAATGGCTCAGCTCGGCCAGGCCAAGCCGCGGCTGCTGTGCTCATTGGTCCACAAGTTTGGTAAAAAGGGCGTGGAGAACTTCGATGCCTTCATCGAGGAATTGAAATCCCGCCCCAGCCCGGCGGTCGGTGAGCTGTTCATCTTTGTGGACGAGTGCCATCGCACGCAGAGCGGCAAGCTGCACAAGACGATGAAGACGCTGCTGCCCGGGGCGGTGTTCATGGGCTTCACCGGCACACCCTTGCTCAAAGATGACAAGGCCACCAGCCAGGAAGTGTTCGGCGGTTACATTCACACCTACAAATTCGACGAAGCAGTCGAAGACGAGGTGGTGCTCGACCTCGTCTATGAGGCCCGTGACATCGAACAGACACTCGGCTCGCAGGACAAGATCGACGCCTGGTTTGAGGCCAAGACCCAGGCGCTCAACGACTGGCAGAAGGCGGCGCTGCGCGAGCAATGGGGCACAATGCAAAAGGTGCTCAGCTCGAAATCACGGATGAACAAGGTCGTGAGCGACATCGTGTTTGATTTCGGCGTAAAGCCCCGCCTCGCGAGCAAACGGGGCAACGCCATGCTGGTGGCCTCCAGCATCTACGAGGCGTGCAAGTATTTTGAGCTGTTCCAGCAGACTGAACTGAAGGGGCTGTGCGCGGTCGTGACCTCCTACGATCCCAAGGCCGGCGACGTGTCGCTGGAGGAAACCGGGGCGAACACCGAGACGGAGAAGCAGTTTCTCTACAACACCTACACGGCACTGCTGAAGGACGTGCAGCCCAAGCCGGGCAAGACTAAGACCGAGACCTACGAGGACGAGGTGAAGCGGCTCTTCATCAAGGCGCCGGCACAGATGCGGTTACTCGTGGTGGTGGACAAGCTGCTGACGGGTTTCGATGCCCCGGCCTGCACCTACCTCTACATCGACAAATCCATGCAGGACCACGGCCTGTTCCAAGCCATCTGCCGCACCAACCGGCTCGACGGGGAGGACAAATCCTTCGGCTACATCGTGGACTACAAGGACCTCTTCAAGAAGCTGGTGAACGACGCCGGCACGGGCGCGTTGCAGGTGTATACCTCCGATCTGGCCGAGGAGGACGACGGCAAAACCTCGGAAATTCTGATGCAAGACCGGTTGCAGAAGGGCCGGGAGCGGCTGGACGAGGCCTTGGAGACGGTGGAGGTGATCTGTGAACCGGTGAAGCCGCCAAAGGGGGACCTGGAGCACATCCATTTTTTCTGTGGCAACACGGAGCTGCCCGACGACCTCAAGGCCCACGAGCCACAGCGGGTCGGGCTCTACAAGGCGACGGCCGCCCTGGTCCGGGCCTACGCCAATATCGCCGATGAGTTGGCACAGGCCGGTTACACCCCGAGCCAGGTTGTGCAGATCAAGGCCTCCGTGGACCGCCAGGTGAAGCTGCGGGAAATCATTCGGCAGGCCAGTGGAGAGACCATCGATCTGAAGGCTTATGAGGCCGACATGCGGCACCTGATCGACACCTACATCGAAGCCAAAGAGCCCCGACCCATCTCGCAGTTCGGTGAAATCGGTCTGCTGGAGCTGATCGTGAAAACGGGCATCATGGACGCCATCGCCACGCTGCCCGAGGGCATCAAGGGCAACCGCAGGGCCGTGGCGGAGACGATCGCGAACAACGTGCGCAGCAAGATCGTAAAGGAGCAGCTTAATGATCCGGCTTTCTACGAACGCATGTCGGCCCTGCTGCGGGAGATCCTCGCCGACCTGAAGGCGAAGCGTATCGCTTACGAGGAATTTCTCAGGCGCATGGCGGCACTGGTGAGCCAACTGGAGGCAGGGACCGCCGATGATGCGCCCGAGCCATTGAAGAAGAGCCCGGCATTGCGGGCGGTTTACAACCACCTCGAACGGGAATTGACCCAGGAGGATGGCTTCCCGACGGGCGAGTCCGAACAGGCCGCCTACCTCGGACAGATGCGCGACCGGCTGCTCGACCTGGCCTCAAAGGTGGATGCCGCGGTCCGGGAAGTGCGGCCGGACAATTGGCGGGGCGTTCGGGCCAAAGAAAATGTTATCAAATCGGCCCTGTTTCCGTTGCTGAACAACGACGAAAGCGCGGTGGAGCGACTTTTCCCCATTATTTTTGCCCAGCGGGATTACTGATGGTTACTCAGATCGAATTCGGTGGCATCCCCGTTGATGTTGTCCGGAAGGACATCAAGCACGTCCACCTGAGCGTGCATCCGCCAACCGGCAAGGTGCGGATCTCGGCCCCGGAGCGGATGGATCTGAACACGATCAGGGCTTTTGCCGCATCCAAACTGGGCTGGATCAAGCGACATCAGGTCGTCATGCGAGAGCAGGAACGGGAGACTCCCCGCGAATTTTTGGAGCGCGAAAGCCATTATGTATGGGGGCGGCGTTATCTTCTGACCTTCAAGGACGCCGGGGAAAAAGCTTCGGTCGAGCTACGGCACAACCGGCTCGTGCTGGGGGTGAAGGCTGATGCCAGTCTGGAGCGCAAGCGGTCTGTCCTGAACGCATGGTATCGCCAACAGGTCCATGCAGCGGTGCCGCCCTTGGTGGACAGATGGGGGGCCTTGCTGGGCGTTAACGCGGAACGTTTCTTTGTGCAGCACATGAAAACCCGATGGGGCAGCTGTAACCACGCCGCCCGCACCATCCGCCTCAACACCGAGTTGGCGAAAAAACCCCCGGTGTGCCTCGAATATCTGGTGGCGCATGAAATGGTCCACCTCATCGAGCCAACCCATGGCCCGCGGTTTCTGGAGCTGATGGACCGGTTCATGCCAAAATGGCAGCATTACCGCGATGAGCTAAACCGTTTACCGGTGCGTCACGAAGATTGGGCCTATTGATGGCTACCTGGGGTCTTGCGCTCAACAGGCCACAGAATCTGGCACGCATGCTCAAAATGCACCGTGGCCAAGACCCTCACATCTCGGCCTGGCCGTTGTCCCTTGGCGGTGATCAGGCATGCTCGAATCCGAATGATGATGTCGTTCGCAGAATTTGACCGTTGATATCCATATGCCTTCACGAAAAGACCCGGCAGGAGCCGGGTCTTTGCTGGTTTCTGCGCTGTGTGATGACCTGCTTCAGGGGGCTGGTGGTTCGGGCGATTTCCCGCACGATTTCCAGTAGCGGTAATCGTGTAGGTAGAAACCATCCTGCTCACCGTCTGCCACGCCATGCAGGTCCGGGATGGTCCGGCCTCGCAGCCATTTTAGGAATTGGCTGCGGTCAGGCTCTGGCAAGTCCCGCAGCCTGGCCGCTGGAGGGCTTGTCCACATTTCCGGTGGGACCTGTTTGGGATCGGTCATTTATTCGGATAATGGATGCCGCTCGCAGGCTAACGAGCGGCATCCATAGAAACAGAATTAAATCTTTTCGGGAATGGCGTATAAACAGAATTAAATCTCTGAAAAACGGAATTAAATCCCAAAAACAGAATTAAAACACGCGACCACCGTTAGCGGTATTCCTCTCCGGTGGTGGCATTAATTATTTTGTAGTTCTCGACGTGGTAGGCGAGGTCGGCGCGGAAGGCCAGTTTCACGCCGAAGAGCTTTTCCATGCGCACGAGCAGGTCGGCGTCTTCGCTGCGGAGGCGTTCGAGGATGCTGGGGTGCACGAGCACGCGCAGGGAATACTCCTTGCCGTCGTTGCGCGCGGTGAGGCGGCGGACGACGGAGCTGAGCTTGCGCTGCAGCTCGACCGACATGGTGGTGGCGCTCTTCACGATGCCGCGGCCGCGGCAATACGGGCAGTCGGTGTAGAGATTGGACGAGAGCGACTCCTGCTGGCGCTGGCGCGTCATCTGCATGATGCCGAGCGTGGAGATGGGCAGGATGTGGTTCTTGGCCTTGTCCTGCGCCATCTCGGCCACCATCTTTTCATAGACGGCGTTGCGGTGGCGGCGCTCCTTCATGTCGATGAAGTCGATGATGATGAGGCCGCCGAGGTTGCGGAGGCGGATCTGACGGGCGGCCTCGACGGCGGCCTCGAGGTTGACCGCGTAGATGGTGTTCTTCTCGTCGCCACCGCGGTTCTTGTGCGAGCCGGTGTTGACGTCGATGGCGATGAGGGCCTCGGTCTCGTCGATGATGAGCTCGCCGCCGGAGGGCAGGGGCACGCGGCGCTGGCCGGTCTGCTCGATCTGGCGCTCGATGTTGAAGCGTTCGAAGATCGGGATGGTGTCGTTGTAAAACGCGATCTTGGAGCGGGAGCGCTTGGAGATGAGGCCGACGAGTTCCTGGGTGCGGGCGAAGTCCTCCTTGTTGTCGATGAGCACGCGGTCGACCTCCTCGGTGAGGAAGTCGCGCACGGTGCGCTCGACGAGGTCGGGCTCCTGGTAGAGGCAGGCGGGCGAGCGCTCGCTCTGCATGCGGCTGGTGATCTCCTCCCACTTCTTGAGCAGGATGTGGAGGTCGCGCACGAAGTAGCGGGTTTTCTTGCCCTCGCCGGCGGTGCGCACGATCACGCCCATGCCCTCGGGGATGGTGAGCTCGTTGAGCATCTGCTTGAGGCGCTTGCGCTCCTGGGGATCCTCGATCTTGCGCGAGATGCCGCAGCCGTCGCTGAACGGCATGAGGATGAGGTAGCGGCCGGGGATGGAGAGGTTGGTGGTGGTGCGCGGACCCTTGGAGCCGATGGGGCCCTTGGTGACCTGGATGACGATCTCGGAGCCGGCGGGGTAGAGGTTGGGGATGTCCTTGACGGTGGGCTCGGCCTTGCGCTCGGGGGCGCCGCGTTTCTTGTTCACGCGCACGACCTCGACGGAGGAGTCGGCGGCGGCGGGAAGCATGTCCCAGTAGTGGAGAAATGCGTTCTTGGTGTAGCCGATGTCGACGAAGGCGGCCTTGAGGCCGGGGTCGAGGTTCTTGATGCGGCCCTTGTAGATGCCGCCGACCATGCGGTTGTCGGAATCGCGCTCGATCTCGTATTTCTCGAGGCGGCCGTCGACGAGCAGCGCGACGCGCTTCTCGAGCGGCTCGGAGTTGATGATGAGTTCCCGGTAGGAGCCCTTTTCCTTTTTGAAGACGGCCAGGATCTTCTGGAGCAGCGGGCGCTGCTTGGAGCGCTCGGCGGCGCCGGCCCTCAGCTCGTCGTTGCTGACGGCGGCGGTGTCGGTGACGGGCGGCGGGTTGGCGAGTTCCTCGTCATGGCTGGAGGCGGAATCCGACGGGACCCCGGGGTTGGACTGTGATTGTTCGCTCATGGTGCGTGGCGTGCGTGGGTTTCACGGGGCACCGGAGTGCGGCGGTTGCGGCGCAGGAAATCCCGGCAGGGCGGTCAATATCGCGGCAAAGCTTCATTTTCACGCGAAGTCCTTGCGGAAGCGATAGACGCTCTGGACCAGTCCTTGCAACAAACAGCAACTGAGCACAAAGGAGCCACCGTAGCTAATAAAGGGAAGTGGTATGCCCGTGATGGGCACAAGCCCGATGGTCATGGCGATGTTGACGAACACATGGACCAGAAACAGGACCGTGACGCCGACGGCAATGAGGGTGCCGAGGCGGTCGCGGGCGAGTCCGGCGATGCGGATGCCATTGAACAAAACCAAACCAAACAGACCGAGAACCGTGATGCTTCCCAAAAATCCTTTTTCCTCGGCGATGACCGAGAAGATGAAATCGTTGTGTGCGACCGAGCGCGGCAGGTAGCCGAGCTGGGCCTGCGTGCCTTCCGTCCAGCCCTTGCCGGTGACGCCGCCGCTGCCGACGGAGATGAGCGACTGGCGCTGGTTCCAGCCGATGCCCGTGGGGTCGATCTTGTCCGGCGCGACGAAGGAGATGATGCGGTTGCGCTGGTAATCATGCAGCGGCACCCAGGTGTGGGCCTCGAATTTGCCGCGGTCTCGCAGGTAGGAGTAGCCGTTGGACTCCATGAAATCGGCATAGCGCCACGTATCCCACGCCACCAGGCTCACAATGAGCAAAAAGGCCGCGAGCGCGCCGGCAAAAAAGCGGGCGGAGAGCTTGGAGACGAAGAGCATGGAAAAGACCATCGGGGGCAGTACAATCGCCGACTTCAGGTCAGGCTGGAGCAGGATAAGAACCAACGGCAACCCCACCGCAAGAGCCAATTTGCCCAGCACCCCGAGGGACTGGCGCACGGTGCCGATCTGCGAGCGGATCAGCAGGCTCGCGGTGATGAGCAAAACCGCAACTTTCGCGGTTTCAGAGGGTTGGAAAGCGAAGAAGCCGAAGTCCAGCCAGCGCTGGGCCCCGTAGCGTTCGCTGCCGATGCCGGGAATCAGCACCAGAAACAGGGGCAGCAAGGCGGCCAGGTAGAACCAGTGCGCTACGCTCAGCCAAAAACGGTAGTCGATGAGTGACACCACGATGTAAATCGCGGCCCCGCCGATCAGCCACACGAGCTGGGTGATCCAGTTGTTGCCCTCCGCCGAAAGCTGCGCGCTGTAGATGAACAGCACCCCGACAATGCCCAAGCCGATGATTGCCAATGGGTTGATCCAATCCCAACGTCCGCGCGTGGTGGTTTTGAACACGCTGAGGGAGTCGAGTGGGAGGGCGAGCTTCACGGGCGGCTCAAGCTGAAGCGGTTTCGTCGGCGGGGCGCAAGGGCGCGTTGGCATTTTTCTCGGCCGCGGCGGCATCGGCTCCGTGGGCCAACCCCAGCAGCACCCAGAACGGCACCGCGCCCATCGGGCCTTCGAGGATCACCTGCAAATGGGCGGCGGAGAGGATGATCAGCAGCGCGAGCCACCGCCCCCAGGCGACCGTGTCCGTGGTGCGCCGCACGCTGCGCCAGGTGCAGCGCACGACGGTGGCGCAAAACGCGAGCCAGATCAGCAGCCCGCTCGCGCCCATGCGCCCGAAGACGGTCAGGGCCACGTTGTGCGGACTGCGGGCCGAGAATTCGTCCGCCGCCTCCGGATAATAGACGCGGGCAAATTCATCCGCGAGGTCGTGGCCGAAACCGAGGCCGAAGACGGGTTGCTTGTCCCAGGTTTCGAGCACCACGTTTTTCCACCAGACGAGCCGAAACTGGTTGTTGTCCCACTTGTAGAGGAGGTCGGCGTCGACGTGGCCGGCCGATTGCAGCGGCACCACGATCGAGCTGAAATGCGTCTGCACGGTTTGCAGCCGCTCGTGGGCCCAGTCGTTGCCGCCCACCACCGCGAGACCGGCGATCAGGACCAGCCCGCACAGGCCCGCGGAAACCTGCACCATGGGGAAGACCCAGCGGCGCGCCGCCATCAGCAGGGCGAGCACCACCAGGCACCCGATGATGGTCGCGCGGCCTTCCCGGGCGAGGACCAGCAGGAAGAGCATCGTGGCATACGGCCAGGCCCAGAGCCGGTTGCGGCCCTGCGCCCAGTGAAACAGGATCACGGCGCTGACCGCGGTGAACATCAGCGCCAGGTCGCCCTTGTAGAGCAGCACGGGGACGCCGTGCACCCGGAAGTTGTTTTGGAAAAACTCCGGGACGATTTCGTAGAGCAGCGACAGGACGGGCAGCAGCACGCAGCCGGCCACGATCATTTGCGTGAGGTAGCGGGTCGCCTCCGCCGATTGCCGGGCGGCGCGCTGGGCGAGAAAGAAAAAGCCGGCGTAGTAAACCGTGGCGAAATCGCGCAAGGCCTGGAACCCGTGGACGCGCACGTCGAAAACGATGTGCGCCGTCCCCGCCACCAGCCACGCGAGCACGCACCAGTTCAGCAGGTCGGCGCGCCAGAGCATCCGCGATTCCCGCAGGGAACCGACAAAGGCCCAGCAGCCGCAAAACAGCAGCGCGGCCTCGGCCGGCAGCAGCGGGATGTTGGGCGCGGGCATCAACTGGGCGAAACCGCGGTTGCCGACCAGATAGCCAAAGGTCACCAAGCCCAGCGAGATGGTGTCGAGCGGCAGCGCGAAAATCCGGGTCAGGATCGCCGTGACGGCGACAAACAGCATCAGTACCGGCCAGAAATAGTTTTCCATGGCCAGCTCGCGGCCGGCCCAGACGGCCAGCAGGGCGGTGACGCCGGTGGCGACATAAACTCGGAGCCGGGGATTCATGAAGTCGGAGGCGGAGGACCTGCGGGTTTGCGCCGCAGCATCAGGCGCGCGGCGACCAGTGCCGGCAAGGGTGAAACCCACCACCAGAGCTGCAGGTGCTCCGGCCACACCAGCGTGCACAGCAACGTGCCGCCGCTGAGCGCGATCGTGCCGGCGGCGGTCACGCGCAACGCGGCTTCGGGCCGGTCCATGACCAGCGATTCACCCTGCACCAAACTCAGTCCGCACAGGCCGGCGTAAAACGCGAACAGCGGCATGATGTAGCCGATGGCATCGACATACTCCAAGGCCACGAGCCGGCCGGGCAGCCAGGGCAGCAACGCGGCCAACAGCAATCCGCCCGCCACGCAGCCGCCGATCATCCACGCCAGCGTGCGGTCGGCGAGCCGGCGCACCGCGGTGTCGTCCGCACGGTGGTGCGCGTGGAGCAACCGGGGGTAATGGTACTGCCAAAGCGCCCCGGCCAGCATGCTCGGACCGACCGCGGCCAGATTGCCCGCCATGGTGACGTAGCCGAGCGTTTCAACCCCGAAGGCCAGGCCGACGCACCAACGCACGATGCCCTGGTTGATCAGCGCGAGCGCACCGTTGAGCAGAAAGAGTCGCGTGTAGGTTTGCAGCGAGGCCGGCGGCGTGGACGCCACCGCGGCGGTGGTCCGGCTCGACCGGCCCAGGGCCACAATGAACAGAAAACCGGCCGCGGCTGCGATGAGCGCATGGAGCAAAAATCCGCCCAGCAGCGCCACGATGCCGGCTCCGGTCAGCGCCACCCCCAGCAGAGGCAGGAAGGTGCGCGTGAGGGAATTGGTGGCGGTCAAACCGAAATCAAGCCAGTGCCGCGCGATGCTTTGCACGCCCAGTTGAAACGCCTGCGCCAGGGCTCCGGCCAAGCCGGCCGTTACCAGCACGAACGCGCCCAGCACCGCGACCGGCGACAAAACGCCGAGCGCGGCCACGAGGATGCCGGCACCGAGCAACCCCAGCGTGGGCCGCAAGGTGCCGGCCAGCCAGTGCCGCAGGTAAGCGGGCTTGTCGGCGGCGGACTGCCAATGCCGGGAAAAATGTTTGATGAGGCCCGCATGGGTCAGCATGCCGCCGAGCGGCACGAGGGACAGAAACAGACCGTAAACCCCGAGATCTTCGGGCCGCACCCAGCGCGTGACCAGATGTACGCCGGCGAGACCGCACGCCAAGGCGACCAGCTGGCCCAAGCCGATGGGCAGCCATTGCCGGGTGAAGCGTGCGGTGACAGGGCTGGATTGCATCGGTCTGAGACTGTGGGCGGGCTTGGGCCGCACTGGCAATCCAACTGCGTGATTGCGGGGTCCGGGCGCGGCTGCCCTAATGCCGGGCCATGATCGCCGTCGCCATCGCCAGTTTTGGGCGGGAGGAACTCCTGCGACGGCTGCTGCTCAGTCTGCGTCCCTGTCCGGCCTTGGCGGACGGCCGGCTGATCCTCGTGAACAACGGCCCGCGGCCGCTGGCGGAACTGACCCGTGAAACCGGCTGGCCGGACGCCACCATTGTCACCCCGCCGAAAAACCTGGGCTGCGCCGGCGGCGTGGCGCGGGCGATGGAGGAGGCGCTGCGTGATCCGCGTATCCGGCATGTGCTGGTACTCGACGATGATGCGACCGTGGAACCGGACGTGCCGGAAAAACTGCGCGAGGTTTTGCTCGCCACCGGCGGCGGGCTGGCGGTGCCGATGGTCACCAATGCGGCGGGCGAGGTGGCGTGGTTTCCCGGTTTGCGCGACCGGGCCAAATGGCACGTGATCAAGCGCCCCGGATTGCGGCCGGAGGATTACCTGCGGGAGTGCGGGGCGGAACCGGTGTCATTCACCTGGTCGGCCTGGCCGGTGATCATGATGCCCCGCGGGACGATTGAGCGCTGCGGACTGCCCATGCGCGAGTTGTGGTATCAGGGCGTGGATCTGGAATTCACCATGCGGGTGACCGCACAACTGCCGGGATATTTTGTGCCCACCGCGCGCGCGCGGCATGAGCCGCCGCCGATCCGGCTGGACCGGCGTTTTTATCTGCGCGAATGCGGCGGCCTGCAGAACAGTTTCTACGTGGTCCTGCGTCTGCCGCATGGCCGCCGGGCACTGCGCCACCTGCCGGGCAACGTGTATCGGTTTTTCCGTTGCTGGGGCTGCCGGCCGCAGGTGCTGGTCGATGTCGCGCGCGCGTTCTGGTGGGGCGCGGTGCGGGCCAAGCCGCAGGGGATTGACGGCTTTGACCATTTCCAACGGCGGTGGGCGCAGGAGCCGGCGACTCCATGAAGGTCGCGGTTGAAACCTCCGCTCTCTACACCTCGCGGGCCGGGGTGGCGCGTTACGTGCGCGGGTTGCTGCAGGGCTTGCAGGCCGTGCGGTCCGCGGACGTGCAGGTGGCGGAGCTGGGTTGGTCGGTGGAGAACTTCGGCTTCGGACAACCGCAACGGGCTTTGAAAACCTTGGCGCGGGAATGGGGCTGGGCGAAGTGCGTCGCGCCCGTTCGCTTGCGGGACGTTGATGTGCTGCACCACACGGCCCTGCCGATCATCCCTTTCGTGCGACGTATCCGGCATGTGGTGACATTGCATGATCTCGCACTTGTGCGCACGCCGGAGCGGTTTCGTCCATGGCAACGTGCGGCGGGCTTGCGCCGGCTGCGGCGGGTGGGGCGGGCCGACAAGGTGATTGCGGTCAGCCGGTTCACCGCCGACGAAGCGATGGCCCTGCTGGGGCTGAGCGCACAGAAAATTGAGGTTGTGCATGAGGCGGCCTGGCCGGCGCAAGCCGGCACGCCGGTCGCAACGCAGCTGCCGCCGGAGTACTTTCTTTTTGTCGGTTCGCTCGAGCCGGGGAAGAACCTCGCGCTGTTGCGGCGGATTTATGCCGGCGCGCCGGGCGGGTTGCCGCCGTTGGTGGTGGCGGGTGCGCGCTGGTCGGGGGTGACGCATGAAGGCCCACCGCCGCCGGATTGGCATTTTCTCGGTCATGCGGACGACGGCCAGCTGGCCACGCTTTACCGCGGGGCGAAGGCGCTGTTGTTCCCGAGCATCTACGAGGGCTTCGGCCTGCCGGTGCTGGAGGCGATGGCGTACGGTTGCCCGGTGCTGTGCGGTCCGGTGGCGAGTCTGCCCGAGGTCGGGGGCGATGCGGCGGCCTACGCCGAACTCACCCCGGAAGCATACGGCGCGGCCATGCAGCGTCTGGCCACCGATGAAGGTTGGCGCAACGGACTGCGCGAGGCCGGGCTGAAACGCGCGGCGCAGTTTTCGTGGGAAAAATGCGCGCGTGAAACGCTTGCGGTTTACCGGGCGCTCAGTTGAGCCAGCGCTGCACTGCCGTCCAGACTTCCTCCACCGTCCGGTCCATGAGGCAATGCGGGCGGGCAAAGCGGCAATCGTCGTGACAGGGTTTGAAGCGGCAGGGTGAACCTTCGAGCCAGGCGGCCTGTGAGTGAACCGGAGCGAACCGTGCGGGCAGCTGCGGACCGAATATCGTGAAGGTGGGCACGCCAAGCAGCGCGGCGAGGTGGCCGGGGCCGGAGTCGTTGCCGATGAAGCGGTCGGCGGCGGCGAGGGTGTCGAGCAACCGGTCGAGGTCGTTGAGCCGGTCGTCCAACAGCGTGACCTGCCAGCCGAGACCGCGCAGCCGGGCCGCAATTTCCTCGTAGCGATCCCGGGGCCAGCGGCGCGTGGGCTGCGCGGCACCGGTGTGGATGACGATGGATTTGCCGCCGGGCGGATTGGCGACCGGCGGCGGAATATCCCAACCGCAGAAGTGGGCGAGGCTTTGCCAGCGGGCGCGGCGATGCGGATCGGCGGGCGGCGGCAGGGTGTGCGAAAGCAGCAGGCTGGAACCGAGCCGGGGAAAACCGACCATGCGTTGCGGTCCGGCCAGGCGCAGCAACGCGTGTTCGCGGGGATCCGGACGGGCCGAGACCGCCAGATCGAAACGGGCGGCACGCAGGGTGTGCACGAACCGTTGCAGTTCGCGCCAAGGCCAGCGGTGCAGGCGGTATTTGCCGCGGAAGGCGGACCACGGTGCGTGGAGGGAGCAGAGGGCGACTTCGGGGGCAAACCGACGGAGCAGCGGAGCGGCGTGCGGCTTGGCCAGCAGCGTGACGTCCGCATGACGTGAGGCCTCGCGCAGAAAGGGCAGGGCGAGCGCGAGATCGCCGAGGCCCCACAATTCGGCGGCCAGCAGGCGGCGCGGCGGCGTTGGAGTTGGTTTTGCCAAGAGCCCGGAGTTAAGTTCTCTATGCACCCGATGACAAGAAGCCTGCAGGCACGATGGACGGATTTTGGCCCGGCGCTGGCCTGTGCGCTCGCGGGGTTCGTGCTCGGGCAGTTCTTCGGCAACGCCACGCGGGGCTACATCCCGACGGACTCGTTGTTTTACTGGTGGGGCTTCCAGTGGGTGAACCCGTCCTCCGAGACCGAGCACGGCTGGCTGATTTTAGGACTGAGCCTGTGGTTGTTTTGGCGCAATGCGCGCGCCGAGCCGGCGGCGCCGAATCCGGCGGACCGCGGCCGGGCGCTGGCGGCGATGACCGCGGGACTCGCGTTGCATGGGCTGGGCTACGCGGTGCAGCAGACGCGCATTTCGATTCTGGCGGCGCTGGTGTTTATGTGGGGCGTGGCGGTGCTGGCGGGCGGACGCCGCTGGGGGCGGGCGGGGGCGTTTCCGCTGGCGTTCATGGTTTTTGCGATTCCGGTCAACGTGCTCGACACGGCGGGCTTCTGGCTGCGCATGTGGGTGATCGAGGCGAGCCACCTGTTGGCGGGGCTGGCCGGCATCGGGGTGGTGCGCAACGGCACGCAGCTGTTTTCGCCCGACGGCACCTACCAATACGACGTGGCCGCGGCGTGTTCGGGCGTGCGGTCGTTGATGGCGCTGACGGCGCTGTCGCTGCTGTTGGGTTATCTCAATTTCAAATCCTGGTGGCTGCGCGGCCTGATCCTGCTGCTGAGTTTTCCGTTCACCTACCTGGGCAACGTGGTGCGGATCTCCGCGGTGATCTTCGCGGCGGAATGGTTCGGGCAGGACGCCGGCACGCTGGTGCACGACTGGGCGGGGTTTTTGGTTTTTGTGATCGTGCTCGGGCTCGTGATGCTGGTGGTCGGCCTGCTGCACCGGTGGTGGCCGCGCACGGCGCTGATCGAGCCGGAGACAGCGGCGCCGTTTTGGTCGCCGCCGGATCGGTCCCGGGCCGGCTGGCTCAGCAAACCCGCAGCGGTCGCCGTCGCGGTGTGGGTGTTGGCGGCCGGCACGGTGGGGGCGACCCGGCATTTCGATCAATTGCCGGTAAGGTCGGATACCGGGGTTTATCTCACGGCCGACGGGATCAATCCGGTGCCGCTGCCGCCCTTCGTCGGGGTGGACTGGATCGGCCGGCAGTCGGCGGTGACCGCGATCGAACGCGAGATCCTGCCGCCCGACACGGGGTATTCGCGACGCAATTACGTGGCGCTGCACCAGCCCGGCCGGCAGGTTTTTCTTTCGATCGTGCTGAGCGGACGCGACCGCACGTCGATCCACCGGCCGGAGATGTGCGTGACGGGGCAGGGCTGGACGATCAAGGGCTCCTTCGCGCACCGGTTTGATTATCCCGGCCACCCGGAGGCCGGCCTGCCGGTCACGGTGTTGCGGCTGGAGCAGGAGGTGGGGCGTGACGGACGCATGGTGCCGAGTCTGCTGGCGTATTGGTTTGTCAGCAGCAACCGCGTGGTGGCGACGCATGTCGAGCGCATGCTGCTGGGCGCCTGGGACCGGCTGCGTTACGGCCGGGCCGACCGCTGGGCTTACGTGCTCCTGCAAACCGACGCGCGCGACGGCGAGGCGGCGGCCTTGGCCCGCATGCGAGAGATCGTGGACGGCACGATTGCTCATTTTCAAAAACCTCAGTCGGGAGGTTTGACCGAAGCGGGTGCGGATTGAGCCGGGATGGAACTGTCTCGCTTAAACTCCATCACTTAAATTTGCATAGATCGGGCCTGCTCAGGACTACCAACCCCAGGCGCAATCTGCGCTCTGGGATAGTTTTTCCTTCGCGGCCCCCATCGCCAACCCCCGCAATGACTTCACCCCTGCAGCTCTACATCCATTTTTTCAACTTTCGATTCCGGCACCGCGACAGAGGAATGGATGTGCACGGATTCATAGATGCGGCGGCAGCGCTGGGGTTCAGTGGAATCAACATTTGGATCAAGCACCCGCCTCTCTTCGGGGGTTATGATGCGGCCTATCTCGATGCGGTGCGCCATCATCTGGAGGCATGTGGCTTGGGCATTGATGCCGAGATGAACGGCACGGACCCGAAAGAACTGGCCGCCATGTTGGATGTGGCCCGGAGGCTGGGTGCTGAACACCTGCGCACCTATACTTTGCGACGGCCGGACGCCCGTGAGCAGGTTGAATCCGCGGTGCGCGATCTTAAGCTGGCGGCACCGCTGGCGGAAAAGGCGGGCGTCACGTTGCTGGTGGAAAATCATGAGGATCTGACCGCCACGGAGGTGGCCGAGATTCTGGAGCGCGTGGATCACCCGCGGGTCCGGGCTCTTTTCGATTACGGCAACTCGGCGGTTTTCATGGAAGAGCCGGCGGTCTCGGCGACAGTCTTGGGCCGATACGTCCGCACGGCGCACCTGAAAGATCATGTGGTCATTCCGGCCGGGGTGGCGGGCAACGATGAGCCGCTATGGATGGGGGTGCCTTTGGGGGCAGGCAACCTGCCGATCGTGGAGACGACCCGGGCGTTGCAAGCGGCTGGCGTGAAGCGCATTTCATTCGAAAATTGCTGGGCTTATAGTACGTCGTTTCGGGGCCGGCGGGGGGCGGGCATACTGGGGAAGGGAGTTTTTGCCTACCACCATCCGCCCTATGATCCCATGATTTGTCTGCCGGACGCGGAGGGAGCGGCCGCGACCCGTGGGCTTGATCTGGCGGAGATGGAGGAGATTACGATGCACGCTTCCGTGCGCTGGCTGGAACAAACCTTGGCGCGTGAAGGTATCCCCCTGACTCGGGCTTTGCGCCCACCGGAACCGGGAAAGTAAAAAAGCTGGTTCGTGCGGATCGGCACCCTGCATCTGCAGTGCGAAATGCGGAGGGATTTGTGCGCCAGCAATGACGAGAAGGGCCGGCACATCGAATCGCCGGCCGGCCGGCAGGGAGAAAGCTTGAGCTTTGCCGGTCCCGGCGTAGCGTCTGCCCTCCCTTGACTTCAGCACATGCAGCCGACTTTGCCTTCCTGATTGCCGAGAGCGGTCTGGTTGACTGGCCCCTCGCGGGGGCGCTGCTGCTGGGCGTGGGCATGGGGTTTTTTGTCGTCTGGACGGTGACGCGGCATACCCGGCGGGTCGCCCATGAAAACGCCGCGGAGCTCATGGAGGTGGCCAAGCGCGAGGCGGCCGTCGCGGCCGAGGAGATGAAACAGAAGGCGGAGGAGGAGATCCGCCGCCGCCGCGCGGAGCTGACCAAGGATTTTGCCCGGCGCGAGATCGACAGCGAGGTGCGGCTGCGCGAAATCCGCGCCCACGAGGAATCGCTCGCGCTGCTCGACTACCAGCTGGAGCAGCGCCACGAGCGGTTGAACCGCGAGAGCGCGGCGGTGCGGCAGGCGCGCGACGCCATCCGTACGCTTTCCAAAAGCGTGCGCCAGCGGCTCGAGGGCGTCTCGCAGATGGACGTCGAGGAAATCCGCACCGCGCTGCGCGAGGAGATTCTGCTTGAATGCCAGGACGAGTTGCGCGCCCTGCGCCGCGAAACCCTGGAAAAATCCGAGCGCGAGCTGGAAATGGAGGCGCAGCGCACGCTCATCGCCACCATGCAGCGCCTGGCCACGCGCGCGAACAACGACCTGACGGCCACCATCGTGCAGCTGCCGAGCGAGGAGATGAAGGGCCGCATCATCGGTCGCGAGGGGCGCAACATCAAAACTTTCGAGGCGGCGACCGGCGTCACGTTGCTCGTCGACGAATCGCCGCAGACCGTGCTGATTTCGTCCTTCGATCCGGTGCGGCGCGAGGTCGCGCGTTCGGCCCTCGAGGCGCTCGTGGCCGACGGGCGCATCCACCCCGCGACCATCGAGGAGTTCGTCAAGCGCGCGCAGGATGAGATCGGCGTGAACACGGCGCAGGCGGGCGAGGACGCGGTGTCGCGCCTCAACATCAACGGCCTGCACCCCGAGATCACCAAGCTGCTCGGCAAACTCAAATTCCGGTTTTCCTACAACCAGAACGTGCTCGATCACTCCATCGAGACGGCCTACCTCGCCTCGATGATCGCGAGCGAAGTCGGGCTTGACCCCAACCTCGCCAAGCGCGCCGGGCTGCTGCACGACATCGGCAAGGCGATCTCGGGCGAACTCGAGGGCAGCCACGCGCACATCGGCGCGGAGTTCATCAAGCGCTACGGCGAGACCCCGATCGTGGTCAACGCGGTGGCCGCACACCACGAGGAGGTGAAGCCCGAGACGGTCTATGCCGGGCTCGTGATTCTGGCCGACACGATCTCGGCGGTCCGCCCCGGGGCGCGCGCCGAGTCGATCACCAGCTACGTGCAGCGGTTGGAGCGGCTGGAAAAACTCGCGCTGGCGATCGAGGGCGTGCAGCAGGCGTTCGCGATCCAGGCCGGCCGCGAGATCCGCGTGGTGGTGGCGCCGCAGATGGTGACCGACGACCGCGCGCGGGAAATCGCCAAGGAGCTGCGCCTCAAGATCGAGACGGAGCTGCAATACCCCAGCGCGATCAAGGTCACCGTCATCCGCGAACAGCGTTTCACCGAAACGGCAACGTGAGGGAAATCCCAAGCGTCCAAATCCCAAAAAAACAGTGCGCCTGAAGGCGCGGTTTCCGCGGAGGGCATGGAAGTTATCGTCTCTAGCCGGCGTCTCCAGGGATCCGGACCACGGTCTGTTCAGGTTTTGAGGGTGGGCCGGCAGGTCACGCTGTGTTTTAAGTTTTCTTTTCGTGTATTTGGTGTGTTTCGTGGTGGCAAATGGCCGACCCGAAGATTCTCGAAACCTTTCCCAATCCCGCGCCGCACCGGGATTATGTGATCGAGCACACGCACCATGAGTTCACCTCGGTCTGCCCGATGACGGGGCATCCGGATTTTGCCGACATCACTGTGTGCTATGTGGCGGACAAAACCTGCGTCGAGCTCAAGTCGCTCAAGCTCTACTTTCATGCCTACCGCAACGAGGGCATTTTCTTTGAGGCGGCCACGAACAAGATTTGCGACGACCTCGGCCAGGCGCTCAAGCCGCGCCGCCTGACGATCATCGCGAATTGGAAAGCGCGCGGCGGTTTCAGCTCGCGCATCACGGCGGAGTGGCAGAAACCGAAGAAGAAACGGTGAGGCAGGGGCGGGCTCTCCGGTAGCCGCGCTTGACGGCGGAGCCGGAAAGGGTGGCTGATGTATGACCACGCTGCCTGCCAGCCATAGGCTTGGCGACGGCTGGTCGCTGCGCTCCCCACTTCGCCAAGCCTACGAAGGGCACGGCCAGCGCGGCTACATGTTTTCTATAACGCTTGCAGGCGTTCAGGCCTGCCAGCACCGCGGTGCTGTTTCTCAGGAAGCAAGTTTTGGATCCGTGCCGCGCCGACCGTCCCAGCAGCGCAGGATCTCGACCACTTGGTTGTCGGAATTTACGCGATAAAAAACCTTGAAGCGCTTCGCCACGATATAGCGGCGCAACTCCGGACGCTGCTTCACGCGCGGATAGCGTTCCGGGAAGAAATCCAAGCTTTCGCCGACGCTCACGATCAACCCGCCCAATTTTTCAGCGGCGGAGACATTCTCCGCCGCCACCTGACGGACAATGGTTTCCAAGTCTTCCAGGAAGGGCTCCTGGAATATTACTTTGTAATCCACTGCCTGATTCTGGTTCGAACCTCGCTGCCACTTACGCCATGACTTCCGGTCTGATCTGTCCGGCGCAATGCGTTGTCGAGCGCAGCCAAGAGTGCCGGATCATCTTCATCGCATTCATGGGAGTTGGGGTTGGCACCCGCCTTGGCGAGGAAAACCGCGCGAGAACGCAAAGCCAAGTGGCGCAGCTCATCCGCGCTCAGGCCGTCCAACTTGGCTTCAATTTGCGCGAGATTCATGATGTAACATTGGCATCCTGGGAAAAACCGTCAAGGGGAAGGCTCGTGGCGGCTACCGGATTGGTCGTAGCCCGCCGCGTGGAAGAAGGCGTAACGCTAGAAGTTTATCACGCGGGGATCGGAATCCCCGCCCTGCATTTTCTTATGCGCCTAATCCTGCGATGACTTCGGCGTGCAGTTCAGGCGTGGCGGCGGCGACGGTGGATTCGGCGGGGTAGGGCGAGTGGCCCTGCCAATCGGTGATGATGCCGCCGGCGCCGCGGATGACAGGCACGAGCGCGGCGATGTCCCACGGGTTCATGATCGGGTCGGTCATGATGTCGGCCAGGCCGGCGGCGACGAGGAGGTAGCCGTAGCAATCGCCCCAGGTGCGCACGAGCTTGGCGCGGCGGATGAGGGTGTCGTATTTCGCGGCGTCCTGATGTCGGCCGGGATTCAGCGGATCGCTGGTCAGAAACACGGCGTCCCCGATCCGGGTGGTGCGGCGGGTGCGCACCGGGCGGCCGTTGAGCGTGGTTTGTTGGCCGTCGCCGATCATCAGCTGGCCGAGCACGGGTTGGTGGATGCAGCCGAGCACCGGTTGGCCCTCGTGCAGCAGGGCGATCAGCGTGCCCCACAGCGGGACGCCGGTGATGAAGCTCTTGGTGCCGTCGATGGGATCGAGCACCCAGACGAATGCGGCGTCGGCGTTTTCGCTGCCGTGTTCCTCGCCGATGATGCCGTGCGCGGGGAACTTCGCCTTGATCAACTTGCGCAGGACCGCCTCGGCGCCGCGGTCGGCGGCGGTGACGGGCGTGGCGTCGGCCTTGGTTTCAACCGCCAGCTCCGGGTTGTTGAAAAAGGGCCGGATGAAATCACCGCTGGCGGCGGCCAGCTCGGGAAGAAAGGCGCGATAGGGGCTCAGGTCCATGCGGGGAAAACGTGGGCCGAAGGCAAGGCGTTGTCCAAATGAAAGCTTTGCTATCGTCTTGCACCGCGGAGAGTGATGCAATGAGCGTCGGACCCAGATTCCATCGATGAAACCTCCCGCTGATTCATTGCAGGGCAAAGTGGCGTTGATCACAGGTGCGGCCTCGGGCTTGGGCGAGGCGACCTCCCGCGTGCTGGCGGCCAGCGGCGCGAAGGCGATGCTGGTTGATCGCGATGCGGAGATGCTCACCCGGGTGGCGGACGAAATTGCCGCGGCCGGCGGCACGGTGCTGGCCGCGAAGGCGGATGTCACCGCGGCCGGCGAACTGGCGGCGGCGGTGGAGCGGATCAAGGCGGCCTGGGGCCGGCTCGACATCGTGGTGGCCAACGCCGGCATCAACGGCGTCTGGGCGCCGGTGGATGAACTGGAACCGGAGGAGTGGGACACGACCCTGGACATCAACCTCAAGGGCACGTTTCTGACCGTGCGCGCCTGTGTGCCGTTGTTGAAGCAGAGCGGCGGCGGTTCGGTGATCCTGATGTCGTCGGGCATGGGCGTGCGCATGTTCAGCACTTCCGGCGCCGCGGCGTATTCGACCAGCAAGGCCGGACAGGTGGCGTTCGGGCGGATGATTGCGCTCGAACTGGCCAAGGACAAAATCCGGGTGAACACCCTCTGCCCGGGCGCGTTTCCCACGAACATCGTGCGTTCCACGACATTTCGCAATCTGCGCAACCTCCACCTGCCGGTGCAGTTTCCCGAGGGGCAGGTGCCGTTGACCGGCGGGGCCAACGGCACGCCGGAACAGGTTGCCAACGTCGTCTGGTTTTTGGCGTCGGACCTGTCGGACCACGTCACCGGCACCGAGATTGTGGTGGATGGCGGGCAATCGCTGCTGCGGGCGTGAGCCGGCGCGGCGGGCGCAGATTTGCCTCGGTTTTTAAGGCGCGCTGCATTTCGTCGTGACCGTGGAGCAACCTTGGATTGAACAGCCGGTACACTTTGTGGACTTCGAGGGCAGTGTCGGCTCGGGCATCCTCGAATACGGCGTGGTGACGCTGCAGGGTGGGACGGTGCGCGCGGTGCACACGCGCCTGTGCCGGCCGGCCGGGCGCATTCGGGCCGAAGACACGGCGGTGCACGGGTTGGACCAAACCGCGCTGGCCAGCTGTCCGCCGTTTGCGGACGAGTTTGAACGGTTCATCGGCCTGCGCGCGACCGGTCCGCTGGCGGCACATTTCGCGGGCGCGGAAAACTCCCTGTTGAAGTCGGTGTGGCCGTACCCGCGTTCGTCGCCGGATTTCACCCGCCCCGGCCGGCCGGCGGCGGAGTGGGGGCCGTGGATCGACACCGGCGCGCTCTACCGGCAGTTTTATCCGCAATTGGATGCCTTCGGTTTGGAGGAGCTGGTGGTGCGGTGCGGGTTGCAGGCGACGCTGGATGAACTGGCCGCGCAACATTGCCCGGAATCGCGCCGGCGCTATCATGCGGCGCCGTATGATGCCTTGGCGGGCGCGGTGTTGTTGCTGGCGCTGGGCCGCGAACCGGAGCTGGCGGCGATGAGCCTGCGGCAACTGCTGGCCTTCAGCACACTGGATGGCGGGAAGCGCGACGCGTTGCAGCAGGACACTTTATTTTAGGGCAGTTTGAATTGTAGCCGCGCAGGAGCTTGGCGATTCTGCTGGCCAGCAGAATGGCTGCCCAATCGCCATGCTTGGCTGATAATCGGGCCACACTTGCTAAGCGTGGCTACAAAACGCAAGCCGCGCTAAGGCTCCAAGTGATAGCGCTTGAGGCCGGTGAGCTGGGCGAGGGTGCGCAGGACGAAGACGGGATTGTGGACGAGGTAGCGATGGGCCAGCCGGCGCGGTTCCTGGCCGAGGCGGAACAGCCACTCGAGCCCGCTGCGCTGCATCCAGCGCGGCGCCTGTTTCACGCGGCCGCTGTGAAAATCGAACGCGGCGCCCACGCCGATGAGCAGGCCGCAGTCCAGCCGGTCCCAAACCCCGGCCATGAAGCGTTCCTGTTTGGGCGTGCCCAGGCCCACCCAGATGATGTCGGGTTGGGCGGCGGCCACTTCGGCCTGCAGGGAAGAAAACTCCTCCGGCGTCAACGGGCGAAACGGCGGTGTGCAGGTGCCGACCACTTCAAGGCCCGGAAAGCGTGCAACCAGCCGCTCTTTGAGTTCCGTGACCACACCTGGTTGGCCGCCGTAAAAATAATGCCGCAGGCCGGTCGCGCGTCCGGCGTCGCACACGGCCAGCATGAGGTCGGGCCCATAGACGCGGGTAATCTGCTTGTGCCCATGATAACGCCCCAGCCACACCAGCGGCATGCCGTCGGGCGTGGTCAGGTAGGAACGGTTGAGGAACTGGCGAAACGCGGGATCCGTTTGGGCCTCACTCACGCCGTGCACGGTGGTCACGCAGATGTAACCCAGATGTTTTTGCCGGCGGGCGGCCACGACCAGATCCGTGGCCTGGCGCAGGGACAGGGCGGAGACGCCCACGCCCAACACATTGAACCGCGCCGGCAGAGTCATGCGGAAAACGTTTTCAACAAATCCGCCAGCGTGCAATCCGCGAGCGAAGCGAGCACCAGGTCGGCGTGGGTGAAGTCGTGGTGGCGGGTCGCGGCGCCGGGGACGGCGACGCAATGGAGGTTGGCGCGTTTGGCGGCGAGGGAGCCGGTGTGCGAATCCTCAAAGGCAATCGCCTCGTGGCCGCGCACGTCGAGACTCCGCACCGCATGCAGGTAAAGGTCGGGCGCCGGCTTGGGGAGCGGGGCCTCGTCGCGACAGGCGAGGAAGTCGAAATAATCGCGCAGGCCGAGCCGCGTGAGATGACCCTCGCAATGCGGGCGGCGGGAGTTGGAGGCCAGGGCGATGCGCAGGCCGTGGGCGGCGGCGGCATCGAGCAGTGCAAGCACGCCCGGCAGGAGGGTGAGTTCGAGGTCGCGCTGTTGGTTGAACCGGCGGCGTTCCGTGTCGAGCGCGGTGCGGTCGATGGGCCGGGGAAACGCCTGCCACGGGTCGAAGGCGTAATCGGCATGGCCCACGGCATGCAGGAAGCGCTCCTCCTCAAACGGCACGCCGTGGGCGGCATGCACATCGGCGTAGGCGCGGATGATGGCGGACTCGGTGTCGAGAATGAGTCCGTCGAAATCAAGGACGAGGGCGCGGATCATACGGCGGCGGGAATTTCGGGCGGATGCAACGCGCGGCGCGAACGCCAGGCGAGAAACAGGGCGATGCTGACAAAGACAACCAGACCGATGAAGGCCCAGGAGGCGTCGGCCCGCACCACGACATAGATTGCGCCGAACTGCATGAGGGTGCGCATGAGCCGGTCGATGGCGGCGACGGCGACATTGACGCGGCCCATGATCGCGTTGGGCACCTCATTCAGCAGCACGCTGCCGCGGGCGACGCGCGAGCCGGCGTTGCCGAGGCCCAGCAGCAGCAGCGCGAGATAGAACGTCGGCACGGTGTGCACGCTGCCGAGCAGGATCAGCCCGGCGATGAAGAGCACCATCATGCCGAGCGCGACGCGGGCGGCGGCGTGTTGGGTGATGAGGCGCGGACCGAGCAGGCCGGCGAGGATGGCGCCGAGGGCGAAGGTCATCTCGCCCTGGCCGTAAACCGAGGCCGGTGCCTGCAACACCTGTTGCACGTAGATGGGGAAAAGGTAATTGCCGGTCATCACCGCGACGAAGGGCGCGAGGGTGCAGAGAATGAAAATGGTGAACTGCGGGCGGTCGCGCAGCCAGCGGATGCCCTCGCCCATGGACTGCCAGGCGTTGTTGCCATCCGGCTTGGCACCGGCGACGAGATGCGTGGCCTCGTAGGGGATGGTTTTCTGCACGGCGAAGCTGAACAGGTAGGTACCGGCGTTGATGAGCAAGATCCACTGAAACGGCACGTGGTCGAGCATCAGGCTGGCGCAGCCGCCGGCCAGCATCGAGGCGGTCTGCCCCTGGATCTCCATCAGGCCGATGAGTTGCTGGTAGTGGCGTTTTTCGAAGACCTGCTGGATGAACGCGAACTTGGCCGGGTAGTGCAGCGTGTAGTAGAGCATGCCGCCGAAGAAGAGCACGAGCAGCTGCCAGGTCTCGGTTTGGCCGGTCACGATGATCCAGACGGTCATCGCCAGCGTGATGGTGGCGCCGAAGAGTTCGCCGACGAGCAGCGCGAATTTGCGCGAATGGCGGTCAAGCCACGCGCCGTAATACGGTACCATCAGGAACAGCACGATGGTGGTGAAGATGGTGACGTAGCCGTAGAGCCGCTCGCCGCCCTCGCGTTGCACGAGGATCCAGGGCACGGAGATGATGGTGATGCCCGCGCCGATGGAGCCGGTGATGTTGGCCAACAGCAGGCGCCTTATGCGAAAATCGCGCAGGAGCTCCTTCATGTGGGCGAACGGGAAATCATGGGCGGAGTTTTTGTTTGCGCCGGACGCGAGACAAGCGGCGAATGCGAACAATGATGACACCGGAACCGGTCACCCTCGTCGGTCAGCACGTCAGGCTGGAACCGCTGACGCATGCGCATGCGTCCGGGCTGTTCGCGGTGGCGGGCGAGGCGGAGATCTGGCGCTACCTGCCGGTGCCCGAGCCGGGTTCGCTGGACGCGATGGAGGCGGTGGTTGCGACGGCGCTGGCGGAGGCCGCGCGGGGCTTGCGGTTGCCGTTTGCGATTGTGGCGCGGGCGGACGGCCGGGTTTGCGGCAGCACCAGTTATCTGGACATCGCGCCGGCGCACCGGCGGATCGAGATCGGCTGGACCTGGCTCGGCGCGGCGGCCCGACGCACGGCGATCAACACGGAGTGCAAGCTCCTGCTGCTGCAGCATGCCTTCGAGGCGCTGGGTTGCGGGCGCGTGCAGTTGAAGACGGATGCGCGCAACCTGCGTTCGCAGGCGGCGATCGGGCGGCTTGGCGCCAAGCGCGAAGGCGTTCTGCGCCAGCACATGCTGATGCCCGACGGTTTTGTGCGCGACACGGTGATGTATTCGCTCATCGCCGGGGAGTGGCCCGCGGCCAAACGCCGGCTGCAGCAGCGGCTCGGGGCGCCTGCAACCGGGGAGGAGCGCACATGACGGCGCCGAATGTGGAGCAGCGGCTGGCGGAGCGGATGCGCCCGGCGGAGCGCGTGGTGATGCGGCAGCAGTGGGCGCACCTGTTGTTCCTGCACTGGCAGTGCGATCCCGCCGAAATCCAGCGCACTCTGCCGCCCGGATTGACGGTGGACGTGCATGAGGGGCACGCGTGGTTGGGCGTGGTGCCGTTTTTCATGAACCGCGTGCGGCCGGCGGGGTTGCCGGCGGTGCCGGGCTTCTCGGATTTTCTGGAGCTCAACCTGCGCACCTATGTGCACGACGAACAGGGCCGGCCGGGCGTGTGGTTTTATTCGCTCGACTGCAACCGCTGGCTGGCGGTGAAGGTCGCCCGCACGGGATTTCACCTGCCGTATGAACATGCCGCGATGACGGCGCACGAGCAGGACAACACCGTTGATTTTCGCGCGCGGCGTCGCGGCCAGCCGGCGGCCGGCGGGTGGCGGTATGTTTACCGGACCGATGCAGCGGGGCGGGTGGTCGCGCCCGGCTCCCGGGAGTTCTTCCTGTTGGAGCGCTACCGCTTGTTCGCGTTTGATGCGCGCCGCCGTCGGTTGTGGAGCGGACAGGTGGTGCATCCGCCTTACCGGATGCAACCGGCCACGGTGGAGCGGTGGGATGCCACGGTGCTGCGGCTGGCGGGATTCGGCTGCGGATCGCGCGGTCCGGATCATGTTTGTGCGGCGGAGCCGGTGGACGTGGACATTTACCCGCTGCGCCCGGTGACGGCGGGTGGTTGAGCCGGGGCGGGGAATTTAAGTCAGGACTGGACGAAGCCGGGCGGCCGGCTAGCTTCCGGCCATGATTATCCCCGTGCGTTTTCTTTCCTGCTGTGTCGGCCTCGCGTCGTTAACCGCCCTCAGCCCGGCGCTGACGGGCCAGGCCGCCACCCGCGATCGCGCGCAGGTCCCGGACGAATACAAGTGGAACTTCGGCACGATTTTCCCGGATTGGACGGCGTGGGAGGCGGCGATGAAGGAGATGGAGGCGAAGATGGCCGAGTATGCGGCGTTGAAGGGCACACTGAGCCAAGGGCCGGAGGCGGTGCTCAAGGCCCACCTGCTGGGCGACGAGATCGGCATGCTTTCCTACAAGGTCTATTGCTACACCTCGCTGCAGCGCGACGTGGACCTGCGCAACCAGGAGATCGCCGCGCGCTTTCAGCAGGTGCGCGCGTTGTTCGCCAAGTTCGGCACGGCCACGGCGTGGTTTGCGCCGGAGCTGCTGACGATCCCGGAGGCGACGATGACGGAGTGGATCGCGGCGACGCCCGCGCTCGCGCCGTACCGTCATTCGATCATGGACAGCTACCGGCAGCAGAAGCACGTGCTCAACGAGGACGGCGAGCGGTTGCTGAGCTACGCTTCGCAGCTGCGCCAGGCGCCCACGGCGATTTTCCAGGAGCTGAGCACGAGCGACATCCAGTTTCCGGAAGTAACGCTCTCGACGGGACGCACGGTGAAGCTGACGCCGGCGGGCTACCAGAGCCTGCTCAACACCGAGCGCAACCAGGCCGACCGCGCGCTGGCCGCGGCCTCCCACTACAGCGCCTACACCGAGACGAAGAACACCTACGCGGCGATCTACAACGGCGTGATGCAGCGCGGCTGGTTCAACGCGCAGGCCCGCAACTACGGTTCGACCCTGGAGGCCGCGCTGGACGGCAACGCGATTCCGGTGGAGGTGGTGCAGACGCTGGTTGAGGCCGTGCGGGCCGGCACCGCGCCGGTGCAGCGCTACATGAAGCTGCGCAAGGAACTGCTCGGGCTGGACAGCTATCATCTCTACGACGGGTTTGTGCCGATCTACGAGGTGGCGGACAAGCATCCCTACGACACGGCGCGCCAGACCGTGCTCGAGTCGGTGGCTCCGCTCGGCGAGGACTACCAGACCAAGATGAGCCGCTTTCTGGGTGGCGGCTGGGTGGATGTCTATGAGAGCGAGGGCAAACGCAGCGGCGCCTACAACATGGGTGTGTACGGCGTGGGACCGTTCCTGCTGATGAACTACAACGACACGCTCGACGCGGTTTTCACGCTGGCGCACGAGGCGGGGCACGCCATGCACACCGTGCTGGCCAACGAGACGCAGCCCTTTGCCACGGCGGGCTACACGATTTTCGTCGCCGAGGTCGCGTCCACGACCAACGAGCGCTTTCTGCTCGATGCGCTGCTGGCGAAGACGAGCGATCCGAAGGAGCGGTTCGTGCTGCTGCAACACGCCATCGACAACATCGTGGGCACGTTCTACACGCAGGTGATGTTTGCGAACTTCGAGCTCGAGGCGCACCGCCGCGTCGAGCAGGGCCAGCCGGTCACGGCCAAGGTGCTGGATGAGATTTACGGCGCATTGCTGCAGGATTATTACGGCGAGGCCGTGGCGGCGGACGAGTTCTACCGCTCCACCTGGACGCGCATCCCGCACTTCTACAATTCGCCCTACTATGTGTACCAATACGCCACCTGCTTCGCGTCCTCGGCGCAGCTCTACCAGGCGATGACGGAAGGGGCGGAAGAAGCACGGGCGGCGGCGCTGGAGCGCTACCTCACGCTGCTGAAGAGCGGCGGCAACGATTATCCGATGGAACTGCTGAAGCGGGCCGGGGTGGACCTGACCCAACGGGACACGATCCAGGCGGTGATCACGCAGATGGACGCCCTGGTGACGCAGCTGGAAGCCGAGGCGGCGAAGATCACCGCGGCGGCCGCGGAGTAATCCCGGCGGCTCCCCTGTTTTTGGACTGTCGGGCCGGCTGGCGCCGGGGCGTGCATCGTGTGCGCAACCGGACTTTCGAGCGGGCGTGGTCAAGCCACGCCCCTACGGTCAAGCTTGGGGGCGGCGGAGTCAGATCCAGCGTTTTTTCCGCATGAACAGCAGCATGCCGAGCGTGCCGCAGATCGTGAGCAGGAAGGCGACGGGATAACCGTAGGTCCACGCGGTTTCGTGCATGGCCCTGAAGTTCATGCCATACCAGCTGCCGACCAGGATGACCGGCAGCGAGAGCGCGGTGATGCCGGTCAGCACGCGGATGCCCTGGTTGGCCTCGTGGCCGGACTTGTTGAGGTAAACCCGGAAGGCGAGGATCAGCTGGTCGGCCCAGGTGCCGGCCTGGGTCTCGATGCGGTTGAGTTCCTCGCCGAGGTCGCGCAGGTAGGGCAAAATGAGCGGACGGATGAAACGTGTGCGGCCCTGGGTGAGCACGGTGACGATTTCGCGCTGGGGGCGCACGATCTGGCGCAGCGCGGCGAGGTCCTTGCGCAGGGCGACGACGCGGGGGAAAAGTTCCCGCGCGTCGATGTGGGTCAGCACGCCGTTTTCAATTTCCTCCAAGTCCTGGCGCAACTCGTCGGTCGCGGGTTTGTAGGCCTCGACCATGAGGTCGAGGATGACGTGCGCGAAACGGTCGGGGCCGCGCACCGCGGTGCCGGGCGACTTCAGGTAGCGCTCCAACGCCGCCTCGACCGGCCGCAGTTTCTGCCGGTGAAAGGTGACGAGGAAGTTCTTGCCCAGAAACAGGTCGAGTTCGGTGGTGCTGAACTTGTCCACCCGCGAGTAGTCCACGGCGTGCATCACGAGGTAGAGGTAGTCGTCGAAATCCTCCAGCTTGGGGAAGGGTGAGTCGACGGCGCAGTCCTCAATGGCGAGCGGGTGAAAGGCGAAGACCGTTTCGAGGATCAGCTTGATCTCATCGTCGGCGGGGGCCGCGAGATCGACCCAGAGCATCACATTGGGCTCGGCGCGCAGGGCGGCCAGCGTGGCCGGATCGGGATTGGCCGCGGTGAAACGGTTGTCGCGATACACGAGCGTGGTGATCATGGCGGCTCAGATCCACTTCCGGCGTTTGCACCAGATCCACATGGCGACGGTGAAGAGAAAGGTGACCACGCAGACCGCGGCGTAGCCGAAAGGCGTGTCGAGCTCGGGCATGTACGCGAAGTTCATGCCGTACCAGGTGGCGATGACGGTGGCGGGCAGCGCGATGGCGGTGAGGGCGGTGAGGACCTTGATGCCCTCGTTGGCGGAGAAGGCGGATTTGTTGAGGTAAAGGTCGAAGGAGATGAGCAGGCGGTCGGCGTAGCTGGCGGCGGTCTCGTCGATGCGGATGAGATTGTCGCGCACATCGCGGAAGTAGGGCAGCGTGGTGGCGCGGATCATGCGGGTGTCGCCATGGGCGAGGCGGTTGATGACATCGCGCTGGGGGCGCACGATCTGGCGGAGGTGGCCGATTTCGCTGCGGAATTCCAGCAGGTCGGCGGTGAGGTCCTCGCTGGAGGCGGCGAGCACCTCGCTCTCGATTTCCTCGATCTCGTTGCGCAGCTCGTCGACGACGGGCTTGTAGTGGTCGACCATGAGGTCGAGGAGCAGGTGGGCGAGACGGTCGGCGCTGCGGGCGGCCGCGCCGGGATGGCGGGTGCAGCGATCGAACGCGGTCTGGACCGAGCGCAGGGATTTGCGGTGGAACGTGACGAGGTAGTCGCGGCCGAGGAAGAGGTTGAGCTCGGCGGTGTGAAATTTCTCGTTGCGCGTGTAGTCGACCGCATGCGCGACGAGGAAGAGGTGGTCCTCGTAGTCCTCGATCTTGGGCAGGGAGCTGGGGGCGACGCAGTCCTCGATTTCCAAGGGGTGAAACTGAAACACGCCCTCGAGCACGGCCTTGATTTCCTCCGGCGTGGGATCTTCGAGGTCGACCCAAAGCAACAGGCCCTTGTCGGCGCGCACGAGCCGCAGCGCCTCGGGTTCGAGGTTGCTCCCGACCATCTTGCCGTCGCTGAAGATGCAGGAATGAATCATGGCCGCGGTTCAGGATAGGGGCGACCGGGTTTTTGCCAAGACTGCTCCGCGGTCAGGCGGTGGCGTGCAGTGCGGCCTCGGCCGCGGTGAGCGCGCGGACGAAATCCTCCGGGGTGGCGGCGGCCATGAGGGCCGCGCGGTGGGCGGGTTCCTTCAGGATTTTGCAGAGGGAACTGACGACCATGAGGTAGTCGGTGGGGTTTGATTTGGGCGTGCCGAGCACGAACATCAGGCGGACGGTCTGGTTGCAGTTTTCAAAATGCACCCCGGCGGTGCTGCGGCCGACGGCGAGCACGATCTGCTTCACGTGCTCGGTGCGGGCGTGGGGCAGGGCGATCTCGTTGCCGAGGTAGGTGGTGTCGAGCCGTTCGCGTGCGAGGAGTTCCTGGTAAAACGCGTCGAAATTGGTGACTTCCGGGTGATCCGCGAGCAACCGGGCCACCTCGTTGAGGGCCGCGGTGCGGCGGGTGTGCTGCACCTGCAGGCTGATGCGGGCGGGATCGAGGAGGTGGGAAAGACGGCCGGCCATGACGGAAGAAAATGCGTTCGGAGTGTGAGATTAAGCGAGGCCGGGTGCCCTAGGGATGGCAAGGGCTTTGTGGTGACGAAAAGGAAAAACCCGGCCGGATTTTGTCGCGCGGGGCGCGGCATCCGGCCGGCCGGTTCACTCCGCCGGCGCGTCGGTGGCGGCGGCGGCTTCCTGCTCCTCGTCGGTCTCGACGATGCGGGCGATGCTGAGGATGCTGTCGCCCCCGGCGAGGGAGAGGAGTTTGACGCCCTTGGCGCCGCGACCGGTTTCGCGGATTTCCTTCACCCGGGTGCGGATGCTCTGGCCCTTGGTGGTGAGGAGCATGACCTCGTCCTCATCGAGCACACTGAGCGCCCCGGCCACGGCCACGCTGCCGTCGTCGGGCAGGTCGATGGCGATGACGCCGGAGCCGCCGCGCTTGGTGAGGCGGTAATCCTCGAACGGGGTGCGTTTGCCGATGCCATCCTCGCGGGCGACAAGCAGACGGGCCGCGTGGTCGCAGACCTCGATGGCCTGCACGAAGTCGCCCTCGATCTTGAAGCGCATGCCGGTGACGCCCTGGGTGTCGCGGCCCTGGTCGCGCAGGTCGGTCTCCTTGAAGCGCACGGCCTGGCCGCGGTGGGAAACGAGAATGATTTCGTTTTCACCGTTGGTGAGGACGCAGCCGACGAGGCTGTCGTCATCGCCCAGCTTGATGCCACGCAGGCCGCCCTCGCGCGTGGCGTTGGTGTAGTCGGCGAGGTTGGTCTTCTTGGTGAGGCCGTTCTTCGTGGCCATGACGAGGTGGAGGCTGGCCTCGAAATCCTTCACGCAGATCATGGCGGCGATGCGCTCGCCCTCGGTCAGGGCGAGGAACGACTTGGTGGACTTGCCCTTCGAGGCGCGGGTGCCCTCGGGCACGTCGTAAACCTTCTTGGCCAGGCACTGGCCGGTGTTGGTGAGGAAGAGGATGTAGTCGTGGGTCGAGGCGGTGAAGAGGTGCTCGACAAAGTCCTCGTCGTAGGTGTCGGCGCCGATGACGCCCTTGCCGCCGCGTTTCTGCGAGCGGTATTCGGCGACGGGGGTGCGCTTGATGAAGCCGAGGTGGGAGACGGTGATGACGCAGCCCTCGTTGGGGATGACGTCCTCCATGCGGAACTCGCCGGCGGCGGCGGTGATCTCGGTTTTGCGCGGGGAGGAGTATTTGGCCTTCATCTCGAGGAGCTCGTGCTTGATGAGGGCGAGCAGCTTGGCCTCGGACTCGAGGATGCTGCGGAGTTCGTCGATGAGGATCATCAGCTCGCGGTACTCGGCCTCGATCTTGTCGCGTTCGAGGCCGGTGAGCTGGTAGAGGCGGAGTTCGAGGATGGCGTCGGTCTGGCGCTCGGAGAGCGGGTACTTGGCCATCAGGCGTTCCTTGGCCTCGGCGCGGTTGGCGGAGGCGCGGATGATCTTGACGAAATCGTCGAGGTTATCGAGGGCGATGATGTAGCCCTCGAGGATGTGGGCGCGGTCCTCGGCCTGCTTGAGGCGGAAGCGGGTGCGGCGGGTGACGACGTCGCGGCGGTGCTCGATGTAGCATTCGATGAGCTCCTTGATGTTCATCTGCTTCGGCCGTTTCTGGTCGAGGGCGAGCAGGGTGACGCCGAAGGAGGACTCGAGGGCGGTCTTTTGGAAAAGCTGGTTGAGGATTGGCCGGGCCTGTTCGCCGCGCTTGAGCTCGATGACAATGCGGGTGTTTTCGTCGGACTCGTCGCGGAGGTCGCGGATGCCGTCGATGGACTTGTCGGAAACGAGGTCGGCGATCTTGGTGACGAGGTTGGCGCGGTTCACGTTATACGGGATCTCCGTGATAACGATCTGCTCCATGCCGTTCTTGAGTTCCTCGGTGTGGGCCTTGCCCTTGATGCGGACGATGCCGCGGCCGGTGGTGAGGTAGCTGAGGATGCCCTCGCGGCCGGCGATGATGCCGCCGGTGGGGAAGTCGGGGCCCTTGATGATCTGGCAGAGCGACTCGACGCTGATGCGGGGCTCGTCGATGATGGCGCAGGTGGCCTCGATGAGCTCGTCGAGGTTGTGCGGGGGGATGTTGGTGGCCATGCCGACGGCGATGCCGGTCGAGCCGTTCATCAGCAGGTTGGGCAGGGCGGAGGGGAGGACGGTAGGCTCGGTGGTGGACTCCTTGTAATTGGGGACGAAGTCGACGGTGTCCTCCTCGATGTTCTTGATGAGGTCCTCGGCGATGGCGTTGAGGCGGCACTCGGTGTAGCGGTAGGCGGCCGGGGGATCGCCGTCGACGGAGCCGAAGTTGCCCTGGGGCTCGATGAGCGGGTAGCGCATGACCCAGGTCTGGGCGAGACGCACGAGGGTGTCGTAAACGGAGGAATCGCCGTGGGGGTGGTAGTTCTTCAGCACCTCGCCGACGACACCGGCGCACTTGTCGAAGGAGCGGTTGTGCAACAGACCCTCGCGGAGCATGGCGTAGAGGATGCGGCGCTGGACGGGCTTGAGGCCGTCGCGCGCGTCCGGCAGGGCACGCGAGATGATGACCGACATCGAGTAATCGATGTAGGCCGTCTGCATGATGTCGGTGATGTTGGCCGAGGAGAGTTTTTCGTTCTGCGTATACATTCGGAAATCTTTATCGTTCTCGTAATCTTTCTCATTCTCGAGGTTCTCGATTAAGAGAACGATCAGGAGAACGAGAACGATTGGTTCACACGTCCAGATACTGCACGTTCAGGGCGTTGTCCTCGATGAACTGGCGGCGCGGGGGGACCTCGTCGCCCATGAGGAGGGTGAAGAGGGCGTCGGCCTTGGCGGCGTCGTTGATGGAGACCTTGAGGAGCCGGCGTTTTTCCGGGTCCATGGTGGTCTCGAAGAGCTGCTTGGGATTCATTTCGCCCAGACCCTTGTAGCGCTGGATGGTGAGGCCCTTGCGGCCGAGGGAGCGGATGTGGGCGACGATGTCGAGCGGGGCGAAGAGCTCGGTTTTCGTTTCGGATTTCTGGCCCGGATTTTCGGTAATGACGAAGCGGGCCTCCTCGGTCGGCTGGAAGCGGTTGATGTCGAGGCCGACGGCGGCGATGCTCTTGAGCAGCTTGGAGATTTCGTTGCTCTCGAAAATTTCGTGGATGGTGATGCGGCTGTTGACGACGGGCCGCTTGTCCGCGGAGGCGGCATTGTCGGCCTGCTCGGTCATGTCGGCATCGAGCCCGTGTTCGGAGACGAAGCGGGCGCGGTCGGTTTCGTCGCGGAGGAACTCGTGGCTTTCCTCGTTGCCGGTGCGGATGCGAGCGAGGTAGCGCGGGAGGGCGTGGGTGGCGGGGTCGTGGGCCTCGAGGTATTCGGCGAGGGAGGCGCCGTGGCGGGAGACGCCGGCGCCGAGTTTTTCGAGGGCGGCGAGGTTCTCGACGATCTTGTCGATCTGCGCGGGGGCGAAGACGTGGTTGTCGCGAATGCGGGTGAGCACGACGTCCTCGGAGCCGAGTTCGAGGAGGATGCGGTTGAGCTGCTCGTCGTTGTCGATGTACTGCTCGCGTTTCTTGCGCTTGATTTTGTAGAGGGGCGGCTGGGCGATGTAGACGAAGCCCCGGTCGAAGAGGCCGCGCATCTGGCGGTAGAGGAAGGTGAGGAGGAGGGTGCGGATGTGGGAGCCGTCGACGTCGGCGTCGGTCATGATGATGACCTTGTGGTAGCGGGCCTTGTCGGCGTTGAAGGCGGAGTCGTCTTCGCCGGTGCCGATGCCGGTGCCGATGGCGGTGATGAGGGTGCGGATTTCCTCGTTGTTGAGCACCTTGTCGAGCTGGGCCTTCTCGGAATTGATGAGTTTGCCGCGCAGGGGGAGGATGGCCTGGTAGCGGCGGTCGCGGCCCTGCTTGGCGGAGCCGCCGGCGGAATCGCCCTCGACGATGTAGAGTTCGCAGAGCGAGGGGTCGCGTTCGGAGCAGTCGGCGAGCTTGCCGGGGAGGCCGCCGCCGGAGAGGGCGCCCTTGCGGATGGTCTCGCGGGCCTTGCGGGCGGCTTCGCGGGCGCGGGCGGCGTTGAGGCTCTTTTCGAGGATGCGCTTGGCGACCGGGGGGTTGGTCTCGAAGTGCATCATCAGGCCCTCGTAGGCGGAGGAGCCGACGATGCGCTCAACCTCGGGGGAGAGCAGCTTGACCTTGGTCTGCGACTCGAACTTGGGGTCGGAGTGCTTGATGGAGATGACGGCGGCGAGGCCCTCGCGCACATCGTCACCGGTGATCTGGGGATCCTTGTCCTTGAGGAGGCTGTTGGACTTGGCGAACTGGTTGATGGCGCGGGTGAGGGCGCTGCGGAAGCCGGAGAGGTGGGTGCCGCCGTCGGGGTTGTGGATGGTGTTGGTGTAGCAGAGGACCTGGTCGTTGTAGGAGTCGTTGTATTGGAGGACGATCTCGCAGTGGATCTCGACGGGTTTGTCGTCGATGGACTCGTTGGTGACCTTGGTGATGCGGATGGGCTTCGGGTGCAGGGCGGTCTTGCCCTGGTTGAGCTGGCGCACGAATTCCTCGACCCCGTCCTTGTAAAAATAGGTCTCGGGCTTGGCGTTGGCGGGACGCTCGTCGAGAAAGACGATCTCGAGGCCGGAATTGAGGAAGGCGAGTTCGCGCAGGCGCTGGGCGATGCGTTCGGCCACGAAGACGGTGGTCTCGCGGAAGATCTCGGGGTCGGGCTTGAAGGTGATGTAGGTGCCGGTGCCGCGGGCCTTGCCGATGACCTCGAGCTTTTTCACGGTCTGACCGCGCTCGAACTTCATGTGGTGGACCTTGCCGTCGCGGGAGACCTCGACCTCGAACCACTCGGAGACGGCGTTGACGCACTTGGCGCCGACGCCGTGGGTGCCGCCGGAGAACTTGTAGCCGCCCTGGCCGTATTTGCCGCCGGAGTGGAGGGTGGTGAGCACGAGCTCGACGCCGGGCAGGCCGGACTCCTTGTTGAGGTCAACCGGGATGCCGCGGCCGTTGTCGCGGATGGAGATGGACCCGTCGACGTGGATGTTAACCTCGATGCGGGAGCAATGCCCGGCGAGATGTTCGTCCACGGAGTTGTCCAGTACCTCGGAAACGCAGTGGTGCAGGGCCCGTTCGTCGGTGCCGCCGATATACATGCCGGGCTTCTTGCGCACGGCTTCCAAGCCTTTGAGCTGACCGAGCTGGTCAGCATTGTAAGCATGGGTGGTTGCTGGGTTCTGGGCGGGTGTATCGGAGTCGGAAGCGTCAGGCATGAAAGGCTTTGGTCGGGTGGATTTCGGAAAGGAAAATTCTCATTTGAAACGGGGGCGCACGCGAGGGTTTTTTTCAGGAAAAAGCGGGTCAAAACGGCCGTTTATTTGGCGTTAAAACGAGGGTTTCATTTGACCGGCAGGGGGGCACCGGCAAGCTGACCCGCGCCATGCTCAGCCCCATTCTGGAAAAGGTGCTCATACTGCAGGATCGCGATGCCCGCCGGCGGAGCTTGGAAAGCCAGTTGCGGGCGGTGCCGGAGGATCTGGCGCTGGTCGAGGGCAAGATCGCCGCGGAAAAGGCCGCCATCGAAACGGCGCGCACCGAGCTCCGGCAGCTGGAATCGCAGCGCAAACTGCTGGAGACCGAGATCGGCGCGGAGGAGGACCGGCTGGGGCGTTACAAAACCCAGCAGCTGGCGGTGCGCAAAAACGACGAATACCAGGCGCTCGGGCACGAAATCGACACGGTGCAGGCGCACATCGGCGTGTTGGAGGGGCAGGAGTTGGAACTGATGTATGCGATTGACGCCGCGAAAGAGCGCTTTGCCGCCGCCGAGGCGGAATTGAGGCAGAACATCAACGGGCATGAGGCCAGAATCGCCACGTTGCGGGAGCGGCAGGTCAGCCTGGCGGCGGAATTGCAGGCGGCCGAGGCCGAGGTGGCCGTCGCGCGCCAGCCGTTGGACGAGCCGGTGTTGCGGCTGTATGATCGCATCGCGAGCCGGCACATGCCGGTCTGTGTGCCGCTGCATGGCGGCAAATGCAGCGGTTGCCATTTGAAGGTTTCCTCGGAGGTCGAATCGGCGTCGCGCGGCAAACCCAATCAGGCCAACCAGCCCGAACTCGCGACTTGCGACCAGTGCGGGCGGTTGGTTTATTGGGAATCCTAGTTTTGGGGCCTGATTGTCGCTCCGAGTTCTTTGATCCCAAGGCGCGGGTAATGCCGGGCCGGTTAGATGCTTGGAGAGGAAAGTCCGGACACCACCGGGCAGGATGCCGTGCGAGGGCGACCAAGCACGGGCGGCTGGCGTCAAGGCCCGTCGACGGACAGTGTCACAGAGAACAAACCGCCCGCCGTCGCTCGGCTTTGCCGAGCTATGGCGCGGTAAGGGTGAAAAGGTGGGGTAAGAGCCCACCGCGCCAACGGTGACGTTGGCGGCACGAAAAACCCCATCCGGTGCAAGGCAAAATAGGAGACTGGGCGGCCCGTCCAACAGTCTCGGGTATGCCGCATCCGCCTGCGCTCCACGAAAGTGGAGCGACGGCGCGACAAGTCCGCCGCAAGGCGGGTTTGAGAGAAATGACAATCGAAGCACCGCAAGGTGCGGAACAGAATCCGGCTTACCGGCCCCAAAACTAGGTTTGTTTCAAGCCGGCGGGCAGCGGTGAGGGCGGTACGCCGGTCACAATCGATAGCCCGCACGCAGATCGGCACAGGGACGTACCGGACGCGCCGTCATGCCAATCGCAGGCGGCCCGGCGGTCCGCCCCCACCGGTGCTGCCGCGCCAAAGTCCAATCGCTTGGGGCCTCCGGTATTACAGCCCCAGGTAGGGGGCGCGCTCGGCGGCGGACTGCAGTTCGCGCCAGCGGCTGATGCCGTAGGGGTTGCCGCCGTTGAGCCGGCTGAGGGCGACGTCGTAGTGGAAATTGGTGCCGCCGTTCATGTTGATGGTGCGGCCGACGATGGAGCCGCTGACCTGGCCGCTGGAGCCGCCGCCCTTCATCTCGATGTCGGCGTTGGGGGCGTAGATGGTGGCGGTCAGCTGGCCGTTGCCGCCGATGCCGAAGGTCTGGCCGGCGGCGGAGGTGTTGGTGCCATAAATGATCAGGTTTTTGGCCTGGTTGCTGTTCACGATGCCATTGCCGAAGGCGCGGATATTGCCGTCGGTGTAAACCACCACGCTGGCGTTGGCGTTGATCGTGAGTTTTCTCGTGCCGGTGAAACCGATGGCCTGCACGCCGCTGTGGCTGGTCATGATGAAGGTGACGTCATCGCTCACGGTGGTGTTCTTGGAAATGGCGGCGCCGGCGCCGAAGACGTAGTAGTAACGACCGTCGGCGTCGGCCGAGTCGCCGCCGCGGGGGAATGCGGTGGGTTCGCTGCCGGCGTAAATGGCGTAGGCGGTGGCGGGCGACGGCACGGTGACGGCCGGGAAGGTGGCGGAAAAATCCGTGCTGATGCGGGTGGGGTCGTTCACGGTGGTGCCCAGTCCGTGCACGCTGCCGCCGGTGGTCGAGCCGCTTGGTCCGGTGGCGGTGTAGCCGTAGACATTGCCGCCGCTGCCGAGAGAGATGCTCCCATCGACGCAGCCCACGGTACATTCGGCGGAGCGGATGCCCACGGCATAGGCGACAGCGGCGGTTGAGGGATCGTTGTCGGGATCGGAATCCCAGCTGTCGGCCTCGGGATGTCCGACCCAAGAGATGGAGTTTTTCGCCACCAAGCCGTTGGCGAAGAGGGAGCGGCGGGTGAGGGTGACCTCAAGGTATTTGTGGATTTCGGGGCCGCCGTCGCCCGGATCGACCACGGCCTTGGCCACAACCTTGGGGCTGGCGATCGCACTGTCGTAGCCCTGCACGAACACGGTCACCGTGCGGCCGGTGTCGAGAGTGAAGGTGCGGGTGGCGGTGTGCGCGCCAGGGTCGAGGGTCCAGCCGTCCCAAGCCGTGGCCAAGCCGAGCGAATCGGTCTTGTTGAAGGACCAGAGTCCGAGTTCGAGGCCGGCTTCGGCGGCGTTCAATGCGGTGGTGTTGTGAAAGGTGCGGTTGGCGACCCGCAGGGTTGAGGTGCTGAGGGTCAGGTAGCTGGTCAGGCTGATGGCCATGATGGCGGAAAACAGCATGGCGACGATCAGCACGGAACCGCGGTGACCGGCGAAGCGTAAGCGCGGACTGGAAACGGGGCGGCTCATGAGGCGGGTTTGTTGCGCAAAACGAAGGATGCGGACTGGGTGGTTTCGGTGGCGGCGGCGGTGCCGCCGGTGGTGGCGCTGAGGGTCAGCGTGAGGCCGATACGCTTGGTGGTGTTGTTGGCGACAGATGGGTTGTTCAGCCGGTCGAAGCGGCTGAAGGTGCAGGCGGTGACGTTGCGGGCGAGGATGTATTGGCCGGTGGCGGCGCTGCCGTCGCCCGGCACGCGATAGAAGCTGCGGGCGGTGGCTCCGGTGGTGGCGTCGTCGTAGGCGTAGGTCACCAGATTGGACGTGCCGGTGTAATTGCCCGGGACGGTGAGGGTGATTGAATCGGTGCCGTTCCAGGTGACGCTACTCGCCATGCGTACATCCTGACCGAATTCCTCCAAAGCACGCCGCGATTCGACGGAAATGGCGTTGTAGTTGACCAGCCGGGCCCCGCTGCGGCTGAGCATGAGAAAGGACGACATGACGCCCGCCATGACGATGGTGCCCAGGGCCGAGGCGATCATGACTTCGGAGAGACTGAAACCGGCGGTGCGTTGGCGTGGTTCAACCATTGTTGTAGAAAAAATCAAACAGCCCGTAGCGTCCGTAGTAGGTGGTCTGGCTGCGGGTGAGGGAGCGGCCTTCCATCGTGGTCCACGTCACGGTCAGCGTGATGGATTTCATGTCGGCCATCGGGGTGGCGGTGGTGCGGGTGAGGGTGTAGCGGGCGCCGACCGTGGGCAGGGACGTGTAGGCCGTGGGGATGGTGAGGGTGGTGGGGCCGGCAGCATAGGCGTCCACCGTGCTCCAATCGCTGAGGCGGATGTTTTCAAACTCGGTCTGCAAAATCTGTCCCGCGACCGCGATGCCACGTGCGCCGGCGACCGAGAGGAAACCTCGCTGCAGGGTCGTGACGGCGGTGGCAATGACCAGCGCCATGATGGCGGTGGCCATCATTACCTCCACAATGGTGAAGGCGCTTTTTTGGGTGGAATCCCTCAGGGCCGCGGGTGGCATGGCCCCAGAATTCTACTCCAACATCCGTGAGGCGCGTAGAGGCTTACAGATTCTAAAACAGGCTTAAGCGGGTAAGTCCGAACAGGCTTATCCGGGGCCTGATCAGCCGGTCGGTGCGGCTCAAAAAGCCATCAACGAGGCATAGGCCGAGCGATCAGTCGCCGAGGTCAGCTCGCGCCATTTGGTGATGCCGTAGGGATTGTTGGTATCAAGATTAGCCAGGGACTCGTCGTAATGAAACGCGGCGTTGCCGGCGATCTTGATGGTCTCGGCGACGAAAGAACCGCAGACATGGCCGTTTCCGACGATCGTGAGGTCGGCGTTGGGGGCGTAGCAAATCCCCATGAGAGTGCCTTGGCCGGCGATCTTGATATCTTGGTTGATGGCGCTGGTGCCGGTGCCCCAGAGTTGGAACGATTTGGGTTGGGTGTTGGGGTTCAACAATCCTTTGCCGGCGATGTTCACATTGCCCGCGGCATAGATGATGAGGGATGCCCCCGCGTTGAGTTCGATGCTCGCATTGCCGGTGATGGCAATGTTGTCGATCGTGGTGGAGCTGAGAACCAGCGTGACATCACCGGAGATCGTCAGCTTGTTGGAGCCGCTGAGCGAGATGGAGTTCAGGCTGTAAACCCCAGAGGTGATGGTGGTGGTGGCGGAAATGTCGGAAGGGGTGTACGCGGTGGCGCCGGTCGGGGCGGTGACGTCTTCCAGATTGGCGGTGAAATCGGTGGAGACGCTGTTGGGGTCGAGCGTGCCGCTGGTGGTGCCAAACGGGCCGACGCGGCCGTTGGGCCCCACGCCGATGGCGGAGATGGACGAACCGCCCACGGCGGCGGTGCCCCAGATGTCGGCGTTGTTCACACTGATGGTCGAGGTGACGTTGACGCTGCCGATGCTGCCGGCGTCGTTGGCCACGCCGGAGCTGTAAGGCACGATGACGGAACCGTCGCCGTTGGGATCGGAGTTCCAGCTGTCGACGCTGGCGTTGTTGCCGCTGAAGGTGATCGAATCCTTGGCCACGAGGCCAAGGGCGAACTTGGAGCGCTTGCTGAGGGTGATCTCGATCCACTTCTCGATGGGGGCACCGGTGGGCAGGGCGATGGTGGAGCGGGCGATGATCTGCGGGGAGGCGCCGAGGCCGGTGCGGTCGGTGACAAGCACACGCACCGAGCCGGTCGTGTTGGCGCTGTAGTTGAAACCGCTCAGGGTGGTCTTGGCGGTGTTGCCGGTGCTGGTGTCCCAGGAGGTCCAGCCGGTGCCGCTGACGCGGTCCTCGTTGTAGGACCACATGGCCTCCTCGATGCCCATCTCGACCAGGTTCATGGCGGCGTTGTTGTAGAAGGTGCGGTCGGCCAGGCGCAGCGAGTTGACGCTGAGGGTGACATAGGTGCCGAGGGAGATGGCGATGATTGCGGCAAACAGCATGGCCACGATCAGGATGGCGCCGCGTTCGGCGCGGGGCGGGGTGCGGTGGGGAGGGGATGTTTTCATGGCCGGGCCGGGGTGATCAGAAACTCATCAGGCTGAGGTAGGCGGAGCGCTCGGTGGCGGTGGTCAGTTCGCGCCACTTGGTGATGCCGTAGGGGTCGTCCGTGTCGAAATTGGCGAGGGACTCGTCGTAGTGGAAACTGGCGTTGCCGGTCACGCTGATGGTGTTGCCAACGAAGGAGCCCAGTACGTCGCCAGAGCCTTTGATCTCGATGTCGGCATGCGGGGCGTAACAGATGGCGCTGAGCAAGCTGCCGCCGGTGATGGCGATGCTTTGGTTGATCGAACTCGCGCCGGAGCTGGTGCCCCAAATCTGCACGCTGCTTGGCTGGGTGTTGGGGTTGACGAGGCCGGTGCCGCTGATGCTGACGTCGGACTCGGCGTAGATCTTGAGCGAGGCGCCGGAGGCCACATTGATGCTGGCGTTGCCGCTGATGGCGATGCCGGGGGTGCCGGCGGCGGCGGTGATGATGAGGGTGACATCGCCGGTGATATCGAGCTTTTGCAATCCGGCGAGGCTGATGGACGGCACGCGCCAGACCCCGGTGGTGACGGTGGCGGAATTGTTGATGGCGGTGATGACGGTGCCGCCGGTCGGGTTGACGACGGGTTCGAGGTTGGCGGTGAAATCGGTCGAGACGCTGTTGGGGTCGAGCGTGCCGCTGGCGGTGCCGTAGGGGCCGACGCGGCCGTTGGGACCGACGCCGATGGCGGAGAGGTTGGAGCCGCCGATGGCGGCGGAGCCCCAGATGTCGGCGTTGTTCACGCTGATGGTGGAGGACACGTCCACGCTGCCGATGCTGCCGGCGTCGTTGGCCACGCCGGAGCTGTAGGGGACGATGACAGAGCCGTCGCCGTTGGGATCGGAGTTCCAGCTGTCGACGCTGGCGTTGTTGCCGCTGAAGGTGATGGAGTCCTTGGCGACGAGACCGAGGGCGAACTTGGAGCGTTTGCTGAGGGTGATCTCGATCCATTTCTCAATGGCCTCGCCCCGGGGCAGCACCACGGTGGAGCGGGCGATGATCTGCGGGGAAACGCCGAGGCCGGTGCGATCGGTGGCGAGCACGCGGACCGAGCCGGTGACGTTGCCGTTGTAGGTGAAGCCCGAAAGGGTGCGGCGTGCGGTGGTGCCCACGCTGGTGTCCCACGCCGACCAACCGGTGCCGCTGACCCGGTCGTCATTGTAGGACCACATGGCCTCCTCGATGCCGGTCTCGGCGAGGTTCATGGCAGCGTTGCTGTAGAACGTGCGGTGGGCCAGGGCCTGCGAGTTGAGGCTCAGGTTGATGTAGGTGCCGAGCGAGATGGCGATAACCGCGGCCAGCAGCAGCGCGACGATGAGCACGGCGCCGCGGTTATGGCGAAACGGGGACTGGACGGCACGGCGGGGCATGGGCGGAAATCAGGCGCTGACGCTCTTGTTGCGCAGGATGTAGCGGGCCGAGAGCACGGCGTTGGTCGCGGCGGCGGCGGTCACGCCCTTCATGGTGGTCTGGAACGTGAGCTGGATCTGTTTCGTTTCCAGATCGTTCGATGCGACATTGCTGGTGGAGGTGCCGGTGACGAGTTTGTAGCGCTGAAACGCGAAGCTGGTGATGTTGCGCACGAGCACCCGGCGGTGGGCGGAGCTGGTGGCGTTGCCGAGCACACGATAGAACGACTGGGCGGTCGGCCCGGTGGTGGAGTTGTCGTAGGCGTAGGTGACGGTGATGTTGGAGCCGCTGGTGGGCACGATGAGGGTGATGCTGCTGGAGCTGTTCCAGGTGATGTTGCGCGCCATGCGGATTTCCTGGCTGAACACCTCCATGGCGCGGCGGGATTCCGCCTCCATCAGGCTGTAATTGGCCGCGTTGTAACCGGTGCGACCGATCATCAGAAAGGTCTGCAGGATGCCGACGAGGATGAACGCGGAGATGCCGGCCGCCACCATGACCTCGACCATGGAGAAGCCCCGGGAACGGCGGAGTGCCTTAGTGTGCGGTGTAATAGAAGTCATAGAGCCCATTTTTGCAGTAGCGGGTGACGTAGGAGTTGCTGTGGCCGCGGCCGTCCTGGCCGTTCCATGAAATGGTCAGGGTGACCTCGCGCATGTCGGTCTTCGGCGTGGTGATGGTGCGTTCGCAGGTGAACTTGCTGATGATGTTGTTCAGCGTGGCGTCCAGCGTGCTGGAGCTGCCCGAGCTGACGATCGAGGCGATGTCCACGGTTTCGCTGGCCGGCAGGGCGGTCAGCTGCGCCCAGTTGAGCAGGCGGATGTTCTCCATCTCACTCTGCATGATCTGGGCGGCGAGGGTGGTGTTGCGTGCGGTGTCGACCGCGCGCATGCCGTAGGTGATGGTGGTCAGCGAGGTCGTGATGCCCAGCACCATGATGATCGAGGACATCATCACCTCGAAGATGGTAAAGCCACGTTGCCGGGGGCGCGGACGCAGAAAGGGGGACGTCATAGCGCCGCAACCTTAGCGTGGCGACACCGGACGGGTTAGAGGCAACCCGACCTTTAATATGGGCCTATTGCAAATAGGCCCGGAGCGACGCGGTCAGGTAAGAACGGGCCTGACGGCGGTCACCAGCCCTCAAACAGGTGTTGGTAAAGGCTGCGCTCCTCGGCCGTGGTCAACTCCCGCCAGCGGTTGATGCCGAAATTGGAATTGTCGCCGAAATCCGCCAGCGATTCGTCGTAATGGAAGTCTGCGTTGCCGCTCAGGGTGATGGTGCGGCCGACGACCGAGCCCATCATGTCACCGTTGCCGGCGAGGGTGATCCCGGCGTTGGGGGCATAAACGATGCTGCGCAGGGCGCCATTGCCGACCAGCCGGATGATTTGCCCGGCGGCGCTTTGGTTTGTGCCCCAGATCTGGCAAAAACGGGGTTGGACGTTGGGGTTGGCGATGCCCTTGCCGGCGATCTTGATGTCGCCTTCCGCGTAAAGTTTCAGGCTCGAGCCCGCGGGGATGTTGATGGTGGCGTTGCCGGTGACACTCAGCGCGTCGGAACCCGAGGGCGCGGTGAGCACCAAGGTGACATCGCCGAGGATGGTCAGACTCTGATTGCCGCTCAGGCTGAGCGAGGGGCAGCGCCAGCTGGTCGCGGTGCCGGCTATGCCCAACGTGCTGCCGATGGCGGCAAGGTAGGTGCCGTCGGTGGGGGCTTCGACCGTGGGGAAATCGGCATTGAAGTCCGTGGCGATGCGACCGGGGTCGACCGCGACATCAGGCGCGGTATCGTGACCGCGGATCGAGCCGTTGTGACCGACTTGGGGCTGCTGGCCGCCGGTGAAAACGTAGCCCCAGATGTCGGCTTGGTTGATGAGCGCCGCGGTGTTGTGGACCGCGGCGCTGGCGACGGTGCCCCGGTCGTTGCGCACGGTGGCATCGTAGTCGATCGCGGCGGTGGCGGGGTCGCCATCCGGATCGGAGTTCCAGCTGTCCACCGTCGTCACCGCGCCGTTGAAGGTGATCGTGTCCTTGGCCACGAGACCGCTGGCGAAGAGCGAGCGCTTGCGCAGGGTGACCTCCATCATGCGGGTGATGGCGGGCTGGTGGGCGGGATTGACCGAGGCGTAGGTGATGATTTTCGGGCGGTCATGCGCCGCGGGTTGGTGATTGCTGACGTAGACCTTGACCCAGCCGGTGGTGTTGCGCGTGAAGTCGAATTCGGAGAATTGGCGCCAGGCGGCGGGGCTGTTGACCGTCCACGCGGTCCAGGCATCCGCGTGCCCGGCGGCGGTGCGGTTGAAGGCCCACAGGGCCTCCTCGGCGCCGGCTTCCACGAGATTGGCGGCGGCTTGGTGCTGGAACGAGCGAAAGGCCTGCTTGGTGGAGTTGAGGTTGAGGCTGAGGTAGCTGCCGAGCATCAACGCGATGACGGCCGAGAACAGCAAAGCGACGATGAGCACCGCCCCGCGGCGGGATTTCAGGCGTGGGACTGGACGATGGGCGGACATCAGTTGGTGACGCGTTTGTTGCGCAGAACAAACCGGGCCGAGCGTCCGGTCTGGCTGGTGGTGGCGGCGGTGACCGCGGTGCGGGCGGCGCGAAGGTTGACCTGCACGAGCTTGGTCTCGAGGTCGTTGAGCGCGACGTTGTCGGTCACGCCGTCCTGCTCGAGCTTGTAGCGGGTGAAGTTGAAATCGGAGGCGACGTCGCGCACCAGCACGCGGCGCGGCGCGGTGGAGTCGGGGCCGCCGGGCAGCCGGTAGAAGCAACCGGCGGTCGGGCCGGTGGCGCCGTTATCGTAGGCGTAGGTCACGGATTGCATGCCGCCGGCCGTGGGCACGGCAAGCGTGATGCTTTGCGCATGGTTCCAGGTGATGCCGCCGGCCATGCGGGCGTCCTGGGCAAAGGTGTCCAGCGCGCGTCGCAGCTGGCTTTCCATTTCGCTGTAGCTGCTGGCGCTGAAGCCCGTGCGGCCGATGAAGAGGAACGCGCTGAGCACGCCGGCCATGATCAGCGACGACAGGGCGGCGGAGACCAGCACCTCGGTCAGCGTGAATGCCCGGCGACCGGATCGGGGCCGGTGAGAATCAATGGGCGGTGTAGAAATAGTCATAGAGTCCGCTTTTGGCGTAACGGGTGATGAAGCGCGCGGTCTGAACGCGGCCGTCCATGCCGCTCCAATTTGAGATCAGGGTGATCTGTTTCATGTCGGCCTTCACGTCGGTGATCACGCGGGTGCAGGTGAACACCGTGCGGGCGGAGCTGGCGGTGTCGTCGGTGTCCACGGTGGTTTCACCGGCGGCCTGGAGGGTCTCGATCTGCGACCAGCTTTTCAGGCGCAGGCGCTCGAGCTCATTCTGCATCAGGTGCGCGGCGTAGGAGTAGTTGCGGGCTGAATCGAGCGCCTGCAGGCCGCGCTGCAGCGTGGTGATGGCGGTGGTGATGCCGAGCACCAGCACCATGGCGGCGATCATCACCTCCACGAGGCTGAAACCCGCGTCCTGCGTGCGGCGACGCACCGCCGGCGAAGTGTCGGGGTCGTATGCATGCCGCCCCGGCTGCTGCTGCACATACAACGCCGCGGCTTGGGCACGGCGTTTCACCTGCAGTTTTTCAAACACGTTGATCAGGTAATTTTTCACCGTGTTTTCGCTCAGGTTGAGCTGCTGGCCGACCTGTTTGTTGGTGAGCCCCTCGGCCACCAGTGCGAGCACCCGGTGCTCCTGCGGTGACAGCGCGGCCAGGTCGTCGCCGGTCCGGGCGCCCTCGCCGCCGCCGCGCAGCAGTTGCAGGACGCGTTCGGTGACATCGGGGGCGAGGATGGAGCGGCCCGCGGCCACATCGCGGACGGCCTGGATGAGTCCGGCGGGATCGATCTCCTTCATCAGGTAACCGTGCGCGCCGGCGTTGACCGCCTCATACACGAAGCTGTCGTTGGAATGGGAGGTGAGCACGAGCACGCGCAGTTCCGGGTGGTGCTGCAACATCGCGCGGCAGGCGGTGAAGCCGGATCCGTCGGGCAGACGGATGTCGAGCAGCACGACATCGGGTTTGAGACGGGCGCAGGCCGCGACGGCCTCGGCGTTGGTGCCGGCCTCACCCACGATCTGCAGGGGCGGATCACCCGCGGTCGCGAGGACGGTCCGGATGCCTTCGCGCACCAGCGCGCTGTCCTCGACCACGAGAATACGGATGGGATGGGAGACGGTCATGGGGTGGAATCGGATTTGAGGGGCAGGGTGAGCTGCAGGCGCGTGCCCTGCCCGGGTTGGGATGCGAGGGAGAATTGCGCGCCGATTTCAGCCGCGCGGTTGGCGAGATTGTGCAGCCCGTGGCCGCCGTTGCCGTTGCCGACGGCAGGATCGAAACCACGGCCGTTGTCCTCGATGCTGAAAACCGCCGCGTCGTCCCCGGCCCGCAGGTTGACGCGGATGGCGGAGGCGGCGCCGTGCCTCAGCGCATTGCTGACGGCCTCGCGCGTGATTTGCAGGATGTGCGCGCGCTGGCCGATGGTCAGGTGGGCGGCGAGGTCATCGTCCACCGCGCACTCGATGCGCACCGGGCGGGCATGGCAGGCGTTGTCCAGCAACGTGGCGACGGCCTGACCGAAGGACTGCTGCTTCAGCGATTCCGGCTCGAGCCCGGTGATGAAATTGCGCAGGTCGAGAATGGTGCCGTTGAGGGCGGTGCGGCTTTGTTCCAATGCGGCCGCGACCTCGGGCTGATCGGACCGCAACCGCGCCTTGATGCCGGCGAGGCCCATGCCGGTGGCGTAAAGCGACTGGATGATGCCGTCGTGCAGATCGCGGCCCAACCGGGTGCGTTCATCGAGAATGCGCTGCAGTTCGAGCTCCCGGCGCTGCAACTCCTCGCGTTGGGCGAAGGAAGTTTGCACCAACCGGGCGAGGGCGCCCATTTCCCCGGGATCCCGCGTCAGTTCCATGGCCGGGGCAATCTCGCCGGAGCCCAGGCTCGTGGTGATGGTGGCCAGCGGCTGCAGCACCCAGCGACGGAGCCCGAGCGCCACGGCGGTCACGACCAGCAGACCGAAGGCGATGAACCAGAACGTTGGGGTCGACAGCGGTGCGACGGACGCCACGCGGCCGCGGGGCGAAAAATCCGCCGCAAGCCAGGCGACCGGCCGACCCTGCCAGTCGTGCAACGGCAGTGCGGCGGCCCCGTTTGGCGTGCTGGCCAAGCGCAGTGATGCGTCGGCCAGCGTGCCAAGTTGGGTGAGCCTGGCCGCGGTCCACGGTCGCAGTTGCAGCACGAAGCGGTTCGCCGCATCGGCCTGACGCACCAGGCACGCTTCGTGAACCGCGTCCGCCAGCCGCAGATGGCCGAGCAGTGCGCCCGCCTGTTCCAAGGCGGCAATGAAAGCATGATTCTGCCACGGCAGGTCCGGCGGACCGGCCGGCGATCCGGGACCGGCCAGCACGGATCCGTCGGAGGCCAACACCCACGTCAGTGGCGCCAGCGCGGGCGCGGCGGAGGCTGGTCCGGGCTGAAGCGCGGCGATGGCCGGATCCGCGGCCAAAGCGCGGGTGGCATGAAGCAGGGTGGCGGCCTCGGCCTGCAGCCAATGGCGGAGCTGACCCAGTTGTTCGTTTTGGTTTTCCGCGGCGGCGAGCCGTCGCCAGTGCGATTCCTGATTGTGCACATACGCCCACAGCAGCGCTAAGCCCAGCAGCAGGCCGGTCAGCACCAAAGCGAATCGACGGTTCAGGCTCACGGCAGGAGTGGAGCCACGCGTTTTGTCAGCAGGCAGCGGCCCCAAACATGCATCCTGAGGATGATTGGTGGGTCAATAGGCATGAACATGTCAGCCTACATTGACCTATACCCCATGCGATAGGGGCGTATTTACTGCTATTACGGGCCTATTAATAGGCCTGAAAGAACCTATTTGGTGTGCTGAGTGGCTTGGACATAGATGGCGGCCGCTTGGGAGCGGCGTTTTACACCCAGTTTTTCAAACACACTCACGAGGTAATTTTTCACCGTGTTTTCGCTCAAGGTGAGTCTTTCGCCGACCTCCTTGTTGGTCAGGCCTTCGGCCACCAGCGCCAACACACGGCGTTCCTGATTCGACAGCATGGCCAGTTCGCCCGCGCCGCCGCCACTGCCACCGCTGCGCACCATGCGGAGCACCCGCGAGGTCACCTCGGGTGTGAGCACAGATTTGCCGGCGGCGGCGTCCATGATCGCGGTGATGAGCCCGGCGGGATCAATTTCCTTCATGAGGTAACCTTGGGCGCCCGCGATCACGGCATTGTAAACGAGGTCGTCGTTGGTGAACGAGGTGAGGATCAGCACGCGGGTGTCGGGCAGATCCCGCAGGATTTCCCGACAGGCATCGAGACCCGAACCATCCGGCAGACGGATATCGAGGAGCACCACCTCGGGGCGCAGGCGCTTGGTCTCAGTCAAGGCGGAGGCCACGGAATCGGCCTCGCCGACGATTTCGATGGTGTCATGCCCGTGGGCGGTGATGACCGAGCGGATGCCTTGTCGCACCAAGGCGCTGTCATCGACGAGAAGAATGCGAACGAGTGATGAGATGGTGGCGCTCATGTGGGTTCGGGAAAGGGGAAGTGGAAAAGAATCCGGGCACCGTGGCCGGGTTGACTCCTGATGTCGAGCGTGCCCTGCAACGCGGCGGCCCGGCGGGAAAAATTGACCAACCCACGCCCGTGGTGCCGGCCGGCGTCGGGATCAAAACCGGTGCCGTCGTCGGTGATCGAAAAGACAAAACCGTCATCCTGTTTTTCCAGCGCGACCTCCAGCCGATTGCACCGCCCGTGCCGCAGGGCGTTGCTGACGGCCTCGCGCAGAATCTGCAGCAATTCCGCCCGGTATTCGACCGGCAGGCGCTCCGCCAACGTTTCATCCACCTTTAACGCGGTGGTGACGGATTGGCCGCCGGACATGAAGTCGAGCAGGGCGCGGACGGCGCCGGCGAAGCCCCGGGGCAATTCGGGCTCGGGCTCCAAGCGGGTGATGAAGTTGCGCACCTCGCGGATCGTGGCGTTGAGCTCGCCGCGGGTCAGATCGATCAGGTTCTCCGCCGCGGCTGGGTCCTTGCGCAGGATGGCGCGGATGCTGGTCAGACTCATGCCCGAGGCATAAAGCGTCTGGATTACGCCATCGTGCAGATCGCGCCCGAGGCGGGACCGGTCATCCAGGGCCGCGCGCAGTTCCTCGCGGTTGGCGAAGGAAGTGCGCACAAGGCGGGCGACCCGGCCCAGTTCGGACTGCTCCGCCAGCAACGGTGCCAGCGGTGCCAGGCTGCCGGTGGTCAGACTGGTGCTGACATGGGTGAGGGGACGAAGCACCCAGCGTTGCGCGAAAAACATCACGACGAGGATGGCCAGCATTCCATAAACGAAAAAGATCAATGCCTCCCAGCGGTCGGTGGCGGTCAACCGGGCCAGTTCCGGTGATTGGAAATGGAAGGAGGCATGGCGCAGGATGTCGCCCCGCCAATCGGTCAGGGGCACATGGAGATGAAAGTCGGTGTGATGGTCGTGCGGGGCCTGTTCATGCGGCCGGGTTTCCAAGGTCACCGCACTTTCGGTCAACGCCGCGAGGGACCGCAGATAGGCCTCGTCCCAATGTCGGGCGACGAGCAGATAACCGTGCGGCGGCGAAGCCCGCGTGATGTCATCCGACGGCACGATCGGCGCGGCGCGGACCTCATGCAAACCGTCCGTTCCCGTCACGAAAAAATGGGGGAACGCGGTGCGCTGAAAGAGCGGCAGCAGTTCCGATGGTGGTGGCAGATCCGGCAGGCGGGTCGCGACGTCCCGACCCACCTGATAAAACACCCGGCCATCGGGTTTCAGCACCCACAGGGCCTGGGCGTTGAAATTCTCCAGGCTGGCCGCAAAATTCACCGCGGCCCAGGCCGGGTCGGGCTCGGCCCGGCGCACAAAATCCACTGCCTCGGACCAGAGCGAATAATCGCGGGAAAACTGCTCAAGCGAGTGGCCCGCCAAGGTCAACAGGCGCCCCAGCAGATCTTCCCGCTGCCGGCTGACATCGGCCATCATGGTCGCCGATTCATGCCTTTCATAGGCGGTCAAAACCATCAGCCCGACCCCCAGTCCGGCGCACAGCACGATGAACAGCAGGATGAAACGGTGCCGGAGGGTCATGGGAGGTTCCCCGAGTAATACGGCCGCCCCATCCGGGCGCAAGCGGGACCGCCGCCTGCAGAAAACCGTTGACTCACGGGCCGGGGTTTGAGTCTTTGGCCAACTCTTTAATCTCAACTGACCATGGCCAACACCAAATCTGCCATCAAGGCTGCGCGCAAGACCGTGCGCCTGACCGCCCGCAACAAGACGACCAAAACCCGTCTCAAGACCCTGCACAAGAAGTTCGAAGCAGCCGCCAAGTCCGGCGACGCCGCGGCTACCAAGACCGCGGCCTCCGCCTACGTCTCGGCCATGGACAAGGCCGTGAAGTCCGGAGTGGTGCATCGCAATGTGGCCAGCCGGGCCAAGGCGCACGCCGCCAAATACGTCGCCGCCAAGTAAGGCGCCGCACAATCTGTTTTCCACCCGCACCTCTCCCGGTGCGGGTTTTTTTGTTTGGTCGTGGGACCATGGTTGTCCCACCCGGGCGGCTAAATTGGGCTTCTTAATTTTTCAGCCTGCCGTTAACCGTTGCACCGCATGTCATCCGCCTCAGCCCAGCCCCGCCGGTTTTTTTTGCCATGGGACCGGCCCCTGCTCCCGCAGGTGGTGGCGCATCTGACCCATGACTGGTCGGGCCGGGAGGCGTTGGATCTTTCAGGCTGGCTGATACTGGTGCCGACCCGGCAGGCGGGCCGCCGGTTGCGCGAGTCGTTGGCCGCGCATGCGGCCGGTCGCGGGCAGGCGGTGCTTTCGCCGCTGGTGCTGGTGCCGGAAGCGCTCATGGCGGACAACACGAAGACAGGTGAAGCGACGCGCCTGGAATCTCTGCTCGCCTGGGCGGAACTGCTGCGCGGCATCGCACTGGAGGATTACCGGGCGGTTTTTCCGGTGGATCCGCCCGAACGCAGCTTAGGTTGGGCCACCCGGCTGGCGGGGGATCTGATGCGGCTGCAGGACACGTTGGCGGAGGTCGGCCTGCAGATGAAGGATGTGCCGGACCGGGTTGAGCCGCACTTTCCGGAGCGCGAACGTTGGCGTCAACTGGCCCATTTGGAACATCGCCATGCGGAGGTGCTGGCGAAAATGGGACTGCAGGATGCGCAGCTGGCGAAAATCGCCCGGGCGGCCACGGTAGATCTTCCTTCCGGCGTGACCCGGATCGTGCTCGTGGCTTCACCGGATCCGCGTCCGCTGGCGCTGTCCGTGCTGCAACGTCATGCGCAGAGCGTGCCGCTGGAAGTATTGATCCACGCCCCGGAAGCGGAGGCGGACAGTTTTGATGAATGGGGGCGGCCCGTGGCCGAGCATTGGGTGCAGCGTCCGATTGAGATGGATGACTTTGCCTCACACGTGGAACTATGTTCCGACCCTGAGGCCCAGGCCGACCGGGTGGTGGAGTTGGCCAAGGATTATGGGCGGGAGGAGGGTGTGCTTGGCTTTGGCGTGGTGGATCCCGAAATTTTGACACCGCTCGAGGGCTCGCTGCGGCAGGCCGGGCTCTCGGCCTACAATCCGGAGGGACGGCCACGACAGGGCGACCGGCTGCATCAATTGCTTACCGCGCTGGCCGGACTGGCGCGGGACGGGTCGTTCGCCAATGTCGCCCGGTTGGCGCGCCATCCCGATTTTTTGCGACACCTGCAACGGAAAATCGGCGGGACGTTTTCCGCCGCCCGTTTTCTGCAGGCGATCGACGCCCTGCAGGCGGATCACTTGCCGGCGGATTTACGCGCGGCATTGACGCATTGGCGGGGTGGGGCGGAGCTGCGAATGATGCAGGCTTTGCGGACCAAGTTGCGGAGCGGCGAGTTTTCTGCGACCGCCGGTGCGGTGCCGGCGGAGATTTTTGCCGGCTGTGAACTCGATCTCGAAAACCCGGAGGATGCGCTCCTCGCCGAATCGATCGAGGTCTGGGCCGGAGTGGCCGGGGAGGTGGCCCGGGCGGCGGCACGGTTTCCCCGTCTGACCGCGGATGAGGCATGGGAAATGGCGCTGCGTTTTTATGGCGAAGCCATGGCCTTTACGGACAAGCCGACCGGGGCGCTTGAACTGCAGGGCTGGCTGGAACTCATGTGGGAAGATGCGCCGCATCTCGTGGTGGCGGGCCTGAACGAAGGCCGCGTGCCCGATGCGGTGGTGGGTGATCCGTTTTTGCCGGAGAGCCTGCGCCGCCGGCTCGGGTTGAAGACCAATGCCATGCGCCTGGCCTGCGATGCGTATTGCCTGCAGGTGCTGGCGGCATCGCGCCGGCGGGGCGGCCGGCTCGATCTGCTGTTGGGCAAAACCTCGGCGGCGGGCGATCCGCTGCGACCCTCGCGCCTGCTGCTGCGCTGTCCGGACGCGGAGCTGCCCGCCCGCGTGGCGTTGCTTTTCCGTGAAGTGACCGCCCCGGGCGCGACGGTGCCGTGGACCCGCGCGTGGCGATTACAACTGCCGGTGGTGGCCCCGCCGACCAAACTGGCGGTGACCGCGCTCCGGGCCTGGCTGGATTGTCCGCTGCGGTTCTACCTTGCCCGGGTGCTGCGTCTTGAAACGGTGGATACGGCCAAGGCCGAGCTCGACGCGCTGGACTTTGGCACGTTGTGCCACGCCGCTTTGGAGGCCATGGGACGCGAGCCCGGCCTGCGGGATTGCACGGATGTCGGGGTGCTGCGTGCTTATCTCCATGAAAAATTGACGGAGGCGACGGACCGGAAGTTCGGCCGCACCGTGACGCTGCCGCTCACCGTGCAACTGGAGTCCGCGCGTCAGCGCCTGGCCTACGCCGCCGCTGTGCAGGCGCAGTCGCGCAGCGAGGGCTGGGTGATCGAACAGGTGGAGCAGTCGTTCGAGCTCGAGGTCGCGGGTTTGACGGTGCGCGGCAAGATCGACCGCATCGACCGCCACGAAACGCTCGGCACGATCCGGGTGCTCGATTACAAGACTTCCGATACCGCGGTGAACCCGGCGCAGGCGCATCTTTGCAGCCTGCCGCGCGGCGGGACCGGGCCGGACTGGCGCGTCGTTGCGGAGGGCAAGCGGGTCTTGGAGTGGTGCGATCTGCAGCTGCCGCTGTATGAGCGGGTGGCGGCCGGGCAATATCCCGGCGCGGCGGTGGTCTGCGGCTATTTCAACCTGCCGAAGGCGGCCACCGAGACCGCGATCGCCCATTGGGATGATTACACGCCGGAACTGGCGGCGGCAGCGTGGACCTGCGCGCAGGGCGTGGCCAAGGCCATCTGCAACCGCGAATTCTGGCCGCCCCGTGAACTGCGCGGTCGCGAGGCCGAATGGGACGATTTTGCGCCGCTGTTTCATCACGGTGCGGCCGAAAGTGTGGGGTGGGTTTCAGCTCCGCCCGGGGAGGGCACGGCATGAAAATCGGGCACGAGATGATCCTCGCCTCCGCAGGCGCGGGCAAAACCTATGCGCTGACCAACCGCTTTGTGCGGCTGCTTGCCCTGGGGGCGAAACCCGAGCGCATCGTGGCACTGACCTTCACGCGCAAGGCCGCCGGGGAATTTTTTGATGAGATCCTGAAAAAACTCGCGCGGGCGGCGGGTGATGCCGCGGCCGCCTCCCGGCTGGCCGAGGAAATCGCGGTGCCCGGGCTCGATGCGGCCGGCTGCCTGGGGTTGCTGCGCACCATGGTTGAGGCGATGCCGCGGTTGAAGCTCGGCACCTTCGACGGGTTCTTTGCGCGCATCGCGAAAAACTTTCCGCTCGAGCTCGGGCTGGCGGGCGAATTCGAGGTGCTGGAGGAACACGCCGCACAGATGGAGCACCGGCGCGTGCTGCACCGCCTGTTTGCGCGCAACGGTCCGGTCGCGAACGGGCAGAGGGAGTTCATCGAGGCGTTCAAGCAGGCGACCTTCGGGGTCGAGGTGAAACGGCCGGCGGAGCAGCTTGCCCGTTTCATCGAGCAGCATCAGGAAACCTACCTTGAGGCGCCCGCCGGCGAGCTCTGGGGCAATCCCGCGCGGATCTGGCCCGAAGGCTGCGCGTGGTTTGATGCGATCCGCCGGCGCGATCAGGCGGTCAAGGAGCTGCGGACGGAACTCGAAAAGGCCGGGCTCAATGACGGGCAGCGGGGGCGTTGGGACAGTTTCTTTGCCGACTTGGAAACCTGGACGCCGGGCGTGCCCATGGGCCGGGGGCTGGGTTATCTGTTTGGCAATGCGCTCAAGGTCTGGCCGGAGCTGGACGGACTGGTGGTCGAGCGGAAACCGCTGACGCTGACGCCCGCGGCCACGAAGGCCCTGCGCACGGTGGTGCAGGCGATCATCGGGGCGGAGCTGGCGCGGCGCCTGGCAATGACGCAGGGGATTCATGCCGTGATCAGCAACTATGAGGCCATCTACCACGACGCCGTGCGCCGCGGCGGCCGGCTGACCTTCGCCGATGTACAACGCCTGCTCCAGCCCGGCGCCGACGGGGCCAGGGTGCTCTCGGGCGCGATCTCGGACGACCGCCGGCTCGCCATCGATTACCGGCTGGATGCGGAGACCGACCACTGGCTGCTCGACGAATTTCAGGACACCAGTTTCGGGCAATGGTCGGTGTTGAAGAACCTGATCGACGAGGCGGTGCAGGATCCGACCGGGACGCGCAGTTTTTTCTACGTCGGCGATGTCAAACAAGCGATCTACGCGTGGCGCGACGGTGATCCGCGGCTCTTCCGCGAGATTTTCGACCATTACAACCGCACGGCGCCGGGCTCGATTGCCGAGGGGCATCTGGACAAATCGTATCGTTCGGGGCCGCCCGTGATTGCCATGGTCAACACGGTGTTTGGCGCCGCCGGGGTGATGCGCACGCTGTTCACCGGCGAAGCGGCGCTCGCATGGAATCGCGAATGGCGCGATCATGTTTCGGCCCGGCCCGAACTTGGCGGCCACGCGGCGCTGCTGCATGCCGAGGATCAGCCGGGACGGTATGCGGTCACGCACCGGTTGTTGCAGGAAATCGATCCGTTGACGCGCGGCCTGACCGTGGCGGTGTTGGTGCAGAAGAACGACACCGCCGCGGAGTTGGCGGATTACCTGCGCCGCGAGGGCGGCTGGCCGGCGGTGGCCGAGGCCGATCTGCATGTTTGCACCGACAATCCCCTGGGGGCCGCGATGCTCGCCCTGGTGAAGGCCGCGACGCACCCGGGGGACACTCTGGCTTGGGCGCATGTCCGCATGTCGCCGCTCGGGCAGGTGCTGGCCGAAACGGGCGTCACGCATCGCGAGGAGCTGACCTTGCGGTTGCTCACCCAGATATATGCCGAAGGCTTTGAGCCGGCGCTGCAGGCGTGGTGGCGGCCGCTGGAGCAGAGCCTGGATGCAGATGACGGATTCACCCGGCTGCGTGCCCGGCAGTTTCTGGCCGCGGCGGGGGAGTTTGACCGCACTGGCAGCCGTGATGCGGCCGAGTTCATAGATTTCATGACCCGGCACACCGTGCGTGAATCGGACTCGGCGGCGGTGATCCGGGTGATGACGGTACACAAGGCCAAGGGGTTGGGTTTTGACCTGGTGATTCTGCCAGACCTTGAAGGCAAGAAGCTCGCCCAGGCCCGGGACGGGTTGACGGTACAGCGCGATGCGGAGCACCAGGTGGAGTGGGTGTTGGACACGCCGAACAAGGACATGGTGTTGTGCGATCCGGTGCTGTCCGCCCAGCGCGAGGCCGCGGAACAGAGCGCCTGCTACGAAAAATTCTCGCTGCTTTACGTGGCGATGACCCGGGCCAAGCGGGCGCTTTACGTCGTCATTGAGCCGCCGGGCAAGTCGAGCTCGGCCAATTTTCCCCGCCTGTTGAACGAAGCCTTGGGCGGGGAGCCGTTGACCGTCCGCGTGGGCGATGCCCGGTTTACCGGCAGCTTCGCCCAAGGCGATGCCGACTGGCACCGCCAGCTGCAGGCACCGGAAGCATCCACGGCCGGGGTTGCGCCGCGACGGTGGTTGGATCCGCAATTGGTGCGGCGTTCCCAACGGCTGCCGGCACGCCGGCCGAGTGATCGCGGGACCGGCCGGCTGGCCGCGGCGGATTTGTTCGCCGGCAAGACCGGGGGCGACGCTGCGGAATTGGGGCGCGAGTTGCATGCCCTGCTCGCCACGGTGGAATGGTCGGGTGACGACACATTCGACGCATTGCGATCCGCCTGGGACGTTCACGGTGAAGCCGGTCGGCTGGCCCTGGCCTGCGTACAGTCCCCGGCCTTGGCGGATGTCTGGATCCAACGGGGGCCGGCGCGATTGTGGCGCGAACGGGCTTTCGAGGTGGTTTTGGACGGGATGTGGTTGTCGGGCGTTTTTGACCGGGTCGTCATTGCCACCACGCCCACCGGCACGCCGGAGTCGGCCTGGGTGTATGACTTCAAGACCGATGCAACAGTGTGCGGGGCGGGGGAGCGGCATGCGCAACAGATGAATTTTTACCGGCGGGCGGCGGCGCAATTGCTCGGTTTGACCCTGGCGCAGGTGCGGTGTCGGTTGGTGCTGGTGCGCACCCGGGAATTCGTGGATATTCCCCTGCCGCGGGAGCGCGAATAAAGAGCCTTAACTTTCTGGCTTTACAGGGCCCGGCCGGTTCCGCACGGTTTCAGGTTCACTTTAATCAACATGGGTAATCTGAAAAAGAAACGTCGTCTCAAAATGTCGAAGCACAAGCGCCGGAAGCGCTTGAAGTCCAATCGACACAAGAAGCGCACGTGGTAATCCGTGCCGCGGTCGCACACGCGATTGCGATCGGCTCCAGTTTTTTCCAACCCGCCGGCAACGGCGGGTTTTTTGTCGCGCCCCATCGGCCAGAATTAAAGAAAAGGTAAATGGCCGGGCGCGAGGGATTAAGGGCGTCTTTAGACTTGTCAGGTCGCAGGTGTTTTGCGATTTTCGCTGTCCTGCCACCAATCCCCCGCCCGCTGTCCGCCCTTGCGGTACCGCCGCAACCTGACACAACAACCGCTAGCACTACCGAACCCGGCGTATGTTTTTTTCAGCCAAGTCGAAAGGGTTTTTCGTCGAACAAAACGCGCACGTGACCCTGCTGGCCCGGACCTCAACGGTGGCGGTGCCGCTGGTGGTCGAGGAGGTGAGGGAATGTGCCACAGGTGACCACGAGGCCTTGGCCAAGGCGATCAAGGAATTGCAGCCCAAGAAGTCGCCGAGCGGCTACCTGCAGGGGATCTGCGGGGTTTATCCGGCCAAACGACTCGTGCGCCGGGCCACGCTTGAGCTCAAGCGCATCAAGGATCCCGCCTACTTTCCCGAGATCATCACCCAGCAGTTTCGCCTTGAGGCGGACAAATACGCCACGGTGGTGCTCAATGCGAATGACGGTTCCGATTTTGACCCGAACCGCCCGGCGCCACAGAAGGAAGTCTTGTTTGGCGGCATGCCGTCCGATGAGGTCGTCGCGGTGCAGAATGCCTTGCTGGAGCAGGGCATCTACCCGGAGCGGCTCGAAATTGGATCCATCGCCACCCTCGGTGCGCTGGCGGATTATCTCTCGTTCACCGGGGACAAGACCCCGGCCTTGGTGCTCGAAATCGGTGCTGACTCAACGCATTCCTACATTGTCAGCAGCAGTGGCGTGGAAGCCTCCCGGCCCATTCCGCAAGGTTATGAGGCCATGGTCCCGGTGGTGCAGAAAGAGCTCGGACTCAAGGACGAGGAATCCGCCCGAAAACTTTTCTTGTCCAATACCTTTGATTTCACCGGCATGGGGCCGATCCTGACCAGGCGGCTGATCAAGGAACTGCAATCATCCATCGGTTTTTACGAGGTGCAGACCGGCCAGTCCGTGGGTCTTTTGCACTGCACCCAGTTGCCGGAAAAACTCGCCTGGCTCGGCGGAGCCGTGGCCACCGCCCTGGGGGTGGGGCCGGTCAAGCTCGACCTGCCCGCCTGGCTCGAATCCCGCAAAATCACCCTGGCCGAAAATGTGCAGCCGGCGGTGAACGACCGCTGGCTGGGCCTTTTCAGCCTCATGGTCGACCACAACGCCTCAAATCCCGCGCCCGATGCTGTCGCTGAAAAAAAAGACTGAGGCCACCGGACCGCTGGTGCCGGCGTGGCACCCCAATTTCCGCAATTACGAGCAATTGCCCGACACCAAGGTCGTGCGCACGGCCTTTTTCATCAACGTCGGCTCCATCGTGGTGGCGTTGTCCCTGCTCATCTACTTTGGCCTCGGTGAACTGCAGCTGCAGAACATCCGCAACCAGGCGGAGGATTGGCAGGCTCAGATCGAGCAAAACCGTTCGGCGAGCACCCAGGCGGTGGGCAGTTTCACCAAGTTCAAGGCCGAGGAAGCCAAGATTCGCGAGGTGGATGCCTTCCTGAAATCCCGGCCCTCCATCGCGCAACTGATCACCGATCTCGGCCGTACCCTGCCGCCCAACGTGGCCCTCGATGCGTTCGACCTGCGCGACGCCACGCTGACCCTGCGCGGGACGGTCCGCGGCGCGCCCGACAAAGCCAGCGGCTACGCCTCGGCCTACGTCGATACCCTGCGCAACGCGCCGGAGTTCCAGCCGCTTTTCACCGAGGTCAATCTCACCAACCTCAGCCGCGTGCCGACCACCGGCCGGCTCGCCATCGAGGTCGTCATCAAACTCAACGTGCCCTCCGCGGCGGGAGCGAAGAAATAACCATGGCCGTTTCCAACGAACAGGTTGTCGCCCTCATCAAGAAGAACCCCATCGCCACCGTGTGTCTGGTGGTGACCTTGGGGGTCATCGCCGCCCTTTATTTCCGGTCCGGCCTCACCGCCGTCGCCGAGGCCGATCTGGAACAGAAGACCAAGGAAGGCCGCCGGATGGCCACCAACATCAAGTTTGCCGCCCAGCTCGACGAGCAGCTGGCGGCGGTGACCGCGGCCAACGCGACGATCAACCGCCGGCTGGTGCGGGCTTCCGAGCTCGCCAACAACCTCCAGTATTTTTACCGCCTCGAAAACGACACCGGGATCAAGCTGGTCGACCTGCGGCAGGTCAGCATCGCGGGTGACACCCGGGCAAAACCGAAGAACGCCCCGAAGACCGCGTTTGAGCCGGTCAATTATGCCGTGGCGGTGCAGGGCACCTTCAACCAGTTGGTCGGTTTTCTGCAACGTTTGGAGCATGGTGAACACTTCAGCCGTATCCAGACCGCGACCTTCATGCCGGCCGCCGGTATCGGCGGTGAGGAAGCCGCCGGCTCCGCCACGCGGCCCGAAATGCTCACCCTGACCCTCTCGGTCGATCTGCTCGGACAACCATGAAAAAGACATCCCTGATCACGGTTCTGCTCGGGTTGGCCCTGTGGCCCGCTTCGGCCGCGGCGCAGGCGTCGGATCTGCTGCCGCCGCAGAAACGCGCCGAGACGGTCGATCTCGCGGCGGCCTTGCTGCAAACCAAGGAGCTGCCGGCGATCACCGCCGACACCCCTTCGCCCTTTGCCCCCCCGGCTTTCGAGCAACCCGATCCCGAGGAGCTGCGCGCCCGACAGGCCGCTGCGGCTGCGGCCGCTGCCGCCGGCGTGGTCTCCCGCCCGGCCGGTGACCGGGCGATTTTGGAAGATGTTTCCGCGCACATTGTGCCCACCGGCATCGTCAGGCTCGGCGGGGAGTCCATCCTGCTCTTTGGTCAAAAAAGACTCAAAGTGGGCGACCGGCTCACAATTACCTTTGAAGGCGCCAATTACGACCTAGACATCACCGCCATCGGCACCACGACCTTTACCCTCCGTTACAATCGCGAGGAAATCACCCGGTCCATCAAACCAGGAAAAACACCATGAGAACCTGCCCCATCCTTGCCATGGCCCTGGGCTCGGCCCTGTTCATCGCTTCTGCTTTCGCCCAGGAAGCGCCACCCGTTGCCCCGGAACCTGCCGCCGAGCCGCAGGTTCAAGCCGAGGTCGCCCCCGCCGAGCCCGAGGTTGTCATCCAGGGTGCGGAACCCACCGAGAGCACCGCCCAGCGCAGCCGCGACAATTACGGCAATGACACGCTCTCCGTGGACTTTCCCGACGAGGACATCCGCAACATCCTGCGCAACGTCGCTGACCTGTTCGAACTCAACGTCGTCATCCCCGACACCCTGCAGGGCCGCACCTCGATCAAGCTGCGCGACGTCACCTGGCGGCAGATTTTCCAGGTGGTGCTTTCGCCGGTCGGCTTCACCTACGTGGAGGAAGGCAACATCATCAAGGTGGTGAGCAACGAGAGCCTGGCGCTGGAGCCGGTTTCCACCGAGGTCTTCATCCTCAACTACGCCCGGGCCGGCGACATCATGCCCACGCTCACCTCGCTGGTGGACACCGCCAAGGGCGGCAAGATCGTGGTCGACGGCCGCAGCAACGCCCTGGTCATCACCGAGCGCCCCTCGCAGATGAACAAGATCCGTCCGATCATCGAGCAACTCGACAAGGCCACCGAGCAGGTGATGATCGAGTCGAAGTTCGTCGAGGTCACCAACGCCGACATCAAGAACATCGGCATCAACTGGTCCTCGCTCTCCGGCATGCAGGTCGGCGTCGGCGGCATCAACCAGACTTGGGACCGCAGCCGCGGCCAGACGCGGGACGACGGCAGGGATGGGACCAGTGGCAATACATCAAATTCTTCGTCCGACAGTACCAGTAGTAATGAGTCCGGGACTACATCTTCGAGCACGAACAATGCCTCGTTGAGTGATAATGTTTTGTATGGAACTATTTTCCCGAATACTCCCACCACCACTTCGTTGCCTAGTGCCAGTGTCACCATGCCGGCAACTGTATCCAGTATTACTGGTCCGACCGGTGCAGGGGATCCTGTTGCTACCACGACCCACGAAGGATTGCGTGTAAACGCCACTGAAGCCGGGACGACCGGGGCTACCAGCAGCAGTGTTGCCAGCGGTTTGTCCAGCACGGCGTCCAGCGCCGTCAACAGCCTCTTCGGTCTGACCAACACGGCGTCCACCAACCGCACGGCCTCGGCGGTGTTTTCGGCCTCGGATTTCAACCTCATCATCAGCGCGCTGAAGACGCAGAACGACACCAAGCTCGTCTCCAATCCGACGATCGTGACCCTCAACAACACCGAGGCGCAGATCAACATCGGCAAGGAATATCCGATTCCCAACTACACCTACAACCAGGAGCGCGGCACCTACGAGGTCAGCGGTTTCAACTACCGCCCGATCGGCATCATCCTCAAGGTCACTCCGCAGGTGAACGCCCGCGGCTTCATCAAGCTCACCATCGAGCCCGAGGTCAGCAGTTCCACCGAGGCCGCCAACTTCGGCACCGCCTCGATTCCGATCGTCACCACCCGCAAGACCAAGACGCAGGTCTCGCTCAAGGACGGCTACACCATGGGCATCGGCGGATTGATCGAGAACAGCGTGACCACCGGCCAGACCAAGGTGCCCGTGCTCGGCTCCGTACCGCTGCTCGGCCGGCTCTTCCGCTCCGACAGCAAGAACGACCAGATGCGCAATCTCATCATCTTCATCACCGCGAAAACCGTGCCCGCCGACGGTGCGCCGATCGAGGAGGTGTTTGACCCACGCCGTGTGCGCCAGTTGGAGATGAAACGCTCCGACCTGCCGGGGCATCGTGACGGCAGCGACCCGTTCTTCCCCGAGGTCACGGTCGAATAACCGCCCCCGGCCTGCAATCATCGGACCGCACCTGCAACAGGGTGCGGTCTTTTTTTTTCACCACCAACCGACCAGAAACCCCTGGGCGCCCTTGATGACGATCACGCCGGCGTTCTTGGCCAGATGGGCGGCGAAACAGGGCAGGAGGGAGCGCGCGGGATTGAGCCGCATGAAACGGGTGGCGTAGAACCACAGCGAAAACAGAAAGGCCATGGTCGTGCTGAACATCCCCTTGGCCGTGAGCGTCAAAGTGAACTCGTCCTCCCAAGCCCAGAGAAAGGGATGCAGCAGCGCGAAGAGCGCCGAGGCCCCGACGATGGCCAGCCATTGCACCAATGGGCCGCGTTTGGTCACGACGATGTAGCCGCGAAAGATGATTTCCTCGATGAACGCCGCGCTGAGCGTGTAGAGCCCGAACAGGGCGGTCATCTCCGACTGCTCATCGACCAACCCCAGGCGGATTTCCCCCCAGGTTTCCAAGGCCAGCAAGCCGAGTGCGCCCAGCACCGCCACCACGATGGCCCGGGTGGGCGTCCCGGTGGCGCCCGGCAGGGCGTTTGGCTGCGGCCGGCCGGCGGCGGCGTGCATCAGATCATCGCGCCACAGCTTGACGATGTAAATTCCGACCGTGGTAAGCAACAGCAGGAGCAGGGGGTGGTCGGACATGGCCGGGAAATCGAATTTTGATTAGCTATCGGGGCGGAGGCACCTAATGTCGAAAGCCTGATGAGCAGTGACCGTCCAGCCGAAACCCATTCCGTTGCCCCGTCCCAGGCCTTTGGGACGGTTTTCGCCCGGCTGCGGCCGCACATGGCGGCGCTGGACCGTTTTCTGCAGGGTCAGATTGCCGCATTTGAACCGGAAATCCGCGACATGGCGGACTACTGCATCGACACTTCCGGCAAACGCATCCGGCCCGCCCTGGTTTTCCTGAGCAGTTGGCGCGACGCTGCGTCACCGGCCCCGGATCTCGTCAAGGCCGCGGCCGTGGTGGAACTCGTGCATCTGGCCACGCTCGTGCACGACGACATCATGGACGGAGCCGAGGTGCGGCGCAGTCGCCGCACCGCCACCCGCGAATACGGCGCCACCGCGGCGGTGTTGCTCGGCGATGCGCTGTTTTCCCACGCCCTGCATCTCGCCGCGGAGTTTCCCACCACCGAGGTGTGTTCCGTGGTCGCCGCCTCGACGCGGAAAGTCTGTGCCGGTGAAATCGTGCAGACGCTGCGCCGGGGCTCGACCCGCATCACGCGGGAGGATTACTGGCGGATCATCGATCTGAAGACGGCCGAGCTGTTCCGGGTTTCCTGTTTCCTCGGGGCCCGGTTGTCCGGCGCATCGTCCGCATATGTCGATGCGGCCGCCGCTTTCGGCCGGCACCTGGGCATCGCCTACCAGATCTATGATGATCTGGTGGATTTCTTCGGCGATGAGCAACGCATCGGCAAGACCCTCGGCACCGATTATACCAGCGGCAAGATCACGCTGCCGTTGCTGCTGCTGCTGGCCGCCCTGCCGGAAGCGGAGCGGCTGGTTTTGGTCGAGGAGATCTGCGGGCGCAGCCCGACGCAGTTGGAATTGCGGCTTCGGCAGATGGGTGAGCACCGGATTTTCGGTCAGGTGGCGGCTGCCGTTGAGCAGGAGATCGCCGCCGCCCGTGCCGCTTTGGCGCCATGGCAGCAGGAACCGACCTCCGTCTTGCTGTTGCAATTGTGCGATGTGCTGGCCGGGCAGGTGGCCGGTTTGCAGGCCTCCAATGCTCAGCGGTAGGCGTAGCGGGATCGCTTTCAGTGCCCCGGTCCAGCCCGGCCGCGTCGAGGGCCGACTGGCAGCGGATCATACGACAATATGGACCTGCCCAAGAACATACCCGGGCCATGAAATCACCAAAACTGCGGTAGGGTGAAATTCCATTTGCGCCGGTGCCTTGTCTGGAGTTGGCTCTCCCGGCCATGGAAACGCTCAAGATGCTGGGCAAGACGCTGGTCGCGTCACCCGCGCGCCAGGAGGAGGCGGACTCCGACTGGGCCATCGTGCAGCGTGTCCAGCAGGGGGATGTCGCATCGTTTGACCAACTCATCCTCAAGTATCGGGAACGTGTGTTCGGCGTGATCTACAACATGACCTCCAATCGGGAGGATGCCGCCGACCTCACGCAGGACGCCTTCATCAAGGCTTTCCAGTCCATCAACCGCTTCCAAGGCCAGTCCTCATTCTTTACCTGGCTCTACCGCATCGCCATCAATTCCACCCTCACGCACCTGCGAAAAAACCGCCTCCGGACGTTCTTCAGTCTCGAGAAGGTGGATGAAAACGATCGCCAGTCGGCTGAAGTCATTGAAGCCCTGACAGATACGGCCGGGGCCGAACGCGACACCTTTGTGCGGGAACTTCAGGAAAGATTGAACGAGGCACTGCAAAAATTGTCTATCAAGCATAGAACCGTGGTAACTTTGTTCGAAATAGATGGCCTTAGCCATCAAGAGATTGCCGAAATCATGAAGTGTTCGGTGGGCACCGTGCGCTCGCGTTTGCATTACGCGAAGCAGCTGCTCCAAGCCGAACTGCAACCGTATATCCGCCAATGAACCGCGATCGCACTCCACCCCAAGTGACCGTCGAACAGCTGCTCCGACTCAAGCGCACCGAGCGTCCCGCGCCGGAATTCTGGCAGCAGTTTGACCGCGCCATGCGGGTCAAGCAACTTGCGGCCATCGTTGAGCCCCGCCTGTGGTGGGCGCCGTTCATCCGCATCGGCACCAAGGTCGCGCGTTACCAGCTGCCGGTCGGCGCCACGGCGATTCTCGCCCTGACTTTTGTCACCGTCCGCGAATATCAACTGCCGGAGCCGGATGTTACCTACCGTCCGCCGGTGGCAGAAATGAAGATCGACACGATGCCCGGTCCGGCGGTGACGGCCTCACTGCCCGCGCCAACGCATTCGGCTGAGGCCGCACTGGATGATACGGCAGCGCCGGACACGGCGATCACCGTCCACCAGGCCCCTTCGACCGGCACCGGGTTGCAGTCCGCGCCAACGGTTGCATCCCGCGCCAACCCCGTCCGCATTGAAGATTCGCCCGCGGCCCGGGCGATTGCGGCCAATCTCGCGGCCGTCAAGGCCAGCACACCCGAACTGGTGCCGATGATTGAGCGGGTGCCCGGGATGGAAGATTTCATCCATCCGACGGTACGCAACCCGGCGGTGGTCGATCCGCTGGCCCGCGTTCAAGGTCCGAGCGAAAGCCGGCGCACGGCCCGTCTGCTCGCGAGCGCGCTGCCATCCGCCCAGTTCGCCGCGGCCGAAGCCGCCGACACGGTTTCCACCGATCGCTTTGAACGCCGTTTCAACGAGGACCGTCTTTACGACAACATCAGCCGGTTCGGCGTGAAGGCCGACCGCGTGGCGTTCAAGTTCTGACCCGGTTCTGGGTGCTCCTTTTCCGGCCCCGCCATGATACGGCGGGGCCTTTGCTTTTTCCGCGGATGGTCCTAACCTGCAACCATGCGCACTGAAAAAGATTCCATGGGCGAAATGACGGTGCCGGATGATGCACTGTGGGGCGCCTCCACCCAACGTGCGGTGGTGAACTTTCCCATTAGCGGCCGGCCGATGCCACCGGGCTTCATCCGCGGTTTGGGCCTGGTCAAGGCCGTGGCCGCGCGGGTCAATGCGGACCTCGGCCGGTTGCCTGCCGAAAAAAGCCGATTCATCCAACAGGCCGCCCGGGAAATCGCGAACGGGCGGCATTCGGGGCATTTTCCCGTTGATGTGTTTCAGACCGGTTCGGGCACCTCGACCAATATGAACGCGAACGAGGTCATCGCCCGGCGGGCCGCGCAGTTGGCCGGCGAAGCCGGCGTCGTTCATCCCAACGACGACGTCAACCTCGGGCAGTCCTCCAACGACATCATCCCAACCGTGCTGCACGTCAGTGTGGCCTTGGCTTTGCGTGACGACCTCAAGCCCGCGTTGCTGCAATTGCACGAGGCGCTGGCCGCGAAAAGCGTGGCCTTCGACCGCATCGTGAAGATTGGCCGCACCCATTTGATGGACGCCACGCCGCTGACGCTCGGCCAGGAATTCTCCGGTTATGCGGCGCAGGTGAAAAAAGCCGTCGCGCGGGCGGACCGGGCCATTGCCGCATTGCATGAGCTGGCGATTGGCGGCACGGCGGTGGGCACCGGCATCAACGGTCATCCGGCGTTTGCCGCCCGGGTATGCGCGGTGCTGGCGCAAGAGACCGGCATCCCTTTCCGCGAAGCCGACAATCATTTTGAGGCGCAGGCCGCGCGCGACGATGCGGTGGAAGTCGCCGGGTTGCTGGCCGCCATTGCGGCCGGCCTGACGAAGATCGCGAATGACATCCGCCTGCTCGGTTCCGGTCCGCGGGCGGGATTGGCGGAGCTGAAATTGCCGGCCACGCAACCGGGATCCTCGATCATGCCGGGCAAGGTGAATCCGGTGATGAGCGAGATGTTGGTGCAGGTCTGTCTTTATGTGCAGGGATTGACGCACACTGTCACGGCCTGCGGACGCGACGGACACTTCGAGCTCAATGTCACACTGCCGTTGCTTGCACATTGTCTGCACGAATCCGTGCACTGTCTCGCCAGTGGCGCCCGGGTTTTTGCGGAAAAATGTATCGCGGGCCTGGAAGCGGACGAAGCGCGCTGCCGCGAACTGATGGAGCGTTCTCTGATGCTCGTCACCGCGCTCAATCCGCACATCGGTTACGATGCCGCGGCCGCGGTGGCGAAGGAGGCCCTGGCCACGGGTCGATCATTACGTGAAGTTGTGCTTGCGAGAAAACTGATGGATGCCGCGACGCTGGATCGGGCGCTCGAGCCGCTTGCCATGACCCGCCCCGGTGAAAACGGGTAATTTGGCTCGGAGCGCGGTCCGCCGGCCTGCAAACTGTCGATCAGGCGGGCGGGCCGCCCGCGCTCCCACCCATGTACCAACAGACACTTTCCATCCGCACACCCGGTCCCGGCTTGCACGAGATCACCGCTGAGGTGGCGGCCGTGCTGGCGGCAAGCCGGCTGCGCCAAGGCCTCGTGCATGTGTTCTGCCGGCACACCAGTTGCAGCCTGGTGATCATGGAGAACGCCGATCCCTCGGCGCGCCGCGATCTCGAGGCCTGGTTCGACCGCCTGGTGGCGGAGGGGGATCCGCATTTTACCCACACCCTCGAAGGTCCGGATGACATGCCGAGTCACATCAAGATGACGCTCACGCGCACGAGCGAGACGGTGCCCTTCGATGAAGGCCGGCTGCACCTGGGCACCTGGCAGGGCATCTTTCTCTGGGAACACCGGCGCGCTCCGCACACCCGCCGGATCATTGTGACGGTGACGGGAATGTAGGTGCGCGCCTGTGGTTACATCGTTGAGTGGGAGTCCGAATCTCGCCTCGCATAAGGCCCAGGCCAAAGGCGGGGATCGGAATCCCCGCCCGACTTGACATCACTGCTTGGTGGGCAGGCAGGCGCCGCAGCCGTTGACGAAGAAGTCGTTGCCCTTGTCGTCCACGAGGATGAACGCGGGGAAATCCTCCACCTCGATCCGCCAGATAGCTTCCATGCCGAGTTCGGGATATTCCAGAACCTCGACCTTGCGGATGTTTTCCTTGGCGAGGATCGCTGCGGGACCGCCGATGCTGCCGAGGTAGAAACCGCCGTGGGTCTTGCAAGCCTGGGTGACCTGCGCGCTGCGGTTGCCCTTGGCGATCATGACCATCGAGCCGCCTTGGGCTTGGAAGAGATCGACGTAGCTGTCCATGCGGCCGGCCGTGGTGGGACCGAAGCTGCCCGAGGCGTAACCCTTGGGCGTCTTGGCCGGGCCGGCGTAGTACACGGGGTGATCCTTGAGGTATTGCGGGAGACCCTGGCCGGCATCGATGCGCTCCTTGAGCTTGGCGTGCGCGATGTCGCGCGCGACGATCATCGGTCCGCTCAACAACACCCGCGTCGTGACCGGATGTTTGGTCAATTCGGCGCGGATCTGCGCCATCGGTTGGTTGAGGTCGATGCGCACGACGTGGTCGGTCTTCAACGTGCGCTCGGCCTCGGGGATGAAGCGGCCGGGATTGGTTTCCATCTGCTCCAGGAAAATACCGTCCTTGGTGATCTTGGCCTTGATGTTGCGGTCGGCGCTGCAGGAGACGCCGAGGCCGACGGGGCACGAGGCGCCGTGGCGCGGCAGGCGCACGATGCGCACGTCGAGTGCGAAATACTTGCCGCCGAACTGCGCGCCGATGCCGGTTCGCTGCGCCCATTGCAGGACCTTCTGCTCCATCTCCAGGTCGCGGAAGGCGCGGCCGTGTTCGTTGCCGCTGGTGGGCAGAGAATCGTAGTATTTCGTCGAAGCGAGTTTGACCGTCTTGAGACAGGTCTCGGCACTGGTGCCGCCGATGACGAAGGTCAGGTGGTAGGGCGGGCAGGCGGCCGTGCCGAGTGAACTCATCTTTTCGATGATGAATTTCTCCAGACTCTTGGGATTCAGCAGCGCCTTTGTTTCCTGATAAAGATAGGTCTTGTTTGCCGAGCCGCCGCCCTTGGCGACGAAGAGGAACTTATATTCCGCGCCCTCGGTGGCATAGAGATCGATCTGCGCCGGCAGGTTGGTGCCCGTGTTGGTCTCCTTCCACATGTCGAGCGGCGCGGTCTGTGAATACCGGAGATTCTCGGTGGTGTAGCATTCGTAAACGCCCCGGCTCAGCCACTCCGCGTCGTTGGCGCCGGTCCAGACCTGCTGGCCTTTCTTGCCCATGATGATCGCGGTGCCGGTATCCTGACAAAAGGGCAGGATGCCCTGGGCGGAGATCTCCGCGTTTTTCAACAGGGTCAGCGCGACATAGCGGTCGTTGGCACTGGCCTCCGGGTCAGACAAGATCGCGGCAACCTGCTTCAGGTGCTGGGGGCGCAGCATGAATGAACAGTCGTGAAAGGCCTGCCGGGCGAGAAAAGCCAGAGCCTCCGGAGTCACCTTGAGAATCTCCTTGCCCTCGAAGGTGGCGGTGGTGACGCCCTCGCGGGAGAGCAGTCGGTATTCCGTGTCGTCTCCGCCGAGCGGAAACGTGTCCTGATAATGGAATGCGGGTGCGGCCATGGTAAAAGTCAGGTTGGGCCGGGCGGACGGGAAGTTCAACCCGTGACGGCGGCAAGCATCCGGCGTACCGTGTCGTGAAACCGGTCGAGGTCCTGCGGTGTGACGGGGTCGCCGGTGTTCCGGTTCCACCCGTGCGGACCGGGCCATTCGCCCTGTTGCAGGAAACGGTCGATCATGCCCGGCATGCCGGCGATGTTGATGTAATCCTTCTGCTCCTTCTCGTCGCGCACCCGGGTGATTTTTTCCGCCGGGAACGGCGCGATGTGCCCGCTGGAGACGTGGGCGAGATCGTTGAGGATCACGAACGGGCGCGAATCGACGAGGGTGGTGGCGGGACGTTCGGTTTCGCCGCGGAAATAGCGGTAATAGGCGAGGTGGTTTTCGGTGACGCCGTCGAACGGTCCCAGGTCGATGTGCTCGACGCGTCCGTCGCGCCAGCGCACCTCGGCGTGCCGTCCGACGATGTAGTGGATTTCGGCGCGCTCACAATGGACGGTCTCGGCATGGGTGGTCTGGCCGGCACAGGCGTGGGTGACGGCGAACCGCATCGTGACCCCCGTGGTGGTGCCGGCCTCGACAAAGAAGGTGTCGGCACCCTCGATGGCGTGCGCGCGATAGAGTTCGGCCCGCACGGTCGCGAGCTGAGCCCAGGACGACAACTCCGGTCCGCCGAGCCAGAACAGCAGGTTGTGGACAAAGTGCGCGTTGGCGTTGCCCAGGCACGAGTCGAGCACCACGCGGTCGTCCATCATGAGCCGGCCGGCCCAGGTGTTGCGTTTGAAATAATCGGCGGGGCGGGGCCAGTGCGCCATGAGTGTCGCCCCGGTGACGGCGCCGAATTCGCCGGCGAGCAGGCGCTCCTTGAGGGCGAGCCGCGGCTTTTCCACGATGAAGTTGAACGCGACCAGGGCCGCGTGCCGGCCGGCCCGATCGCGCCGGATCATTTCCTCGAGTTCGAGATGGTCGAGGGTGGGCGGCTTTTCCAAATAGACGGCCAGCCCGCGTTCGACGCAGGCCTGGTGCATCTCGTTGTGCAGGTTGATGGGCGTGGGCACCACCACGATGTCGAGGTCGCGCCGGCAGGCGTCGAGCATCTGCCGGTAGTCCGCGAAGATGCTCACGCCCCGGTCGGCCAGCCGCCATTTTTGTTGCTCGATGCTGAAGGCCGTGGGCTGCGGGTCGCAGGTGCAGACGAGCTTGGCGAGCCCGCGCTCCTCCAGCCGCGCCACGGTGTTGTGATGCCAGGCGGCGAAGCCCCCCATCCCGATGATGCCGATGCGGATGGGAGTGCTCACACGATTTTGAGTTTGGGCAGGTCCTGGCCGTCGACCAAGCCGACGGGTTTCCCGCGGGCATCCACGACGATGAGGTCGTCGATCTTGTGGGCTTCGAAAAGGTTGAACGCCTCGATGCCGAGGGCGTTGTCACGGATGATCTTGGGCTGACGCGTCATGAATCGGGCTACGGGTTGTTGCAGGAAATCGGCGCCGCTCAGGGCGCTGCGGCGAAAGTCGCCGTCGGTGAAAATGCCGGCGAGTTTGCCGGAGCGGGGATGCACGAGGGCCACGCTGCCGCTCTTGGCCCTGGTCATGGCCATGATCGCCTCCTGCGTGGTGCAGGTGTCGGGCATGATCGGCAGGCGCTCGCCGGTGCGCATGAAGTCGCGGACCTTGAGCAGCATCGCGCCGATGTTGCCGGCCGGGTGATAACGGGCGAAGTCGTCGCGGGTGACGCCGCGGGCCCTGAGCAGGACCATCGCCAGGGCGTCGCCCAATGCGAGGGCGGCGGTCGTGCTGGCGGTGGGCGCAAGGGCGAGCGGGCAGGCTTCGCGCGGCACGCGGTAGAACAGGTGAAAATCGGCGTTCTTCGCCAGATCGGAGCCGGGTTGCCGGGTCAACGCCACCAGCCGCACGCCCATGCGCTTGAGCACGGGGATGAGCTTGAGCACCTCCTCGCTCTGACCGCTGTTGCTCAACAGGATCGCGAGGTCGCCCTGGCTGCAAAGTCCGAGGTCGCCATGCAGCGCCTGGGTGGCGTCCAGAAAACAGGAGGTCGCCCCGGTGCTGTTGAACGTGCCGGCCAATTTTTGGCCGATGTGGGCGGATTTGCCGACGCCGCTGAAGATGAGTTTGCCTCCCGCCGCGATCGTGTCGGCCACGGCATTGGCCGTGGTCACAAACTCCGGTCCCAGTCCCCGGGCCGTCGCCGCCAAGGCCTCGCCCTCAATGCGGATGCACGCGCGTGCATGGGTGAGGACGGATTTGGCTGGGAGTGGCATTTAGAGTTTGTGTCGTGTGAACAGGTGGCGGAATTTACGCCCAACTTTTGCCCATTCAAACCCTTTCCCGCTGCGATGCCATCCCGTTTGCAAGTTTTCGGACTGATCGCACTGGTCGCCCTGGCGGTGTTGGCCGGTTGTGAGCGGCCGGCCGGTCGTCCGCAGACGGCCGAGATTGACGAACCCGACTACCGGCTGGGCCAGCGTCTGATCAAGCAGGGGCGCACCCAGGAGGCGCTGGCCGCCTACCTGCGCGTGATCGATCAGCGGGGTGACACCGCGCCGGAATCTCACTTGGAGTCCGGCATTATCTACCTGCAGCACATCAAGGACCCAATCGCGGCCATTTATCATTTTCGCAAATACCTTGAACGTCAGCCCAACTCACCGCAATCGCCGCAGGTGCGCGGGCTGGTGGAGAGCGCCAAGCGCGAATTTGCCCGCACCCTGCCGGCCAACCCGCTCGAAAGCCAGTCCGACCGGTTGAACATGCTCGACCAGATCGAACGGTTGCAGCGGGAAAACGAACAGCTCCGCGGCGAGCTGGCCCTGGCGCGGGGAGGCGCGGCGGCCCCGTCGGTGAACCGCATGCGCGTGCCGACGGAAGCATCGCCCGGGACGCCGGAACGCGGCGTGCCGGAGCCGGTGTCCCCGATCAGCCTGGCGCCGCTGACCACGGAGGTGGCGGTCACCGAGCCGACGAACCGGCCGCCGGTGCCGGCGGCCACCCCGACGCCCGCCGCGGGCATGCGGCGGCATGTGGTGGTGAAGGGCGACACGCTTTTCAGCCTGGCGCAGCGCTACTACAACAACCGTTCGCGTTGGCGCGACATCTACGCGGCCAACCGCGACCAGCTGCCCAACGAAAACTCATTGCAGATCGGCATGGAACTGAAGATTCCGTGATCCATGCCCGCGACCTCCCGCCGCACCGCCGTCTTCACCGAATCCGTGATCCGCGAAATGTCGCGGGTGGCGGCGCGGCACGGGGCCATCAACCTCGCGCAGGGGTTCCCCGACTGGGATCCGCCGGCGGCCTTGCTGCAGGCCGCGCATGAGGCGATCGACGACTCGCGGCACCAATACGCGGTTACCTGGGGTTCATCGGAGTTGCGCGAGGCGCTCGCGGCCAAGCTGACCCGGTTCACCGGTCTGCCGGTCGACCCCGAGCGGGAACTCGTCGTCACCTGCGGCGCCACCGAGGCGATGATGGTGGCGATGATGACCGTGTGCGATCCCGACGACCGGGTGGGCCTGTTTTCGCCTTTCTACGAAAACTACAACGCCGATGCGATCCTCGCCGGCGCGCAGACCGTACACGTGCCGCTGCATCCGCCGCATTACCGCTTTGATCCGGCGGAATTGCGGCGCGCGTTTGCGGGCGGACTCAAGGCTTTCGTGCTGTGCAATCCTTCGAATCCCTGCGGGCGGGTTTTCACGCCGGAGGAGTTGGCGCAGATCGCGGCGTTGGCCGAGGAGTTCGATGTCTTCGTGCTGACCGACGAGGTTTACGAACACATCGTCTTTCCACCCCACCGCCACACGTACTTTTGCACGCTGCCGGGCATGGCGCGGCGCACGCTGATGTGTTCCTCGCTTTCGAAGACCTTTGCCATCACCGGCTGGCGGCTGGGCTATGTGCATGCGGCACCCGAAATCATCGCGCAGGCGCGCAAGGTGCACGACTTCCTGACCGTCGGGGCGGCGGCCCCGCTGCAACACGCGGTGGTGACGGCCTTGCGTTTTCCGCCGGAATACTACGCCGGGTTGGCGACGGAATATACGGCGTCGCGCGACGTGTTGCTGGGGTATCTCGATCAAACCGGCCTGCCCTATGCCCGGCCCGAGGGAGCGTATTTCGTGATGGTCGACATTTCGCGCTTCGGCCACGCGAGCGACGTGGATTTTGCGCACTGGATGACGCGCGAGATCGGCGTGGCGCCGGTGCCGGGCTCGAGTTTCTTCGCGCATCCTGAACACCGCTACGTGCGGCTGAATTTCGCCAAGCGCCCCGCGACTTTGCATGCCGCCGGCGAACGGCTGCTGCGGCTGCGCGGCTGATTGCTGAGGATCAGGTTTTCGTGTCTGGAGACAGGCTGGCGCGCAGCTGCCGGGCCTCGGCCAGCAATTCGCGGGCGGCGTCCAGGGTGTCACCGGCCGGCGCCGAGATGGCCGGGGCAACGGAGTGATCATCCGGATCGCCGAGTCCGGCTGCACGGAAACGACGCAGCCGGTTCAGGATCAGGTCGCGGATCTCGTGGGCGTTGTCCACCCCGTGAAAAATCCCTTGGTGCAACGTGTCGCCCGGCCGGCCCTTGGCTCCGGTGTCTCCGCCGCCGCCGGCCGAGCGCACCTGCACATCGGCGATGCCGAGCAGCCGTTGCAACGGACCCTGCCGTACCTCGACCTGTTGCAGATTGGCGAAGCTCATGGTCGATTCCTGCAGCCGCACCAGCCCGGTGCGGATCCGCAGGCTGCGATCGGTGACGATGTACCAGTGCTGCTCGAAATCGAGGCGCACCGCCGCGAAGGTAAAGGGCAACTGGAGCACGAAGCCGGCCACGGCGAGCAGCTCGAGCACGGCCACGGCGTCCATGGTCCAATCCGGCGCCTGGTGGCGGACCCAGTGTTGGAATTTGTCGCGATCGCGTCCGCGACCTTTTCCCCGGCCGGCATCGGACGGGGCCTCGGTTGCGGCGGTGATTTGTGCGGTCGTGGCATCCTGTTTGATGGCGTCGAAGCCTGCGCGCATCTCGGCCACAAAGAGCAGGGAAAAGGCGAGGCCGGCGGCGGCACCGGCTTGGGCCAGCGCCCAGCTCATCAGCCGGACGTAGTAGAAATTTTTCCCGGCACGGAAAACCCGGACCGAGCCGGCGGCGCCCAGCGGGGGCTCGGGTTCATGCGGGATGCGCAGCAAACGAAACAGGTGGGGGCGGATCCGGGCGAGCATGGCGTGGGTCACTCCGCAGGCGGACGTTGCGCGAGCGTGGCGCGGATGGTTCGCAATTCGGCGGCAACCTCACGCAACGCCGCGGCGAGCTCGTCGGGCCCGCCGGCATCGGTTTTCGCCGGACCGGGATCGCCCACGCCGCGCATGCGCGCGTAGAGAAAATCCCGCACGGCTTCGTATTCACGGATGCCTTCGATGACCATTTCGGCGCCGCTGTTGCCGCTGGCAGTTTGCACGAGGATGCGGCCGAGGCCGAGCCAGCGCTCGACGAGATTCGATTTCAGATGGATGTCCTGGATGCGCGCGTAGTTGAGGATGATTTCGCGGCGGAAGAGGATGCCCCAGCTCATTGAAATGCCTTCGGCGTCGAAACGATAACGCATGGTATGATAGCGAAACCACGCCGGCAGAATGAGGAACGGAAACGCCGGCGGAAAAACCAGACAGGCCAGCAGATAGTAGGTCCAAAGGCTGGGGTGTGGCCGCGTGATCCCGAGGATCGCGGCATCGGCCACGGCGGGTTCAACACGGCGCGCCGACGGGAGCGGGGAGGTCATTGCGTTATGGATAAGTCTGTTTATACCTAGTGTTTAAAAGACAATTCCCCGGGCAAATTGAATCGCAATCCACAGCGGGTGCGGTATTTCGGTATGTTATCGATGGCAGTTGTATCGATCAATTTGGCCGAACTTATCGGCATGCTGGGCATCCTGATCACGCTGATCGGAGTCTGGTCGCATTGGCGTCTCAACGAATGGCTGGCTGATTTGGAGGACGACCTGAAGGATGGGAAACTCACTCCCCGGCAGTTTGCACAGGCGGTGCGGAGGGCGCAGTTGCTGCCGATGATGTTCACCCTGACGGGAGTCTGTCTGCTCGTGGGCGCGGTCTATCGCTACATGGCCTGACCGCGAACCGTCCGCCCGAACCGGGGCGGAACGGTTCGCAGCAGATGCACGGCCTATTTCACGGCCGCCAGCTCGGCGGCGTAGAGCTCGGCGGCGCGGGCCCGGGCGTCGGCGAGGGCGATTTCGCCCTGATCGATTTTCGCCAAGAAGGCCTTTTGCGCGAGGTAGTCCCTGTTCACGATGCCGGCTTTGCTCTGCAACATGCGCCAGGCTTTGCGCCGTTCGACAGCGAACAGCACCATCTGACGTGACACGGCGTAATATTTGAAACGCCCGCCGGTCTCGACCTTGATGTAGCAGCCGAAGTTCGTGACGAAACTGCGGTGCGCGGGATCGAACACGCGGCGGTGGATGACATCGTCCTGCGTGATGAAATGCAGCGCTTCCTCCAACGGCACGAGTTTGGCGGCCTCGTCCTCCTTGATTGCCTTCACGTGCTTGCGGAAGCGGCCCTCGGTGACGGCCCAGTGGGCGACACCGAAACTGTATTCTTCGCCATTGGCGGCGAATTTGGTGCGCCACCAGTCGCGGTCGAGCGTGGGGTTGCCCTTGAGGTCGAAGGCTTCCTGCGAGGTCTCGCCGCGGCGCGGGTTGAAAACAAACTCGGGCATGCCGCGCGCGTCGCGCACGAGCTTGGCCTGGTCGGCGCTCATGTTGTCGCCGACGCCGTGCTCGGGCTGGCAGGTGGTGTAGGCCTGGTAGAACGCGGTGCCGCGATACTCGAGGCCGTCGAGGATGGCCTTGTAGAGCTTGGCGGCGTTGGCCATCGAGACCTGTGCGACAAACGGCGAGCCGTGGCCGCTGGTGAAGGCCTCGGCGACGTTCTTCTTCTCAATCAACTTGCCCTGCGACGCGGTGCCGAACTGGTTCATGTCGTAACCGCCGAGCATCGTGGACGAGTCGGAGTTCTGGCCGCCGGTGTTGGAATACACCTGGGTGTCGAGCATCAGAATCTTCACGTTCGGGCGGTTCTGGAGCATGACCTTGGATACGTTTTGGAAACCGATGTCGCCGAGCGCGCCGTCGCCGCCGACCACCCAGACCTTGGGCAGCTCGCGGATTTCCTGCTCGGTCATGAGCGCGTCGTCGAGGTGGGTCAGCGTGAAGTATTCGGTTTCGCTGGCGACATTTTCGTCGCGGTCCAGCAGGGCGTCGGTGAGCCGCTCGGGCACGACGGAACGACGGGCGTGCTCCACGATCACGCTTTCGGCCATGAGCCACGAGATGGTGGCGCCGTCCTGAAAGAGCGAATTCATCCACGGATACGGATGCGGATTGGAGGGCGGGGTGGAGCCGTACACGGTGTTACAACCGGTGCTCGCGCCCATCATCATGACCGACATCCCGTTGGCGCGGCGGCCGTCCACGGCCTGGAGTTCCTTGTGGTTGAAGGCATCCTGTTCGAGCACGGCGACCAGGCCGCCGATGAGCTGCTCATCGGTGATCGCACCGTGTTTGGCCTCGTGGGCGGCGATGCGGCCGGCGGTGTCGGCGTCGTTCTCGCCACCGAGGCCGATGATCACATGGGCGAAGGTGCGGCGGAAGAGCGCATACTCGTCGGCGTTGCGGGCCTTGAGCGCGGCGAGTTTTTGCGTGCCCTCGGTGCGCAGCCGCGCAGCCTTGGCGCGGAGCCGGTCTGCCTTATTGTGGTAGAGCGGCCGCATGTAGGCCTCGGTGACCGAGGCGGCGGCGCGGAGGATGCTCTTTTCGCCGCAGCCGGCGCAGGCGCCGTCGCCGGAGACGAGGGCCTCGTAATTGCGGCGCACCATGAGGTGGTTGCGCAACGCGGCCTCACGCGAGTTGGCGGCGTCCCCGTCGTTGTAGAGGCCGAGGTATTGCTGCGGGGTGTCGGGCAGCAGGCGCGAGAAAACCTGCGCGGTGGTGAGGTCGGCGTTGAGCTCCTCGGTCTCGCGCACCATGCGCAGCGCGTCGTGATCGCCGCAGACCTGCACGCATTCGCCGCAGCCTTTGCAGAGGTCGGAGACGAAAATGGAGAACAGGCCGCCGTGGCCGGGCTGTTTGGTTTCCACGGAGCGGAAGATGGCGGGCACACTGGAGTAGGCCAGCGGCAGCTTGTCGATGATGCCGGTGAACTCGGCCTTGGCTGCCGGGGCGATACCGGCGACGGCCTCGACTTCCTCGCGGATGATGTCCTTGAAGGGCAGCTTGGCCTTGGTCTTGACGGCCTCGATCATGCGGGCGCGGGCGCGTTGCTCGATACCGGGCAATTCGCGGCCGAAGGCGAGGCGCTGTTCACGGTCGGTTACGTAATTGTTCACCGCGGTTTTGAGCACGGTGATGACCTCCTGTGCGGTGTTGGGCAGCGCGGTGTCGGGGCAGGCGGTGATGCACTCCATGCACTGGGTGCAGTTTTCCGCGATGTAAACCGGGGTTTCGCGGCGGGCGACATACTTGGACTGGGTGGCGCCGGTGCCGGGGCCCATCACGCCGACGGACGCGAGCGCGCCGGCGGGCTGGTGGTAACCGAGGTTGTTGCGGAACTCGGCGTCGAACTTGGCCAGCGATTGGACGGGCGCACGCGCGGGTTGCGCGGCGGGGAAGGGGATGGAGCCGCAACCGGCCGCGCCACAGCCGGCGGTCGGGATGATCTGGTGTTCGCCGATGGGCGCCAGCGGCGGGTTGCGCATCGAGGAGCGGTCGGGATCGCCGGCCGAGCCGTAGTTGATCTCGGTGACGCGTCTGAAGCCCTCGGTCATGACGGTCATGTTCGAGGCCACGACGGCGTCGCCGAAGCGGCCGAACTTCTTGACGTATTGCTTCTCCACGCTCTCGAGGAAGAACTCCTCGCTGATGCCGTATTCCTTCAGGAACGGGCTGACGCGGAAAAATGCGCCGAGAAAGGAGTTGCCCTGCATGCGCAGCTGCAGCTCGGGCTTGTCGGTGGCCTTCCGGGCGATGTCGAAACCGGGCAAAATGAAGATGCGGATGTTGTTCTCCTGCACCCACTGGCGGTATTTGGCGGGGATGCGCTGCCACGCGGTTTCCGGCGTGTCGCTCGATTCCCACACGAGGCTGCCGCCCTTTTTCAGACCCTCGAGCGGGTTGGTGTGGGTGAAGGCCTTCGGATCGCAGCAGAGCACCACGTCCACGTGGTTGAGCTCGCAGTTCACCTTGATGCGCGAGGGCGCGACGGTGAGGTAGTAATTGGTCGGCGCACCTTTTTTCTCCGAGCCGTATTTCGGGTTGGCCATCACGAAGAGCCGCTGTTTCAGCACGCCGACGGCCTCGTAGATGGGTTGGGCGTGGGTGAGGTGGTCGCCGAACTCGCCGATGAGTTCGCCGAGGTTCTTGCCGGTGGTGATCATGCCCCAGCCGCCGATGGAGTGGAAACGCACGGCGATGGCGCCCTCGGGCAGGAGAGAAGGCGTGTCCTTGCTGATGACGGCGTAGGGGTGATCAACGCCGAGCACGCAGAACGTCTCGCCGTCGGCCGCGCTGCGGCCGTCGGTGCGCTTGGTCGTGCCGGTGGCGAACTCGTAGGCTCCGAGGGTGTGCTCGGGGCGGAAATCGCGCGAGCCGATGCCGTAGGCACCGCGGAAGAGCCGCGGGGTTTCTTCCGGACGCAGCGCGGGCAGACCGCCGGCGCCGGTGCGTGCGATTTCGTTGGCCTTGCCGAGGGCGACGCGGATGTCGCGCGCGAGCGGGTTGTCGCCGGACAGACCCTCGTCGGTGCGCTCGAGGATGATGACGTTCTTCTTGCCGCGGAGCGCCGCGATGAGGGCGGCCTCGGGGAACGGGCGGATGACGTTGACGTGGATCGAACCGACCTTGGCGTTGCGTTGTTCGCGCAGGTAGTCGCACGCGGCCTCGATGTTGTCGGCCGCGCAGCCGAGGGAGACGAACACGGTGTCGGCGTCGGCGGTCTTGTATTCTGTCAGCAAGCCGTACTGACGGCCGGTGAGCCGGCCGAACTCGGCGTAGGCCTCGGCCAGCATGCCGAGGATGGGTTCGTTGAAATTGTTCCGGCGGGCCACCACGCCGTTCATGTGGTGCTCCTGATTCTGCACCGGGCCGAGCAGCACGGGGTTTTTCAGGTCCATCATTTGCGGCACGCGGCGGCGTTTGGGGCCGAAGAGCTCGCGCTGGGCGGGCGTGGGGCAGTCGATCTGGTCGTCGGGCGCGCCGAGGAATTCGCGCAGCAGTTCCGCCTCGGGCGCGAGGTACATGCGCTCGGAGTGGGTGGTGAGCATGCCGTCCTGGATGTTCATGCCCGGGTTGAGCGAGAGCTCGTTGACCTTGCGCAAAATGATGGCCTGGTCGGCGGCTTGCTGGGCGTCCTTCGACATCAGCATGGTCCAGCCGGTGTCGAGCGCGGCGTAAAAGTCGTCGTGGCCGCAATGGACGTTGAGCGCCTGCTTGGTCAGGGCGCGGGCGCCGATCTCGAGCACCATGGTCGAAAGTTTGCCGGGCGCGTGGTAGTACTGCTCCATGGCATAGACGATGCCCTGGCCGGAGGTGAAGTTAACCGTGCGGCGGCCGGTGACGGCGTAGGCGGTGGCACCGCCCTGGGCGGCGTGCTCGCCCTCCGTTTCGACGGCGATCTTCTGCTGACCCCAGACGTTGAGTTCACCCTGCGCATAGGACTGTTGGTAAATCTCGCCGCCCTCGGTGGACGGGGTGATGGGGTAGAACACGCCGCCCTCGGTGATGCGGGTCTCGACGTGCTGGGTGACGAGCTGGTTGCCGTTGCAGGTGACGCGCACGCCGGGGTATTTGGGCGCGGCGGAGGATGACCGGGGACCGTTGGGGGAATGGCTCATGGGTAAAGGGAGCGAACGTTGAAAACAAGGGGCGGGGCGGGCGGCGCATGGCGCGACCGGGCCCATTGAGGGCCCAATCTCCCCCGGATTCAAAAGAAATATCAGCCCTATGACAGGGCCGGAAAATCCCACGGACTCCCCGGGCCACGTTTTCGCCCGGTGGGCTCAAACGCGGCTACGGTGGGAACACGACCCTGCCGCGAAAGGCGTCAGATGCGCCAGCTCTGCAGGATGCGTTGGTAATTGGCGCGCTCGAAGGCGGCGGGATCGGGGCAGCGCTGCAGGTTCATGGCGCCGCGCAGCTCGTCGATGCTTTCGTAGCCATGCTCCTGCATCCAGTCGTGCAGGCCGGTCAGCAGCGTGGTGAGGATGCGCGGTCCGTGTTTGAGCAGCACGGACACGAGTTGCACGGCATGGGCGCCGGCGAGCAGGGCCTTGATGACATCGCCCGTGGTGTGCACCCCGCCGGTGGCGGCCAGGGAACGGGTGAGATGCGGCGAAAGGATGGCGAGCCAGCGCAACCGCATCAGCAGCTCGGAGGAATCGGAGAGCTTGAGCTGGGGCTGTACGTCGAGTTCCTCGATGTCGAAATCCGGCTGGTAAAACCGGTTGAAGACCACCACGCCGGCGGCGCCGGCGTTTTCCAGGGCCTTGGCGAACTGCGTGGGCGAGGTGTGGAAGGCGGAGATCTTGATCGAGACGGGCACCTGTACGCTGTCGGTCACGCGGTGCACGGTTTCGAGCATGTCAGCCTCGACCTCATCGCCGGAGATTTCGGGATCGGTCACGAGCTGGTAGAGGTTGAGCTCGATGGCATCGGCCCCGGCCGCCTCGAAGCGCGCGGCGTAGTCGGTCCACCCGCCCGGCCGGTAGCCGTTGAGCGAGGCGATCACCGGGATGGAGAGGTGGCGTTTCAGTTCGCCGATCTGGCGGAGGTACTGGTCGGGGGCGAGCTGGTACTCCTCGTAGGCGGGGAAGAACGAGGTGGCCTCGGCGGTGCTTTCCGCCGGGCTTTCGATGTGGTGCAAAAGCGCCCGCTGCTCCATGTCGATCTGCTCCTCGAACAGCGAGCGCATGACGATGGCGGCGGCGCCGGCCTCCTCCAGCTGTTGCGTGGAGCGCAGGTTGTCGGAGAACGGCGAGGCGCCGACGATCAGCGGATTTTTGAGCTGCAGGCCGAGGTAGGGGGTGGTGAGTTTCATGGGAGGACGGGCTTAATTTTGCGCGGGCGCGGGTTTGGCGGCGGCCGGGGCGGGCTGCCCGTTGGCTTGGCCGGCGATCGCGTTGGCCAAGCGTTGATAGAGCGCGTAGTGCTCGTGCACCTGCGTCTGGGCCTTGGTCGCGAGTTCGGCCGCCCGGGCGGGATCCACGTTGCGGAGGATGCCGAAGCGGGTTTCGTTGGCCATGAACTTGGCGAGGTCGGCCTTGGGCGGGGCGGAGTCGAGTTTGAACGCGGGTTCGCCCTTGGCGGCCAAGCGCGGATCGTAGCGGAAGAGCGGCCAGTAACCGGTGTCGACCGCGAGCTTCTGCTGCTCGGTGCCGAGGTGCAGCGGGAAGCCGTGGGCGATGCAGTGCGAGTAGGCGATGACGAGGGCGGGGCCGTCATAGGCCTCGGCCTCGCGCAGGGCGTTGATCGTCTGGCTGTCCTTGGCGCCCATGGCGACCTTGGCCACATAAACGTGGCCGTATTGCATGGCCATCAGGGCGAGGTCCTTCTTGCCCAGGCCCTTGCCGCTGGAGGCGAATTTCGCCACCGCGCCCATGGGCGTGGCCTTGGAGGACTGGCCGCCGGTGTTGGAATAGACCTCGGTGTCGAGCACGAGCACCTTCACGTTGGCGCCCGAGGCGAGCACGTGGTCGAGACCGCCGTAGCCGATGTCGTAGGCCCAGCCGTCGCCGCCGAGAATCCAGACCGATTTGCGGACAAGATCGTCAACGATGCCGAGCAGCCGGTGGGCGTCGACCGAATCGAGGGTCTTGAGCTTTTCGCGGATCTGCTCGATGCGCGCGCGCTGGGCGGCGATGTCGGCCTCGGTGGCCTGCGGGGCCGCGAGCGTGACCTGCGCGAGATCGGGCCCGACCTTGGTGGCGAGACGTTCCAGCAGCAGTCCGGCGGTGCGGCGGCGCTGCTCGGCCGCGAGATGGATGCCGAGTCCGAACTCGGCGTTGTCTTCAAACAGCGAGTTGGCCCAGGCCGGACCGCGGCCGTCGCGGTTGGAGCAATAGGGCGTGGTCGGCAGGTTGCCGCCGTAGATGGACGAGCAGCCCGTGGCGTTGGCGATGAGCAGCCGGTCGCCGACGAGCTGGGTGAGCAGCTTGACGTAGGGCGTTTCGCCGCAGCCGGAGCAGGCGCCCGAGAACTCGAACAGCGGGGTCATGAACTGCGTGCCCTTGACCGTCGTGAGATCGACCTTGGCGCGGTCGGGATCGGGCAGGTCGAGGAAGAAGTCCCAGTTGCGGCGCTCGGCTTCGAGCAACGGTTCCTGCGGCACCATGTCGATGGCCTTGTGGCGCGGATTCTTGCGGTCCTTGGCGGGGCACACCTGCACGCAGAGCGAGCAGCCGGTGCAATCCTCGGGGGCCACCTGGATGGTGTAGTGCTGGCCCGGGAATTCGTTCGAACGGAAGGCCACTGATTGGAAGCCCTCGGGCGCGCCCGCGAGCGCCTCCGGTCCGTAGAACTTGGCGCGGATCGCGGCGTGGGGGCAGATCAGCACGCACTTGTTGCACTGGATGCAGATCGACGGATCCCAGGCGGGGATTTCCAGCGCGATGTTGCGCTTTTCGAAGCGCGCGGTGCCGGTCGGCCAGCAGCCGTCGAGCGGCATGGCGCTGACGGGCATGAGATCGCCCTGGTTGGCGAGCAGCCGGGCGGTCACTTCCTGCACGAACTGCGGTGCACCCGGATAGGTGGGGGGCACGGAAGCCTTGGCCTCGGTGTCGACCGACGCGGGGATTTTCACCTCGAACAGGCCGGCGAGCGCGGCGTCAACCGCGGCGTAGTTCATCTTGACGATCTGCTCGCCCTTGCGGCCGTAGGTCTTCTCGATCGCCTTCTTGATCTGCTTGATGGCCTCGTCCTGTGGCAGCACGCCGGAGAGGGCGAAGAAGCAGGTTTGCAGCACGGTGTTGGTGCGCCGGCCCATGCCGCTGTCGTGCGCGACCTTGGTGGCGTCGATGACGAAGAGGCGGAGATGGCGCGAGATGATGACCTGCTGCAAATCGCGCGGGAGGCGCTTCCACGTTTCTTCCGGCGAATGGGGCGAGTTGAGCAGCACGGTGGCCTGGGGCGCGGCGTAGCCGAGCACCTCGTAGCGGCCGATGAAGTTGAACTCGCTGCAGGCCACGAAATCGGCCTGTTGGATGAGATAGGGGGCGCGGATCGGCCGCGGGCCGAAGCGCAGGTGCGAGATGGTCATCGAGCCGGACTTCTTCGAGTCGTAAACAAAGTAGCCCTGCGCGAAGTTGTCGGTCTGCTCGCCGATGATCTTGATGGAGTTCTTGTTGGCCCCGACGGTGCCGTCCGCACCGAGGCCGACAAACACGCACCGGCGCACGTCCGCCGCCTCGATGTTGAAGTCAGGATCGTATTCGAGCGAGGTGCCCGTGACGTCGTCGATGATGCCGACGGTGAAATGGTTGCGCGGCTCCCAGCCGCCGAGGTGTTCATAGATGGCCTTGACCATCCCGGGAGTGAACTCTTTCGAGCCGAGGCCGTAGCGGCCGCCGATCACGCGGGGCGAGCCCGCCAGCGGCGAGCGGCCCTCGGCCAAGGCGCCGAGCACGTTGAGATACATGGGTTCGCCGAGCGAGCCGGGTTCCTTGGTCCGGTCGAGCGCGGCGATGGCCTTGACGGTCTTGGGTAGCGCGGCGAGGAACGCTTTCCCGTGGAAGGGCTGGAACAGCCGTACCGCGATCACGCCGACCTTTTCGCCGTGCGATACCATCCAGTCCACCGTTTCAACGATGGTGTCGATGCTGCTGCCCATGGCCACGACCACGCGTTCGGCCTCCGGATGACCGTGGTATTCGAACAGCCGGTAGCGTCGGCCGGTGACGGCCGCAAATTTCTCCATCGTGGCTTCCACGATGTCTGGGATGCTGTCGTAAAACCGGTTCACGGCCTCGCGGCCCTGGAAATACACGTCGGGATTCTGCGCGGTGCCGCGCAGGGTGGGGCGGTCGGGGCTCATCGCCCGCGCGCGGAACGAGGCGATGTCGTTCTCGTCGATCACCGCGCGCAGATCGTCGTCCGACAGGGTCGCGATCTTGGCGACCTCGTGGGAGGTGCGGAAACCGTCGAAGAAGTGGATGAACGGCACGCGTGAGCGGTAGCTGGCCGCGTGGGCGATGAGCGCGAAGTCGTGGGCTTCCTGCGGATTGACGCTGCTCAACAGCGCGCAACCGGTGGCGCGGCAGGCCATCACGTCCTGGTGATCGCCGAAGATCGAGAGGCCCTGGGCGGCGAGCGCGCGGGCGCTGACATGAATGGTCAGGGGCAGCAGCTCGCCGGCAATCTTGTAGAGGTTGGGGATCATCAGCAGCAACCCCTGCGAGGCGGTGAAGGTGGTGGTGAGCGCACCGCCGAGGAGACCGCCGTGCACGGCGCCGGACGCGCCGCCTTCGGACTGCATTTCCACGACGTGGGGGACCTCGCCCCAGAGATTCTTGCGCTTCAGCGCCGCCCATTCATCGCATGACTCGGCCATGTTGGAGGAGGGCGTGATCGGGTAGATGGCGATCAGCTCGTTCAGCCGGTAGGCCACCGAGGCGACCGCCTCGTTTGCATCACATGTGGTGTAGTTGGTTTTGCGCCCTTGGGAGTTCATGGTCGTGTTCAAAATTGAGTGGTGAAACCGCGATCAGCCGATGGTCGCAAATGTCCGCATTTCTTGCTCCGCATGCCTTGTCCTAGGCCGCGCAGAAGTTGCGCAAATCGTCCCACCGGCCGGAATTCCGGATGGTCTGGAGGTTGCTCCAACGGCCGGATGGCGGCGGCGGTTGAGGCATTTGTCGTTCGGATTCATGGGGAAACGGCATGCCGGCACCGGATGGGGCCGGCGTTGCAGCGACGATGCGCCATGCGGAGAAACCGGAGGGGCGTCGCGTAATAATCAGTGTAGACAGCTATCGGTTGGAGATAAGATAAATCTCGTTGTGTGATGTATCATAATAAGAATTTATAATGCCAAGAAGCGCGCGGAGGTTGGCAAAATAGGCTGCGACGCCCCGGCCGGCGGCGGCGTATAGTGCGGGACAATCCTGTATCCTCCCATGGCCCGCATCTGCCATCAGTCTCCTTGCCCTCAATCCGGTTTCCACGGTGTGGAAACCGCCGGCCGCCCCGATTCATCGGGTGTCCAGGCAGCGGCACCGGCTTGCGGTGCACACGGGGGGAACTGAGCCATGCAAGACCTAATCATCGGGCTGGCGGGGTCCGGCGGCGACGGCGTCGTGTCGGCCGGGGAATCCATGATCAGTGCGGCGGCGCGTGACGGTTACTTTGCCGTGCTGACGAAAAGCTTCGGCTCGCAGATCCGCGGGGGCGAATCGTCCTGCCGGCTGCGCATCGCCACCGGCCCGGTGCTCAATCCCGGCGGGGCGCTTGATGTGGCGGTGGCGCTCAATTGGGAGGATTTCCTGCGCTTCGGTGGCGAACTGCCCGTCTTGGAGCGCACGGTGGTGATTTACGAGGAAAAGACCGGCGTGACTCCCGACCGGCTGCCGTTGGCCGTGACCCCGCGCATCGTGCGCTGCGTGCCGATGGCGGCGCTGGCCAAGCAAACGGCGGGCACGGACCTGGCCAAGAACAGCGTGGTGCTCGGCCTGCTGGCCGGTTGGTTCGGTTTCGGCCGCGAGAGCATGTTGGCGGGCATCCGCAAAAAGTTCGCCAAAAAGGGCGATGCGGTCGTGCAGGGCAACGAGCGGGCCTTTGCCGCCGGCATGGATTACGCCGCGGCGCATCCCTTGGACGAGCCCCGTCACCTTGATCCCGCCGTCGGCGCCGCCAAGGGCCGCTGGCTGACCGATGGCAACGAGATCTGTGCGCGCGCGGCCCTTGCGGCCGGGTGCAAATTCTTCGGCGGTTATCCAATCACGCCCGCCACCGAGATCATGCAGCACCTGCAGCGCGACATCTGGCAGCACGGCGGCGCGGTGTTACAGGCGGAGGACGAGATCGCCGGTGCCGCCGCCGCGGTCGGGGCGTCGTTTGCCGGACGCAAGGCGATGACCGCCACGTCCGGTCCGGGCTTTTCGCTCAAGGCCGAGGTGCTCGGTTTGGCGAGCCTCGCGGAACTGCCGCTCGTGTGTGTCAATGTGCAGCGCGGCGGTCCGTCGACCGGCATGCCGACCAAGCCCGAGCAGGCCGACCTGTTTGCCGCGGTGTTTTCCGCGCACGGCGACGTGGTGCGGCCGGTGCTGGCGCCGATCAGCGTGGCCGACATGTTCGGCATCACCGTCGAGGCCTTCAACATCGCCGAGCATTACCAGACGCCGGTCATCGTGCTTTCCGACCAGGGAATCGCGCAGCGCAAGGAGATCGTCGAACCGATCGATCCCGCGCAGTTCACGCTGGTGGAGCGGCGTCAGCCGTCCGCCGAGGAACTGGAAAACTACCGCCGCTTTGCCTTCACGGATTCGGGCATCAGCCCGATCAGTCATCCCGGCATGCCGGGCGGCAACTATCTGGCCGCGGGCATCGAGCACACCGAGTCCGGTGCGCCCACCGCGAGCGGCGAAATGCACGCGCGCATGAACGAGAAGCGGCTGCACAAGTTCGATCCGCTCAAGACACGGCGCGACCTGTTCGTGTGCGAGGGCGATCCCGCGGCGGTCGTCGGCGTGATCGCCTGGGGCAGTGTGGCCGGGGTGGTGCTCGAGGCGGTGCGCCGGTTGCATGCCGAGGGCGTGCCGGTGAAAGTGCTCATCCCCAAGCTGGTCTATCCGGTGGTGGATGAAGTTTACCGGGAATTTTTCGCCGGCGTGCAATCGGTGCTCGTGGTCGAGCAATCGCACCAGGGTCAGTTGCACCGGCTCATCCGCATGTGGACCGAGGTGCCGGCCGATTTCCAGGCCTTTGCCCGCAGCGGCGCCAATCCCTTCTGGCCGTCCGAGGTCGCCGACCGCCTGCGCGAACTGGTGGCCGCGGCCGCCCAAAAACAATCTCCCGCCCTTGTCCCATGAGTGCTCTTTGTGAGTGTCCTCCCGCCCCGTCCGCAACGCCGGTTCCCACCGCCAAGGATTACCGCAGCAACCTCAAGCCCATCTGGTGCCCGGGTTGCGGTGACTACGGCGTGGTCACCGCGCTTTATCGCGCCCTGGCCGCCATCGGCCGGCCGCCGCACGAGATCACGTTTGTCTCGGGCATCGGCTGTTCGAGCCGCATCCCCGGCTACACGACCGCCTACGGTTTCAACACCCTGCACGGCCGCGCGCTGCCGATCGCGCAGGGCATCAAGCTCGCCCGGCCCGAGCTCATGGTGATCGCCGCCGGCGGGGACGGTGACGGATTTTCCATTGGCGGCGGTCACGTGCCGCATGCCATCCGGCGCAATTGCGACATCACCTACCTGATGATGGACAACCAGATTTACGGGCTCACCAAGGGCCAGGTGTCGCCCACGTCGCGTCGCGGCACGGTGACGCCGAGCTCGCTCTACGGCAGCATGGAAGATCCGGTCAACCCGCTGCTCTACGTGCTCGCCTACGGCGCGGGCTTTGTGGCGCAGGGCGCGCCGTCCGACATGGACGGTCTCGCCAAACTCATCGAGGAGGCGATCCGCTATCCCGGCTTTGCGTTCGTCAACGTGCAGTCGCCCTGCATCAGTTTTGGCGATCCCGACAGCCAGCTGAAGGTGCAGAAAACCAAGATGCGCAAGCTGGCTGACGAGGGGCACGACCCGGCCAACCGGTTGCGGGCGATGGAACTCGCGCAGGAATACGGGCAGACGCTCTACACCGGCGTGTTCTACCGCAATCCCGCGCCGGCTCCGACCTACGACAGCCAGGTGGTGGCCTTGCAGCAGCGGCTCGGCGCCGGGGCGGAAGACGAAAACTGATCCCGGTCGCGCCGCGACAAGGTGGACTCCTGCAGACCACGCTTTTGCCTTCGGCTCAAGCGCGGCTACCCGAATCCAAAACCCTCAATGCTGAGCGTCCGACCGCTCCGCGTCTTCGCCGCCCGCATGCTCAAACCGGCCTTGGCGTAGGAAGGCGAGGACCTGCGTGATGACCGCGGTGCGCCAGAGCATCAGCGTGTGCGAATAGGGCAGGACGATGAAATCGCGCATGCCTTCCAGCTGGGCGGAGGTCACGGTGACCGCGCCGTCGTTGCGCTCGCCGAGCGCATCGCCGAAAACGGGATTGATCGCCACCTCGCCGGCGATGATGCCGACCTCGAAATCCGCGGGGCCGAGCCGGTGCGCGATGGCTGCCTCGCCCGTGCCGAGCAGGATGAGATTGCCGCCGAGAAAACGGCGCAACAGGGCGTTTTCCTGCGCCACGTCGGCGGCCGCGCTGCCCTGGTTGGGCGGGCCGATCATCACCACGCGACCGAGATTGCCGGGCCGTTGGTCCGCGATCAGTTGCCGCACGAGCAGGCTGCCCATGGAGTGCGTGACAAAATGCAGCTGCGGCGCACGGGCGACATCGTGCTTCTGTAACTGCGCGGGCAGGTAATCGCCGGCGATGGCGGCGAACGGCATTTCGCGCGACGGGTAGGACAGGTTGACCACGCGGTAGCCGTCGGTCCGCAGCGCGGATTCGAGCCGTTTCATCACATAGGCCCGCATGCCGATACCGTGCAGCAGGACAACGCAGTCGGGTTCGGGCGCGGGCGTGGACATGAGCGTTACGGGCAATACGGCGAGCAGCCACCACAGCAGTCGTCGGCCCAAGTGCGGCATGGCGAAGACGCCGCGCTCAGGCGCCGCCGAAGAATTTCAGGATGCGCTGCAGCGAGGCCGCGAGGCGGTCGATCTCGTCGGGCGTGTTGTAAACGTAGAAGCTCGCGCGCGTGGTGCTGGCGAGACCGAGCTTGCGCATGAGCGGCTGGTTGCAGTGGTGGCCGCCGCGCAGCGCGATGCCGTCTTCGTCGGCAAACGTCACCACGTCGTGCGCGTGCACGTCGGCAAAGGCGAAGCTCACCAAACCGCTGCGCGCGCCGGTGGGGCCGAGCAGACGGATGCCGGGCAGGGCGCGGAGTTTTTCATAGGCGAGGGCGGCGAGTTCGGCGTCGTGCGCGGCGATTTTTTCGCGGCCGAGGGCGTCGAGGTAATCGCAGGCCGCGGCGAGCGCGATGGCGTCGGCGACGTTGGGCGTGCCGGCCTCGAAACGCTCGGGCGCGGGTTTCCAGGTCGCGCCCTCGTAGTTCACCTGCACGACCATGCCGCCGCCGGTTTCGTCGGGCGCGAGTTTGTCCAACAGTTCGCGGCGGCCGTAGAGCACGCCGATGCCGGTGGGGCCGCACATCTTGTGGCCGGAGAAGGCGAGAAAATCACAGCCGAGCGCGCGCACGTCCAGCGGCATGTGGCCGATGGATTGGGCGGCGTCGATCACGGTGATCGCGCCGACCGCGCGGGCGCGCCGGCAGAGTTCGTCGACCGAGTTGACGGTGCCGAGGGTGTTGGAAACGTGGGTGAAGGCGAAGAGCTTGACCGCGGGCGTGAGCAGCGTGTCGAGCGCGGCGAGGTCGAGTCCGCCCTCGGCGTTATCACCCAGCACGGGCACGTATTTGAGCGTGGCGCCGCTGGCCTTGGCGGCCTGTTGCCACGGCACGAGGTTGGAGTGGTGCTCCATCTCGGTGGTCAGCACGACATCGCCGGGCTTGAGATGGGCCTGGCTCCAGCTGCGCGCGACGATGTTGATGCTCTCGGTGGTGCCGCGGGTGAAGATGATTTCGGCGGGATCGGCGGCGTTGATGAACTTGGCGACGCGGGCGCGTGCGCCCTCGTAGCCGTCGGTCGCGCGCATCGACAGCGCGTGCAGGCCGCGGTGGACGTTGCTGTTGTCCTGCTCGTAGTAGCGCACGAGGGCGTCGATCACCCGGCGCGGCTTCTGCGCGGTGGCGGCGTTGTCGAGGTAAACGAGCGGCTTGCCGTTGACCTGTTGGTGGAGCACCGGGAAATCGGCGCGGACGTTGGACCAGTCGGACATGTTAAAAATCGTTCTCGTTATCGTTCTCCCAATCGTTCCCGTGCTCTCCATTCAAAATCGTCGGATAAAGATAACGAGAACGAGAAAGAGAACGATGGGGGGATCAGTCTTTGTGCGTTTCCGTCGTGGCGTCGACGGGGTCGCCCTTGAGGGCGTTGATCGCGGCGTGCCAGCCGAGGGTGGCGCATTTGATGCGGGCGGGAAAGGCATGCACGCCGGCGAAGGCGGCCACGTCGCTGATCTCCTCGGGCGGATGGCCGGAGGTCACGATCTCGTGGAAGTCCTTGAAGAGTTTTTCCGCTTCGGCGGCGGTCTTGCCCTTGAGCTGGGTGGTCATGAGCGAGGCGCTGGCCTGCGAGATGGCGCAGCCGGAGCCGTCGAAAGAGATGTCCTTGATGCGGTCGCCCTCGAGCTGAAGGTAAACGCTGCACTGGTCGCCGCAGGTCGGGTTGTCGCCGTGGGCCACCCGGTTGGCGGTGGGCAATTTGCCCCGGTTGCGCGGCCGGCGGTTGTGGTCGAGGATGACCTGTTGGTAGAGGTCGGAGAGGTCGGACATGGAACGGCACGCTAACGCAAAGTTCCGCGGGCGCAAAGCCGGGTTTTAGGTTTTGCGCGGCATAATGGGCGGGGCGGAATGCTGAGGTGCAGCGGCGTTGGCCGTGCCCTCCGAAGGCTCGGCCAAGGAGGAAGTTTGGCGACGACGCGGCAAGCTTCGGGCCACGTTTGGCCGAATCTCACTTCGCTCGGAACGCCCAGGGCTCAACCGCGGCTACAAGAAAGAGGCGACCGCGCCGGGTTCAGATCGTCTTCGAGTGGCGCTGGGAACCGGGCTTGAGGTAGGCGTCGAAACGCATGGCGATGATGCGCAGCAGCGGCAAGCCGACCGGGTTCACCGTCAGGCCTTCCGCAGTGCGGGTGAGCAGACCGTCGGCTTCGAGGTCGTCGAGCGAGGCGATTTCCTTGGCGTAGCGGGCGGCGACATCGACGTTGAGCGCGCGGCTGAGCTTGGCGTAGTCGAGTTTGCGGTCGCACATGATGCGCATGATGAGCAGGCGGCGGCGCTGGTCCTCCTCGGTCAAACGGTAGCCGCGCTCGGTGGGCAGGCGGCCGGCGTCGAGATGGGCGCGCCATTCGGGCAGGCTCTTGTGGTTTTGCCGGAAACTGTCGGGCGTTTGCGAGATCGACGACATGCCGAAGGCGTAAATCGAGGCGCCGGAGCAGGTGCTGTAGCCCTGGAAATTCCGGTAAAGCGTGCCCTCGCGCTGGGCGATCGCGAGTTCGTCGTCGGGCCGGGCGAAGTGGTCGAGGCCGATGTCCATGTAGCCGGCTTGGTTGAGCCGGTTCTGCGCGAGCACGAACATCGCGAGCTTGGTCTCGGCGTCGGGCAGGTTGCCGCGTTGCTCAAAGATTTTCTGCGCGGGCTTGATCCACGGCACGTGCGCGTAGCTGAAAACCGAAAGGCGGTCGGGCTCGAGGCCGAGCACGTCGTCGATGGTGCGGGCAAACGTGTCGGGAGTCTGCAGCGGCAGGCCGAAGATCAGGTCGACGTTGATGGAGTTGAAGCCCGCGTTGCGCATCCAGCCGAAGACCTGTTGGTTGAGTTCGTGCGGCTGCACGCGGTGGATGGCCACCTGCACCTCGGGGTTGGTGTCCTGCACGCCGAGCGAGGCGCGGTTGGCGCCGATTTCCTGCAGGGCCTTGACGTGATCCTCGTCCAGCCGGCGCGGGTCGACCTCGACGCTGAACTCGCAGTTCGGGGCGAGGTTGAAGTTCTCGTGGATCAACGCGCCCAGCCGGCGGAGTTCGTCGGGCGGGAAAAACGTGGGCGTGCCGCCGCCGAAGTGCACCTGCACGACGGGGCGTTTGGTGTTCATGCGGGCGACGGTCAGCTTCACCTCGCGGGTGAGGTCGTCGAGGTACTCGGCCGCCGCGCCGCGGCGCATGGTGATGACCGTGGTGCAACCGCAGAACCAGCAACGGGTTTCGCAGAACGGCAGGTGAAAATAGAGCGAGATGGGCCCCTCGGGATCGCGGTTGTCCGCGGCGATCGCTTCCTCCAGGCCCAGGCCGTCGAGCTGGTCGGTGAACTGTGTGGCGGGCGGATACGAGGTGTAGCGCGGCCCCGGGATCGAATACTTGCGGATCAGATCGAGGTCGAGGGCCGGGGCGGTGAGACTGGTCGGTGCGGGCATGGGACAGGTTGAGGACTATGCATTATTTGTCCAACGGCCGCTGTGCAACCCTTGGTGTTGTCGGGGCGGATTTTGTCGGGGTTGTTACCGACGCGCCCGAACAGAGCCCGCTCAGTCGAAACTCACCGGCTTGCCCGAGTCGGAGGACGTGTAGAAGGCGTCGGCGATGCGGGCGAAGAGCAGGGCGTCCTGCAAAGTGGTCTGCGGTTTCTGCCCGTGTAGGATGGCCTCGACGAAGTTGAAGACGACGCCGTCGTGCTCCAGCGAGCCGGGCGTCTCGTCGCCGTTCCAGATCGCGCGACGGCGGGTGCCGGTCTCGGGATCGGGTTCGATGAAGACGATGTTGTCGGCCTTGGCCTTGAGCATCTGCAGATCGAGCGTGCCGAGTTCGCCGCAAATCTGCCAGTAGCTGCCGGCCGGGATGGTGGACGATTCGGCGCGTTCGTAGGTCAGTACGCAGCCTTCGGCGAAGGTCACGAATCCGGTCATGTGCGTCTCGGCGTCCGAACCGGGCGCGACGTAGGCCTCGAACGGGGCTGGCACCTGGAAGCAGCGGGCGAGGGCGTATTGCGGCGTGAGTTTGAAGTCGAGCAGGCCGAAAAGGTAGTCGAGGTCGTAGCAGCCCCAGTTGACGAAGATGCCGCCGCCGTTGAGGTCGCGCCGCACGCGCCAGACGGGCGGGGTGGACTTGGGCTTGGGGCCGGGCTGGTTGATGCCGCGGCAGGTGATGGTGCGGAGTTTGCCCAAGGCGCCGGAGCGGATGAACTCCGTGGCGGCCTTGGCGGAGGCCAGCGAGCGGTAGCGCGAGGAGCAGACCGCGCCGACGCGGTCGCCCTGGGCGGCGATCATCGTGCGCACTTCGGCGGCGTTCATCGCCACGGGTTTCTCGGTGAGGACGTGTTTGCCGTGTTTAAAAGCCTCAAGGGCGAGCGCAGTGCGGGCGCAGGCGGGCAGGGCGAGGATGACGCCGTCGATCGCGGGATCGGCGAACAGTTCGGCCGCATTGGTTGTCCAGCGGGGCACGCCGAATTCCTCCGCGGTCTTTTGCGCGAGGTCGGACCGCAGGTCGCACACGGCGGCGGCCTTGGCGGTGTTGAGTTGGGCGAGCGCGCGCAGGTGGAACTGGGCGATCACGCCGCATCCGATGATGGCGAGGTTCAGCATGGGTGTAAACGGGGGTCAGGATTGCTTTGCAGGCATCCGCCCGATTGTCTAGCGCGACTTGACACAAACGGTGGCTGCGTTGGAGCGCGGCGACAACGTGGCGCATGGTCCACGCTTTCGCTCCGGCTCAAGCGCGGCTGCGCAATCCCGATCCTTCATCAAGCAACAACCGTGTCCCTGACCCATTTTATCGGCAGCGAATTGGTGACGGTGCTGGGCGCGCTCAATGCCGCCCGGGTGCTCGGGCCGTGGCGGGGCCGGCGGCCGGAGGAAAAGCGGCGGCGCGCGAAGTTCGTGCCGGCGCTTTACGGCGACGATCACGCGCACGGGCACCACGAACTGTGTCTGCTGTTGGAAGGCAGCTGCCTGTTCAGCCTCGATCACGCGGCGGCAGTGCTGACGGCGGGCGATCTGGTGGTCTGTCCCGCGGGCCGGCCGCACGCCGAGGCGTTTGTGCGGGCGGGCACCGGCTACCGGCTGGCGTGGTGGAGCCTGCACCCCGAAGAGCCCACGCTGCATGTCACGCGCTACACGCGGCGCGGCGGCTTTGCGCTGGATCACCGTATGAGCCTGGCGACGCTGCCGGCGGAGGCGCGGCAGCGGTTGGAGACGCTGCGTCAAATCGCGGCCAACACGGTGGCGCCGGATGTGGACGTGATGCGCGAGGCCATGCTGACGCTGACGCTCGCGCTGTATCGCCGGATTTTGGACGGCGGCGAGAAGCAGCTCGACACGCGCGCGCAGCTGGTGCGACGCGCGGCGGACTTTGTGCGATCGCACGCGCGCGAGCCGCTGACGCTCGCCGGCGTGGCGCGTGCGGTGCACGTGTCGCCGAATTACCTGACGGGGCTTTTTCGCACGGAAACCGGCACGTCGCTCGGACGGTTCATTCTGGCGGAGCGCATCGCCTGCGCGCAGCAGTTGCTGCGCCGGCCGGAGGCGAGTGTGAAGGCGGTGGCGCTCGAACTGGGCTTTGCGGATCCGTTCACGTTCAGTCGCGCGTTCAAGCGCGTGACCGGGCGTCCGCCGCGGGCCTGGCAATCGCAGCATCGACCCGATTAATCATCCGCGTTGCGGGTTGACAACGGGGTTGGACGGCGGTCCACCCTCCCGTCCGTCAACCCAGTTCATGGAACCAGAATTTCAACGTCCCTTTCCGGCGCTGACGCCGGCCCAACGCTATCATTTTGACGCTTTCGGCTATGTGGTCGTGCCCGGGGTGTTGAGCCCGGAGGAGTGCACGGCGATCCAGACGGCGATGCGCCGCGTGCGGGATAAAATCCGGGCCCGGCCCGCGGGTTATCAAACGCGACCGGGCGAACCCCGGTTTATCAGCGACCAACCGCATCACGTGTTCATCGGCGACATGATGGAGTGCGATCCGCTCTTTGCCGCCTATGCGACGCATCCGCGGCTGGTCGGCATGGCCGAGGAAGTGATCGGCGGCGAGGCGCGGATCGTGGAGCTCAACGCGCACCTCAACACGCGCAGTCCGCAATACGTCGCGGGCGAGTTGCCCCGGTTTGATTTTCACAACGGCACCGACGTGCCGTTTTCCAGCCACACCAAGCACGGGCTGTATCACTGCAGTTTCGTGAAAACCCTGACCAATTTGACCGAGCTGGGACCGGACGACGGCGGCACGGTGGTGATCGCCGGCAGCCACAAGATCGACCTGCCGGTCGAGGAACAGATTGCCCTCGCCTACGAGGATCGTTCGCTGATCCATCAGGTCGTGGCTCCTGCCGGTTCGACGCTGCTCTTTGCGGAGACGTTGATCCACGCCACCGGTCAGCTGCGCAGCGAGCGTGAACGTGCCATCATCATCACCGGCTATGGCAGCTCGCTGTTCCCCTACTGGGGCGGCGCGGAACTGACGCCCGGATTTGTGGCCAAAATTCCGGCCCGTCTGCACACCCTGTACTTTGGCAAGGCGCACTGGACGCGCGGTCCGCGCTACCGTCGCCTGACCGATCCGGTCGATGAATGCCCGTTCACGCTGGCCGATGGCTGGCACCCGGCTTGAGGCCGGTCAGGAACCGGCGGCGGTGTGATTCGCCACCGCCTCGGCGGTGCGCAGGGCTCGGTCGTAAACGCGCAGGCTGTGCACGCAATCCGAGGCGATGCGCAACTCCGCGGCGCCGTTGACGTCGCGCAGGTCGGGACTGAAACGGCCCCAGCCGAACTGCCGGTGTGAACCGCCGTCGCAGAATCTGCCGTCCACCACGAAACTGATCAGGTGTGGCCCGGCGTCGACGATCACGGCGACATGATGACGCCGGTTCGTGGTCAGCAGGCCGGGATCGCAGGTCCAGCGGTTTTCCGTGCGGCCGTCGTTGAGGATGATTTCCACCGTGCCCAGCGTGGTCGACTGCAGGGCGAAGCCGTGGCCGTCGGTCCGGCGGTTGTCGAGCAGCACGCGCGGCGTGGTGAGATCGGACAACGTCACCGTCACGTCGAGCGTGAAGCCGGTGCGGAGGTTTTTCTGGCCGTAGTCGGGCCGGTTGATGTCACGCTCGGCGAATTCCGGCAGGCGCGGGGCGGGCACGTTCGCGGGCGGTGCATCAAGCCCGAGCAGCAGACCGTCGCGCACCGGACCGTTGACCGGATGAACGGCGGTGAGCTGGGCGAGAAAATCCGCCGGCACCGCGTGCACGCGGGCGATGTCCTTCTGTGTTTCGGTGATCCACACCTTGCCGTCCTGCTCGATCAGATCCGGATAACTCATGCGGATGAACGTGTCGTCATCGTAGAGAAACACCTCGGGCTGCGACCACGCGATGGTGCGGCCGTCGGGTCCGTCGACCTCCACGCCGCCGCACAGCCAGACCGGGTTGCGGTCGTCATACCACGTGCCGCCGTGGTGGTGGAACCAGTAGAGAAAACGGCCGTTGGCCAGCCGCCACACGAAGTTGGCTGCGCGCGGGTGTTTCATGCGCCGTCCGTCGGCGTAGGTTTGGTAGCGCGGGGTTGACCAGGTGTGACCGCCGTCGCGGCTGGTCGCGCAAACCGGATGGCCGTCGGTGCTGCGGTAAACGACGTAAAACGATCCGTCGCTCAAAACCACGTAGCTCTGCTCCTCGGCGATCGGACCGCCGCCGGGCGGTGTGCGCAAACCGCGGTCGCCATCGGGCAGGGTTTCCCAAGTGATGCGTGCCGGATCCGGTTCGGTCAGGAGATTGGCGCTGTGCAGCAGCACGCCTTCGGAGGACGTGAAGAAGCCTTCGCCGAAGCCGCCGACCTTGTGCAGCGAGGCGTAGGCGGCGCCCTGATGGATGAAGGGCCGGCCCACGTTCCAGAAGTAGCGCAGCTTGCCGCCGTCCGCGTTGTGGCGGTCGATCTCGAACTCGCGCACGGGAATCGGATACCGCGCGCGCGACCAGCTGCGGCCGTGGTCGTCGCTGTATTTGCAGACGTAGTAACCGATCGAATCGACGCGCGTGCACCAACCGTCCGGGTAGGCCGGGCGGTCGGCCTGCACGCGGCGGAGGTTGTCGGTGTTGTGATTGTAGAAAATGTAGATGCGACCGGACGGCACCTTGAGCATCACCGCGTAGGAGGCCTCGGGCCCGGTGGAGGGTTCGACATCGACCGGCGCCGACCAGGTGCGGCCTTGGTCGGTGCTGCGCATCGTGACCACGTGCTGACCGGTGTTGCCCTCATGACCGGGACCGGTGGTGACGGCGCAGAGCCAGGCGCCGTCGTCGGTCTGCACCACATAGGGTTGGTCGCTGTAAAATTCGGTGGGGATCTCGCGTCCGTTGCTGATGTGCCGCCAGTCGGGCACGCCCGGGGTGGGGGTGGAGCTCATTGCGGTGGCAGGTTGGCCGGGTGGTTTGGCCCGCGCAAGCAAGGCGCAGCGGAAAAATTGACATGGCTTGGTAAGGCCGGCCATTCCCGGCGAGCGGTCGAACTGTTACACTGACCGCATCATGAGCAACGTGATCGCCCCCTCCGCCTCCAAGCTCGCCCTGCTGGGCGGCACCCCCGTCGGTGAAGTCATCTGGTCGCGATTCCCGCAGTTTTCGGAACGCGCCATCGCGCGCGTGGCCGAGGTGCTGCGCGCCGGCAAGGCCGTGGGGCTCGGGCGGTTTCACTCCCCGGAGATCGAGGAGGCCGAGCTGACGATCTCGCGCTACCACGGCGGTCGCGAGGTGTTGGCCGTGGGTTCGGGTCACGCCGCGCTGCAATGCGCGCTGGCCGGTCTGGAAATCTGCAACGGCGACGAGGTCATCACCACGCCCTACACGTGGGGCGCGTCGGTTTCCTGCATCCTGCACCAGAACGCCATTCCGGTGTTCGTGGATGTCGAGGCCGACACCGGGCTGATCGATCCCGCGCAGATCGAGGCGGCCATCACCCCGCGCACGAAGGCCATCCTCGCGGTGCACATTTTCGGTCAGCCGGCCAACCTGCAAAAGCTGCGCGCGATCGCCGACCGGCACGGGCTGGCGTTGATTGAGGACGGCAGCCAGGCGCACGGCGCCGAGATCGGCGGGGTGAAGGTCGGCAACGTCGGCGATGCGGCCGGCTTTTCCTGCATGGGCGGCAAGGTGCTGCCGACGACCGAGGCCGGCTATCTGGTCACGCCGAGCAAGAACGTGTTTTGGAAGGCCGCGATGATCGGGCAGCACATGGGCCGCTCGCCGGAAAAGGATTTTCCGGATGAACTGCGTCCGTGGGTCGACTCGCTGGTTTACACGCACCGCATTACGCCGCTCAACGCCGTGCTGCTGACGGAGCAGTTCGGTCAGGTCGACGGCTGGGTGGCCGAGCGCCGCCGGCACGCGGACCTGTTCCGAAACAAGATCGCCGGCGCGCAATTCGTCCGGTTGCCCGATTACGCGCCCGACGCGAAGCCGGTCTATCACCTGCTGACGATGAACTTTGACGCGGCGGCGGCCGGGGTGTCGCGCGACACCTTCGCCGCGGCGCTCAAGGCCGAGGGCATGCTGGCGTTCGGCTACGTGCCGGCGCCGATTCCGGATTGGAAGCGGCTGCACTGGCAGGGTTACGAAGGGCCGCGCGTCAACTGGTTGCAGGCGCTGGAAAAGGCCGGCGTCGATTACCGCGGCCTGGCACTGCCCAACTGCCGGCACCGCGTGGCGAACTCGATCGAAACGCGTTTTGACTTCATCGACCCGCAGGACGAAATGGTCGGCCGCATGGTGGAGATCATCCTCAAGGTGGAGGCCAACATCGACGCGCTGCGCGCACACGAGCGCAACGCCGGCCCGGCCGCGCCGGCCAAGCGCTGATGCAAGCGGGCTTCGGCAAGAGCGACATCACCCCGCGGCTGGGCGTGCAGCTCGCCGGCTACGGGCCGTATCGCAACCGCGCGGTGCGCGAAATCGTGGCGCCGTTGCACGCACGGGCGATGGCGCTGGTGGACGGCCGCAAGCGCGCGGTTCTGCTCAGTCTCGAATGCTGCGGCACACCGTGGCGGCTGGCGGCGAAAATCCGCGCAACAGTTGCGGCCCGCACCGGCTGCCGGCCGGAGGAGGTTTTTGTTTCCGCCACGCACACGCACAGCGCGCCGTCGATCCACGGAATGTTCGGCTGGGGCGAGGCGGACATGATGTATCTCGAAACCCTGCCGGTGCGTGCGGCGGAAGCGGCGGTGCAGGCGTGCGCCAACGTGACCGGGGTCGAGTGGCGCCACGCGCACGCTCCGTGCGAGGGCATCGCGGTCAACCGCGAGACCGACTCGGGTTTTGCGATGAACGCCAACCTCGCCGAACGGCTCGATCCCGCCTGGCGACCGGCGCATCCCGATCAGACCGATCCGACGGTGCGCGTGCTCGCGGCCTACGCCCGCGGCAAGCTGCTCGGCGTGCTGCACCACTTTGGCTGCCATCCGGTCGTTTACGGCGAAAAAACCGCGGCGATCCACGGCGACTACGCCGGCATGGCCTGCCTGCGTTTGGAGAAAAGGCATCCCGGTGCGGTCGCGATTTTCCTGCCCGGCGCACTGGGCGACATCAACCCGAAGCTCAACCACCGCGTGCCGCGCGAATCGCGTTTGGCGTTGCGCGCGATCGCGCAGCAATACGCCGCGGCGGTGACGCAGGCCTTGCGCGCGGCCGCACCGGTGGCGGTGCCGACTTTCAACGCGCTCCGGCGCGAGGTGACGTTTACGCGCAAACCGTGGACGCGCCGCGCGGTGGAGCGGCGGGTCGCGCGGTTGGAAAAGCTGTTCGCCACGCCCGGCATCAACGACAATCCCTTTGCCGGCGGATCGCCGCCGCTGATGACCAACGGCATGGAGCTGGCGCGGCTGCAGGGGCTGCGGCAGGTGTTGACGGAGTTCCGCGGCCAGCGCGCACCGAATCCGCCGATCAACCTGCACGGGCTGCGGCTCGGGCCGGTACTGCTGCTCGGCTGCGGGCTGGAGGTTTATCACAGTTTGCAGGCGCCGGTGCTGGCGGGCTCGCCGCATCCGCACACATGGGTGGTGAGTCTGGTGGGCGGCTGCGGTTACGCGCCCGACGCCGCGGCGCTGCGGCGCGCGGGTTACGCGGCGGATTTCGTGCCGCTGATCTGCGGCGAGCTGCCCTATGCCCGCGTGCACGCCGAGCTGCCGCGGGCCTTGGTGAAGCTGGCGCGGGACCTGGCCTGATTGGTGCCGTTCAGGTTGTGCGCAGGTATTGCCGCGCGTGCAGGGCAGCGCCAACCGGCACGCTGGCGGAGCCGAGCTGGGCGGTGCGGATCTGCATGTGGCCGCGCATCAAGGCCGGCAGGCGCGACTCCACGCGCGGGGTGAGTTCCGCCACGAGCCACGGCAGTTGCGCGAGCCCGCCGCCGAGCACGAGCCGGGAGGGAGCGAGGAGCAGGCCAACATTGGCCACGGCATCAGCCAGGTGATTGAGAAACGCTTTGCCCTGTTCGCGCGCAAAGGCGTCACCGGGCCACGCGGCGAAGAGCAGGGCGGCGCGCCGACGCGGTTCGGCCTGCAGCAGCGTTTCCATCAAGGGCGTGCGTTCGGTGCGCGCGGCGATGGACTCGACGGCGCGTTCGCCCACGCCCCAGCCGGAGCAATACGCCTCGACGCAGCCGTGCTGGCCGCACGGGCATTGTGCGCCCGCCGGCACGATTTTCATGTGGCCGATCTCGCCTTCGCCCATCGGGCCGCTGGTGAGGATGCGGCCCTGCCAGATGATGCCGCCACCGACCCCACTGCCGAGCGTCATGTAAAACGTGAGGCCGTCCGGCGAACCCGCGCCGAGGTGCGCCTCGGCCAGGCCGGCGACGTTGCAATCGTTCTCCACAAAGACCGGGGCGCCGAGCGCCCCGCCGATCTGCGTGGCGGGATCGCGCGCCAAGGTATCCCAGCCCGGTTCGTGAAAATTGAACGCCGGCCGGTTGCGCGTGCGGTCGACCGGGCCGCCGAAGCCCCAGCCGATGGCGGCGGGGGCGCCTTGCACGCCCGCGGCGGCGAGCACGGTGCGGCCGAGGGTGATCAATTGGTTGACCGTATCTTGGGCGGTGGCGCCGGCGGGCCGGGCGGCCTCCTGCGTGGCGCGGACGTTGAGGTCGTGATCGAGCACGGTGGCGACCGCCTTGGTGCCGCCGGTTTCCAAGCCGAGATAAAATTCGGCGGCGCCGCTCACGGCCGTTTCCACTCGGTCAACCCCATGTGGTCGTCGAGCCAGCAGTGCAGCAGCACCTGGTGCAGGCACTCGACCGCGCCGTAGGTGTGACCCGGCACGTAGAAATTCACGTCGCCGAGCGCCCGCGCGGGATTGTCCTCGCGGATGCCGGTCAGGGTCACGACCGCCATGGCCTTGGTCCGCGCGGCCTCGATGGCCTTGAGAATGTTGGGCGAGCGGCCGGAGCTGCTGATGGCCACGAGCAGATCGCCGCTTTGGCCGTGCCAGCCGATGGGCGCGGCGAAGGTTTGGTCGTAGCCGAGGTCGTTGCCGAGGGCGGTGAGGCTGGCGAGGTCGTTGAAAGCGAGCGCGCGGATGCCAGCGTTTTTCGCGCAATCGAGCGCCATGTGACTGGCCATGGTGGCGCTGGCGCCGTTGCCGACGAAGTAGTGCACACGGCCGGCGGACTTGGCCGCGGCGGTGAGTTCCAGCCAGCGCTTGAAGCCCGCGGCGGGGCCGATTTCCGCGCCGGTGCGGTCGCGGACGCTGACGCGGGCGAGCAGTTCGGAGAGGGTGGTGCGGTAGGAATCGAAGTAGCTCATGAGAGGGAAACGGAAGCAGGCTCACGCAAGGGCAAGCCCGTGGGCTTGGCCATGCAAAAAGCGCGGCGGGCGGGTCTGCTTCAACGCGTGCGGAGCAGCTTACGCGCGCGTTGCACGCTGTGGCGCACGCAGTCGTCCTCCCGGGCGAGGATCTCGCGTGCAGAGGCGCCGGGGCGGGCCTCGACGGGGATTTCGAGGATCAGGCGGTCGAGCGAGCTGCGGTTGCGGATGACCTTGAGCACGGCCGGCAGATCGATGCAGCCGTCGCCGAGCGCGACGCCGGTGATCTTTGCGCCGTAGTTGGTCTGCTCCAGCGCGTAATCCTTCACGTGGGTCGTGAACGCGTGGGGAATCATCTTTTCGACGGCGGGCAACGGTTGCTCCAGCGTCAGCATGGGGTTGCCCACATCGAGGCAGATGCCAATCCACGGGCTGTCCACGGCGCGGATGACCTGCAGCAGTTCGTCGGTCGTCAGGTCGCCGTGGTTTTCCACCGCGATCTTCACCCCGAGGTTGGCGGCGGCCGGGCGGATTTTCTTCAGGTTGGCGATGGCGCGGCGGATTTCCGCCGCCACGTTGGTGCGGGGATCGTGGCGATTGAAGCCGGCGAAGGTGCGCAGCACGGGCGAGCCGAGACGCACGCAGATGTCGAGTTCACGGCGCAATTGCACCGGATCGAGCCCGATGGCGCCGTGTTCCAGAAACAGACCGGCCTCGGCGGCGGCGGCGCGGACCTCGGCGAGGTGGGTGCGGCTGCGCGAGGCCAGGTGCATCGGGTCGATCTGGAAGCCGTCGAGCCCGAGGGCGCGCGCCTTGGCGATGAAATCAAGCAAGGTGAGCCGTTTACGCGGCGAAAAATCCGGATGCGCGCCAAACGCGAGATGATAGCTGTAACTGTCGAGGCCGAGCAGCATGTTGCGGTCAGGGCGTGAGCACGGCCTTGATCACCTCGCCGCGGCCGACGGCGGCGACGGCCGCGGGATAATCGGCGAGGGCGAACCGGTGCGTGATGAGCGGGGCGGTGCGGATGGCGCCGGTCTCGACCAGGCGGACGACGGCCGCGAGGTCCGCCGTGGTGAGCCACTTGGAATTGTAAACGGTCAGCTCGTGGTCGAAGAGCGGCCACAGCGGCACCTCCATCACGCCCTCGGAATAACCGAAGATCACCAGCGACTCGCGCGCCACGTGGCAGGCGGTGCGGTAGGCGGTTTTGTGGCCCGAGCACTCGATGACGATTTCCGCGCCGGTTTGTTTGAGCTGTTCCACGGCGGCTTCGTCGCGCGCATCCACGGTGGCGTCGGCGCCGAGAGCGGCGGCCAGTTGCAGGCGCGCCGGATCCACGTCAAAGGCGGTGACATGCGCGGCGCCGGCGGCCCGGGCGAGCTGCACCGCGAAGAGGCCCGCTGCGCCGCAGCCGAGGACGGCGGTGCGCTTGCCGGCATACGACGCGACCTTGCGGACCGCGCGGTGCACGCAGCCGCCGAGTTCGGCCATGGCCACGTGTTCGAACGGCACGTCGGGCCGCACGCGCACGATTTCGGCGGTGCGTCGGGTGACGTATTCGGCATACAACGGCGGACCGCCCAGGCCGGACATCACCACGTGGTCGCCCACGGCGAAATCGGTGACCTCCGCGCCGAGGGCGGTCACCACGCCTGCGCCCTCATGGCCGGGAAATCCGGGTGTGCCGTACTCGAGGTAAACGTTGTCGCGGTAGCCGCCGTGGTTGACCTTGAGATCGTGCTGGTTGCAAAGCGTCAGGGCCTGCAATTGCACCAGAACCTCGCCCGGCCCCGGGACGGGCACGGGCACCTCCACCAACCGGCAGGAACCCGGTCTTTCGATCAGGATGGCGCGCATGGGAAATGCGCCCGGCAGCAGCTTGCCGCCGGGCGCGGAGCAATCAGGCTTCGGGGGCTTCGTCGTGGCTGCGGATGTCATCCGCAGTGCGGCGGCTGAGGCGGGCGGTGCTGCGTTTGCGCAGCATGCGGTCGAGTTTCTGGATGAGCTCGTCCATGGCCTTGTAGGCGTCGTCCGACTTGACGGTGGCGATCAGGTCGGGGCCGTGAATCTCGATCTGACCCGAGGCGACAAACTCCTTGCCGGTGCGAAGGTGCTCACAATCGATGCTGATGCGCACGCGGACGATCTGGGATTCGTGACGGAAAAGCCGCTCGGCCTTGGCCGTGAGCGTGTTTTTCATCGCCTCGGTGAGCCAGAGGTGGAGGCCCGTGAGGACGATTTTGTTGCCGATGTCGATTTCAGGGGTGGGTTTGGATTTCATGCAATTGAACCGTTGATTCGGGTTCAACGCCAAGGTGTCATAACCGCGCCGGCAAGGCCAGCCAATAGGGGCGTTTTTCGTGCGACATGACACGAAAGGATGGGTGGAAAAATCGAATCCGCGGGTGGGGCGAGGCCTGAATTCCGCGCTTTATGCGGCCCGGGTGATCTGCCACGGTGCGGGCGCTTTATGAAACCCCGTCTTCTCCGGTTCCCTTGGTTCTGTGTGCTGCTTTGCTCGGTCCTGGGCGTTGCCGTGGCCGCGGCCGCGGAGCGTTACACGATCGCGGTCGTGCCGATGGGCACGACGCACCAGTATTGGAAGCAGGTGCACACGGGCGCGCTGAAGGCGCAGGCGGAACTGCGGGCGGCGGGCGTGCCGGTGGAGATCATCTGGAAGGGACCGTTGCGCGAGGACGACCGCGACCAGCAGGTGCAGGTGGTGGAGAATTTCATGGCGCGGCGCGTGAGCGGCATCGTGCTGGCGCCGCTCGATGCGCGCGCGCTGGCCGCGCCGGTGGAACAGGCGGTGAAGGCGGGCATCCCGGTCGTGGTGGTGGACTCGCCGCTGCAGTCGGACGCGCCGGTGAGCACGATCGCGACCGACAACTATCACGGCGGCCGGTTGGCGGGCCGGCGGCTGGGCGAACTGCTGGGCGGCGAGGGCAACGTGATCCTGCTGCGGGTGCAGGTGGGCTCGGCGAGCTGCGAGGCGCGCGAGCAGGGATTTCTCGACGAGCTGGCGGAAAACTTTCCCGGTCTGAAGGTGATCTCGTCGAACCAGCACGGCGGCGCCACGCGCAACACCGCGTTGGGCGCGTCGCAAAACCTGCTGACGCGTTTCGGCCGCGAGGTGCACGGGATATTCACGCCGAATGAATCGACCGGCGCGGGCATGCTGGTGGCGCTGAGCAACGCAGGGCTCGGCGGCGGCAAGGTGAAGCTGGTGGCGTTTGCCAACAGCCGGGATTTCGTGGACGCGATCCGCGCGGGCGACCTGCACGGGCTGGTGCTGCAGGATCCGGAGAAGATGGGCTACCTCGGCGTGAAGTCGGTGGTGCAGGTGCTGCGCGGCGAGCCGGTGCCGAAGCTGGTGGATACGGGCGTGGTCGTGGCAACGGCGGAGAATCTGGACGATCCGGAGGTCGTGGCGTTGGTGGGAAAGTAGAGCGTGCGGCGGTGGGTGCGGTTTTTTTAACCACGGATGCACGCAGATAAACACGGATGCCGTTGCTTGGTGCGTGCCCTATTCACACGGCGTATGCATGGCGTCACCAAGGTGACGCCCTACGAAGATCGGATTCATCACGGTTGCGGGCAGTGCTGTGGTGTGATCGCAGCACCCCAAAGTTTTGTGGTGAACGAGAAGAATTGCGGTGGACCGGCACGTCCCGGTGCCGGTCTGCGGGCATGACGGACAGAGCTCTGCTGGTCAGCAGAGTGCCGTCCACCCAAGCCAATCAAGCAACCCGGCGGGCAAGGGCCTGCCCTCCGTAGTCCTTGGCGAAGGAGAGACTGCCCGCCCTACCGGCGCTGCCGCGCCAATGATGATTTGAAAATGGCGGCGCAAAAAAGCCGCACCGGTGAGGGTGCGGCTTGGAGGGGAAACGGCGCAGTTTTTTAGCGGCCGAGGTACTTGTCGCGGCCGAGGACGAGGGCCTCGATCTTGCGGTCGGCGATGGAACGCTTGAGCATCCAGAAGCCGCAGTCGGGGTGCACCCAGCGCACGCGGTCGGCGCCGACCTTCTTTTCGACGGCCTCGATGCGCGCGGCGATCTCGTCGGGCGTCTCGATGTGGTTGACCTTGATGTCCACCACGCCGACGCCGAGGGCGATCTTCTTGTCGATCTGCTTGAGGGCGTCGAGGTCGCTCTTCGGGCGGTGGGCGAGCTCCAGCACGAGGTGGTCACAGTGCAGGGCGTTGAGGAAATCGATCAGCTTCTTCCAGTTGCCGGCCTGGATGGTCTGGCCACCGTAGTTGCCGAAGCAGAAGTGCACGGCGCGCTCGGTGCCCTTGTCGATGGCGTCGAGCACGACGTTCATCGCGGCGGCGGCGAGGGGCGCGTCGGCGGGGTTGCCGGGGATGTTGGCCTCGTCAACCTGGATGCAGGCGGCGGGGAGCTTGGGCATCTGCGCGGCGAGGACCTCGGCGATCGCCATGGTGAGGTCGGCGAAGTTGCCGTAGTGGTGGTCGAGCAGCGTGCGCGACAGCATGTAGGGGCTCGTCACGGTGAACTTGAACGGACCGCCGGCAACGGCCGCGGCGCGCTGGCAGTCGACGAGCAGGTTGAGCGAGCCTTCGCCGAGCTTGCCCTCGACCACGCCGGCGGGCTTGCGGCGGAAGCCCATCGGGTGATGGCGGGAGAACTCGTCGGTGACGGAACGGCCGACGACGGACGAGATGCCGGCCATCGGCCGGATGAAGTACTCGATCATGCCGTTCGTGTCGGGATGGTTGACGTCGAAACGGTAGAGTTCGCCGTCGGTGGGCAGGTCGATGCCGACCTGGCGCTGCAGGTCAAACACCACGCGGGTGGCGTCGATCACGGCCTGCTCGCTCGGCAGGGCGGCGAGCCAGTCGGGCACGGGATAGGAACCGACGGTGGTGGTGAGAATGCGGGGCTTGGAAGGAATTTTGAAGGCCATTGCGGAGCAGGGAACCAAAGACGGGGAGGGAGAACCAGAACAAATTGCGCGAGGCCGCGGGCGGCGGTTCAATCCAGCCGCCAGCGGAGCACGCCGACGTGGTAGCGCTGGTGCGCGTCCACGCCTTTGCAGTAGTACGCGGTGACGATGGTGCCGTCGGCCAGCTGCACGTTGGCCGGGTAGCCGCCGTCGCGGTGGGCGGGGTCGGGATCGTGCGAATTGGTCGAGGCCTGCAGGTCAACCAGCAGCTGCGGCTCGCTCCACGTGGCACCGGAGTCGCGCGATAGTTTTGCCCCGATGCCAAAGAGCGGATCGGTGCGGATGCCGTAGGTCAGGAGCAGGGCGCCGTCGGCGAGGGGTGTCAGGCCGGCGGGGTGCTCGCCCTTGCCGGTGAGATTCTGCACGAAGGTCCAGGTGCGGCCGAGGTCGTCGGAGACGAACTGCTCGAGGTGGTGGTCACCGTAGGTCCGGGCGGCGGCGAGCAGGCGACCGTCGGGCAGGGGCAGCCAGGTGGTTTCGTTGTGGCCGTTGAACGTGCCCAGGGCACCGCGCAACGTCCACGTGCGACCGTCGTCGGCGCTGACGTAGAAATTGGCGCGGCCGGCGTAGATCATCGTGCCGAGCGTGCCGTCGGCCAGCGGCCAGATGTCGCCGAACGGCGCCATGAGCGGACGTTCTCGGCGCGGATTGCCGTAGCCATCGGTCGGCGGGGCGTGCGCTTCATCGGCGGGGGCGACGGGGGATTCGCCGGCCGTCCAGGTGCGCCCGCCGTCGAGCGAGCGCGCGGGCACGGCCGGCACGGTGTCGCAGCCGGCGTGTTTCGCGCGTTGGGGGCGGGGCGGACGGCCATTCCAGCCGGAAACGAACGCGATCAGCGCGCCGTCGTGCGCGAGCCCGGCGGAAAGGTTCATGCGGTTGGTGCCGGGATCGTGCGGCACGGGCACGCCGCGCTTGGCCCACGTGCGGCCGCCATCGCTGCTGCCCCAGACTTCCGCGGCGCCCTCCCACACGCCGTGGCAGGGTTCGGGCCAGATGGCCGCGGCGATGTCGCCGTCGGGCAACAGCGTGAGATTGGGCCAGCCACAGGCGTGGTCGATGGCGATGTAGCGCTCGAGGATGCGGGGTTGGAATGGCGGAGTCATGTGGAAATGAGATCAGCCGAAATGGTGCGGTGGGTCCGGCGCGGTCGGCAGCTGCACGGTGAGGCGGCCGGCGGTTGCGGTGACGCGCGGCGGCGTCCAGCCCGCATTCGTATCGCCCCAAACAATCCACCAGCGCCGGGCCTGGCCGGTGGGCAGCGTGGCGGTGTGGCGCAAGGTGAGCGGGCCGCGTGAGCCGGGGTGACGGCTGAGCTGCTTGGCGGAAAAACCGTCGCCGGCGGTGCCCAACCAAAGCGCGTGCGTGCCGTCGCTGAGCCGCGCCCAGCCGTCCACGAACGCCCACGCCAGGTGCGTGCCGCCGAGCCAGGGGGTGAGGATCTCGGTGTTGTCGGCCAGACCGTCGAAATCGTCGCGCAGCACCACCAACGGCGCGGCGGTGGAGGGTTCGGCCCAAAGCGTGCGCCGCACGACGGCCGCGGACGGCAGGTCGGCGTAGCAGCGGGTGAGATCGAGCGCGGTTTGGCTGCGACCGGCGGCTTCGGTTTGCAGGGATAGCACGCGCGCGGCCTGGGCGGATTGCGCGCGGCCGTTGATGACCGGGGCGTTGTGCGCGGCGGGGCCGATCGAGTAATCACGCTCCTCGCCGGGCCGGTATTGCTGGTAACCGGGATCGGTGATCCAAAACCGGGCCTGCCAGCCAAGCAGGAAGTGGCCGCCGTCGTCGTGCAGGTGATGCAAGCCGCAGCGCGGCGCACTGAGCACGGCGACATGATCGGCGGATTGCCAGCCGCTGCGCAGCACGACTGCGTTGGCGAGTTCGCGCAAATCTGCGGCGGGAGAAGCGGCGGAGTCGGGCAGGTCGAGCGCCTCGATGAGCGCGGCGGCGGGCAGACGTGAAACCGGAATGCGGCGCAACAGCCAACCCGCATCCGCGCGCCCCTGCCACTGCGCGAGCCGCAGCAGCGGCATGATCCAAAACGGCATTTCGGGCTCGGTGTCGCCGAGCGGCGCGTGCAGGTCGGGGCGGCCCGGCAGCGTGAGCCCCAGCCATTGGTCCAGTTGGCTGCGCCATGCCTCGCGGGTCTCCGCGAGCAACGCGTCGCGTGCGGGCAGGTGGGCCAACCAACCGGTGACGGAATCCATCAGGTAGCCGTCGTAGGCGGTGCCCTCGGTGTGCGGCTGCGCCCCGGTGCGGTAACCTGACCAGGCGTGCACAACGGCGATCGCCGACCGGTCGAGTTGGGCGGTGAGGGCGTGGCCGCACACACGCGCGAGTTGCGCGGCGCGCACGAGGGCGATGACCGGGATGTTGTGCAACCGGAGTGGCGTGAGCGGTTGACCCTCGGGCCATTGGCGGGGCAGCCACGGGGCGACGTCGCGATCGAGCAGGATATCGGCGGCGCGGCGGGCGGCGGCGAGGTGCGTGGCGTCCCAACCGGATTCGTCGGCGAGCACCAGCGCGAGCACGGCGGCAAGGTGACCGGTGACGAGTCCGACCTCGTTGTGCGTTTCCTGAAAGCAGTCCCAGGCGGTCAGGGCGGCGAGTTCCTGTTGGAGCAAAAGGCCGGCCGCGGCGTCGCGGTCGAGCCTCCACGCGGCGTGCAAAATGCGCCAGCGCTCCTCGAGTTCCCAACTCAGCCAGATCAGCCACGGGTAGGTGAGGTTGGCGATGCCGACGGGCAGTTCGTCGATGACAAACCGTCGTGCGACCGGCAGCGGGAAGGTCAGGGTGTGGCCGATGCGGTAATAATGGATGCGCATTTCGCGCCGCGCCATTTCTTCGGCGGCGCGCGCGCGGATCGAGGCACGGAGTTCAGCGGGCGTCCACGGCGCGGCATCGCGGGGGATGGCGGCGGTCAGCTCGTAGGCCGAGGGATCGTAGTTCAGCGGGGGCAGGGGGCGGACCCATTGGTTGGATGCAAGCATCGGGGAAGATCGACAGGGATATGCGGTGTGGTGAAAGGTTGTCCACCTTTTCGCCAAAGCCGCTGGCGCAACACCCCGAAAAGCTCCCTTGCCAGCGGCATCCTCACCGGCATGGTGACGGGGCAGCGATGAGCAACGTGGTCAAAATCTACGACACCACCCTTCGGGACGGCACGCAGGGTGAGGGCATCAGTTTTTCCGTGGCGGACAAGCTGCGCATCGCCGAGCGGCTGGATGCCTTCGGGGTTGATTACATCGAGGGCGGTTTCCCGGGTTCGAATCCGCGCGACATCGCGTTTTTTGCGGAGGCGCGGACGCTGCGGCTGAAGCATGCGCGGCTGGCGGCCTTCGGGGCCACGCGCCGCGCCGGGGTGACGGCGGCCGAGGACGCGCAGTTGCGCCAGTTGCTCGACAGCGAAATGCCGGTGCTCACGATCGTCGGCAAGACGTGGCTGATGCACGTGGAGGAAGTCCTGCGCACCACGGCGGAGGAAAACCTCGCGATGATCGAGGACAGCGTGCGCCACCTGGTGCAGGCGGGCCGCGAGGTGATCTACGACGCGGAGCATTTTTTTGACGGCTATCGAGACAATCCCGACTACGCCCTGCGCACGCTGGAAGCGGCGTTGAAAGGCGGTGCGGCCAACCTGACGCTCTGCGAGACCAACGGCGGCAAGCTCGTGTCGGAGGTGCATGAGATCGTGGCGGCGGCGGTGGCGCGTTTCGGCGGCGACAAGATCGGGGTGCATTGCCACAACGACAGCGGGCTGGGCGTGGCGGTGTCGCTGGCCGGCATCGCGGCCGGGGCCACGCTCGTGCAGGGCACGATCAACGGCTACGGCGAGCGCGTGGGCAACGCCAACCTCACCACGATTCTGCCCAACCTGCTGTTGAAGATGGACCGCACGGCGCATTGCGCGCCGAACCTCGCGGAGCTGCGCGACCTCTCGCTGTTTTTTGACGAGCTGGCCAACCTGCGGCCCGACCCGAAGGCGCCCTACGTGGGCCACTCGGCCTTTGCGCACAAGGGCGGCCTGCACGCCAACGCGGCGCAGAAGGTGGCACGCAGCTACGAGCACATCGACCCGGCGCTGGTCGGCAACCGCACGCGCGTGCTGGTGTCCGACATGGCCGGCCGCAGCAGTTTCGCACTCAAGGCGAAGGAGCTGGGGCTGGTGTTCGAAGAAAAGAACCCGGGCGTGAAGGACCTGATCGAGGAGCTGAAATCACGCGAGTTCCGCGGCTACGAATACGAGGCGGCCGACGCGTCGTTCAAGCTGCTCGCGGCCCAGTTTCTGCAGGAGCGGAAAACCTTTTTCGAGGTCATCGGCTATCGCGTGATCATCGAGCGCCATGACGAGGAACTGTGGGCCGAGGCCACGGTGAAGCTCAGGGTCAACGGCGAGATCGTTCACACCGTGGCGGAGGAGACGGGCCCGATCGGCGCGCTCGACAAGGCGCTGCGGCGCGCCCTCGACACGGCCTATCCGCAGCTGCGCAACATGATCCTGCGCGACTACAAGGTCAGGATCCTCGACAGCAACCAGGGCGCCGGTTCGCGCACGCGCGTGCTGATCGAGAGCGGCGATGAAAACGACATTTGGGGCACGGTGGGCGTGAGCGACAACGTCGTCGACGCCAGCTGGGAGGCCCTGCGCGAGGCGGTCGAATACAAGCTGGCGCAAGGCTGAGCGGCAGATCTCCACTGCGTGGGGTCTTGGTCGGAGCCTGCCGACAGGCGAGGGCAACTGTAGCCGGGGTCGCTGACCCCGGAAATAACCGGCCTCACCGCGGCCGGCTACAGGTTTTGCGAATGCCTGCCCGCAGGCCCCTGCCATTCGATCAAACATCACCGGTTGGCGGTGAAAGAAGCGTGACGGGTGCGCGGCGGCCCGTAGTGTCCGGGCATGTCAACCCCGCCCCTGCGCCTCGGATTGTTTGGCATCGGCCTCGATGCCTATTGGCCGCAATTTGCCGGACTCAAGGAACGGCTCGAAGGCTACGTGGCGCGCGTCGCCGACAAGATCGCGCGGCCCGGCGTTGAGATCGTGAACCTCGGCCTGATCGACAATCCCGAGCGGGCCCATGCCGCCGGGCGCGAATTTCGCCGCGCCGATGTGGATGTGATTTTGCTGCACGTGACGACCTACGCGTTGTCGTCCACCGTGCTGCCGGTGGTGCAACGCGCGAAGGTGCCGGTGCTGATCCTGAACCTGCAGCCGGCGCCGGCGATCGACTACGCCAGTTTCAATCGCATGGGCGACCGCACCAAGATGACCGGCGAGTGGCTGGCGCATTGCGCGGCGTGCCCGGTGCCGGAGATTGCGAATGTGTTCCGCCGCACGGGCGTGAGTTTTCACCAGGTCACCGGCATGCTGGAAAACGACCCGGTGTGCTGGCGCGAGATCGATGCGTGGGTGGAGGCGGCGCGCGTGGTCGCGGCCATGCAGGGCAACCGGCTCGGCCTCATGGGGCACTACTACGGCGGGATGCTCGACATCTATTCCGACACCACGCTGCAATGCGCGACCTTCGGCACGCACATCGAGATTTTGGAGGTGGACGAATTGTCGGCGCGCCGGCGCGAGGTGGCCGCGGCGGCCATCGAGGCGCGGCTGGCGGAGTTTCGCAACGTGTTCGACATCCAGGCGGATTGCGCGGCGGAGGATCTGACGGAAGCCGCACGCACCTCGGTGGCGCTGGACGGACTGGTGGCGGACCGCCGGCTCGGTTCGCTGGCGTATTTCTACAGCGGCACCGGCGTGGCGGAAAACGAGGCCACGCTCGCTTCGATCATCCTCGGCACCTCCTATCTCACCGGCCGCGGTGTGCCGGTGGCGGGCGAATACGAGGTGAAAAACGTGCAGGCGATGAAGCTCATGGACCTGCTCGGTGTCGGCGGCTCGTTCACCGAATACTACGCGATGGATTACGATGCCGACGTGGTGCTGATGGGGCACGATGGGCCGGGGCACATCCGCGTGGCGGAGGGCAAGACGAAGGTGCGGCCGCTGCAGGTTTATCACGGCAAGGTCGGCCGCGGGCTTTCGGTGGAGATGTCGGTCAAGCACGGCCCGGTGACGCTGCTTTCGGTCGTAGAACGCGAGGCCGGCAAACTCGGCCTGCTGTGCGCCGAGGCCGAGTCGGTGCCCGGACCGATCCTCGAAATCGGCAACACCAACAGCCGCTACCGTTTTGCCTGCGGCGCGCGGGAGTTCGTCAACCGCTGGAACGCCCAGGGCCCGGCGCATCATTGTGCGGTCGGGGTCGGCCACGTGGCGCACAAGCTGGAGAAGATCGGCGCGTTGCTCGGGCTCGAGGTCGTGCGGGTGGTATGAGTGAAAACCATCAAATGAGACCGACCCTGGATCAACGCGTTGAGGGCAACGCCTTCCACCTGCGGTATGGCGCGGCGCCCTCGGAGAGGCCGCCCTACCTTTCAATCCTGTATCAAACGTGACAAACGACACCTCTGTTGGGTCTGCCTCCGTTACCATCGCGGGTCAGCCGGCCGTGGAGTTCACGGTGCTGGGCCGGCGGGCATTTTTGGTCGAGGCTCCGGCGATATCCGCCGAACCGGGGCCGCGGCCATGGGTGTGGTATGCGCCGACGTTGCCGGGATTGCCGGCGAAGGAAGAGGCTTGGATGTTCGAGCGCCTGGTGGCGGCGGGCGTGGCAATCGCGGGCATCGATGTCGGTGAGTCGTATGGCAATCCCGCCGGGCGGTCGCTGTTCACCGCGTGGCATGCGTTGCTGGGGCACCGGGGTTATTCGCGGCGTCCGGCTTTGCTGGCACGCAGCCGCGGCGGGCTGATGCTCTACAACTGGGCCGCGGAGCATCCTGATTCCGTGGCGGGTATCGCGGGCATTTATCCGGTCTGCAACTTGGAGAGCTATCCCGGCCTGACGAAAGCCGCGCCGGCCTACGGTCTGGACAAGACGCAGCTGGCCGCCCAGCTCGCGCAGCACAATCCGGTCGACAGGTTGGCGCCGCTGGCGCGCGCGGGCGTGCCGATTATGCACCTGCATGGGGATCAGGATGAGATCGTGCCGCTGGAGGCCAACTCGGCCTTGTTGGCGGAGCGTTACCGGGCGTTGGGCGGACCGGTGGAAGTGCAGATCTTTGCCGGTCAGGGGCACAACTACTGGTCCGGTTGGTTTCAATCGCAGGCCCTGGTCGATTTTCTGGTCCGGTGTGCGCGCACATGACCACATCCAACCCACCGCTGCGCCTTGCGACCTTTGTCACGGATGTCACACCGCCGCTCGGGGTCCCCTTGTGTCACGGCAACGTCAAAGCCGCGGCGGAGATTGTGGATCGGTTGAGTGCCCGCGGGATCATCCTGCTCGGGGCGGGCGAGCCGATCGTGATCTGTGTCTATGACTGGCTGGGCATCAGCAACCGGGCGCATGATCTCTGCCGCGCGGAGATCGCCCGGGCCGTGGGCACGAGTCCGGATCGCGTGACCGTGCAGGTGGGGCATCCGCACGATGCTCCCGGGGTGGATTTCTCCACGCAGGAGATTTTGGAGCCCGCCGGACTCGGCGACTACATGTTCGATCCTCCCTCCACCTTGACCACGTTTGCGGCGGTGGGGCGCGCGGCGGGTGCGGCCGTGAAGCGTGCGGTGCCGGTCACCCACCTGGGCGTGGGGCAGGGCGTGGTGGAAAAGGTGGCGTCGAACCGCCGGGTGCAGGGACCGGATGGAAAAGTGATCTTGGTGCGCCTGAGTTCATGCAAGGATCCCGCGGGTTGGGCCGCACCGGAAGGGACGATCGATCCGGTGCTGCGCTTGCTGTCGTTCTGGCACGGCGATCAACCCGTGGCCGCGCTGACCCACTACGCCACGCACCCGCAAAGCCATTACGGACGGGGCGGGGTGAGTTACGATTTTCCGGGCATGGCCCGCGCGGCGCGGGAGCGGGAGCTGCCGGGCGTGGTGTTGCTGCATTTCAACGGCTGCGGCGGCAACATCGCGGCCGGCAAATACAACGACGGTTCGCCGGCCAACCGGCCGGTGCTGGCGGCGCGCCTGGAAGCCGGCATGAAGGCGGCCTGGGAGAATCAGCAAATGACCCCGATTACAGCGGCCGATATTGGCTGGGAGGTTGCGCCGGTCGCCTTGCCGGTGCGCGCAACGATTACCGAGGAGGCCAAGACCACCTCATTGATGGACGGGAATTTGCGGGATTATGATCGCGTGTTCGCCGCGCGTGACCTGGCGTTCCTGCGGCGGATGAAGTCCGGCCATCGCATCCCGATCAGCTGTTTGCGCCTGGGTTACGCGCGGGTGCTCTATCTGCCGGCGGAAATGTTCGTCGAATACCAGCTCGCGGCGGCCAGGATGCGGCCGGACCTCACGGTGTGCGTGGCGGCTTATGGCGATCTCGGCCCGGGCTATGTGGGCACGAAGATTGCCTACGAGGAAGGCGGCTATGAAGTCGGCTTCGTCTCGCGCGTCGCGCCCGAGGTCGAAGACGTGATCATGACGGCGATGCGCTCGCTGCTGCAGCGCGATTGAGGGCCGGTTCTGTCGCACCGTTTTCTTTCCAGATGAACCTCCCGTCCGAATCCCACCCCGCCGCAAGTTTCGTGTTCCGGACGATGAACCCGGAGGAGGAATCCAGCATGCACCGCTGGCCGACGGCGGAGCCGGCCGAACTGGTGGTGCCGCTCGCGGCCCCGGCGGCGGAGACGGCGCGGTGTTTTTGTCTGCCGGTGCACGCCGACCGGCAAAGCATGCTGTTTGTCGAAGTCGTGCTGGATTGCGCGACGGCGGAAGCGGCGGAGGTGACCCGCGGTTATCGCACCCGCTTCGTGGTCGAGTGGGCGGGCTGGAATACGCTTTGTTTCACGACGGCGTCGCTCGAACCGATCGGCGAACCCGGCGGTCTGCACGCGATCAAACGACTGCGGCTGGTGGCGGGCAGCACGACGTGGGCCGGCACGGTGCTGGAGATCGGCCGGCCGACATGGCGGGCGGAAACGCCGCTCATCCCGGTGACACCCGGCGAGGACCTGCTGGTGAATTTTCTGCACGAGCGCTTTTGGGACCGGCACGAGTGGGTGCACACCGGCACCGCGGACCTGCCGCCGGCGGAGCAGAATTTGGATGTGGCGTGGATGTATGCGAATTTGCGTTACCTGCAGAAACCGGGCCGCCATCACCAAACCGCCTACACGCGGCGGATGGACGTGGACATCGCGGGTTGCCAGGCGATCTCGGTCTGGACCGCCACGGATGTGCGCGCGGTGTTCAGCGTGGTGTTGGAGATCGACGGCACGCCGGTGCGGGTGATCGACCGCCGGCGCGGACTCGGTGGGGGCGACGAGATGCGGGCTGTGATCTCCGGGCGGCGGTTGACCGCGCTCACGTTTGAACTGGAACAGGCGGAAGCGGAAATCACCGAGCCGAATCCCGTGCAGGTGGCCTCGGCGATTCGTTGGGTGCTGTTGGAAAAAACCGGCGCCGATCCCGCGCGGGCCGGGCAGGCATGGGGCATCCCGCCGGTGACGGCACCGGAGCCGGTGGCGGATTGGGAGGATCAGATGTTGCCCGTGGGGATCCTGGTCGGCCGCGAGGAGTTTTTGCGTTTGCGCGATGCGGCCCGCCAACCGGGGCCGTTGCACAAACTGGCGCAGGAGATCATCGCGGAATCGCGGGCGCATTGGGATTACCGGCCGGAACAATTTGCGGGGCGCTACCTGCCGGTCGATCTGGGCAACCAGGGCTGCGAACGCCGCGTGTCGCCGGCGGACCAGATGTATCATGTCAACAGCGGCATGGTTTACGGCGCGCTGGCGTTTGCCCTGACCGGTGATCTGCGGCACGCGCACGCGGCGCGGCGGGGACTGTTGACCGCGGTGCGCTGCACGACGTGGCAGGGCGGTTTTCCGAGCCGGATTCCCTGCGGCCTGCCGGGCTACCGCGCGCCGTTCATCGAGACCGCCGCGGCGCAATGCGTGGCGCAGTGTTACGATTTTTTGTATCCGCTGCTTTCGGACGCCGAACGGCGCGAGGTGGAGGATGCGCTGTTTGGCAAGGCGCTGCCGTGGCTCGACATGTATCTGCGTCTCTACGGCGAAGGCTACCTGCTCAAAAGCAACCAGGGCGCGATCTATGTGGCGGGCGTGGTGCAGGCGGCGTTGGTGGCGCGGCGCAGTCATCCGGAGGCCGATGCGATTCTCGCGCGTTGGCTCGGCTGGTTTCCGCGCATGCTGGCCAACTACTACACCGAGAGCGGTGCGGCCAACGAGGGGCCGGGCTATTGGGAATACACCACGCAGCACGCCGCGGAGGCACTCATCGCCATCAGCCGGCACACGGGCCGCCCGGTGCGCGACTGCGCGCCGGCGCACCTCGGCCGCACGATGGATTACCTGATGCACCTGCGTTCCCTCGCCCGCGAGCAGCTGTCGTTCCTGCCGTTGAGCGACAACATCGAGGGTGTGGGTTACCAGTTCATGAACAGCTCGCTGCTGTTCTTCGCGCGGCATTACAACGACCGCAACGCACTGTGGCTGTGGCACGAGTATTTCGCGCAACGGCCCAACCCGCCGGGCAGCCCGCTGTTTGGCAAACGCATGGCCGGGGCGTGTTCACTGTCCGGCCTGATGGAGTTTCTGCTGCACACGCCAGATGTTCCGGCCGCGCCGAAGCTGCCGCCGGCCAAGCGGTTCGAGGGCTGCGACCGCATCTTCCTGCGCACCGGCGGCCGGCGCGGCGACGTGCTGTTTTTCTTCGAGGGCGGACCGCAGACCTTCGAGCACACGCACCGCGACAAGGGCCAGTTCATCCTCGAGGCTTACGGCGAGCGTTTCGCGGCGGATCCGGGCGTGGTCAAATATCAGGATCCGGCCTCGTTGAACTACAAGGGTACCACGTATCACAACCTCGTCACGCAACACGGCCGCGATCAGGACTACCGCGATGCGAACCGCGCCGTGGTGCTGGAGCGCGTGGATGGCGGCGGTGAGTGCGACCATCTCGTGGCGGACCTGGCGAATTCCTACCGCAGCTTCACGCGCTATCGCCGGCAGGTGCTGTTTGTGCGGCCGCATTACTTCGTCGTGCTGGATGATGTGGCGGCGGCAGAAGGCGGGTTGGAGTGGAACTACCATTCCTGCGCGCCGATCGAAACTGTCGATCTCGCGACGGGGTGCATCCGCCTGCAGGGCGCGGCGGCGGCGATGACGCTGGCGGTGGCCGCTGCGCAACCGCTGACGGCGCGGACGGGTCGTTACGAATCCGACGGACAGGTGCTCACGCACAATCTCGTGCTGGTGCCGCCTGCGGCGGCCACGACGCTCACGCTGGCGGCGCTGCTGGTGCCGTTTCCAATGTCCGGATCCGAACCGCAGGTGCACGTCGCGCAGACCGAAGGTGCGGCGGAGTTTGTAGTGACCGGCGCGTGGGGTGAAGATCGCGTCGTCTGCGATCTGCGGGCCGGCTCGGCATCGGTGCGCGTGACGCGCAAGATGAACGGCGGCGAAGCAACGGTCTTCTGATTGGGCGGGCCCGGTTCCGCGCGAACCGCGGCGAACGCGGAGGTTTGAAATGTAGCCGGCACGCCCTCGTGCCGGGGATGGAAACGCGGGACGAGGGCGTCCCGCCCACAGGGCCGGGGCGGCTGCGGAGGATAGAAATGTAGCTGGCACGCCCCCGTGCCGGGGAATGGACTTCGCCAAGCCTACGAAGGGCGCTCCAGCGCGGCTACGCTTCAACCTCAACAGTGCCAAAGGTGGTGCGCGTTGCCCTCAACGCGCAGATGCGTTCATGCCGGAGCAAGGCAAGCGTCTTGCGGACAAGCCGCTCCACCGCGGAATTGAACTGAACATACCTGTTCCGAGTGCCGTCTGATTTACGCCGTCTGCCGGGCGGATGGAGAGGAACGCGTGACGAGGCGTCCCGCCCACAGGGTTCGGAGGCGCGGCGGACACGGAGGTTAGAAATGTAGCCGGCACGCCCTCGTGCCGGGCGGATGGAGATGAACGCGGGACGAGGGCGTCCCGCCCACAGGTTTCGGAGGCGCGGCCAGCGCGGCTACGGCGAAGATTCTGCCGCTCCACCGGCCGTGCGGTGAGCTTGCCTCACACCGACGCCGTTTCGGCGCGATGGTCCTCGCCTTTCAACCAGCGGCGGAAACGGCGCAGTTCGTTGAGGGTGCCGACGACCAGCAGGTGGTCGCCGGATTCGACGATCTGGGCGCCGCCGGGATTGATGAACCGTTCCTCGCCGCGCTGGACGCCGACGATGCGCACACCGGTGGCGCGGGCGACCTGCAGCTCGGCCAGAGTTTTGCCGGCGCGCGGACCGGGGGGCAGGATCTCGGTTTCGAGGATGGATCCGCTGAACTCGTCGGCACCGTCGCTGATATCTTTTTTGCCCGAGAGCAGGAAGGCGCGCGCGGCATCGAGCTCAGCCCCGCTGCCCAGCAGCAGGAGCTTGTCGCCGGGGTAGATGCGCAGATCGGGGCCGGTGTTGGTGATGCAATGACCGTTGCGCTCGACCTCGATGACCGAACAGCCGAAGCGGGCGGGCAGGTTGAGCTGGCCAAGATCATGGTCGGCGTAGGGTGCGTCGTCCGGCACCACGCAATCCTCCAGCCGCAGACCCCAGGCTTCGAGCCCCTCGTGCATCATCACACGGGCGGATTCGCGGGCCTCCTCGGGCCGGACGCCGCTGGTGAACACGTCCTGCACGGAGGATTGCCAGTCGCTGTGCCAGTAAACCAGGCGATGCGAGAAAAAGACGACCACGGCGACCGCGCCCGCGGCGATGATCACCCAGCCCCAGACCGGCAGGGAGCCGATCGGCAGCAGCAGATACAGCCAGTAGCCGAGAAACACGGCACCGACCGCATGACCGGCGTGCACGATGACCTCCGCGGGCAGCCGGGTGACCGGGGCCACGCTTTCGGCAAAGATCATGGTCACGGCGGCAATGTTGCGCCACACGGCCACGACCAAGATCAGCAGCAGCAGGCCGATGAGGGCCCAGAACGCATAGCCCACCACATGGGTTTCGATGCCGACGCCGGCGAACAGCTCGCCCTGCAGCAACGGCAGGAGCTTGGGCGAGAAGATCAGCAGCCCGGTGATGAACAGCAGCTCGGTGCCGATCTGGATCAGGCGCACCTTGATCAGCCGCCAGGCCAGCGGCGGGGTCTTGCCGCTTTGGATCTGCCGCAGCCAGCCGGAGTAGGCATTGAGGGCGCGGGTCAGCCAGCGCGGCTCCAGTTTTTCGTTCAGGCGCACGATGCGGTCGGCGTGGGTGTTGAGCAGGGGGGTGATCAGCACCGTCAGAATCGAGACGCCCACCGCGACCGGATAATATTCGGGCGACAACACCGTGGTGGAGATGCCGAGCTGGGCGGTGATGAAGGCGAATTCACCCATGGGCGTGAGCAGCAGGCTGGCGCGGCGGGCCTCCTTGGGCGGTGTGCCGCAGAGAATCATCGCAAATCCCGTGGCCAGCGGCCGTGCGATGAGCACGAAAACCACCAGCCCCAGGATCAACAGCCAGACGCCCGCGAGCAGCTTGACGTCGATCATCATGCCGATCGACACGAAGAACACGCTGCTGAACAGGTCGCGCATGCCGCTGAACGAGCGCTCGATCTGGCCCTTTTGCGGCATCTCCGCCACGATCGCGCCGAGCAGAAACGCGCCGAGGGCCAGTGAGTAGCCGGCCTTGGCCGCGCTGATCGCCAGGAGGAAGAGCACGCCCGCCACGATGATGGTCTGCAGTTCCGGATCGGCGCGCGCCTCGAGCCGGCGGAACAGCCGCGGCAGCAGCACCAGGCCGGCCACGACCAGCAGCGCCACGAAGGCGCTCATGGTGGCGATCAGGCTGCCGTAACCCGATTCGCCGCCGGCGCCCGGCACCTGGCTGGCGAGCACCGTCAGCATGACCACCGCGACCACGTCCTCCATCACCGTGATGCTCAACGCGCGCTGCGCCGAGCCCTCGTGGGTGAGGTTGAGTTCGCTGACGACCTTGCCGATCACGGCCGAGCTGGACGACACAAACATGCCCGCGACGAAGAGGCTTTGCAGGGCGGACCAGCCGAGCGCGTGACCGAGCACCTGCGTGAGATTCACCACCAAAAACGCCCCGAGGCCCGTGGCCAGCAGGGTGGGGAGCCCCATGCGTCCGAGTTTGCTCAGGCTCAGGCCGAGGCCGATGGCAAACATCAGGAACACCAGGCCGACCTGCGACAGCGTCTGGATGCGGTCCACGTCGGTGATGAACGAGAACGGCGGCGTGTAGGGCCCGATGGCGATGCCCGCGGCGAGATAACCGACAATGACCGAGAGGCCGATGCGCTTGCACAGCACGCCGGCAAAACCGGCGGCCAGCAGGACGACGGCGAGATCCTGGATGAAGTTGATGCTGTCCATGGTTCGGTGGCTGTTCCCGGGTTGAAGGTGGGTGATGCCGCCGGCGCCTCCGGCCGGGCGGGAATACTGTCATCAAGCCGACGTGGCAGTTGAGTTCAAGTCCACGCTTCCGGTTTTCCGATTTGGGCGCGGTTGCGATGTATGTGCGACAGGTTTGAGGCACCGAATCGCGGTCTGAATTGTAGGAGCTTGCTTGCAAGTGATTCCTCATTGCCGAGGTCAACTGTAGCCGGCCTCGCCGAGGCCGGAACGGTTCGCAAGCAGCGGCGAGCGCGAACGAGCCGACCCAACGCTGCACTAACTGGCACTCGTGGCTACCGGGAAGGGTGGACCGGCCTCAACGAGGCCGGCTACAGCAATCCGGCTTTGGGTAGAAACATCGCCTGCCAGCAGGCTCCTACAACTCGTGACGTCGTGGACCGGGCGGAACCGGTCCCTCCAATCTTCCGGGGCTTGCGGTGAAACATGTTCGACGCACAGCGGAACCAATCATTGCCGCGGCTTCGGCGGACATGCCCGTTCGCCCCCTACGGTTCAGCGCGGTTTCGGGCTCTGATGTTAAATTGCCTTATTTTATGTCTTGTTAACTCGCCGAATATCTTATGCCTGTTGCGGCGGAATGGTTGGTGGCTGCAGCGCCTGACTGCTCACTTTGTCGGCGGTGCGGACACCGGGACCACAGTCCATCATGCAATCCTGCCACGCCTCGCCCTCCAGGTCGTCCCATTGCCCGTCGGCAATGAGCCCAGTTGTCGGAAGGCGGGGTGCCTTATGACCGCCTGCGATTGGACTCTGGGTGGCGGTAAGCAGGTGGAGCGCTCTGCTGGCCAGCAGAGCGCAGATCAACTTACGCCAGCCAGGGGAAAGCGCCTTGAGGGCATTCTGCTGGCCAGCAGAACGCTCCACCTGCCGGGCGGACTTCGTTCACCGTTTCTGGGTGGAACGCGGCGTGGATCGGAAAACGGAAAGGAGGCGGGGCATGCATTGGATTGACTGGTGCATCACGATCATCCCGGTGGGTTTTGTCATGTGGCTGGCGGTTTACTCGCGCCGCTACGCCCGGGGTGTGGCCGATTTTCTCGCGGCCGGACGCGTGGCCGGCCGGTATGTGATCAGCGTCGGCGACCTGGAGGGCGGCCTCGGTCTCTACACGTTGGTGATGCTGGTGGAGGTGAATTACCAGACCGGCTATGCGCTGTCGTTCTGGGAGTATCTGGTCGCCCCGTTGTCGATCGTCATGGCGCTGACCGGCTACTGCACCTACCGCTATCGCGAGACCAAGGCGCTCTCGATGGGACAGTTTCTGGAGATGCGCTACAACCGGCCCTTTCGCATCTTCGCGTCGGTCCTGCGCGCGACCGCGGAAACGCTGGCCAACGGCATCGGTCCGGCCGTCGCGGCGAGTTTCTTCATCTATTTCCTCGGCCTGCCCTTCCAGTTTACGATCGGGGGTTTTGAAATCCCGTTGTACGGGGCGGTCATGGCGTTCGGGCTTTTCCTGGCGGTGGTTGTCATGTGGATGGGCGGACGCGTGTCGCTGCTCATCACCGACTGCATCCAGGGGCTGATGAGCTATCCGATTTTCGTGATCATCGTGGTCTATATTCTGACCACGTTTTCGTGGAACAACGAGATCGCGCCGACGCTGCTGGACCGCGTGCCCGGCCAGAGTTTTCTGAACCCCTTCGACATCGAGCAGCTCCGCGATTTCAACCTCTTCGCCCTGGGGGTGACGGTCATGTGGCGGATCCTCAACCGCGCGAGTTGGTTCGGGGCCGACAGCACCGGCTCGGGGCGCACGCCCCATGAGCAGAAGATGGCCGGCATCCTCGGGTCGTGGCGCAATGGTTTTGCCACGATCATGTGCACGATGGTGGCGATCGCCGTCATCACGGTGTTGTCGCACGAGCATTTTGCGTCCGAGGCCCGGGTGATCCGGCAGGAACTGTCCTCCAAGGTCATCGAGGAGGTGGTGGCCGATCCGGCGATGGCGGCCAAACTGCGGGAGAATCTCGCGGCGATTCCCGAGCAGCATCACCGCATCGGCATCGATGCGCCGCCGTCACAGCAATCGAACCTCGACACCGTTTACTTCAACGTGGTCAGCGACACGCTCGGCCATGACGGCGAGGGCAATTTTCTCTTCCAGAAATTCCGCACCAAGTTCAACCAGATGATGCTGGCGGTCAGCTTCCGGGAGCTGCTGCCGGTCGGGCTGATGGGGCTGTTCTGCCTGCTGATGGTCATGCTGATGATTTCGACCGACGCCTCGCGCATGTTCAACAGCTCGATGGTGATCATGCAGGACATCGTGATGCCGTTCCGCAAGACCCCGCTGACGCCGGAGCAGCACGTGTTGTGGCTGCGGATGTCGTCGGTTTCGGTGGCGGTGTTTTTCTTCCTGTTCTCGATCTACTTCGTGCAGTTGGACTACATCCGGATGTTCACCACCATCATGGCCGGGGTGTGGTTGGGCGGGGCCGGCCCCGTGATGGTATTCGGCCTCTACAGCCGTTTCGGCAACACGGTCGGGGCCTTTTCCGCGGTGATCTTCGGCTCCGGGGTCAGTGTGGGCGGCATGGTCATGCAACGCATCTGGGCACAGCATGCGTATCCGTTCATTGAACGGATGGGTTGGGCCGAGACGGGCGACAAGATTCTCCGGGCGGTGTCGGCTCCGATGAATCCCTATGTCCAATGGCATCTGGATCCGGTCAAGTTCCCCATCAATTCGTGGGAGCTGCTCGGGATCGCGATGGTCGGCGGCCTCATCGCCTACGTCGGCGGTTCGCTGCTCACCTACCGCAAGCCCTACAACCTGGACCGCATGCTGCACCGCGGCAAATACAGCATCGATGGCGAGAAGCACATCAAGTCGGCGTGGACCTGGCGCTCGTTCATGGGCAAGCTCATCGGCATCACGCCGGAATACACGCGGGGCGACCGGTGGATTGCCTGGTCGGTGTTCCTCTACACCTTTGGCTACCAGATTGGCCTCTGTTTCGTCGTGGTGGTGATCTGGAACGTGATCGCCCCGTGGCCGGCGGAGTGGTGGAGCCTGTATTTCCTGATCAATAGCGTGATCATCGCGGCCGTCATCGGCGTCATCTCCACGGTCTGGTTCATGGTGGGCGGATTCATCGACCTCCGCCGGCTGTTCCGCGACCTGGAGGCCCGCCGCGACAATCCGTTGGATGACGGTCGCGTGGAAAATCAGGTCTCGCTGATGGACAAGGTCGTGTTTGAGGCCAAGGCCCTCGACGATGACGACGAGAAAAACGGCAAAGGCACGCGCCGCTGAACTGACGGCGGCCGCGTCGCATACGCGGTGGGTTTGTTACGCCGAATCGTGGTTCGGATTGTAGGAGCTTGCTCGCAAGCGACGCTCTCGGCCGAGGCTTGCTGTAGCCGGCCTCGCTGAGGCCGGTTCGGGGGAGATGTATCGGCGAGCGGGAGCGAGGCGACCCAACGCTGCACTTGCTGGCGTTCGTGGCTGCCGGGAAGGGTGGACCGGCCTCAACGAGGCCGGCTACAGCAAGCCGGTTATTGCGGGATCATCGCCTGCCAGCAGGCTCCTTGTAATCTGTGACCTCTCAGATCGGGCGGAGCCGGTCCCTCCCTGTCGCCGGGGTTTGACGGGATGGCGCGACGCCGCTTGGGTGCCGACGTCATGTTCATCAACCACGTGCACCTCATGCCGCGCGACATCCGGGAGGACGCCACGCTGGAATCATTTCTCGGCGCCGTCGACGGGCTCGATTTCGAAGGCGCGGTCTGTTTCGCCCCGTTCAGCTACCAGTTCGCCCAGGCCGGACGGACCGACGATCATAACATCTGGTTGCGCGACACTATCGCGCCGCACCCGAATCTCGTCGGCTACGGCACGCTCGATCCGGCCAAGCCCGCCGGGCCGCAGGTGGAGCACATCGCGTCGCTTGGGTTTCGCGGCATCAAGCTGCATGCGCCGGCGCAGAAGTTCGCGCTGTTCGACGATTGGGCGCGCGAGGCCTACGCGGCGATGGAGGCGCACGGGCTGGTGGCGGATTTCCACATCGGCATGCACTGGCACCGGCTCAAGGACTACGATCCGCTGCTGTGCGACGAGATTGCGTGGCACTACCCGAAGCTGCGCATGGTTTTCGAGCACGTGGGCGGCTGGCATTACTACCGGCAGGTGCTGGCGGTGATCACCAACAACCGCGAGCGCGGCAACCACCTCTACGCCGGTATCGCCAGTGTGTTCGACCGCGAATACCAGCGCTACTGGTATCTCGGCGAGGCCGGGGTGTCCGAGTGCCGCTGGCAGATCGGCGCCGACCTGCTGATCTACGGGCTGGATTTCCCCTACAACCACGCCGCGCAGCTCCGCGACCACCTCGCGCAGATCGCGGCCTTCCCCTGGCCGCAGGCCGACAAGGACGCGCTCCTCGGCGGCAACCTCAAGCGCCTGCTCGGCCTGAGCGCGGGGCAGGCCCGCACCGTCGGCGGCGATCCCAACGGCTGAACCCGCTTTGCCCATGCCCTACGTCAACATCAAGATCACCAAGGGCGGCGTCACCACCGCCCAGAAGCAACGGCTGGTGGAGGAAGTCACCGCCACGCTGGTCAACACGCTCGGCAAGCACCCGGAGCACATCCACATCGTGATTGACGAGGTGGCGCCGGAGAACTGGGGTTTCGCCGGCATGCTCACCACCGAATACCGCCGCCGGCAGCAAGCCGCGGCGAGCAGCAGCGCGAAACGAAAACGATAGCCTGCAACAGAGATGTGTAATGAAAATTAAGATGCGCATAACGCTGCTTTTGCTGGCGCTGATTGCGTTCGCATCCTGTGCCGATGACAACGGGCTGCTTTTTGACGGGAAGAGCCTTTATTCCCAGACAGAAAGAGGTCGTATCAAGGTTGTTCTTCCAGAGGTCGTCACTGGTTCACACGATTCAAAATCTGGTCTTGGTTTGGATCGACTGCACGAGATCGCACGAAAGGAGATTCCACACTACAGTGCCCGGCCGGCTGAAGAGTGGCAGCTGCTCACGTTGGTGCGTCATGATGGCGAGGATGGTTCGGTCTATTACATCGTCCATTTCAGACCGCCCCACACGTACAGCGAATGGATTCAGGTTGCGATTGATGATGATGGGAAAGTTCTGGCGCGTCCTGACGTGCCATAGCCGTCCGCCTTCAGGCGAGCCTCTACATCCGAGAGTTAGTCCTCGCTCTACTCGCGTAGATGACCATTAATTGTTGGCAGAAATGTGGGTTCGTAAGACCAGTAAAGAAATTGAAGCTGTTACGTCTAAGCGGAATTGGTCTCCGATACAGCCATTGATTCTCGGAGTGCTTCTGGGATTTGTTGTCGCTTTATGGGAGCCGTCGATTGAGTTATTCGTGTTTTCGGCCGCTTTCGGTTTTATTCTCTTGTATCTGTATCGTGTTGTTCTCGGCGACCGCTTTCTTCTCGATTTCTTTCTGTCGCTGGCAAACGGTCCCTCGCCGGTATCCGACATTGAATCGTATATTTGCCCGCAATGTCACCAGCCACAGCTATTCCGCCGCGAGGGATGTCGGGTTTGCGGCGCGCCATTGGAAGAGATGGCGCATTGGAAATGGGTAAGAAGCTCGCATGATAATAATTCCTAGTTACACGAAGCCAAAAATAACCCCAGACTTTGCCGTTTACCCCGCATGACAACCCACGTAGCCCATACCTCCAGCGTCCAGCCCCGATCGATTTTCGGCATCCGGATCTCGATTTGGGCGGTCGCGATAATCGTGACCGGCAGCCTGATTGGCGCCGCTGTCGAGGAGCCCCTGATTTTCATCGCCATTGGGTTTCTCGGCAGTTCAGCGCTCAATTCATACTTTGAACGAAACCAACCCAAGTCGTCCCGAATCGGCGGTTTGGTTATGATGCTCTTGGTCGTGGTGTGGATTGTGGCCTTAAGGGTAATTGAAGCCGTGTGAAACGGGCGGATAAATGAAACAACCCGTCCTCTACATTTTCTCAGGACTGCCGGGGGCAGGGAAATCCACGCTTGCTCAGCGTTTGGCGACCAGACTGGGCTGTGTTTTTGTGCGGATCGATACGATTGAACAGTCGCTGCGGGAGCTCTGTTCCCTATCAGTGCAAGGCGAAGGCTATCAGCTGGCCTGCCGGATCGCGGCCGACAATCTGAGCATCGGCATCTCGGTCGTCGCCGACTCGTGCAATCCGATCGAGCTGACCAGAACGGAATGGGAAGATGTGGCTAGAAGTAGCGCAGCCACTCCCCTGAACATCGAAATCACCTGCACGGACAAAACCGAACATCGCCAACGGGTGGAAACAAGGCAGCCGGGCGTCCTCGGCCTCCGATTGCCAACATGGCAGGAGGTCGAAGAGAGACAGTATGACGAGTGGACAAAGGACAGAATTGTCATCGATACCTCCGGCAAGACAGTCGACGAAGCCTTCGATCAGCTTGGCAAGGTGCTCTTGCTCCCTCAGCAAACAAAGGCCGAACCCGTTTGTTCACCCAGCCAAAACGCCTGACTCCATGCTCTTTATCGTCGTCAAATACGCGGTGACTGCTGCGGTCATTGTTGCCGTGTCAGAAATCGCGAAGCGGAGCGATCGGCTGGGGGCGTTGATTGCGTCGCTGCCGCTCGTCACGGTGATGGTGATGATTTGGCTGCACTTTGAAAAGGCCGGCACGGACAAGATCGCGAATCACGCTTACTACACGTTTTGGTATGTGTTGCCGACGATGCCGATGTTTCTGCTCGTGCCTTGGATGCTGCGCAAAGGAGTGGGCTTTTGGCCGACGCTCGGGGTTGGCTGCTTGCTGACGTTGCTCTGCTTTGCGCTCGCGGCCGTCGTGCTGAAGCGCTGGGGCATTGGGTTGCTGCCGTGATCGGATATGAATGCCGAACCAAGCGCCGGCCCATCCCATGAGCAGCGCTACGAGCTGTCATGTCTGAACCCGGTTTCATCCAGCCGATTCATCGGCAAATTAACGCCTGACGAATCGAGTCCATGCGCCAGCCCCTTGTCACCCCGCGCCTGATCCTGCGGCGGCTCGAACCGGCGGATGCCGGGGTGATCCACGCCTACCGGGCGGATCCGGAGGTCGCGCGTTACCAGTCTTGGGAGCCGGCCTCTGCGGAGGAGGTTGAGGACTACATCAAACGGCTGCAAGGCGTGGCGCTGCTCACGCCCGGGGCGTGGTTTCAGCTCGGCATCGTGCGGCGCGACACGGGCGAATTGATCGGCGATTGCGGCATCCATGCCCGGGCGGACGAACCCCGGCAGGTGGAACTGGGCATCACCTTGGCACCGGCGGCCCAGCGACAGGGCTTCGCGGCGGAGGCGATGGGCGCGTTGCTCGATTACCTGTTCACCCGGACGGAGACGCACCGCGTTTGTTGTTCGGTGGATCCGCGCAACCGGTCATGCCTGCGACTTCTGGAAAAGCTCGGCCTGCGCCGCGAAGCGCATTTGGTCGAAAGCCTGTGGATCAAGGGTGAGTGGGCGGATGACGTGGTGTTCGGGCTCCTGCGGAAGGAGTGGACTTCGCGAGTGGAGAAGGGGCAGGGGACGTGAGATGCGCGGCGCGCAGGGGACTGCGCGCCCTACCGGGGGGATTTGATGTCGGGGCGTGGTGGCGGAGCGGTCACCAAAACCGGCGGTGGGCGAAGGCGTGGCCCGAGCCCGACTTGAGGTAGGTTTCGAATTCCAGCGCCTGGGGTTTTTCTGAAAAAGCCACGTACGTCCTGAGCTTCCAAGGGCGATGCGGCGCCGTGCTGACATTTTTGCCCGAATTGTGGTCGATGATTCTCTGCCGCAGGTCAGTGGTGTAGCCGATGTAGCGTTGTCCTGTCGTCTTGGCACTCTGCATCAGGTAAACGTAGTGCATGCATGCAAACTTGGCGGTATTTGCCTGCGGTGTCAGCAGTTATGCGGGCGGAGCCTGTTCCGTAGGGCCAGGGGTGCGGTGGCAAAGTCGGCTATGGCTACACTCTTTTTGCCCAGCTACATCTGGCATGCCCTGCTTCGCCAAGGCTTCGCAGGGCATACTTCGCTACGTACGCGTGATGTGCAGGGGATGCGTCAGTTGGTTCGAAGGATGGCCGTGCCATGCGAAGCTCGAAAGAGCGAAGCATGGCGGAGAGGGAGGGATTCGAACCCTCGGTAGGTTTCCCTACACACGCTTTCCAAGCGTGCGCATTAGACCACTCTGCCACCTCTCCGGTTGCGCGGACGCGGGGCACGTTGGCTCCAAGCCCGATGAGCGAAGGGGCACAAAAGCGCACGCACACCGCTTTGGTCAATGGCAAATCCTGATGGCGCGCACCCGGAGCATAATTTCGGAAAATGCCACTTGCACGCCCTTCGCCGGAACGTAACGCTGCAGGGCGATTCCGTTCATGCCGAACCGTCAATTTCCATGGTATCTTCCAACACAGAACTGACCTACGACAGCAAGGTGGAAGGCGATGTCATCGTCTCCCGGGCTGATGCGGTCATCAACTGGATCCGCACCAACTCCATGTGGCCCATGCCGATGGGTCTGGCTTGCTGCGCGATCGAGCTCATGGGCGTGGGCGCCAGCCGGTTCGACATCGCCCGTTTCGGGGCCGAGGTCATGCGTTTCTCCCCCCGCCAGGCCGATTGCATGATCGTTTCCGGCACCGTGACCTACAAGATGGCCTCGTCGGTGCGCCGCATTTACGACCAGATGTCGGCGCCGAAATGGGTCATCGCCATGGGTGCCTGCGCCAGTTCCGGCGGCATGTATCGCAGCTACGCGACGTTGCAGGGCGTGGACCGCATTTTGCCGGTCGACGTTTACGTGAGCGGCTGCCCGCCGCGGCCCGAGGCGCTGCTGGACGCCCTGATCAAACTGCAGGCCAAGGTGAAAAAAGAGCGCTCGGCCAAGGGCCTGCTCAGCGCCTAAACGCAGTGAACTTACGCGCAATGTCCGCCACCGCCACGCTCACCGCCACCCTGCAGGAGAAGTTTCCGCAGCTCACCCCGCGCGCCAGCCTCGACCACGAGGCCGTCAACGTGCCGCCGGCCGACGTCCGCGCCGTGTTGCAGACCCTGCGCGACGCGCACGGGTTTGACCTGTTGACGGATGTGACCGCGATCGACTGGGCCGAGGGCGCCGCGCCGCGCTTCACGGTGGTCTATCACCTGTTTTCCACCACCACGCACGCCTACCTCCGCGTCACCACGCCCTGCACGGGCGAGGACAGCGCGCCGGTGGCCCCGAGCGTGACCTCGCTCTGGCCCGCGGCCAACTGGCACGAACGCGAGGCCTACGACATGTTTGGCATCACCTTCGAAGGCCACCCCGACCTGCGCCGCATTCTGATGTGGGAGGGGTATCCGTATCATCCGTTGCGCAAGGAGTTTCCGCTGGCCGGCATCGAGACCGAACTGCCCGATCCCGAGGTGGCGGCGGAAACGAAGGCCAAGGTCAAGCCCGCGCCGATGGCCGGCGGGCCGTTTGTGGCCTCCAGCGGTGAAATGAACCTGACCGAAGCCGAACCGCGGGCCAAGGACGAGAGCTGGAACGAACGCAGCGAAAAACCGGAAGCCTGATTTCCTGACGACATGGCCCAAGAATTTGCCTATCCCGACACTGCGGCCAAAACTGCCGCCGCCGATCACGAGGAGTTTCAGCCCGAGAAAATGTCCCTCTCGATGGGGCCGTCGCATCCGTCCACCCACGGCGTGCTGCGCCTGCAGCTTGAGCTCGACGGCGAGGTCGTGACCAAGGCCGAGCCGGTCATCGGCTACCTGCACCGCGGCGACGAGAAGATCGCGGAAAACATGACCTACAACCAGTTCGTGCCCTACACGGACCGATTGGACTACCTCGCGCCGCTGGCCAACAACATGGCCTACGCCATCGCGGTGGAAAAACTCGCCAAACTCGAGGTGCCGCCCCGCTGCCAGGCCATCCGTGTGATCACCGCGGAACTCGCGCGCATCTCCTCGCACCTGCTCGGCCTCGGCGCCTTCGGCATCGATACCGGCGCGTGGACGGTGTTCATGTACACCTTTGAGGAGCGCGAAAAACTCTACCGGCTCTTCGAGGAACTCACCGGCGCGCGTTTCACCACCAGCTACACGCGCATCGGCGGCGTCGCGCGCGACGTGCCCGAGGGCTGGACCGACCGCGTCAACGCGTTTTGCGACCAGTTCCTGCCGATTCTCGACGAGATTCTGGCCCTGCTCACGCGTAACAAGATCTTCATGGACCGCACCGCCGGCGTCGGCGTGATCTCGAAGGAGGACGCGATCGCCTACGGCCTCACCGGCCCCAACCTGCGCGGTTCCGGCGTGCCGCTCGACCTGCGCAAGGACTGTCCCTACAGCGGTTACGAACAGTATGAGTTCGACGTGCCCGTGGGCGCCAACGGCGATTCCTACGACCGCTACCTCGTGCGCGGCGAGGAGATGAAGCAGGCCGTGCGCATTGTGAAGCAGGCGATCAAGACCCTGCCCGGCGGCGCCTGGTATGCCGAGGACGCCCGCCGCATCTTCGCCCCGCCGAAGGACAAGATCCTCACCTCGATGGAGGAGCTCATCCAGAACTTCATGCTCGTGACGGAGGGGCCGCAGATGCCCGCCGGCGAGGTCTATTTCGAGGCCGAAAATCCGAAGGGCGCGCTCGGCTTCTACGTCGTGAGCAAGGGCGGCGGCGTGCCGTGGCGCCTGAAGATCCGCGCGCCTTCGTTTTGCAATCTCTCCATCCTGCCCAAGGTCTGCGTCGGCACCATGGTGTCCGACGTCGTGGCCATCCTCGGCTCGCTCGACTTCGTCATGGGCGAGTGCGACCGGTAAGTTTTTTCCCGCTGATGAATTTGAAGCCCGAAACCCTGAAGCGCATCGACGAGGTGATCACGCATTACCCCGTCAAGCGCAGCGCCACGCTGCCGCTCCTGCACCTGATCCAGGAGGACATCGGTTATCTGCCGCCCGAGACCGTCGAGTGGGTGGCCGCCAAGCTCGAGATCCAGCCGATCAACGTCCACGAGGTCATCACCTTCTACCCGATGTTCCGCCAGTCGCCGATCGGCCGGCGGCACATCAAGGTCTGCCGCACGCTCTCCTGCGCCCTCAGCGGCGGCTACAAGACCTGCGACACTTTCAAGCAGGAATTCAACACCGGTCTCAACCAGGTCTCGCCCGACGGCGAGGTCACGATCGAGTTTGTCGAGTGCCTCGCCAGCTGCGGCACCGCCCCCGTGGTGATGATCGACGAGCAGCTCCACGAAAACGTCGACTGCGCCAAGGCGAAGGAACTCGCCGCCCGCATCAAGGCCGAGGCCGCCCAACGCTGACCGCCATGCCCGAACAACGCCGCATCATTTTCCAACACATCGACGAGGCCGGTTACACCAACGACATCGGCTGCTATCTGCGCCATGGCGGTTACGAGGTCTTCAAATCGGCCGTCACGCGCAAACCCGAGGACCTGCGCGAGGAGGTCAAGAAGTCCGGCCTGCGCGGCCGCGGCGGCGCGGGTTTCCCCTGCGGCGTCAAGTGGGGCCTGGTGGACCGCAAGTCCGGCAAGCCGATCTACCTGATCGTCAACGCCGACGAATCCGAGCCCGGCACCTTCAAGGACCGCTACATCATCCACCAGGATCCGCACCAGCTGATCGAGGGCACGATGATTTCCTGTTTCGCGAACAACGTGAAGCAGGCCTACATCTACATCCGCGGCGAGATGCCCGAGGGCGCCCGCATCCTCGAACGCGCCATCCAGGAGGCGCGCGAGCACAATTTCGTCGGCCAGAACATCCTCGGTACCGGCTACTCCTGCGAGATCTACGTGCACCGCGGCGCCGGCGCCTACATCTGCGGCGAGGAGACCGGCCTGATCGAGTCGCTCGAGGGCAAGCGCGCCAACCCGCGCATCAAGCCCCCGTATTTTCCCGCGGTCCTCGGCCTCTACCAGTGCCCCACGATCGTCAACAACGTCGAGACGCTCTGCCACGTGAAACACATCACGGCCATGGGCGGCGACGAATACGCCAAGATCGGCACGCCCGGCAACACCGGCACCCGCATCTTCTGCGTTTCCGGCCACGTGCAGCGGCCCGGCTACTACGAGTTCGAGTGCGGCAAGATCACCCTGGGCCAGCTGCTCAACGACGTCTGCGGCGGTCCGCGCCCCGGCCGCACGTTCAAGGCCGTCATTCCCGGCGGCTCCTCCGCCAAGATCCTCCGTTTCGGTGAGCGCTTCAAGGGCAAGACCCGCGCCGGCGTCGAATACGACTGGGGCATCGATGACGTGCCGCTCGATTTCGATTCGCTCGCCATGATCGGCACGATGGGCGGCTCCGGCGGCGTGATCGTGATGGACGATTCCGTCAACATGGTCGAGGCCCTCGCCAACATCAACGCGTTCTACTCGCACGAAAGCTGCGGCCAGTGCACGCCCTGCCGCGAGGGCTCGCTGTGGATGAAGAAAATCTCCACGCGCATGGTGCACGGTGCCGCGCGGCCCGAGGACGGCGCCCTGCTCAAGAGTGTGGCCGACCAGATCCCCGGCCGCACCATCTGCGCCTTCGGCGAAGCCTGCTCGTGGCCCACCCAGAGCTTCATCGCCAAGTTCAAGGACGAGTTCGACGCCTACCACGAAACCAAAAAGACCAGGCCCGCCGATTCGCTCGAACTGGTCTGATTTTTGTCACCACGAAATACACGAAACACACGAAAATGGATTTTGAGATTAGCCAACATCACCTGACCACGACGCCCCGCGCGCAGACCTGCGCCGGCAGCGGTGTCCATGGTTTTCGTGTCTTTGGTGTGTTTCGTGGTTAATTAATTCCGACTCTGAGATGTCCTCCGCTCCCGCCAAAACCGACCTCGTCACCGTCAACATCGACGGCCAGGAGATCGCCGTGCCCAAGGGCACGAACATGATCGAGGCTGCCCGCCAGCTCGGCATCGACATCCCGCATTATTGCTACCACCCGAAGCTCAGCGTGGCCGGCAACTGCCGCATGTGCCTGATCGAGATGGGGCTGCCCGCGGTGGATCCCGCCACCAAGGCGCCGATCATCGATCCCGCCACCGGCGGCCCGCGCATCAACTGGATGCCGCGCCCGCAGATCGGTTGCGGCACCAACGCCATGCCGGGCCTGCACATCCGCACCAACTCGCCGCTGGTCAAGGACTGCCGCGAGGGCGTGATGGAGTTTCTCCTCATCAATCATCCGCTGGACTGCCCGATCTGCGACCAGGCCGGCGAGTGCAAGCTGCAGGAACAGGCCACCGGCTACGGCCGCGGCTACTCGCGCTTCGTCGAGCAGAAGAACGTCAAACCCAAGCGCACCGTGCTCGGCCCGCGCGTCATCCTCGACGACGAGCGCTGCATCCTCTGCTCGCGCTGCATCCGTTTCTGCAAGGAGGTCGCGCAGGACGACGTCCTCGGCTTCATCGACCGCGGCAGCTACTCCACGCTCACCTGCTACCCGGGCCGGAAACTGGAGAACAACTACTCGCTCAACACCGTGGACATCTGCCCGGTGGGCGCGCTCACCTCGACGGATTTCCGCTTCAAGATGCGCGTCTGGTTCCTCAAGCAGACCGACAGCATCGACACCGAATCCTCCGTCGGCGCCAACACCGTCGTCTGGTCGCGCGAGGGTGTGATCTACCGCATCACCCCGCGCCGCAACGACGAGGTCAACGACACCTGGATGGCCGACAGCGGTCGCGTGCTCTACAAGCAGGTGCAGGCCGATGACCGTCTGAAGCGCATCACGGTCAACGGCGCCGAGCAAACGTTCGACGGCGCGCTCAACGCCGCCGCCGGCTTGTTCAAGGCTGGCTCCGTCGCGGTCGTCGGCTCCGGCCGCAGCAGCGTGGAGGAACAGTTCCTGACCAAAAAACTCGCCGCCGCGCTCAACGCGCCGGTCGTGCTGGTCAGCCGGGTGGGGGAGGGCGACGGCCTGCTGATCTCCGCCGACCGCAATCCCAACGTGCGCGGCGCGCTCGTCACCGGTTTGATCGAACGCCTGCCCGAGCCCAAGCTCGCCGCCCTCGCGGCCGACATCGACGCCGGCAAGATCAAGACCGTCGTCACCCTCGGCGAAGATCTCACCGCCGCCGGCCTCACCGCCGCGCAACTCGCGAAAATCTCCGTCGTTTACCTCGGCACGCACAAGAACGCCACGAGCGATGCCGCGAAGGTGGTCATCCCGACGCTCACCGTTTTCGAAAAGTCCGGCTCCTTCGTGAACCAGCAGTTCCGCCTGCAGAAGTTCGCCAAGGCCGTGCCCGGCCTCGCCGGTGCCACCGACGATCTCGTCGCCCTCGCGCAACTCGTGGCGGCGGCCGGCGGCGAGAAAGTCGCGCCCGATCTCACCTCGGTCTGGACCGCGCTCGCCGCGGCCGTGCCCGCGCTTGGCGGCATCACCCCCGCCAAGATCCCCGCCGCCGGGCGGTTGCTCGACGCCGCGCCCTTCGCCCATTTGCCCTTCTGCGAAGGCGAGACCCTCCACTTCAAGCCCGCCGCCGCGGCGGCCACCGCCTGACATGCCTTATCGCGCAACAGTTCAACAGGTAGGGACGGACCGCCGGGCCGTCCGGGAAATCCATGCGGCGCGCCCAGCGGCCGCGCCCTGCCATTTGACCGACGTCTGTTCCATCCGATGATCGAATTCTGGTCCAATCTTCATCCTGTCATCCAGGGCATCATCAAAGGTCTGGCGGTCATCGCCGTGATCTTCCCGCTGGCCGGCGCCGGTTCGCTGGCCGAGCGCAAGGTCTCGGCCTGGATCCAGGGCCGGCCCGGTCCGAACCGCGCCACCGTGCCGTGGATCGCGTGGATTCCCTTTGTCGGAAAATTCCTGCAACGGCTCGGCCTGTTCCACCTCCTGGCCGACGGCGGCAAGCTGCTGTTCAAGGAAGATCCGTTGCCGGGGCACGTGAACAAATTCTACTTCATGCTGGCGCCGCTGATCGCGTTGGTGCCGGCCTTCACCACGGTCGTGGCGGTGCCCTTTGGCGCCTATTTTGCCGACGGCGCCACGGTGCCGCTCATCCTGGCCAACGTGGATGTCGGCCTGCTGGCGATCTTTGCGGTGTCCTCGCTCGGCGTTTACTCGCTCATCCTCGCGGGCTGGGCCTCGAATTCGAAATATCCCTTCCTTGGCGGCATCCGCGCCTCGGCGCAGCTCATCTCGTATGAGCTTTCGATGACGATCTCGGTGCTGCCGGTTTTCCTCTGGATCAACGCCCCCGGGATGCCCGCCTCGCTGAGTCTCGTGCGCATCGTGGAGTTCCAGAGCCAGCCCGGCTTCTGGGGCGGCGCGTGGTTCGTGTTTACCCTGCCGATTTGCGCGCTCGTGTTCCTGATCGCGCTCTTTGCCGAGACGAACCGCCAGCCGTTCGACATGCCCGAGTCCGAGGCCGATCTCGTCGGCGGCTTCCACACCGAATACGGCTCCTTCAAGTGGTCGCTGTTTTTCGTCGCCGAATACGCCCACATGATCGTCGGCTCCGCGATTTTCGCGCTGCTCTTCCTCGGCGGCTGGAACCCGTTGCCGTGGGTGCCGTTGTCCACCTTGGTGGACCTGCTCGGCATCTCCGCGCCATGGCTCGTGGGGCTGATCTCCTTCGCGATCCTCTTCGCCAAGGTGCTGCTGATGATTTTCCTGTTCATGTGGGTGCGCTGGACGCTGCCGCGTTTCCGTTACGACCAGGTGATGATAATCGGCTGGCAGAAACTGCTGCCGCTCGCCATCGCCAACCTGATCGTCTGCATGGTGGCGATCTACTTCCTGCAACCCACGCTCTGACCCTTTCCGCGCCATGGCCGTCATTCCTGTCGATCGCAAACCTCTCACCCTCGCGGAGCGCACCTACCTCCCGCAGGTCTGGCGCGGGCTGAAGATCACGCTCAAGCACTTCTTCGCGAAAAACATCACGATGGAGTACCCCGAACAGCGGCCGCCGATTCCGCCGGGCTACCGCGGCGTGCCCACGCTGGTGAAGGATCCCAACGGCCGCGAGAAATGCGTCTCGTGCCAGCTCTGCGAATTCGTCTGCCCGCCGAAGGCCATCCGCATCACGCCGGGCGAGGTGCCCGAGGGCAGCGGCCGCGAGCACGTCGAGAAGGCCCCGCAGGCCTTCGACATCGACATGCTGCGCTGCATCTACTGCGGCCTGTGCCAGGAGGTTTGCCCCGAGGAGGCCATTTTCCTGCAAAACCAGTACACCATGACCGGTTACACCCGGGCCGAGATGGTCAACCACAAGGACCGGCTTTACGAGATCGGCGGCACGCTCCCCGATGAGCATTTCAAGTGGGACAAGAAAAAGGCCGCCGCGGAACACGGTAACGTCCACTGAGTCCAGCCATGTCCAACCTGTTCTTCTATCTGCTCTCCGCCTTCACCCTGGGCACCGCCCTCGGGGCCGTGCTGGGGCGCAATCCTGTCAATGCCGCGCTCAGCTTCCTGCTGAGCCTCGTGGGCGTGGCCGCGCTCTTCGCTATGCTGGAGGCCTACCTGCTCGCCGTGCTGCTCGTGCTGGTTTACGCGGGCGCGGTCGTCGCGCTGTTTCTGTTCATCATCATGTTGCTTGATCCGCAGCATCCCACCGCGTGGAACTTCAAGGGTGTCTCGGCCTTCGCCGCCGCGGTGGCGGTCGGCCTGCTGATCGCCGGCGTGGTGGCCTTCGCCACCCAGGGCCGGCTGGTCGCGCCCGAGGCCGCCGCGGTGCCCGCCTCCGGCGCCGACCTCAAGGCCTACGCCCAGTCGCTCTTCACCACCTACCTGCTTCCGGTGCAGGTCGTCGGCTTCCTGCTCCTGACCGCCATGCTCGGCGTCATCGTGCTCAGCCGCAAAATGGACCCGAAGGAGGACGCGCAATGAACGCCATCGGTCTCAACGATTACCTGCTGCTCAGCGTGCTGCTCTTCGCCGTCGGCTTTGCCGGCGTGTTGCTGCGCAAGAACACCCTGATCATCTATCTCAGCCTCGAGCTCATGCTCGTGGCCGCGACCCTCGCCCTGGTGGCGTTCTCGCGTTTCAACGGCACGCTCGACGGCAACGTCTTCGTGTTCTTCATCCTCACCGTCGCCGCGGCCGAGGTCGCCGTCGGTCTCGCCATCATCGTCGCCCTCTTCCGCAAGCGGCTGACCGTGCAGGTCGACCAGCTCAACGCCCTCAAGAACTGACGCCATGACGCCGGTCCAACAAGCCCTGCTCATTCTCCTGCTGCCGCTCGTTTCCGCGACGGTCATCGCGCTGTTTCTGCGCCGCCACGGCGGCATCGCCAGCGCGGTTTCCGTGACCACCGCGGCGATCCTCGGCGGCCTCTCGCTCGGCCTCATCTTCGGCGGCGAACGTTTCACCGCGTCGATGGAATGGCTGCGCCTCGGCAGCCTGACGGTTTCGCTCGGGTTCAAGTTCGACGACCTCGCGGCGGTGATGCTGTTCGTTGTCAGCTTCGTCGGTTTCTTCATCCACCTGTTCAGCACGGGCTACATGAAGGACGACGCGGCCCGCGCGCGCTATTTCGGCGGCCTCTCCATCTTCATGTTCGCGATGCTCGGCATCGTGTTCGCGGACAATCTTTTCATGATGTTCATCTTCTGGGAGCTGGTCGGCTTCAGCTCCTACCTGCTCATCGGCCACTGGCACGAGAAGCAGAGCGCCAGCGACGCGGCCAAGAAGGCGTTCATCACCAACCGCGTTGGCGACTTCGGTTTCCTGCTCGGCATCGTGCTCTGCTACTGGACCTACGGCACGGTCAGCCTGACCGAGCTCGACGCGCTCGGTGAAAACGGCGGGCTGGTTTACAGCCGCCTGCTGCCGCTGCTGCTGTTCTGCGGTGCGGTCGGCAAGTCCGCCCAGCTGCCCCTGCAGGTGTGGCTGCCCGACGCGATGGAAGGCCCCACGCCCGTCTCCGCCCTCATCCACGCCGCCACCATGGTCGCCGCCGGCATCTACATGCTCTGCCGCATCGAGGTGCTGATGGTGAAGGAGGCGCTGGAAATCATCATGTGGGTCGGCACCGCCACCGCGCTCTACGCCGCGCTCTGCGCCATCGTGCAAAGCGACATCAAGAAGGTCCTCGCTTACTCCACGCTCTCGCAACTCGGCTACATGGTCGCGGCCTTCGGCCTCGGCGGCATGGTGGTCACCACGCCGGAATCCGGCGGCTCGCCCGTGCTGCCCATCGCCGCCGGCGTCGGCGCCGCGATGTTCCACCTGACCACCCACGCGGCTTTCAAGGCGCTGCTCTTCCTCGGTTCCGGCTCCGTCATCATGGGCTGCCACCACGAGCAGGACATCTTCAAGATGGGCGGCCTGCGAAAGAAGATGCCGCTCACCTTCCTCACCTTCACGATCGGCGTGCTCGCCATCGTCGGCTTCCCCGGCCTCGCCGGTTTCTTCTCAAAGGACGCCATCCTGCTCCTCGCCTTCAAGAACAACCCCGCGGTCTTCGCCGTGCTGGCCCTCACCGCGGTGATCACAGCGTTCTACATGGTGCGGATGTGGAAGCTCGTCTTCTTCGGTTCCGCCCGCGCCGGGGCCGCCGGCCACGCCCACGAGAGCGGCTGGTCGATGACGATTCCGCTGCTCGTGTTGGCCGCGCTCTCCGTGGTCATCGGCTACGGTGCGGTTTACGGCCAAATTGGCGGCACGATGGGCGGGCTCATCCCGCACGACGAGGCAGCGCACACCACCATCCTGCTGGTCAGTCTCGCTGTGCTCGTGCTCGGCGCCGGCGCGGCCTGGCTTTTCTACCGGCCGGCCGCGACCGACACGCTGGAGGAAAAATCCACCGGTCTGTTCAACGGCCTCTGCGCGCTCAAGGAGTCCTTCGACGCGCTCTACAACTACTACATCGCGAAGGTGCAGCAGCGGTTCGCGATGCTGCTCAACTTCCTGGAGCAAATCTTTCTCGCCGGCCTGATCATCCGCGGTTTCGCGGGTTTCGTCGGCCTGCTCGGCCTGGGCGCGCGCGCGCTCCACGTCGGCAGCCTGCACGCCTATGTCCACTGGTTCCTGCTCGGTCTCGTCCTGCTCTGGGCGCTCACCGCGGGCCTGTTTTAATCTGCCATGAGCCAACTGCCCTTTGATCCTCTCCTGGCGGCCATCGTCACGCCGCTCGCCGTGGCGCTGGCCATCGCGCTCGGGCTGCCGAAACGCCACTCGATCCGGCTCGCCTACGTCGGTTTCGCGGTGCCCGCGCTGCTGGCCCTGCACTGCTGGTATCATTTCCCGGCCGGGCTCGGCGCGGATTATGCCTTCACCAGCAGCTACGACACCGGCCTGTCCGCCCTCGGCATCGGCCTGAAACTCGGGCTCAACGGCATCGCGATGCCGCTCTTCGCGCTGGCCGGCCTCGTCGGCCTCGCCGCCGGCCTTTACGCCATCCAGTCCGGCGCCGAGCGGCTCAAGATCTACCTCATGCTGCTGCTCGTGATGCTGGGCGGCCTGATGGGCGTGTTCGCCAGCATCGACGTGTTCTTCTTCTACTTCTTCCACGAACTCGCGCTCATCCCGACCTTCATCATGGTCGGCCTCTGGGGCGGCCGGGACCGCAACTACGCGGCGATGAAGATGACCATTTACCTGACGCTGGGCGCCATGCTCTCGCTGCTCGGGCTCATTTTGATCTACGTGAAGAGCGGAGCAGGGAGCTTCGACCTCATCACCTTGCGCCACGCCCTGGCGGAACAACCGCTCACCGGCAGCCTGCAGAAATATGCGTTCGGCCTGCTGATGTTCGGCTTCGGCATTCTCGTTTCGCTCTGGCCGCTGCACACCTGGGCGCCGCTCGGCTACGGCGCCGCGCCGAGCTCGGCCGCGATGCTGCACGCCGGCGTGCTGAAGAAATTCGGTCTCTACGGCCTCATCCAGATCGCCCTGCCGTTGCTGCCGTTGGGCGCGATGCAGTGGGTCGGCGTCCTGGCCGTGCTCGCGGCCGTCGGCAACGTGCTCGTGGTCGGCCTGATCACCATGGCGCAGCGCGACCTCAAGCAGATGGTCGGTTACAGCTCCGTGATGCACATGGGCTACGCGTTCCTCGGCCTCGCCTGCTTGTCCAGCATGGGCGCGGGCGGCGTGGTGCTGCTGATGGTGGCGCACGGCCTGTCCGTGGCACTGATGTTCCTGCTCGCGACCAGCATTCACCATCGCACGCACACGTTCGATATGTCGGAAATGGGCGGACTCGCGCAGCAGACTCCCGTGCTGGCGGCGTTCTTTGCCGCGGCCACGCTCGCCGGCATCGGCCTGCCGGGCTTCGCCAACTTCTGGGGCGAACTCACCATATTTGTCGCGCTCTGGGATTACTCGCGTGTCTTCACCGCCATCGCCGTTTCCGGCATCATCATCTCCGCGATCTACGGCCTGCGTGCGGTCGCCCGCGTGTTCTTCGGCCCGGCCAGCGAGTCCTTTGCCAAGGTCAAAACCGAGCACCCGCCCGCGGACCTGCGCTGGAGCGAAAAGCTGCCGGCGATCATTTTGCTGGCCGCGCTGCTCTTCATCGGCTTCTGGCCGAAATCCATGTCCGATCCCGTCAACGCGGCCCTGCATCCCGCCTGGCCCGCCCCCGGCGGGCTGCCGTCGACCCTCGTCAAGTAAGACCCTGTTGCCATGAATTTGGAAACCCTTCAGGCCGCCGCCGCCGCGAACCAGTGGAGCGCCATCTACCCCGAGATCGGCCTCGGCTGCCTCGCGCTGGCCCTGCTCGTGCTTGAGCTCGTGCTGCCCAAGTCGGCGCACCGCACCATTCCCGCCGTCGCCATCGTCGGCCAGCTCGTTCTGCTCGGCGTGCTGCTCACGAACTTCAATTCGTCCACGCTGGGCACGGTGACGTTCAACGGCCTGCTGCACCACAGCACCGACGGCCAGTTCCTCCGCGTCTTCTTCCTGCTGTCCTCGGTGCTGGTCTGTCTGCTGGGCACGGTCAGCCTCGTCCGGCGCGCGCTGCCGCGCATCGAGTTTTACCACATCGTGCTGGTCGTGAGCGGGGCCATGATGCTCCTCGCGCAGAGCAATCACTTCGTGATGCTCTTCGTCGCGCTCGAGACCGTGACGGTCGGGTTCTACATTTTGGTGAGCTATTTCCGGGCCAGCCCGTTGTCGCTGGAGGCCGGTCTGAAATACCTCGTCATGGGCGCGCTCAGCTCGGCCCTGCTGCTGTTCGGCATCGTGCTGCTTTACGGCGTGGCCGGCAATCCGCTGCTCCCGGCGCACACGGCTGACGGCATGAGCTTCCCCGCGCTGGCCGCGTTTCTGGCCGCCAATCCGGGCAACTTTCTCGCCAGCGTCGGCATCCTGCTCGTGCTGGCCGGCGTTGCCTTCAAGATCGGCGCGTTTCCGTTCCAGATCTGGATTCCCGACGTTTACCAAGGCGCCCCCACGCCCGTGACGGCGTTTCTCGCCGTCGCCTCCAAGGCCGCGGGTTTTGCCGTGTTGCTGACCCTGGTGCGCACCGCGTTTGCGCCCTATGCCGCGTTGACCGTGCCGGTGCTCACACTGATGGCCGCGGCCACGATCCTGTTCGGCAACATCGCGGCGCTGACCCAGCACAATGTGAAGCGCCTCATCGGCCTGTCCGGCGTTTCGCACGCCGGCTTCCTGCTCCTGGGTGTCGTCGCCGCGATGAGCAACCCGGCGGCGCTGGGCGCGATTTACTTTTACCTCGCCGCCTACCTGCTCGCGACCTTCGCGGTGTTTGGCGTCATGACCCACCTCGCCGGTCCGAACGATGCCGAACAGGATCTCGACCACTACGCCGGATTGGCGAAGGAGCGTCCGTTCCTCGGGCTGGTCCTGGCTATCGGGCTCGGTTCGCTGGCGGGCATCCCGCCGCTGGCCGGGTTCATGGGCAAATTCTTCGTCTTCATCGCGGCGTTTGAGGCCGGACTCTACCCGCTGCTCGCCATCGCGATCATCGGCGTGGTGATCTCGATCTACTACTACTTCGGCTGGATCAAGGCCGCGTTCTTCGAGACCTGGCGCGCGCCGCTGCTTGAGGGCGAGGTGGACGACCGGCCCAAGCCGCTCGCCGTCACCTGGCCGCTCGGCGTGGCACTCGGCACCCTGGCCGCGCTCACCGTGGTGCTTGGGTTTTTCCAAGGCCCGCTCGGCGACTGGTTCCTGTTGCGCTGACCGGTCTGCGCGCCGACGCAGGCTTGCGCCGCCAACCCGGTCCGCGTTTCTTCAACGCCGATGACCCGCTTCCGCCCCTGCATCGACCTGCATGCCGGCAAAGTGAAACAGATCGTCGGCGGCACATTGCGCGACGATGCGGCGGGCCTGCGCACCAATTTTGAAAGCGACCGCCCGGCGGAATATTACGCGCAGCTCTATCGGGCGGACGGTCTCACCGGCGGGCATGTGATCAAGCTCGGTCCGGGCAACGATGCCGCGGCCCGCGCCGCGCTCGCCGCCTGGCCGGGCGGCCTGCAGATCGGCGGCGGCATCACCGCCGACAACGCCGAGGCCTGGCTGCAGGCCGGCGCCAGTCACGTGATCGTGACCTCGTGGTTGTTTGACGAGGAAGGTCATTTTCTCGACGGGCGCCTCGCTGCGCTCGTGGAGCGGATCGGCCGCGAGCATCTCGTCATCGATCTCAGCTGCCGCGCCCACGGCGACGGTTGGATGGTGGCCATGAACCGCTGGCAAACCCTCACCGAACTCGCGCTCGACGAGACCACGCTCTCCATGTTGGGCGAAACCTGCGCGGAGTTCCTGATCCACGCTGCCGATGTGGAGGGCAAATGCGAGGGCATCGACGAACGCTTGGTCGAGTTGCTCGGCCGGGCCTCACCGCTGCCCGTGACCTACGCCGGCGGCGCGCGCACCATCGAGGAGCTGGCCGCGGTCGACCGACTCAGCCGCGGCCGGGTCGATCTCACCATCGGCAGTGCCCTCGATCTCTTCGGCGGCACCCAGATCCGCTACGCCGACTGCGTGGCGTGGAACCGCACCCGCCGCGATGTCACCTATTAAGTGACAACTATCCTTCCCCATGAAGCACCCCGCCAAAACCACGCCCCGTCTCATCCAATGCGTCACCCCTTGGGGCATGATGCACTACCCCTCGGCCAAGCGTGAATGGTCGATCGAGCGCAAGATTCGCGCGATCAAGGCCGCGGGGTTCGACGGCGTGGCGGCGATTCCCGACGCGGAGATTGCCCGCCTGTGTCGTGAACTCGTCCTCGTCCTCATGGGCGGTATGGATGGTTCCAACGTGGCCAAAGCGCGCCGCGCGATGAAGCAGCAGCGCGAGCTCGGTGCGATTTACCTCAACATCCAGCTGCTCGATCACGACACCCCGCCGGCGCAGGCGGCTCGGACCGCCGTGCAGTTGGTGGAGGCCGGCGACGCACTTGGGGTCAAGGTTCACATCGAGACGCACCGCGACACCGCGACCGAGACGCCGGAGAAATACGACGAGATCGCGCGCCTCTTCAAACGGCAGACCGGCCGCGTGATGCCCACAACCTGGGATCATTCACATCTCGCGGTCGTGAAACACCTCCAGCCCGCCGATTACGCCAAGCGTCTGCTCGTGTGGCCCAAGGCGATTCAGCAATCGAACATCTTTCACCTCCGGCCGTTCAACGGCCAGCATTGCCAGGTGCCGGTGACGAACGGCCGCGGCAAACTCACGCCCGAGTTCCGCGACTATCTCGCCTTCGTCGAGGAACTGTTCGTCTGCTGGCTCAAGGGCCCGCGCCCCGACGGCCAACTCCTGGTCTGTCCCGAGCTGGGCTACAGCCACGGTTACCACGTGAGCACCTGGCCGCATCCGTGGGAGGATGCGCAGGTCGCGCGGCTACATTACGCCAAGGCATGGCGGCGGGCCCTGCGGCGGGTGGACGCGCGGGATTGAACGGTTTTTTTAACCGGCTGAGACCGCCTTCATGCTTGGCGGCGCCGCACCTTTGCGCGATGACTGTGCGCGCCCAATGAGAATCACCGGACTCGCCCTCGTCCCGCCCCCGACCGCCGCCGATCTGCCCAAGGTCACACCCGAGTTGCTCGCGTCCGTGCTGGCGCGTTACTCCCGCAGCAACGAAGGCATCCATGCGATTCTCGAGAAGGTGGATCTGGCCAATCCGGACGCCTCGATCGACCGCATCCTCAAGTTTGTCGACTACGGTCACGCGTCCATCGGCGGGCTCACGGGCGGCCTGGCCATCGCGCTGGACGACATCTCGATGTGGCTGGCCTACAAACTGTTTGAACTCGCGCAGATGGCCGACGGGCAGGAGTCGAGCACGCGCTACATCACGATGGACGCCAGCAATCTGCCCGCGCCCGCGGAGATCGGCATCCCCGACGACCTCGCCCCGCGCTGGCAGGCGCTGATGGCGCGTTCCTTTGCCGCGTATCAGGCCGAATACGCCCGGCTCGACGCACTCGGCACGGCGGAACCCGGGCGCGTGCGCGTGCCGGAAGGGGCCAAGCCCGCGGTCGTCACCCGCATCCGCAAAAACTACGCGCTCGACCGCGCGCGCTACTTCATCCCGCTGGCCACGCGCACCAACGTCGGGCTCGTGCAGTCCTCGCGCATGTGGGCGACCACGGTGAAGCACCTCGATTCGCTGCCGCATCCCGAGGCCCGGGCCGCGGCGAAACTGATCCGCGACGAGCTGCTCAAGCAGTCGCCGCGCCTCATGCGCCACAGCTTTGCGGAAAAATCCCACGAGGCGCAGGCTGCGCAGGAGCTGACCGCCTCGCTCCGGCTTGGTTTGGAGCGTCTGTCCACCGCGCCGCTGGCCGATGCGGTTTGGGTGAAGGTGGATCGCGCCACGCCGCCGTGGCTGACCGAGACACAGCCGGTCAGCGAGGCGCTCCGGCACCGCGCCAACCGCTACGGCTATCAGGGCACGGCGACGCGCCGCATGCGCGTGACCTTTGCCTGGAACAACATGGCGCTGGCCGAACTGCGCGACCTCAACCGGCACCGCACCGGGCACCGTTACACGCCGCTGATCCAGGCCGGTTTTTATCTGCCACCGGAGATCGACCACGCGCCGCATCAGGCGCTGCTGGACGAGCAGGCGGCGTTGACGCGGGAGCTGATGGAGCGCGGTTCGCCCGCCTATGTTTACTCGCTGCTGCTCGGCGCGCAGACCCCGTTCGAGCACAGTACGCACGCGGACAAGTTCATCTACGAGGCCGAGTTGCGCACGGGCATGGGCGCCCATTTCCGTTACGCCGAGCACCTCAGTGCGGTGTTGCACGCGTTTTTTGACCAGGTGCCCGAGGCCCGCGACTGGGTGGTGGAGGGCATGGCCGAACCGGAATAAAACGTTGCTGCCCGGGACGTTTCCGATTCAAATGCCGCGGTCCAGCATGAACAGCTTTCGCGCAGTCGTTTTGCTTGTGATTGGAATTTCCCTGGCGGCGACTGCTCCCGCCAAGGGTATTCTGCGGCACGATGCCGGTCGCGACGGCAAACTGATCCTGCGCGGTGCGGTGGTGACGTATCCCGTCCTCAAGCCGGCGGGCGGATTGGCGCGCCAGCCGGTGCAGGGCATTTCGCTGCGTCGAACTGACGCGACCCCGCAAACCGTGGAAAAGCTGAACCTGCCCCGGGCGCAGCTGCATCCGGCAACCAAGACCGCCGCGCCGGTGCGTTTCCCGATGTTCGCAGCCCAACGCGAACCGATCGCCAAACGATCCACCCCCGCCACGCCCGAAGTTTTCCCCGTGGTTTCCGTTCCCCCCGCCGGTGTCCCCTGAATCCGTTGCCATGAGCCGCTTTCGTGTTCTCCAGTTCAACATGCAATTTGGCCAGGTCTGGGACGAGGCCGACCCGGACCATGCGCCCGAGAATCTGGAGGCCACCATCGCCGAGATCCGGCGACACAAGGCCGACATCATTTTGTTGCAGGAGGTCGAGCACGCGCAGCCCGGCGGCGAGCAGGTGCAGCCGCCGCCCAACTACACGCGGCTGCAGGAGGCGCTGGCCGGCTATCACTCCACCTTTGCCTATCCGCGCGCCGATCCGCGTGAGCTGCCCTTCGGCATCGGCCTGGCGATTTTTTCCCGCACGCCGCTCAGCGACATCGTCAAACGGGATCTGCCCTCGCCGCCGATCGAGTTTGATTTTTTCGGCACCAAGACCACGCCCACCGACCGGGTGTTGATCGGCGCCCGCACGGTCATCGACGGCCATCCGCTGCGCATCTACAACACCCACCTGCTGGCGTTCTTCATGCTGGGCTCCACCAGCGAGGACAACCCGGAGCAACGCCGGACCGTGGCCAACCTGCTGCGCGAATCGGCCGGGCCGACCCTTTTGGGCGGCGATTTCAACACGCGCAAACACGAGTCGCTCGTGCGCCAGTTCGGCGAGGTCGGCTACGCCACCGTGCAGCAGAGCGAAATCACCTGGCGGCGCATGCCGCATGTGCTCGACCACGTGTTTTACAACGCGGGTCTGCGCTGCACCGGCCACCAAGTCTGCCCGACCCCGGCCTCGGACCACCACGCTCTGGTGGCGGATTTTGAGTTCGCGGGCTGACGCGGGTCAGCGTCCGCGGCGCACGCGCTCCTTCTCGTCCTCGCGCTCCTCCTCCAGCCGGCCTTTTTCGGCGGAGATCTGCCGGCGAACCTGCTCGGCCTCCTCGGCGTTGCCGGCGGCGAGGGCCTGGTCGAGTTTCTGTCGCAGGAAGATTTCCCGCTCGGCGATCTTGCCCTGAAAGACCTGATCGATTTCGGCGAGCCGGGCCTTTTGCTCCGGGGTGAGCGGCTTGGCGGTGTCGGGGTCCGATTTGGCCAGGCGTTCCATGGCGAGTTCGTAAGCGCTTTTCATGGCGGGCAGTGTTGGCGAACTCAGGCGAAGTTCACGCCGAAAATCAGCGTCAGCGCCACGATGACGCACGGCGGCCACCATGCGCCATGGCGCCGGCTCCAGCCGTGGTGGTAGCCGTAAAGCAAACTGGCGAGCAACAGCGCCAGGCCGAGCGGGCCGATCCACGCGGCTTGGTACGCCGCAGCGTGGTAAATGCCCGGCAAGTCCACCAGCAAGCGCAGCGCCCGGTCGATCAGCCAGAGCACCAGCACGGCGGCGTGGTTGCACAGCACGCTGCCTGCGCCGAATCCGACCAGTCCGCACAACAGCGACCCCATGCCCGCGAGGATCACGACCATGGCAATGGGTATCAGTACAACATTCGCAATCAGCGCCCCGGGCGTGAAGAGGTTGAAAAACTGCACCCCGCACAGCGAGCTCACGAGAATGGACGCAACGCCGATGGCCAGTGCGACCAGCAGGCCGTTCCAGCCGTCGCGCACCAGATGCTGCCACCAGCGCCAGGCCCCGACCGGCAGGCTCGCAAACAGCGGCCAGCGCGCCTGCCAGCGCCCGGCGAGCGGCAGGCCCAGCGTCAACAACGCGACCACGATGCCGTAGCTCATTTGGAAACTCGCGCTGAACAGCTGCATCGGTTCCAGCAGCAGCACGATGCCGGCGGAGGCAGCCAGTGCGGCCAGCGGATTTCCGGGCACCCGCCACATGAACGAGGTCTGCACCAGCGCGACCATGCAGAACGCCCGCACTGCCGACGGCGTGCCGCCGGTGATGTCGACGTAAAGCCAGAGCAGCAGCAGGCTGAGCCAGTAGCGCCAGACGCGCGGCAGACGCAGCAACAGCAGCAGCGCCTGAACCCCGCCGGCGATCACCCCGATGTGGAGGCCGCTGATGGCAAAGAGATGCATGGTGCCGCTCTGCATGAACAAGGTGTCCTGCTCCTCGCTGAGGTCGTGCTTGCGCCCCAGCATCATCGCCCGCAGCACGTTCGTGAGTTCCGGTTGCTTGGCCTCGATTCCGTGGCTCAACCGGTGGACGAACCGCGCTTCCATCCGCGCGCAAAACGCCCGGTAGGCCGTGGCCGGGGCGACGGTTTCAATCACCCGTCCTCGCGTCAGCTTGAAGTTCATGCCGGCATCCGCGAGGTAACCGTCAAAGGTGTCGTCGGCGGGGTTGCGCGGCAGCAGGGTCAGCACGCCTTGGGCGGTGAGTTCGGTCGAGCGCACGGGCGCTTCCTCGCCGGGGCCGAGACGCAACGCGTAGTAGATTTTCTGGCCGACCAGATCCTGCAGATGCGGTGCGGCGTGGGTGACCTCGGCGAGGCCCGAGGTGCGTTCTTCGAAACCGGTGGCGAAAACGCGGAGGATGCGCAGCTGCAGTTGTGCTTCCCGCGGGGGCAGCCGTTCCCAGTCCGGCAGGCGGTTGCGATGCAGCTGATAACTGGCCGCGCCGCAAAGCGCGATCGCGAGGCCGATCAGCCAAGGCCACAGGCGCGGATGACGTCCGGCCAGGACCAGCGCCGCCACCGCGGCGGGCAACGCCAGCGCCAGCCCGAGGGCCGGTGACGGCGCCGAGCCGACCTTGCCCCACGCCAGCCCGAGGGCATAGGGTAACACCAGCCAAAGGAGGGGCGCCCGGTGGCCCAGGCTGCGATCGGCCATGCGTCCAGACAAGCGGTTGCGGCGCTGGCTTCAAACTTGTTTCCCGCGGTGCAGCCCTCACGCTGCAGCTCTGCCATGCTTCCGCCCGACGACCAGCCGACCCTGTTTGGGGATGATCCCACGACCGATGCGCGCCGCGAAACGGTCGAACGGCGCGACGGTTCGCACCAGCCGCTGGCGGCACGCATGCGCCCGCGACGGTTGGCCGAGGTCGTGGGGCAGGAACACATCACGCGCGAGGGCAGCCTGTTGCCGCGGCTGGTGGCGCAGAACCGCTTCGGCAGCCTGATTTTCTACGGGCCGCCCGGTTGCGGCAAAACCAGCCTGGCCGAGGCCATCGCGGCGGAAACCGGGAGCCGTTTCGTGCGCATCAACGCCGTCATGAGCAACGTGGCCGAGCTGCGCGAAATTCTGGCCATCGCGAGGCGGCGGCCCGAGGCCGCGACCATCCTTTTCATCGACGAGCTGCACCGCTTCAATAAATCGCAGCAGGACCTGCTGCTGCCCGATGTCGAGGAGGGCAACGTGCGGCTGATCGGCGCCACCACGCACAACCCGGGCTTCTACGTCAACCCGCCGCTGCTTTCGCGCAGCCACCTGTTCCGGCTCGAACCGCTGGCGCCCGATGCCATCGCCGGCGTGATGGGCCGCGCACTGGCGGAACCGGAGCGCGGGCTGGGGGCGCGCCGGTGCACGGCGGATGCGAAGATCCTCACCGATCTGGCCGTGCTGTGCGACGGGGACCTGCGGCGCGCGTTGAACGCGCTCGAGGTCATTGTGCTGAGCCTGCCCGAGGGCGCCATGATCACCGCGGCAGAAATCGAGGTGTTCGCGCGCGAGCGGCGCATCCGCTACGATGCCGACGAGGACGAGCACTACGACACGATTTCGGCCTTCATCAAAAGCTGCCGGGGCAGCGATCCCGATGCGGCGATGTATTGGCTGGCGAAGATGCTGGCCGGGGGCGAGGACCCGCGGTTCATTGCGCGGCGGCTGGTCATTCTCGCCAGCGAGGACGTGGGTCTGGCGGATCCGCAGGCGCTGCCGCTCACGGTGGCGGCGCACCACGCGGTGGATTTCATCGGCTTGCCGGAGGCCGAGCTCACGCTGGCGCATGCGACGCTCTACATCGCCACCGCGCCCAAGAGCAACACCGCCACGCTCGCGCTGGGCGCGGCGCATCAGGCATTGAAGAACGCGCCGGTGCAGACCGTGCCGCAACCGCTGCGCGACAAGGGCGGGCAGGCCAGCAAGCGCGCCGGACACGGCCAGGGCTACCGGTATTCGCACGATTACCCGGAGAACATTTCCGGACAGGATTATCTCGAAAAACCGCTCACCCTCTACACGCCGAAGCCGGTTGGCTGGGAGGCGAAGATCGCCGACCGGCTCGCGCGCTGGGCCGAGTTGAAACGGCAGTTCAAATCGTGAGTTGCCGGCGGTTCAACGCCGGCCGTGGAGCAGTTCGTCGGCCAGAAAACCGGCGTCGTAAACCTTGCGCAGCGCTTCGAGGATGATCGCGCTGTGCACGCTGACGGCCCGCGCCTCGACGTCGCTGTAGGCGTAGTCGGCGCTCAGCGACTGGCGGTTGCCGTCGAAGATGATGCCGACGAATTCACCGGCCCGGTTGACGACGGGGCTGCCGGAGTTGCCGCCGATGATGTCGTGCGTGCTGACGAAGTTGAACGGCGTGGCGGGATCGACCGCGGCGGCGCGTTCAGCCCAGCGCGGCGCGAGGTCGAAGGGCGGGCGGTTTTGTTGCAGCCGGTTGCGCTCGAACAGGCCGGCGGCCACGGTTATCGGCGGCACGGGTTGGCCGTCCTCCTCGTAGCCTTCCACCGTGCCGCAGCTGAGCCGCAACGTGAACGTGGCGTCGGGATAGACGTTGGTGCCCTCGAGGGCGAAACGCGCGGCCGAGAGCACGGCTTGGGCCTGCTGTTTGATTTCGTCCTGCTGCTCGCTGTGCAGCCGCAAGGCACGGGCTTCGGGATCGATCAGGCGCGCGAGCTCGATCATCGGGTCCCGGGCGGCGCGCACGGCCTCGCTGCCGCCGGCATACAGTTCGCGGCGGAAGGCCACGTCGCGCACCCGCGTGCCGTTGACCAACGCCGCGGCGCGCTGCCGCGGCGACTGGCCGGCGAGAATCTGTTGCACCAAGGGATCATCAGCGCCGAGCGAGGCGACGAGGTGCGACAGTGAGTCGGCCAGCTTCACGATTTCCAGATCGGGGTGAATCGGCTGCTCGGAAAACAGTTTGAGCTCGAGTGACTCGCGACGGGCGTCGGAATACTCGCGCAGCCGTTCGCCGTTGGGCTTGGCGGATTCCTCGGCGGCGCGCAGCAGCGTGCGGGCGAGGCTGAAGGATTCGCTCCAGAAGCCCTGGCCCGTGGAGAGCAGGCGGGTGCGCAGGGCCTTGTCCGCCAGGGCGGACTGGGCGGCGGCGATGCGATCGTAGGCGGCGAGGGCGGCCGCCCCGTCGGCCGTGTCGCGCAGGCGCGCCTTGAAGGCGGCCTCGGCGGCGAGGCGGGCCCCGAGAAAGGCGGGATCCTGCAGCGCGGCGAGGTTGCCCTCGCGGACCTTGCGGCCGTTTTGCACCCCGGCGAGATCATCCTGCGCGCGCCGGGCGTTTTCCAGGCTGCGGGCGGACCAGGTGCTCAGCAGCACCTCGCGGCGGTGCAGGGACCCGACGCTGGCCGGCAGAAAATGGTCGCGCAGGTAAAGGAGTTCGGCGGAGGTCAGCAGCCGGCTGGTGCGGCCGGGGTGCCCGGAAACGAAGGTGAGTTCGCCGGCCTGCGCCCCGACGGGTGACCACGCCAGAAAATCCTGCACCGGCAGCGGCCGGCCGTCGGCGTAAACGCGGAAGAGGGCGAAATCGAGGCAGTAGCGCGGATATTCAAAATTGTCGGGATCGCCGCCAAAGGCCGCGGCGGATGACTCCGGCGCGAAGACCAGGCGGATGTCGGTGTAGCGTTGGTACCGGTAGAGGTGATAAAGGCCGCCCTGGTAGAGCGTGACCACATCGCTGCGCAGACCCGTGGCCTCACGGGATTCCTTTTCGATCTCGGCCATCACCCGGCGGCGGGCGGCGGTGGCCTCCGCGTCGGTCGCGTTGAGCGGGATGGCGGCGTTGACCCGGGCGGTGACGTCCTCGATCGACTGCAGGACGTTGAGCTCAAGGTCCACGCAGGGGATTTCCTCGTCCGGGCTGCGGGCAATGAAACCGTCGCGCAGCAGGTCGCGCTCCGCGGTGCTCAGCTTCTGGATGGCATCGGAGCCGACGTGATGGTTGGTGATCACGAGGCCGTCGGCGCTGACGAAAGAGCCGGAGCCGCCGCTGTTGAAGCGCACCGAGGCGCGCATGAGGTGGTGCAACCAGGCGTCGGTGAGATTGAAATCGTGGTTGGCCTGGAGCGATTCGCGGGGCGGGTTGGAAAACAGCCACATGCCTTCCTCGGCCCGAACGGAGAGCAGTGGCAGCAGGAAGAGCAGAGCGGAGAGGATGGGGCGTAACGTGATGGGCATGCCTTCAAAATGAAAAAACATCCCGAACTGACGATGACCATGTCCACCTGCCACAGGACTTTAAGCTGTGCTTCGCCCGTGATTAGAGAAAATGATTTCTGATGGTGGGGCGAGGCGACATCCCCTGACACCTAATGGTGAATTCGCGGTCAAAATCCGGATGCACAACCTAATGCGACTTGCGGGGCCCGGCCGCCGGGCTAACCTGATGGGCATGAAAACCGCCTTGGTGTTGATGATCGGGCTGTTCGGCATGGTGGGGCAGATGGCTGCGGCACCGGCCGCGGTGGCGGAGGAGAAAACCGAGGGCGTGATTCCAGGCCTCACCATCGAACGGAAAACCGGCGCGGGCTTTCTCGGTCTCCAGGTGGTGGACGGCAATTTCAAGCTGACCTACTACGACGGCGAAAAGCAGCCGGTGACAGCCGATCATCCGCGTGCGCTGCTGCGCTGGCCGGCGCGGTACAAGTCCGGCGACGACCGGGCGATGCTCAACCGGGCCGGCGACGGCACCTACCTGACCTCGCCCAAATTTGTGCGTCCGCCCTACAGCTTCCGGCTCTTTATCACCCTGATCGCCGGCGAGGAAGGCGGGGCGGAGGGCGCCGTGGAGACCGAAACCTACGCCATCACTTTCCAGCAGTGAGGCCGCCCGCGGATTGATGGCGGTCATACTGGCGCTGCCAGCGCTGGAGGGATTCCTCGGAGAGCTCGTGCAAGGCGCGGCTGATGGTGTTGACCGAGCGCGTGATGTAGTCGCACGCCCGGTTGGTTTCCTCCGGGGTCACGCCACGCATGCTCGACATGGTCTGGATGACGGTCAGCTGGTTGTTGATCAGATCCTTCAACATCAGCTGGATTTCGTTGAAGGCCTGCTGCCGGATCTGCCGCTGGCGGCGGCGGATCAGCCAGAAGACGAGTCCGTGCAGGAGGCTGACCAGCACCGCCACGACCGCGCCAACCAGCCAGGGACTCAATCCCAGCGGTGAAATCAGCACGATCGCGAACAGGATGAGCAGCAACCCGGCGAGACTGAGGTAGATCTCGAGGTCACGTTGCAATGCTTTCATGGTTGTTGTGTGACCAAATGGTTGCCCGCCCGCCGGCCGCAGGCAACGGTTGGTTTTGGATGTTGCGGGCCCGGTGCGGGCGCCGTTGACACCGGTCGCGGGGCCGGCGACGCTGGTCGGGCATGTCCACTGTCAGCCCTGAGGCATTTGATCCGGTCGAGGATGCCATCCGTGAGATCGCGGATGGGCGGCTCGTGATTGTGACTGATGACGAGAACCGGGAAAACGAGGGCGACCTCATCATGGCGGCGTCGAAGGCCACGCCCGAGACGGTCAACATGATGATCCGCTACTGCAGCGGCATCGTGTGCGTGCCGATGCTCGAACCGCAGTTGCGCCGCCTGGGCCTGGGGCCGATGGTGCAGCGCAACCGCGAGGTGCAGCGCACGGATTTCACCGTGAGCGTGGACGCCGCCGAGGGCATCACCACCGGCATCAGCGCCTACGACCGCTCGCGCACGATCCTCACCCTGGCCGACCCCAACGCCACGCCCGAACAGCTGGTGCAGCCGGGCCATGTGTTTCCGCTGCGGGCCAAGCCCGGCGGGGTGCTCGAGCGCGCCGGCCACACCGAGGCGGCGGTGGACCTGGCCATCCTGGCCGGCCTGCATCCGAGCGGCGTGCTCTGCGAGCTCGTCAACGACGACGGTTCGGTGCAGCGGTTGCCGCAGCTGCTGGAGTTCAAGCGCAAGTTCGGCCTCAAGCTCATCTCGATCGCCGCACTCATCGAATACCGGCACCAGCGCGAGCAGCTGGTTGAGGAGGTCTGCGCGCAGCCGTTCTCGTCGGAGTTCGGGGAGTTCCAGCTCCACGTTTTTCGCAGCAAGCTCGACCAGCGCCACCATCTCGCCTTCACGATGGGCACGCTCGACGACACCCCCACGCTCGTGCGCGTGCAGGGCGAAAACCTGCTCGGCGATCTATTCCGCATGCGCGGGCTCGATACGCACCACTCGCTCACCGCCTCGCTGGCGGCCGTGGCGCGGGCCGGCCGCGGCGTCGTGCTTTACATGGAGCACGCCAACGGCGGGGCCGACATCATCCGCCGGCTGACCGGGCAGGGCGGCGGGCCGCCGATGAGTTTCCGCGATTACGGCATCGGTGCGCAGATCCTCGTGGCACTGGGGCTGCGCCGAATCCGGCTGCTTTCCAACAGCAACCGCAAGGCGGTCGGCCTCGACGGTTACGGACTGGAAATCGTGGAGCAGGTCGCCCCGTGATTTATTGGTTGCGGCGTACAGGCATCCGCCTTCCGCTAGCCGGCTTCTTTCCCATATGAGTCTCGCCGTTCCCTCGTCCCTGTCCCTCCGTGGCGCCGCCTGCAAGGTCGGTATCGTGGCGGCACGCTACAATGAAGCCCTGGTCAACGGCTTGCTCACGCGGGTGGAGGCGGAATTGCGCGGGGCCGGGGTCCGCCGTCTCACCTTGGTGCGCGTGCCGGGTTCGCATGAGGTGCCCTATGCCGCGGCGGAACTCGCCCGGAAAAGCGGGACCGATGTGGTCATCGCCCTCGGCCTGCTGATCGGCGGCGACACCAACCACCATGAGATGGTGGGGCAGAGCGTTTCGCATGCGCTCCAACAGGTCGCACTGCAGCACCGCGTGCCGGTGATCAACGGCGTGATTGTGACCGACACCCAGGCGCAGGCGCGCGCGCGCTGCATCGGCCGCATCAACCGCGGCGCCGAATTCGCCCGGGCCGCCCTTGAGATGGCGGCCGTGAAACGAAAGCTGAAATCATGAGCAAGGCCCAGTTTGCCCAACGGCGCGACGGCCGGGTCGCCGCCCTGCAATACCTCTACGCGTGGAGCATCAACTCCCCGGCCAACCTGGCCGAGGACCTGCGGGTTTTCTTCGAGAACATGGAGCAGCCGCGCGACCACTACGCCTTCGGCGAGGAGCTGATCCACGGTGCCATCGCGAACATCGCCGAGCTCGACGCCCACATCAAGGCGCTGGCGCACAACTGGGATTTCGACCGCATCGCGCGCATCGACCTCGCGATCCTGCGCCTGGCCATGTTCGAGATGAAGTTCCGCAAGGACATCCCGCCGGTCGTCTCCATCAACGAGGCCATCGACCTGTCCAAGCAGTTTTCCAACGCTGACTCCAAACGCTTCATCAACGGCATCCTCGACCGTTTCAAGGACCAGCTCGGCCGCGACGCCCGCAAGGCGGAGTGAGGAAAGGAGTGAGGTATTGAGGTAGTGAGTGAGGAGGGTGGACGAGGTCCATGATCGCACCCTCCGGAGCGAAGAACCCTTGCGCCACTTTCCGCCTCCCCCTTATTCCCTCATTCTCTTTTCCCTCCCGATGTTTGGTTTATTCAAAAAATTCAAAGACGGCCTCGCCAAGACGGTGGCGGCCATCAGCAGCACCACGCGCGGGCTGTTCGGCGGGCGCAAGATTGACGCCGCCTCGCTCGACCAGCTGGAGGAAGCGCTCTACACCGCCGACTTCGGCGTCGCCACCACCACCGAAATCCTCGACGAGATCAAGGCCGCCTACCGCAAGGACCCCGAACTCAAGGGCAAACAGGCCGCCGAGATCGGCGCCGCCGTGCTCAAACGCGTACTGGCCGGTTCCGAGGGTCGCTTTGAGGTCGGGCCTGCAGCCGGGGTCGCCGACCCCGGTCCGGGCTCAACGACCCCGGCCACACCCAAGCCCACCGTCGTCGCGATGATCGGCGTCAACGGTTCGGGCAAGACCACCACCACCGCCAAGCTCGCCTGGCTGCTCAAGCAGGACGGCAGGAGCGTGACCGTGGCGGCGTGCGACACGTTTCGCGCCGCAGCCGTCGAACAGCTCAAGACCTGGGCCACGCGGCTCGAGCTTGAGATCGTCGCCAGTCACACCGGCGCCGATGCCGCGGCGGTGGCCTTCGACGCCATGCAGGCGGCCAAGGCGCGCGGTCGCGATTGCCTCATTATCGATACCGCCGGCCGCCTGCACACGAAGAGCAACCTGATGGAGGAACTCGCGAAGATCCGCCGCGTGTTGCAGAAGCACGACTCCGCCGCCCCGCATCACCGCTGGCTCGTGGTGGACGGCTCGCTCGGCAGCAACTCCATCGAGCAGGCGCGCGTCTTCCACAAACAATTCGGCCTCACCGGTCTCGTCGTCACCAAGCTCGACGGCACCAGCCGCGGCGGCGCCATCGTCGGCATCTGGCGCGAGCTGAAGCTCCCGATCTACTTCGTAGGCCTCGGCGAAAAGCCCGAGGACCTGCAGCCGTTCTCGATCGAGAACTACGCCAAGGCCGTGTTCGGTTTGGAGTGACGGGGCGGGGCTCCTCATGCCGATTCTAAGCACTTAGGCGCGGTAGCGCCGGTAGGGTCGGACCGCCGGGCCGACCGTTCTGCTGATCAGCGGGATACTGACGGCGTGCCCGGCGGTCGCGCCGGTACCTTAACGCATCTTTTCAAGGTGGCAGTGTCATTGTTGACAGATGCTATCACTGATAGCACATTGAACGCATGCCGCAATTGTTGGTCCGAAACCTTGAACCCGCCGTGGTGCGGAAGCTCCGCCGCCAGGCGGCGGCCGCGGGCTTATCCATGGAGGAGGCGCACCGTCGGCTGCTGCGCAAAGTCCTGTTGGAGGGCGAGGCGGGCTCTGCTCAGGATTTTCTTTCGTATCTGCGCAGCATTCCCGGCGGCGATGCGGGGGAGTTTTCCCGGTCCGCCGACAAGCCGCGCCGCAATCTGTTCTGATGGCCTGGTTGATCGACACCTGCATTCTCTCCGAGCTGCGCAAGCCGCGACCGCATGCAGGGGTCTTGGCGTGGATGGCGAACATCCAGCCGGAAGAAGCCTTTCTCAGCGTGCTGACCTTGGGAGAAATTCGCCGCGGCATCGAACTCCGCCGGATCAAGGACGCTGTGGCCGCCCGCAGCCTGGAGCGCTGGCTGCGCGGATTGGAAACGCATTATTCCGACCGGATCCTGCCGGTGACGCCGGCAATTGCCGACCGATGGGGACGACTTTCTCCGGATCAACCGTTGCCGGTGACTGATGGTCTGATCGTCGCCACGGCATTGGACCACAAACTGACGGTTGTCACGCGCAACACCGCAGATTTCAGACGATCAGGCGCCAGTGTGTTTGATCCGTTTTTGGTGGCGAAATCACCATAGATGGCAGCGGTGAAATTTTGGCTGAGCCACACTGAAACACTGACGAGCAGAACGCCAATCTGCGCTCATCGACGCTGATGACATGGCGTAACGCGAAGCAGTGATCCGCTCGGACCGAACATTAGCGTTCATTAGCGTGGATTAGCGGTTAAATTGGATTGTTCGGCGTTGGTGTGACCAGTGGAGGGCCACGTTGTCGCTGCGCTCCAATGCGGCTACACTGTAACTTGCACCGCGCTGGCAGCAATCAGCGGCTAACTGCTTTTTCCCGTTAGAAACTCATCCGCACGCCGGCGTGCACGCTGCGACCCGGGAGGGGGATGATGTCCTTGAGGAACGAGGTGTGCACGCGGGCTTCCGTGTTGCCGAGGTTGGTGCCGCGGAGGAAGAAATCCCAGGCGGTGCGGCCGGTGACGAGGCGGTAGCCCGCGTGGGCGCTGACGAGGGTGTAGCCATCGGTCGGCAACTCCTGGGCGGCGAGGCGGTTTTGGGCGGCGACAAACTGCACCTCGCCACCGAGAGTGAACGCGTGGCTTGTCCACTCCAGACCGACCTTGGTGCGGTTGGGCGTGATGCGCGGCAGCGGCCGGCCGGTTGAGGTCTCCTTGCCGCGCACGGTGTCGGCGGCAAGATACAGGTCCAGCCGGTCGGGTCCGCCGTTGTGCAGGTGCACGACGAGTTCGGCTTCGACTCCTTGGAACCGGGCGTTGCTTTGCGTGAAACGGTAAACCGCCAGCCCTTCCTCCGCTGCGGTATGATCGGCGTCGACAAAATCAAAATGGTCTTCCTGGTCGACGGCCAAGAGGCCGGTGGGCTGTTCGAACACGAAACCGTCGAATTGGTTGGTGAACAAGGTGAGCGCGCCGGTGATGAGGCCCGCGCGTTTGCGCAACGTGAGATCGATCGCGGTGGAGGTCTCGATGCCGAGGTTGGGATCGCCGATCTCGTAGGCGCCGGTGCCGGGGTGCGGGCCGTCGGCAAAGTGTTCCTGGGCGTTGGGTGCGCGCTCGCTGCGGGCGAGCGCGAGGCCGAGTGTCCACATTTCCGCGGCGTTCCACACCACACCGCCCGATGCGCTCAACAGGTGGTCGCGGTGCGACCGGCCGGAGCCATCGCGCAGCGTGATCCGCTGCGTCTCGGCGCGACCGCCGAATTGCCACGTCAGGGTGCCGTGGGCCAATTCCTCAAACAGAAACAGGGCCTGGTTCGTGGTGCGTGACGGCGGCACGAAGGCTTCGTCACCGATCGCCGCGAAATTGCTGCGACCGCCCTGCCAGCCGAAGGCGCCGGTGAATCCCGCGAGCGGCTGGTGCAGAAGTTCGACGCGCGCATCGTGACCGCGATTGCGGAAGACCGTGCCCACTGCGGCGCCTTCCAACTCCTGGTGGCGATAATCGGCGGAGCCGAATTTGAATCGTGCGCCGCGCAGCAGGCCGGAATCGCGCGCGAACGCACCCTGCACATCAATGCGCCGCTGCACGAGATCTATGCTCACCTTATCAGCGTGGGCCGTTTCGTCCGCGTGTTCCTCTTCATCGTGCTCATGTTCATGGGCGGCATGGCTGTGGGCGCCGGCGGGTACGCCGTAGAAAGTGTTGTAACCGCTCCAGGCGAGACCGACGTGCCCGGCCTCGCCGATGTAGCTGAGCCCGAACGCACCGCCATCGGCCGTGAGGGCGGTGTTGGGGACGGTGCCGTAAGCCTCGGCTGCTTCCTCGTGTTCCTCGTCGTCATGCTCGTGCTCCTCCCCGGTGGCGCGGAGGCGGGCGCTTTCGGCGTAACTGGGGATTTGCAGGTCGTGGGTTTTGCGACGGAAGCCGTCGAGGTGCCAGGCGAACGAACCGGCGGCGCCATCGAGCACGATGCCGGCGCTCTGTTCGTCGTTGACCGACTGGGTGCGGACCTCGAACCGGCCGGCGAGCGGATGATCCGGGAGGGTCTCGTGGATGCGGTGCGTGATGACATTGACCACGCCGCCGACGGCGTTGCCGCCGTAGAGCAGGGCGGCGGGACCGCGCACGACCTCGACGCGTTCGATCAGCAAAGGGTCAAGCGCGACCGCGTGGTCGGGACTGGTGATCGAAGCGTCGAGGGTGCCGACGCTGTTCTCGATCACCTTGAGCCGGTCGCCACCGAGGCCGCGCACGATCGGGCGGCTGGCCCCGGGACCGAACCACGTGGAACTTACGCCGGGCTCGTTGGCGAGGAGTTCGCCGAGAGAGGTGGCCTGCTGACGGGCGAGGCGATTGCCGTCGAGGACGGATACCGGTTGCGCGAGCTCGCCGGGTTCACGCGCATACGGCGAAGCGGAGACGACCAGCGGTTCAAGATGCAAGGGCTCGTTCGCATCACCGTCATCCGCGTGGGCGGGGTGAACGGCGGTGCCGATCGAGAGCAATGAAGATAGAAAAAATCGGGAAAGGGACATGATGGGTCTGGTTGCAGGGATGAAGCGCCGGCATCCGTTCCGGGCGCAGTGCGGCCAGGCAGGACAACGGCAACAAACCGGCCTCGCGCAGGATGCCGGAGCAAGGGTTCAACTCAGACGCAACGGGGGGCCGCGTTCCAACGGCAGGCGATGCCGCGGAGAGATCAACATCAGCTCGGCGCCTGCTGGCTGAAACTTTTCGATCCAAACCGCCGGCACCGTTGCCGGAGCGACCAGGTCAGCGGCCAAGGCGACGCCCTGCGCAAACCAGACCACGACACATTGGGCATCGGCCTCATCGGGTGTGGATGAGGCTGGTGGGTGACAGTCGTCGTGTGCAGCACATTCGGACTCATGCACCCAGGCGTGCAGCGTCGGACTGGCCGACATCAATCCGAGCAGGACAACCACCAACGCGCACCCGACCGCCAACAGGCGGTGGGAGAAAACGGGTTGGGCAATTGGTCCGGTTGAGTTCACGCGCGGGGATTATGCCAAAGTCGTCAAGGGGGTGCTTGATCAGGGCGTGAGGGCGCCTTCAACCGCGAATCGGGGCTCCCAGCAATTTCACGTTGAACAGCCACCAGTCGCGTCCACGGCGTTCGATCCGGCCCAGCACGTCGGTGCCGGCGCTCAGACTGCCCAGCAAAGCGGGATCGACCCGGCAAGGCAGGGCCGCGGCACGCATCACCCCGGGGATGCCGGGATGCTCCAGCACCACGATACCCTGTCCGGCCTGCACCGCGGTGATCCGGCCTTTCACGGCGTAGCCCCGGGTGGCGTTGGCATCCGCCTCGTCGCAGGGCAAACACGGCGCGCGGCCGGCGAGCGTGGAAAGATCGGGCAGGGTGACGAGGAGGGTTTGCCCGGATGGTGTCGCGCCGGCCGGAGCATGCGTGACGAGGATTTGCGCGGGCTTGGTGTCGTAGTCCTTGAGCAAGGAGAGCGCAACCGGACCGGGGTGGTTGCCCGGTGAGATGGCCAGTCGCACCGCGGGGTGCGGGTCGCGGCGGGGCGGCAGATGGCGCAGATAAAGCCCGGGGAGATCTCCGGCCTCGGACCAAAGCACCAGCACCGAGCCGTCGCGCAACATCTGCATGGCAGGTTGTCCGCGCGGCTGGCCGGCATCGATGCGTCGCGGCAAGGTGAAACGACCACCGGCGTCGGGTGAGGTGGACACAAAAAGCCCGGACTTGCCTTCGACAGTCGCCAGCCACGCGACCGCCACTTGGCCGCCGTACGTCGCGAAACGCGGACCGCAGGCCGTTGCTACGTCAAGGCGATGATCCGCACCCAAGGTGCGTGCGGGCTGCCACGCGCCGTCTGCCCATGAGACGATGCGCATGGTGCAGAGGTCATCGTCGGAACGCCCGCGGAAAGCCAGCAACGCGGAACCGTCCGGAAAGACCGCGGCATCGGGAGCGATGTCAGCGGCGGTTTCCTGCGACACGCTGGCCGGCCCAGCGGAAGACCCCATGAATTGCGCTCGCAATACCGGCTGATCTCCATCGCGAAATTCGTTCCACGCTACCAGCAACCGGCCATCTGATCCGCGGGCGAGCGCCGCGGGAGTGATGGGCGCGTCGATCGTCGGGATTTCCACGGGTGGCAACCAATGCGCTCCGTTTTCCGCCCGGCGGCTGAGCATCAACTGCGTGCCGGTGGACACCGTCCGCGTCCACCCGACCGCGCAGGGGCCGCGCTCATCCGCGACCACGCGCAAGGTGTGCTCGGGCGTGGCGGCGAGTCGCGGGTCGGACCAAAAATCGCGCCGGTCGGTCCATGCACCGGTGGCCGGATCGAAACGTGAGAGGGAGAGTTTGCCGCTGCTACCGACGGGCTCGATCCACACCTGCCAGGTGGTGCCGTTGCCGGCGGTTACCAAGGCGGGTGCCATGATCGGCTGCGTGGACGCCGGTGGCACCACGTGGATGTCGACCGGATAGTCCGCCAAGGCCGCGGGCGCGGCCCCGAACGCCACACCCAGCCCGCCGAGCAGGCCGATGCAAATCAGTAGGAAGGAGCGTCGCATGAGGTTTTCGTGCCGAGCGGTGGTGGCGGTGATTCTGTGCGCCGGCTTGGACAGCACAAGCCGGCATCCGATGAACCGTTCAGAACTTGCAGTCGAGGCGCAGCCACAGGGTGCGGCCGGGTTCGTTGACGCGGGTGGTCTGGGTGAAGCCGGCGATCATCGCCCCGGCGCGGCTGATGTGCTCCGCGTAGGTGCGGTCGAGCAGGTTGTCGACGCCGGCGGAAACGCGCACTTGCGGGCGCACCTGCCAGCTGGCGTTGAGCGAGACCACGGCGAAGCCGGGCGAGCGGCCGAGGTCCTGGCCGACGATGTTGCCCTGATTGACCGCAAAGCGATCCTGCGCGGCGACTGCGCGCAGCAGGCCGCCGACGGACCAGGTGTCGCGGGCGTAGGCGAGACTCAGGCGGCCCTCGAGCGGCGGGAGCTGGGCGAGCGGGCGGTCGTCGGTGTCGTTGTCGCCGCGCACGTAGGCGAGCGAGGCGTCGAGCAGCCAGTGTTTGACGGGCCGCCAACCGAGGCTGGCCTCGCCGCCGAGCGTGGTGGCGTCGATGTTGCGCGTGATGATGGCGCTGCGGGTGCGGCCCATGCCGGCGGATTTCACGACGCCGCTTTGCACGAGGATGAAATCATCGATGCGCGCGGCGAACAGTGACACCGAGAATTCGAGCGGGCCTTGCCGCCAGAGCGCGCCGAGGTCGATTTGCCGCGTGGTTTCGGGCGCGGTGCCGAGCGCGCTGGCCGAAGCCGCGCTCTCGTTCTTGATGGCTTCCCAGTAGTCGGGGAAGCGCTGCACCTGGCCGAGCCCGGCGTAGAGCGTGAGGGGAGTGTCAACGAGGTCCTGTTCAAAACGCGCGAAACCGCTGAACAGGTCGCTGCTACGGGTGTGCCCGGCGGTGGGGTTGGGCAACGACATCATCATGCCCAGATTGACCATGGTGCGCGGGTCGTGGACTTCCCACTGATCCAGGCGCGCGCCGGCGATCAATCGTTGTCCGGCGGCGAGTGCCTGCCGTGCCTCGGCGAACAGGCCGAGGTGCTTGAAGCGCGCGTCACGCATGCGGGGTTTGGCCGCGTAGGGGGCGGTCAGTTCGTTGGCGGTTGAGCGCACGGTGTGGGTGTTGCGCTGCCAGTCCACGCCGGCCTGCAGTTGCAGGTCATCGGTGGGCAGCAGTTCGAGCAGGCCGCGGCCGCCGGTGGTCAGGCGGTCGGGATTGGAGACCGCGCGGCCGGGCATCATCATCGTGGGCGTGAAAGTGCGCAGGGTGAAGTTGTCCATCACGTGGTCCACGTAGTTGTGGAAAATCTGCACCTCGGCCGCGGTAATGCGCGGTGAGATTTGCTCCTGCCTGACGCGCAGGGAAATGTTCTCGCGGTCAAACACCGTGCCGTCCATGGCGCGGTCGGCGTAGGCGGCTTCACCGTCGCTGCGCGCGGCGGAGAGCGTGACACTGGTGTGGGCCGCGGGGGTCCAGACGGTGGTGGCGTTGGCGCTCCAGCGTGCATACGAGGAATTCACCGCGCGGCCGTCGCCGTCCTGGTAATCATCGGCGCGGGTGTAGGTGCCGGTCGCGCGCACCTGCACGACGGGCGTGCCGGCCTGGGCATCGGCAAACGCATCGAAGCGGCCGAAGCTCGCGGTGGTGAGGGAGGTGTCGAGGCTGGCGGCGTGAGCGCTGAGCCGGGCGTGATCGCGTTCGAACAGCACGACGCCGGCGGAATTGCCCGGACCGTGCAGGACGGTTTGCGGGCCCTTGATGACGGTGATGCGGTCGTAGGCGGTGGGGAAGACATAGGCGGTGGGCGGATCCATGCGATTGCCGCAGCCGCCGAAGATGCTCTCGCCGTCGAGCAGCACGCTGAGGCGCGAGCCGGCAAGGCCGCGCAGCACGGGATCGCCGTCGGTGCCGCCTTTGCGGATGACGGAGAACCCCGGGATGCTTTTCAACACGTCGGCCCCGTCGTGCGCGGGCGCGGGTTGCGCGGGCGCCTTGGGGTCGGCGACGGCCACGAGCGGCTCGCGGCTGTGTTGGGTGGTCACCACGACCGCGGGCAGCGACGTGGGCTCGGGCGAAAAATCCTCGGCTCGCAGGCAGGCCGCGCAGAGCAGGAAGGAATACAAAAGGGAGGTGCGAAAGTGTTTCATGGTTGGTGGGCAGGCAGGTGGGCCGCGCCCTGCACCGGATATGGCGGTGCACGGAACGCAGGCGGTAGGCATCCCGGCCGCGTCAGCGACGGGTGGGATGGTGGCGGGGCGGTGGCGGCGCGTCAGACGCGCGGCGGTGGCACGGGGACCAACTCGGTGCGGATTTGGCCGGTGCGGTGAATCGCACCCGGCCAGAAAATTTCAGGGCGCGGCGTGACCAGCGGATCCGTGACATGCAGCGCGAGGAGCACCTTGTCACTGCCGCGATCCGGCGCCTGCGAGGGCGGGGTTTCCTGCTGCTTGGCCTGGTCGACAACGACGCACAGTTCGCAGGGCGCGGAACCGTCAAAGGTCTTCGTGATCGCCTTTTCGAGCGGCAGCACCTGCGAGTAATCGTGCAGCATCTTGCCCCAGGCGAACACCTGCACGCAGTCCCACAGCGCGCCGTGGGCACAGAGCCAGGCGAAACCGAGGGCGATGATGGAACCGGTGCGGCGCACGACGCGAAAGCTGGAATGGATTTTAACCGAGGCAAGTGCGATCCGGCAATGGCTTGATGTGGATCAAACGGCCGGCGGCGGGACCGTGGGCGGCGGGCTGGCCGCGCGGGATTCGCGCCGGGCCTGCCAGACCGACAGGGCGAGGGCGGCCAGCAGGAACGGCAGGCAGGCGAACATGAGGCCGCTCCACCCGAAGGTGAAAACGAACCAGCCGGACGAAAGCGCGGCGAGCGCCTGGGAACCGAAGACCAGAAAGTCGTTGGTCGCCTGCACCTTGAAGCGCTCGTTGGGGGTGTGGCTTTTCGGCAGCAAGGCGGTGCCGCCGAGGAACAGGAAATTCCAGCCGACCCCCAGCAACACCAAACTGCCCCAGAAATGCATGATGGCCTGACCCTGCAACCCGATGATCACCACGGCAGCATAGAGCCCGGCGCCGACCGCCATCACCCGGCCGACGCCGAAACGCTGCATGAGCACACCGCTGACGAGACTGGGCAGAAACATGGCGACGATGTGGCTTTGGATCACGCGCTTGGTCTCGCCCAGGTCGAATCCACAAACCTCATACATCGTGAGCGGTGTGGCCGTCATCACGAAGCTCATCACGCCGAAGCCGATGGAGGCACACAGCGCCGGAATGAAAAACGCCGGACTGCGCAGGATGGTGACCAAGGGCCGGCCCGCCGCGGCGTTGGCGTCCACCTTGACCGGGGTCTCGCGGTAAAATTGGAAGACAAGCAGGGCGATACCGATGACACCGGCCAACAACACAAACGGTCCGGAGAAAGGGGCCAGTCCGGGGAAGAGAGCATCGCCGAGCGTGCCCATCTCGGGACCCAGAAAGGCCGCGACCAAGCCGCCGCCCATCATCACCGATAGCACCGGTCCGTAGTTGGCCGGGTCGGCCGTGCTTTCCAGGGCGGCAAACCGGAACTGCTGCCAGAAGGCGACCGCCACGCCCATACTGAAACCGGTGGCGACCAGCAGCGGAAACGAAGTGTATGTCGCGGCCAGATAACCGAGCAGCGCGGCGAGAAACGAAAACCCGAAACCGACCAGGCTGCCGCGTTTGCGACCGAACCGGCGCAGCAGCAACGCCACCCAGAGCGTGGATGTGGCGGTGCCGATGATCAGCATTGCCTGGGGCAGCGTGGCGAGTTTGGGCGAGGGCGCGATGCGTGCGCCCAGCAGGCCGCCAACCAAAATCATCATCGAGCCGGCCGACATGCCCAAGGCCTGGCAGAGCGCGAGGATCCAGACATTGCGCGGGAGGCGGGGAGCGACGGGCGGGCTCATACGGTTGGCCGGATCACGCGCCCTGGTTGCGCCGCTGGAGCAGCGTCACGATGAGCAGCAGGGCGAAGGACAAAACGAGCAGCACGGCGGCGAAGGCGTGCGCGGTGGGGTAGGCGAGTTGTTGCACTTCGTCATACAGCGCGATGCTGGCGACCTTGGTCACGCCGGGGATCGAACCGCCGATCATCAGCACCACGCCGAATTCCCCGAGGGTGTGCGCAAAGGCCAGGGTGAGCCCGGCCGCGATGCCGCGCCACGCCAGCGGCACATGCACGCGCCAGAACACCCGGCGCGGCGACGTGCCGAGCGAGGTGGCGGCATCGAGCAGTTCCTGCGCTACGCTGCGCAACGCGGCCTGGAAGGGCTGCACGGCGAACGGCAGCGAATAAAACACCGAGGCGATGACCAGACCGGTGAAAGTGAATGACAACGGCGCGCCGGTCAGATCGCGCCACCAGCTGCCGGGCGGATGGTTGGGGGAGAAAGCGACGAGCAGGTAGAACCCGATGACGGTGGGCGGCAGCACGATCGGCAGGGCGACCAAGGTTTCGATGAACGGTGCACATCGGCTGCGGGAGCGGTTCAACCAATTAGCCAGCGGCAGGCCGAGCACGCCGAGGACCAAAGTGGTGATGGCGGCCAGGCGCAGGGTCAGCCAGAGCGCCTGCCAGAGCGGCGCGCCCAGACCAAGAAAGGTGAAGCCGGATTCAGGCACGCGCGGAGGATGAGCAGCCGGCCGGCCCGTCCGCAATCGTTATGGTGCGGCGGCGGGTGCGACCGGGATCCGGTAGCCGGCTGCTTCGAGCACCACGCGGGCTGCCGGGCTTTGCAGAAAGGCGAGGTAACGCTGCGCCGCGGGATTTGCTGCGCCGGCGCGGGTCAGGACCGCGCCCTGGACAATCGGATCGTGGTCGGTGGCGCTCAATTCCAGCCACTGACCGTCTGCCGGGGTTGGCGCGGATAGGATCAGCGACAGCGCGACAAAGCCCACCTCGGCATTGCCCGACGACACGAACTGGGCGGCTTGGCTGATGTTCTCACCGATCACCATCCGGGGGGTGACCGCGGCCCACAATCCGTGCTTGAGCAGAACTTGCCGCGTCGCGTGGCCATAGGGCGCAAGGATGGGATGGGCGACCGCGATTTTGCGCACTGCGGGATGGCGCAACGATTCCGTGAGGCTGTTCAGCGGGATGTCGCGGCGGGTGGTCCAGAGCGCCAGCCGTCCTTCGGCGAAAGGAATCAGACTGCTTGCCACCGCGTGACCGGAAGCGATGAGCTCGCGGGGATATTCCATGTCGGCGGAGAGAAACACATCATAAGGCGCGCCGTGCGTGATTTGCGCCACCAGGCTGCCCGAGGCGCCGAACGCCACGGTGATTTTCACTTCCGGCGCCTCCTGCGCGAAAGCGGCGTTGAGCGCGGGCAGCGCATGCACGAGATTGGTGGCCGCGGCGATGCGCAGGTCCTGCGCGGAGGCCCAGCGCGGGACCAAGGCCAGCAGGAGCAACAAGGTGCGACACATGACGGCAGGGTGGTGATTCCGCTTCGGACTGGCCACCGCAAAACGGATGGCGTTGACTGGAGGCGTGAACGCTCCCGACGCTTCGCCTCCTCCCGTCACGGTGCTCAGCGGTTTTCTGGGCGCCGGCAAAACCACCTTGCTGCGCCATCTGCTCGCGCAGGCCGATGGCCGGCGTTGGGCCGCGGTGGTCAACGACCTGGCCTCGGTCAACATCGACGCCCAGGCTATCGCCCGGGCCGGGGCGTCGCGGGTGGTCGAATTGGGCAACGGCTGCGTGTGCTGTTCGGTGCGCAACGAGCTGGCCGAGACCGTCGCGGAACTCGTGAGCACGGGCACCTTTGATCACGTGTTCATCGAGACCACGGGCGTGGCCGAGCCGCGTGGCATCGCCACGCTGTTCACCCGCAAAAACGCCTTCGGCCGCAGCCTCGGGCAGTTCGCGCGGCTGCATGCGCTGGTGACGGTGGTCGATGCGGCGCAGTTTTTGCAGTTGTGGCGCAAGGAGCGCGCACAGCGCCAGAAACGGCTCAGCCCGGGCCGCGAACCGAAGCAGGTCTTCGAGCTGATGCTCGAGCAGGTCGAGTGCGCCGATGTGCTGGTGATCAACAAGACGGATTTGATCGGCGCGGACGAGCTCGCGGAGGTGGAGGAGGCGCTGCATGAATTCAACCCGCGCGCGGAGCTCATCAGTGTCAGTGAGGGGCGCGTGCCCGCGGCGCAGTTGGTGGACCGGCCGCGTTTCGATGCGCAGGCCACGCTGGGCGCCGCCCGCTGGCTGCGCGTGCTGGGTGGCGGTGCCGGTGTGCTCACCCCGGAGGAGGCCCGGCGGGTGCCGCTGACCACGTGGGTCACGCACGTGTTTCGTGCGCGGCAACCGTTCGACGAGGAGCGATTCCGGGCGCTGGTGGAGCGGCAACATCCGGACCTGTTGCGGGCGAAGGGCTATTTCTGGCTGGCGAACCGCCCGGCGGAGATCGGGTTTCTCTCCGTGGCCGGCGGCCTGGTGCGCTGGGATTATGTCGGCACGTGGGCGGCCGAACTGCGTGAACGCGGCGTGATCAGCGAAGCGGAGATTCCCACCAGTTCACGGGCCGTGTGGGCCGAGCCGTATGGTGACCGGCGGCAGGAACTGGTGTTCATCGGCATCGGCCTCGACCGCGAAAAGCTGCAGGCCGACCTTGAGTCGTGTCTGGTCGGGTGAGCGGGACCGGTTCGGGCGAACAGCATGTCCGCCGGGATGAATGCTGCCCCAAGGGTGGTATCCAAATCTTTATCTTAATCGTTATCGTAATCTTAATCCTTGTCTTGATCTGCCACGCGCGTCCTTGACGCCTGCTCTGGTCCAAGGCCGATAAAGATGAAGATAAAGATAACGATTAAGAGAACGAAGCGATCATGTGTGGGGCGGGGGGCCGATCAGGTGATTTGGTAGCGGTGCTTGAGATCGGCGAAGGGGAAGTTCTTGCCCGGGCAGACGGTGTGGTTGCGGTCCACCCAGCGGTGCACGGTGACCTTGTGGCCGGGATGCACCAGGCCGTCGCGCAGGTAGTCAACCAAGCTGTAGGCGGCGGCGAGTTGCCGGGCGCTGGGGCGGCGTTTTTCGAAATTGCCGACGAGGCAGATGCCGATGCCGTTTTCGTTGACGGCGGAACTGCGCACGTGGCCGCCGCGCTGCTGCTTGAGCCAGCGCGGACCGATCTCGATCTCGCCTTCGCGGGAATCGCGGCCGTTGCCGATGACAAAGTGATAAGCCAGGCCGTATTCCATGCCGCGCCGGCGGTGGCCCGCGTCGTAGGCCCGGGCGTTGCCGTCCTCAATGCCGCTGTGATGCAGCACGATGTGCCGCCAACGCCGCGCATCGACCCTGAGCTTTTTGGTCGCGGCGATCACCGGGGCGAGGCCGGGATGCACGGTGGCGGCGGTGCCCGGGATGACGAGTTTCTGGCCGACGAGAATACGGTCGCCTTTCAGGCGGTTGCGTTGCTGCAGGGTGGCGACCGTGACGCCATGCCGGCGCGCGATGACGCTGAGGGTGTCGCCGCGTTTGACGGTGTAGGTGGTTTCACCGGCCGTCTGCGGCGCACCGAGCAAGTCACCGCCGAGCCACAGGCCGGCGGTGGCCAGCAGGCCGGAGCAGATGAAATGGCGGCGGGTGAACATGGTGGACAACGGCGGTGCCGTGGAGGCGGCCGGTCGGGTTACGTTAACAGTCCTGTCAAATACGCGGGCTCAATCATTGCATTTGAGCACATAGACGACGCCTTGTTCCGAACCGATGGCCAGCAGGGTGTCGTCGGGTGACCAGACAAGTTTGGCGGCGGCGGATGGCATTTTCACGGTGGCGCGGAGCGGCTTCGGTCTTTCGGGACTCCAGAGCATGACGACGCCGTCGGCCGACGCGGAGGCGAGCAGGCCGTGGCGGTTTTGAAACGCGAGCGCGCAGATTTTCGCCTCGTGTGGGAGCATGGCGGGTTCGCGACCCTCGGGGCCGGCGCCGGAGCAGTCCCACACGCAGCAGTCGCGGCTGCCGCCGGTGGCGAGCCAGCGCGAGGTGCGGTCGAAGGCGAGATCCTTCACCTTGCCCTCGTAACCGCTCATCTGCAGCTCGATGTCCTCGGCGGGCACCCAGAGATGCACGCTCGGGTCCTGATTGCCCGAGACGAGCCACTTGTCGTCGGGCGACCAGACGAGCGCCTGGATGCCGTTGTTGTAGGGAAACTCTTTCTGCGCGATGAAGTCGTCGGCGTCCCACAAACAGACGCCGCCGAAATACGACACGGCCACACAGCCGCCGCCGTGTTGCCAGGCGAGGGCGGAGATGGATTTGGGCGCGTCCTTGAAGGCGTGCAGTTCCGCGCCGTCGCTGCGCAAGGCACGCAATCGCCGGCCCGCGGCGGCGGCCAGCCAGAGCGTGGGTTCGGTTTGACCGGAGGCGGTGACCCCGGCCGCAGGCCGCCACGCGAGGTGCTCGACCCACGCGCCGCCGAGATCGGCGGAGGCGGTGTGCTGGCCGGCGGTGGCATCCCAGAATTTCACGAGCCCGTCCTGACCGCCGGTGGCGAGGATTTGTCCGGCGGGATGCCAGGCGAGGCAATTGGCGCCGTCGTCGTGACCGGGCAGGGGGTGACGCACGGCGCCGTCGGCGGCGTTGAACAAGGTGACACCCCCGGCCGCGGAAGCGGCGGCCAGCTGCGTGCCGTCGGGCGACCAGGCGAGGTCGATGGCGTAATCGTCGAGGGACGCGGCCCAGTGTTTGATCAATTGCATGCTGAGGCAGGACGATAGGCTTGGACCGGGACAAGGAAAGGGAGGAATGCGCCCCGGCCGCGCTGAATTTTCGCGCAAAAAACGGCACCGCAGGCTTGCGCCGGCGGGGTGGAACTGAATTCGTCGACTCCACCCCCTTTTATCCCGAGATGCCTGATCGACTTGCTTTTCCCGTCGGTGCTGTGCACGCGTTAACCGACCGGTTACTTCCGGCATGAGGAAATTTTTCTTCATCGTCATCGGTCTGCTGGCCACCGCCACCGCGCTGCTTTACTGGACGCAGCCGGACCAGCGGACGGACATACCGGTGCTTTACTGGATCACCCAGAATGACGAGACGAAGCAGGAGACGATCCGCCGGTTCAAGGAGTGGCGCAAGGAGCAGGGGCTGCCCCCGATCGAGCTGAAGATTGACAACGCCAACCAGGATCCGACGAAGAAGCTGGCCCAAGGTTTGGCCGGGGTGGGGGCGGACATCTTCGACATCTACACATTTGAGACGGAGCTGTTCGCGGCCTCGGGCATGCTGATGGACATCACCGACATCGCGAAGGAGCGCGGCTTTTCCCCGGAGGCGACCTATCCGGCGGTAAGAAACGACCTGCTGTATCAAGGCCGGCAATATGGGTTTCCCCGCAATGTCGGCGCGTCCGTCTGCTGGGTGAACCGCGAAGCCTTTGCGCGGCACGGTTTGGTGGAGCCGTCGGAGCGCTGGACGTGGGACCAATTCGAGGAGCTGGGCAAAAAGTTCGTGGAGGCGGCGAATCCGCCCGGCACGCGGCAGCGTTCGTTTTTTATGCAGGCGGTTTCGGCCACCGTGCTGCGGCGCGGGCTGGGGCTGGACATATTCAACGAGACGATGACGGCGAGCGTGCTTGACGATCCGCGGAACGCCGAGGTCATGCGCCGGATGTATCGCTGGACGACCGAGCTGCGGCTGGTGCCGACGCTGGCGGAGCAGCTGGCGATGTCGGCCGCGGCGGAGATGGCCGGCAACGCGCAGTTTCATCTCTTTGCGCAGGGACGCTACGCGATGCTCTACCTGCCGCGTTGGGCGCTGATCCGGCTGCGTCCGCTGGGCCCGCTGTCGATGCGGGTGGTCGAGCCGTTCCACAGCGGGTTTCCCAACATGGATTTTTCCGCGGGTTTCCTCTCGGTTTACACCGGCACGAAATACCCCGACGAGGCCTGCAGCTTTCTGGAATTTTTGACCACCGAGTCATTCAACGAACTGGTCATCAGCAGCGGCGACTCGATGCCGCCGGTGCCGCGCTTCAAGGAAACCGAAATGTTCCTGCGTCCGCCGGATTATCCGGATGAGTGGCATCTGCAGGAGGTGTTTGCGCGGGCGGCGCCCTCGATCGGCATCGGCCTGAGCCGCAGTCCGTTTATCCTGACCGGCTCGATTTTCCGCCAGGTCACGGGCATCGAATCCGAGGTGATCGACGGCGTGCTGGCCGGCCGGATCGCACCGGAGGACGCGGGCCGCATCGAGGCGAAGCGCATCAACGATGAAATCGCGCTCACGATCAGCAGTGACGCCAAGCTGCGCGCGCTTTACGCGGAACAGGTCGAGGTGCAGCGCCGGATCGACGAGCGCAAGGCGCAGGGCCGGCCGATCCCGGCGGCGTGGATCAGCAACCCCTTTCACCTGACCTACTACAAGGCGCAGGGCCTGCTGGAGGAGGAGCCGACCTCATGAATGCACGCCGCAACCTGATCCGCTGGGCCGTGGCCCTGCTGTTTTTGCTGCCGAACATCCTCGGGTTTCTGGCCTTCACCCTGGTGCCGCTGGTGATGAGCTTCGGGATGTCGTTCACCGATTGGGATTTTCTGCGGCACAACATTTTCCGGGCCGAGCCGCTGAATTTTGTTTTCTTTGACAATTTCATCCGTCTCTTCGGGCACCCCAAGTTCTGGCAGTATCTGGGCAATACGTTCTTCCTGATGATGGGCCTGCCCTTCGCGGTGGCCGGCAGCCTGGCGGCGGCGCTGCTGCTGTCCCGCGTGGGCCAGGCCCGGCATCAGCTGAAGCCGGCCATGATCCTGGGCGCGGTTATCATGGCGGTGAGCCTGTTCATGTTGCTGCGCGGCGGCATGTCCGAGGGCGGGCTTTGGTTTCTGTTCGGCACGCTGATGGCGACGACACTGGTCGCCGGCGTGATCAGCGGGGGCACGCTCTACCGCACGCTGTTTTACCTGCCGAATTTCACCGCAGGCGTCGCGACGTTCGTGCTCTGGAAAAAACTCTACAACCCCAACACGGGTCCGATCAACCAGGCCGTCGGCCCGGTGCTCGACGGTTTTGCGGCGTGGGTGGGCCGCATGCCCGACGCGTTTGCGCTGGGGCTGCCGCTGGTGTCCATGGTGCTGGCGGTGCTGGTCGCGGCATGGCAGTTCCGGCGGCTGCGGTCGGCGTGGGATTTGAGCGAGGCGGGCAGCGTGGCGGTTGTCGCCGGACTCATTTCCTTGGGCGTGCCTTTGGGGCTGGCGCTGGGTTGGTTCGGCCTGGCTTCCGCGCCTGCCGCCATCGTGGCGGCGCTCGCGGTGGCGGGCGCGACCGCCTACATCGTGCGGCGGCCGCAACCGTGGGGCCGGCCCAAGGCGGCCGACAAGGGGCTGGGCACCGAGGTGGCGCTGGCGCTGCTGTTGGTGCCGCTGCTGGTGGCCTTTGCCGCGGCGATGGTGCTTGGTCCGATTTTGCCGGTGGCGGCGGCGACCGGCATCGAGGCGCCGGACTGGCTGGGCCAGTATCACTGGGCCAAGCCCTCGCTGATGATCATGATGCTCTGGGCGGCGATCGGCTCGAACAACATGATCCTCTACCTCGCCGGACTGAGCAACATTTCGCCCGAGCTCTATGAGGCGGCGGACATGGACGGGGCGACGCCGGGCCAGCGTTTCTGGCACATCACCTGGCCGCAGCTCGCGCCGGTGACGTTTTTCATCTGCATCATGAGCGTGATCCACGGCCTGCAGGGCGGATTTGAGATGGCGCGCACGATGACGCAGGGCGGGCCGGCGGGCTCCACGACGACGTTGAGTTACTTCATATTCATCGAGGGTTTTGAAACCGGCCGGCTGGGCTATGCCTCGGCCGTGGCGTGGGTGCTCTTCGCGCTGGTCTTCACCCTCTCGGTTCTCAACTTCAAATACGGCAACCGCCATGTTGACGAGTAACCCCCAAGCCAAGCCGGGTCGCAGCATCGGCCTGCATTTTCTGCTCGTGCTGCTGAGCCTGCTGATGGTGGCGCCGTTTGTCTGGATGTTCCTGACCAGCCTGAAGACGCTGCCGGAAATCGGCGACCCGAGCTGGATGCCGTCGGAGTTCCAATGGCGCAACTACATCGAGGTATTTTATGTCATCCCGTTCCTGCGTTTCATGGGCAACAGCCTGGTGGTGGCGGGTTGGGTGACGGTGCTGCAGGTGCTGACCAGCGCGATGGCGGCCTTCAGCTTCGCGCGGTTGGAATGGCCGGGGCGCGACCGGGTGTTCTTCCTTTATCTCGGCACGATGATGCTGCCGGGGCTGGTGATGCTCATCCCGAACTTCGAGAACATGGTGAAATTCGGCCTGGTGGACACGTATCCCGGCCTGATCCTGCCGGCGGCGTTCAGCGCCTTCGGCACCTTCCTGTTGCGGCAGTTCATGCTCGGTATTCCGCGGGCGCTGGACGAGGCGGCCGAGATGGACGGGGCGAGCAAGTGGCAGATCTTCTGGGACGTGATCCTGCCGCTCAGCCGGCCCGGCCTCGTGACCCTGGCGATCTTCACCTTCATCGGCAACTTCCAGAGTTTCTTCTGGCCGTTGGTGATGATCAAGAGCGTGGACAAGTACACGCTGCCGGTCGGCCTGCTGTTTTTCGACACGGAGCGCGGTCAGGCCACGCATCTGCTGATGGCGGGCGTGACGATGTCGGTCGTGCCGCTGATCATCGTGTTTGTGCTGCTGCAACGGCAGCTCATCCGCGGCATCCAGCTTGGCGGTGTGAAAGGATAACGACCGCCTGGTCGCGGCCGGTCAGGTCCGGGATTCCGCTTCGCGCGCGAGCAGCCAGAGCAGGTCGGCCAGCCGGTTGATGTAGGCGGTCAACAAGGGGCGCAGCTGTCGGCCGTGAGCCTGCAAACCGATGAGGCGGCGCTCGGCGCGGCGGGCGACGGTGCGGGCGACATCGAGCGTGGCGGCGGCGTGATTGGCGCCCGGCGTGGCCCAGCCGGCGAAGCTGACCTCGCGGGCCTCGATCGCGGCGACTGCGGTGTCGAGCCGGGTGAGGTCCGCGTCGGCCAGTTTGGGAAATTTTGAACCGGCGTAGCGCGTGGCATCCGCCTCGGCGCAGGCGACCTCGCCCATCAGGTTGATCAAGTCCTGCTGCAGCCGGGTCAGCTGATCGCGCACGGCGGCGTCGGGATGGTGGGTCTTGGCGAGACCGAGGGCGGCGTTGAGTTCGTCCAACGCGCCCACCGCCTCGATCTGCGGGTGGGTCTTGGGCACACGCTGGCCGTAAAGCAGCGCGGTGGTGCCGTCGTCGCCGGTGCGCGTGGCGATGGAGCGCCGGCTCATGGCTGTTGCGCCAGGGCGCGGGTTTCCGCGGCGAGGGCCTTGATCGCCTCGTCGAGCTTGCGGCGCACGGGCTTCGTCATGCGGTCGATGAACAGCGTGCCGTTGAGGTGGTCGACCTCGTGCTGGATGCAGCGCGCGAGCAGCCCGTTGCACACGAGCACATGGGGCACACCAAACTGATCCTGGTAGTTGACGGTGATTTCGTCCGGCCGGGTCACATCCCCGCGGATGTCGGGAAAGGAAAGGCAGCCCTCCTCCAAGATCCAGTCGTCGGTGTCGGGCGCGACGGTGAACTGCGGGTTGGCCACGACCATCGGCATGAAAAGTTCGAGCGGCGGCTTGGCGCCGTCGAGCTGCCAGTCAAAATCGCGGTCGGTTTCGCGCAGGTCCACCACGCAAAGCTGCAGGGCCCGGCCCACCTGCTGGGCGGCCAGCCCGATGCCCGCCGCCGTGTGCATGGTCTCAATCATGGCCTCGGCAAAGGCTTTCAAATCGGCGTCAAACGCATCGATGCGCGCGCCCTTGGCGCGCAGGATCGGGTCGTTGTAGTGAACAATTGGCAGGGACATGGGTCGATGGTGGTCGCAAAACGTGGATTTGCCACCCGGTCACCGCAATGCCAGAATCCCATTTACGATGAGCCCCCGCCCATCTGCTTCCCCCGGACTGACGGTCACGTTTGCCGCCGTGGTGGCAGGCCTCGGGCTGGTCGTGCTGGCCTGGATGCTGCCGGTCAACCTGAAGTCGCTGACGCCCGCGATGTTGAGCGCGGCGGGGCAGGGCACGCCCACGGTGGCGGGGCTGGGGCGCCAGCTGGTGGACGCGGAAAAAATCGGCCCGGCTTCGCTGGTACTGGCCGCGGCGCGGCAGGTGGGTGATCCCGGGACGGCCGCGTTGGACAGGGCCGTGACCGAATTGGCGGTGAAGCAGGCGGACCTGGTGGCGTGGGGCGGCTGGGATCCTTTTTTGGAACCGCTGCTGAGGCTCCGGCGCGAGGCGGCGCCGGCGGACAGCACCCCGGTGCTGAATTTCATGCTGCCGGCCGCGGCGCGCGCGACGCTGCGCGATTATCTGGCCAACACGCGGTCGCTCGGCGTGCAGGCCTTGCTCGCGCTGCGCGGCGTGCGTGACACCGGGCGGTTCGTGCCGGCGGACGAGCCGGGTGGTCAGCCGCTGGACGCGATGATTTTGCTGGGCGCGCTGCTTTACCAAGGCGAGCAGCTCTCCGCGCCGTTGCAGCTGGAACTGCGACAACTGGCGGAGCAGGCGGCGGGCACGGGGTGCAGCTCGGTGAACTGTTGCGACGCACCGAGGACAGCGGGACGGTGGGCGAATACGCGCACTTGGCGCGCGTGGCGTCGGATCAACTGGCGGTGCTGTATGCCGCCGCGCTTTTTTCCGGCTCGGCCGACCGCGTGGCGGAATACCTCATCCGCTTCGGCAAGGCCGGCGCCGAAGACCTGCAATTCGCCCTCGGCCGCGGGCAGGGTGCGGTGCGCCAGCTCGTGCAACGGCAGGTGCCGCTCAACCGTGAACGCGGCCCCGTGCTGACCGATGTGGCGGATTTCGCGCTGCTGCACCCCAGGGCGACGCTGGCCCTGAAATACCTCGGCTACCTGCTGGGGGCCTTCTTGGTTTTGCGCGGGTTGGATCGCCGGCTGTTTCCGCGCGACGAAACGCCATCGCTGCGCCGGCCGCACATGCAGAACGCGGTGCTGGCGCTCTTCTGCGCCGGTTTGCTGGTGCTCGCCACCGAGCCCTATCTGCTGAAGGCCGCGCCCCTTTCCGAATACCGTTTCAAAATCGTGATGCCGCTGCTGGCCAACAGCGGCATCACGCCACCGCCCGCGGCCGCCATCGTCACCCCCGCCATGAACACCTCGACTGTCGTTTCCATCGGTTTCTTCGCCCTGATGCAGGTCGCCATCTACATCGTCTGCCTGCGCAAGCTCGCCGAGATTCAGCGCCAGGAACTCCCGCCGCTGCTCAAGCTCCGCCTCGTCGAAAACGAGGACAACCTTTTCGACAGCGGCCTCTATCTCGGCATGATGGGCACGGCGGCCGCGCTGGTGATGCAGGTGCTCGGGCTGATCGACCCCAACCTGCTCGCGGCCTACTCCTCCAATCTCTTCGGCCTCGTTTGCGTGGCGCTGGTCAAGATCCGCCATGTGCGCGGCTGCAAGCGCCAGCTCATCATGGAGGCGGAAGCCGCGGTCCCGGTCGCGTCATGAACAAGACCCTTCTGCTCATCATCATCGACTTCCTGTTTCTCAACCTCATTGCGCTCACGCAGTGGGAGAAACTCGAGGTCTCGCGCCCGCCGGCCCAGGTCGGGCCGAACGTGGCCGCGGAGCCCGGCGAGGGGCCGGGGCCGGTTGAGAGCGACTTGGTTGCGGCCATGCGCCAGTCGCTGACCGACGAGCAGACAACCCGCGACACGCTGGCGCAGCAGCTGACCAAGACCAAGACCGCGCTGGCCGAGCGGGAGGACAACCTCGGCGAATTGCAGGCGGAGCGCCGGCGGTTGAGCACCATCCTCGAGGACACGCAGGAAATGGCGCAGCAGCTGCGCGTGAGTGCGACCGAGGCCAGCCGCGATGCCGCCATGACCAAGGCGCAACTGGAACAGCTGCGGCGCGAACTGGAGGCCAAGAACGCCGAGGCCGAACGGCAGCGTGAGGCGCTGGCGCGGTTGGAGCAGGAGCAACGTGCGGCGCAGGAGAAGATCCAGGGCCTGGCGGTGGCGGTGCGGGTGGCGGAGCAGGAAAAGCTGCTGCTGCGCGAGACGGCTGACACGTTCCGCCAGCAGGCCGAGGCGGAGCGGCAGGAACGCGTGCAGGTGCAGGCCACCACGGTGCAACTGGCGCAAGGCGTGGGTGAACTGGCCGAAAAATCCGGCGAGCTGACCCGGGAGATCCGCGACAACCGGCCCATCAATGCGAACACCCTGTTTGGCGAATTTCTGGAAAACCGCGTGGAGACGCGTCTGCGCGCCTTTCGCCGGACCTTCCTTGGTCCGATCACACGCGAGCGCGAGGCGCGCACCATCCTCGTGACCGACGGCGACCAAACATATGCGCTGATGCACATCGCGGACACGCCGTTTTCGGTGCGCGAGAACGGCGCCGATTGGGAAACCTTCACGGCGGGATTCTCCGGCCGCAACGGCGTGAGCCATCGGGTGGAGCGGATGGATTTTCTCTCGTTGGATCCGCGCATCGCCGCCTTGCCGGTGTCGGCCGCGGCGGTGCCGACCATTGGATTGAAGGTGTACCAAACGGCCCTGGATCCGTTCAAGTTTCCCGAAGCCGTGCTCATCAGCGGCGGCGGCGCGGGCTACGGCGAGGTGGCGTTCAAACTCGACGCCAGCCAGCCCGGTTATGTGCGGGTGGACAACCGGCTCATGAAGCGGTTGTTCGGCGACTTCTCCCCTTCGCGCGGCGATCTGGTGTTCAGCAAGACGGGCGAACTGCTCGGCATCATGGTGAACAACGACTACTGCGCGCTGGTGACGAACTTCCTGCCGTCGCACACCCTGCCCACCGGCGATGAGCTAACGGATCGTCCGACGGGCGCGGTACTTGATGCGCTCGTGGCCCGCTATCGTGCGCTGCCGTTGAAGCTGCAATGACGCGGCGACATTCGGGCCGCGTGATTGCGCTGTCCGTCAAAACCGGCCCCGGGAAGCAAGCCAGGGGACCAGCGGCGTCAGCAACACCAGATCGGCCAGCACGCGGGCGACCTGGCGGCCGGTGTGACGGTGCAGCAGATCGACGCCACCGAGCAGCAGGCCGGCGGCCAAGCCACACAGCACGGCCTCGCGCTGATTGGCATGTCCGATCCAGACAAAACCGGCGCCCAGCAGGGCGATGATCCAAGGCAGACCGTGCACCAGCCCGCGGGCGCGGGGAAATTGGAGCGCGAGCGAAGTGCGGCCGTGGGCGCGGTCAACCTCGTCCTCCCAAAGCGAAATGAGCGCGCAGTTGGCGAAACACAGCAGCCCGAACAGCAGCAGCGGCACGGCCAGCCGCGCCGCTGCTTCCGGCACCCGGACCAGGCTGAAGCAGGCGGTGCCGGCGGCGAACAGCACGGCCACGCAGAGCTCCTTGGGAATGCGCCAGGGGTGGTGGCGGTGGAGGAGCTGATGGGACAACAGATAGAGCAGCACCGGTACGAGCAGGAGCAGGCCGGCGGCGATTTCACGGAGGTCCAGACAGCGCAGGGCCGTGCCGCCACCGGCCAGGAGCATCACCACCCAGATCACGGCGATGGGCCGGCGGTGGCGTTGGTAAAAATCGTGCCGTTGGGTGAGCATGGTGCCGGGGGCCACCAGAAAGCCCTCGATCCAGCGGTCGGCGGCGTAAACCAGCCAGACCGCGGCGGCGAGGATGAAGGCGTGATGCGGCGCGAGTGCAGCGCCGGCGGTGCGGGCCATGAGCCATTGCCACGCCAGGGCCACGGCGGGCGCATCCAGCGAAAGGACGGTGGGCCATTGCCACCAATGCGGCCGGCCGGGAACGAAATCACTCATGACAGCTGCGACAGGTTGCGGCACGGCGGGCCGACGACAAGCCCGGCCTGCCGCCGGGTTGCGCGGGACCGCCCGCCGCGGGGCGCGATTTTTCCGGTGACGGCCGCCCGGGGCGGGTCAGGATGTCGGGGTGAGCCCGAGGCCGAAACCCAACATCCTGTGGATTGTGACCACGCAGTGGCGCGCGCAGGCCTGCGGTTATGCCGGCGATGCCAACGCGCGCACGCCGGCCCTTGATGCGCTGGCGGCGCGCAGCGTCAATTACACGCAGGCGGTCACGCCGCATCCGTTCGGGCCGTTCGCGCGGGCGGCGATGCTGACGGGAGTCGCATCACCGTGGAACGGGGTGGGCGATTACTTCGATGCGTTGCCGGAACTGGCGCCGACCGTGGCGCATGCGTTGGGCGCGTGCGGATATCAAACGGCGTGGTTCGGCAAATGGCATCTGGGCGAAAAGCCGCGCGATGTGCCCCTGGTGGGCGAGGCGCATGCGCGCATCGTCGTGCCGGAAAACCGCCGGGGCGGATTCGCATTTTGGGAGGCGTTTGAGGGCGGATTTCAACTCAACGATCCCTGGCTGCACGGCACGCGTTTGCCGGCGCCGGTGCGGCTGGCCGGTTATCAGAGCGACGTGGTGTGCCACCGCGCGGCGGAGTGGTTGCGGGAGGCGGCCGGTCCATGGTTCACGGTGGTGAGCCTGGAGGCGCCGCATCCGCCCTACGCCGCACCGGCGGCGGGGGTGTCGCCGGCGGATCCGGCGACCTTGGTGCTGAACGCCAACGTGCCGACGGGCGGCGAGACCGAGGCGCGGGCGCGACGTGAGCTGGCCGGTTATTATGCGCACATTGCGGCGACGGACCGCGCGGTCGGCCGGCTGTTGTCGACGCTCGATCGCGAAAGCACGGTGGTGGTTTTCACCAGTGCGCACGGCGACATGCACGGGGCGCACGGCCTGTTTCGCAAGGGCTGGCCGCACGAGGAGAGCGTGCGCGTGCCGTTGCTGGTGGCGCATCCGCAACTGGCGCCGCGAACCGACGGGGCGCCCGTTTCTTTGCAGGACCTGCCGGCGATGACACAGGCGTGGGCGGTGGGCATGGCGTGGCACTGTCCGCGGGCGCAGGCGGTGATTTCGATGCCAAGCGTCGTCGCGCTGCCGGATCAATGCGACCGGATCTGGCGCGGCGTCCGCACGCCGGAGCACAAGCTGGTGTGCAATGCCGACGGCAGCCCGTGGCTGCTGTTTGATCTGGCGGCGGATCCGCTCGAGCTGAACAACCTGGCGGACCGGCCCGGGAGCGCCGAATGGTTGCGGCGGTTGCAGGCCTTGGACTGAACCGGTCGACCGAGCTCAGCTGGCCGGTTGGGCCGGATCCTGATCGCTCGCCGGGGTCACGGTTGCGTCCGGTTTCTCCGGGAACAGGCGGCGGATGGCCGCGGTGATTTCGTGCAGCTTCACCGGTTTGCTGATGTAATCGTCCATGCCGGCGGCCAGACAAAGCTCGCGATCGCCTTGGATCGCATTGGCCGTGAGGGCGATGATTCTGGGCTGGCGCTCCGCCGGGAGGCGGCGGCGAATTTCGCGGCTGGCCTCGAAGCCGTCCATCACCGGCATCTGCAGATCCATCATCACGATGTGGTAGTGGCGGGACTCCAGGGTGGTGACCGCCTCGAGCCCGTTGCTGACTGCATCGGCGGTGTATCCCAGGCGTTCGAGGAAACGCACGGCCACCTTCTGGTTCACGGCGTTGTCCTCGACCACGAGTATGTCCAACGGGATTTCCTCGGCGAGGGAACGGCGATGGCCGAAGCCGGCGGCGGAGTCCCATTTCGCGGCCCTGGGGTTGAACAGTTGGGCGATGGTGTGGAGAAACGCCGCGCCCTTGATGGGCTTGAAAACCACGCCAAACGGCTGGCCGTCTTCCGGACCGGCCGGGGCGGACTGGCCGAAGGGAAGCATCAGCAGCCGGGCGCATTTGACGGCCAGGAAGGGCTCCCAGGCGGAACTGCCCTCGGTTTCATCGCCGTCGAGTACCAGCAGCGAGGGCGGCTGGCCGGCGGCGGAGATGAGTTGCAGGGCTTCCCCGTGGTCGGCGGCAAACGTGCAGGTCAGCCCCCATTCCTGAAAGATGGTCGCGAGATGCCGACGGGTGACCGGGTGGTCCTCGACGCAAAGCACCGACCCGGCCAGCAACGGCTCCGGCGGGAGGGGCACCACCGCCTCGGCGCTGATCCCGGCGGCCACGACCTTGATGGTGAAAATGAAGGTCGAGCCCTTGCCGGGGGTGCTCTCGACGCGGATGCCGCCGCCCATCATGGCACACAGCCGTTGGGTGATGGCGAGACCGAGGCCGGTGCCGCCGTATTTGCGCGTGGTGGAGGAATCGATCTGCGAAAAGGCCTTGAACAGCCGGTCGAGCCGGTCGGCGGGGATGCCGATGCCGGTGTCCTGCACGGTGAATTCGAGCACGTGGGTCTTGCCGGCGGCGCCGTCGATGCGCCGGGCGGTGAGCGCGATGCTGCCGCTCGGGGTGAATTTGACGGCGTTGTTGACCAGGTTGACGATGATCTGGCGCAGCCGGGTGACGTCGCCGACGATCCAAGCCGGCACATCGGGTTCGATGTGGTAGGTGAGCTCGAGTTTCTTCGCGGAGGCCTGCAGGGCGAACAGATCAAAGGCTTCCTCGATGCAAAGGCTCAGCTCGAAGGGCATGCTTTCGAGCTCCATCTTGCCCGACTCGATCTTGGAGAAGTCGAGGATGTCATTGATGATGGTGAGCAGGGCCTCGCCGGAATTGCGGATGGTGTTGACGAAGTCGCGCTGTTCGGAGTTCAGCGGGGTTTCCATCAACAGGCTCGTCATGCCGATGACGCCGTTCATCGGCGTGCGGATTTCGTGGGACATCGAGGCGAGGAATTCGCTCTTGGCGCGCGAGGCGGCGTCGGCCTCGCTCTTGGCCCGGCGCAGCTGGTGCTCGGTCTCGACGCGGACGGTGATGTCGCTGAGGATGGCGATGTAGTTCTCGAGCCGGCCGGCCTCGTTGTAAATGGGCTGAACCTCAAGGTGCAGGTGATACTTGCGCCCGGATTTGGAGTAGTTGATGACGTCGGTGTCGAGCCCCTGGCCGCGCGCCATGGCCGCGCGGATGCGTTGGACGGTGCGGAGGTTGGTTTCCGGCCCCACCATGAATTCGGCGGGGCTCTTGCCCAGGACTTCCGGCAGGGTGTATTCCATCACGCGGGTGAAACTCTCGTTGATCCACTCGATGGTGCCCTCGGGCGAGGCGATGAGCACGGGATTGTCGGTGCGGGAAGCCACCAGCGAGAGCTTGCGGGCCTCGGCCTGGCTTTCCCGCAGGGCCTGCTCGGCCTCGCGTCGCGCGGTGATGTCCTGCACGGTGCCGATGATGCGCGTGGGTTTGCCCGCGGCCGCGGCGACGACCCGGGAGCGCGTGTAAACCCAGCGCCAATCGCCGCCGCGGGCGCGCACGCGGTATTCGGGCTCGATGAAATCGGCCATGCCCTGCAGCTGGGCGTCCACGCGGCGGCGATAAACCGGCAGGTCGTCGGGGTGGACGAGGGATTGCCACGCCTCGACGGTGGCGGGCATGCGGTTGTGATCATAGCCCAGCATGGACCACAGGCCGGGGCTGTAATAAACGTGGGCGCCGGTGACGTTCCACTCGAAGATGCCGATCTGGGTGGAATCGAGGGCGAGGCGGAGGCGTTCGTCGGAAGTCTTGAGCCGCGCCTCGATGCGCCGGCGTTCCTCGTTTTCCGCCATGAGCCGGAGGTTGGAGAGTTCGGCCTGCCGCTGGCCGGAGCGGGCGGTGCGCGCCAGGTGCACGCTGAGTCCGAGCAAGAGCGTGATGCCCAAGCCGGCCAGGAGGGAAAGCTCGGACAGATAACGGCGGTCGCGGCCCAGCGCCTCTTCCGAGGGCGTGAGCTGCAAGCGCACGCGGCGATCAAACATGGTGTAGTTTTTGTTCAGCGTGAGCTCGGGCCGCGCCGGTTGCTCGCTGAGATAGGTGCTGAAGGCCACGTCGGACCCGATCCGGATGTCGAGGTCGTAGTCCCCGGCGAGGTTCAGGCGTTCGCTGACGATCGCGCGAAAGAGCCGTGCGTAAAGAAACTCGCCGGCGACATGACCGATGATTTTTCCCGCGCGCAGAATGGGGGCATAGATCACGATGCCCTGACCCCGGCCGCCGATGTCGGTGCTGGCCGAAATCACGGCGCGGTCGGCCGCGCTGCCTTCGCGTTGAAAAGCCTGCTGGAGCAGCCGGAGGGCCTCGTGCCGGGCCGGGTCGGAGGCATGGTTGAAGGCGATGGCGCCTTCGTTGCCCACCGACGGATAAACCCATTGGGTGCGCAGATCGTCCGCCGTGACGTAGGCAATGGATTCGCAGCCCAGACTCCGGGCGCTTTCCATCAGGGTCACGGCGTCGGCCTCCCAGATCACGGGGGAGTTTGAGTCCGTGTCGGCCCAGCGGCGCGCGAGTTTTTCGACCTCATTGGACTGCCGCTCGATCTCACCGCTGATCTGCACGGCGAGGGCGTCCATATTGGTTTGGGTGCGGGCGCCGATGTAGGCTTGTTCGCGTTCCTGCAGGCCCAGCCACAGGATCAGCGTCAGGGTCAGGCAGGTGATGACAAAAGGCAGTGGGGACCAGGCGGGCGGATCGTTGGTCAGGCGGATGGATTCGCCCCAGGCCTGGTTCAGCACGCAGGCGCCCAGCAGCAGCAACGCCACCGCCGTGACCGGGGCCGTGACGGTGACCGAACCCCACAGGTAGATCACCGGGAGATCCGCCGCATAACCGAGCAGGGTGGACAATCCGGCCGAGCCGACGAGAGACCCCACGATGGCTTCCATGAGCAGGCGCGGCCGGTAGGATTTACCGCTGAGCAGGCGGGCCAGCAGCACCCCGCTGACCAACAGCAGGGACAACGTGGCCACCACGGATATGCGTCCGGCCTGGCCGGTGCTCTCCCGGAAAATATCGCGCACGACGAGTTCGTCGAGGTGCAGATTCCAGCCAAACCCGTGCTGGAGGAGTGTGCCCAAATTGAGCAATGCGGGCACCAGCACGATCCAGGCACTGCGCTTCAGGCCCAACTCCATCCCGAGCAGGGCGAGCCCCAGCAAACACACGGACAGTGCGCCGTTGAATTTCATCGGCGCGTAGTCAGCCCACGGCTGCAGCAGGAGCTTGCTCTGGGTCAACCAGCCCAGCACGGTGATTCCGCCCAACGCGAACAACAGGCACGCCAAAGCCAAGACAGTCCGTTGGGACCACGAGCGTTGGGGTAGTGTCAGCGGGAATGCCATTGAGGTGTTTACCCTATTACTAGGGAGGCAAAGCATGAGAGTGCAACCCGTTTGTCAGCCGAGTTGCCTATGGGTCATTCCGGCCGGGGTTGAGGGGGGGCGGCCTCTGCCGGCGGAGCTTGTCTTTCGGTGTCGTTGGGCCGGGCGTCGTCGGGCTTGGCTTCGCCGGATTGCGTCAAGTTGCGGAAGAAATTGGTGGGGCCGATGACGAAGGCCCATTTGGGGTTGTCGAGCCGGCCGGTGAGCTTCACCGCCATGACGGTCGAGAGCGGCGAAAGCACCGCGCCCACGACGTTTTTCAGGATGAACTTGCTCTCATGAAACGGATAGATCCGGGCGTTGAAGTCCAAGGTCCGCCGGTCCAGGTCATAACGACCGCTGGCGGCGACCGAGGCGTTGTTGCCGGTGATGCTGACTTCCGGAAACGCCAGGTGATCGCGCTCCAGGGCGAAGTTGGCCCGCAGATTGTTGAACTTGAGCGCGGTGAAATTCAGCAGTTCGGAGAGCAGGCCGAGCAGGCGGATTTCGCCGAGGCCGGAACCGCTGAGATCGGCATTGCCGGTGCCGACAAAGCTCAGCGGATCGTGGGTGTCGCCCTCGGCGGAGAGGCTGATGTCCATGGTTACCTCGGCGGAGTGACGCACATAAGTGGAGGGATCGGGCGGGGGATCGCCGCGCCGCCGGGCGGTGAACTCATTCACGATCGTGGTGGCCTGGCGGAGGTTGGCCTGTTGCAGATCCAGATCGAAACCAAGCCGGGGGCGATCCGGGTTGAGGTCGAGGCGGATGCGCCCGGTGGTCGTGCCATGGGCAAAGCCGGCGGTCACGGGTGCCAATAGCAGGTCGTTGTCCTGCAAGGTGGCGTTGAAACTCAGGTTGCTGAGCGGAAAGTCGTGAAAGGTCAGGGCGCCGGAGGAAGTGCCCGCGACCTCGATGCGCCGGTCCGGTTCGCCGTTGCCGGCGGTCTCTTCCGCGAGATAACCCTGCGCGCGCACCGACGGCGGGGTGGCAAAGGTGAACGGGGCCACAACGTCGGTCAGCGCGGGCCCGACCAAACCCGCGGCCTCGAGCGGCAATGTGGAGGTGAAGTCGAAATCCAGCCGGCGGGGTTGAAACCCGTGATCGGAAAACCGGCGCACGAACCAACCCCGCGCCGCACCGGCCCCGCGGGTGGCGAAAACCTCCATGCCGTCGTAATAATGCGGCCGCAGGTAAATCAGCGTGCGGGCGTGGTCGAGCGGCACGCCGCGGATCACGGGTGCGCTGCTTGCCGCATAAACAAAAACCGTGGTTTCCCAACCGCGTCTCCACCGGCCCTGCACGTCCACCTCCGCCTCCGGTGCGCCGGCGCCGAAATCGAAGTTCTGCCAGAACCGCGGCCACCAATCGCGGAACCAGCCGCCGATGGCCGGCGGATCGAGCCGGCCGTTGAGCAGAAAACGGAATTCCTTGGAGGCGAGATCCTGCGCAAACGAACCGCGGGCGAAATTGTCGCCGATGTGCGCCTCGGCGTCGGTGGCCAGGAACCGGCGTCCGTCAAAGGCCACCTGCCCGCCGATCCGATCAAAGGTCACGTGGTATCCTGTCACCGCCTGCGCGGCCACCCGGCCGGCGACGCCGGTGAATTTCGCCCCGGCGTCAAACGTGGCGCTCAGATCGAAATCCGGCGCGGTGCCGAATTGAAGAAATGGGCGCAGGTCGCGTCCGATCCGCCGCCCCACCACCGACAGCAAGCCGGGATCGAACCGGCCGCGCGCGTGCACCTGTCCGCTGCGATCGTGCGGATGCACCAGCGCATCCAGAGCGACGCCTTCGTCGAGCACCCGGGTGAGCATTTCAGCGTGCCACACATCGGCGGACTGCGGGGCAAGCCGGCCGGACACCGCGGTCACGGTGAGATCGGCGGTCGTGACATGGTCCAGCGTGAGATCGGCCTGGCGGAAACCGGTCTGCCAGCCGTTGGGATCGATGCGGGCCCGCAGCGCGATCTGCGCAGGTCCGGTCGTGATGTCGTGCGGCAGGTGCAGGAACTCGGTGCGTCCGGTGAGGCGCACGTAGTAGGGGCTGGCGCCCCAGAGCGGCACCCGGGCGGAAAGTTGCAGCGGGCCGGTGGTGAAAGGCTGTGGCCGGTGGCCTTGATAACCCGCGGCGCGCAGGTTGATGCGGGCCAGGGCGGCGCGGCTGAGGGAGGGACGCAGGCGCAGGTCCAGGCGCGGTTCTTCCAGGTCACGGAGTTGCGCGGCCACATTGATGAGTTGCCGGCACAGCTGCGGATAGTGTCGCGCGAGCAGGTCGAGCAAAGGTGGCGCAGTGCCGGTCTGTCGCCGCCACGGGGTGGTGTCGAGGGTGCCGCGGGCGACGACCGGCATGCCGGCCAGCCGGGCGCTGAACTGATGGATGTCCAGCTCCGTTTCCCGGAGAACCACGGCCAGCTCGACGTCCTGCACCAGGCTTTCGGACTGCCCCGAGGAGGAAAGCATGGCGGGCACCCAGAGGCTCAGGCCGCTGGCCCGGATTTGCCGGGGTTCCACCCGCCCGGTCAGCAGCGCCCAGGGGTTGAGTTCAAAATAGACCAGCCGGGCGGTGATGGCGGGGCTTTCGTCCATGCCGAACCGGATTTGTGTATCCTCGATCAAGATACGGCCGGAGGGATCGAGGCTGGTGCGACCGAAGGACACGCCGGCCCCCGTGCATTCCATGCGCGTCTCCAAGGCGCGCAGCACGAAGCCCGGCACGGGCAATTCGTGGACCAGGGCAATGCGGAGCTGAAAAAACAGCAGCAGCGCCAGGGCCAGCCACAAGGTCCAGAGGCAAAGGCTGGCGACACACCGGGTGCAAAAACAAAGCCCGTGCCAACAGAGTTTGGGCAAGGTTTTCATCTTAGCCCGCGGGAGACTGATGAACGGCGGCCGGCGGCATGAAGATCAGTCGTCGACGGGTGGCGTAGGGGCTGGGGCCGTTTCCGCCGGCGGCGGGGCGGGGGCGCCGGGATCCTGATCGCCGTAGGTGATTTCCCAGAGCGCATCGAGCAGCGGCTGCGTGACGGCAAAGACCACGCCGAGCTGCGGAGAACCGGCGAGCTGGGTGGCGCCGCCGGTGCGCGGGGAGAAAAACAGCGTGAACTCCTCGGTTTGTTCTCCGCTGCCACCAGGCAGCACCACGGTCGCGTTGAGCCGATAACGCCAGGGCCGCTCCTCGCCGCCGGTCAGAATCTGCTCGGGAAATCCTTCCTGGACAAACCGGACGGCCCGCAGGCTGCGCAGTTCGGGGAGCAGCCGGGCCAAAGCCTGGTTTTCCACCGGTTGATCGGCCGGCAGGGCCTGGTCCAAAAGGGTGGAATCATCGCTGAGATCGGTGATGCGCACGGCGCTGATGCGGGCGGCGGCAGGCAGCGCACGAACCAATTTGTCGCGGTAATCGAGGGGGGCGACCGGGGCGGCCCGGAGGATGGCGGCGTCGACCAGATAGACAAACCGGGCATTGGACAGCCGGGCATAGGCCTGGCCGGTGGCTTCGATCGTGTCGCCGATCTGCAGCTTGGCGGCCGCGCCGCCGGTGCCGGTGCCCAGCGCCAGCGTGATCTCGCGCTCGGGGCGGTTGAAACCCCAGTTTTCCAAATCGGCATCGCTGGGGGCGTCGCTGACAAATTTCAAGGCGGAGAGCAGGCTGAGTTTTTCGAGGAGCTGCCGCACGGTGTCACTGTCGGCCGGCAGGGTCTGCGGACCTTGGCCGGACTCACGGCGCACGAGCTGCCAGGTGTTGAGCGTGGGCGCACCGGTTTCGAGCCGCTGCAGGGTGAGTTCGGGGCGGTTGGGCGCCGCAAGGGTGATGGCGGTGACGGCGGCGGGATCGAAGTCGAGGATGCGCGTCTCGCGCAGGACTTCCTGGGCGTGGCGCAGGGCGTCGATGAGGGCGCCGGGCAGGCTCACGGTGAAGAGCGTGGATTTGCCCTCCAGCATGGCGTGAAACTCGACGTCGGGCTTGGTGGCGGCGGTACCGGGGGCGGCGTCGGTGGCGGCGGCGGGGATGGCGGTGGAGCCGATTTCGTCGCCGAGGAGTAGGGTTTCGCGGCGGTTGTTGCCCTCGAGGGTGATGCGCAGGGCGGGACCGGTGGCCGGATTGGCGTCGGCGGCGCCGCGGTCGACAAAGGAGCGCACGCGCAGGGCGTTGAGCCCGTTGATGGCGAGTTCGACGTTGAGCTTGCTGGCGCGGGCGATGATGGGGGCCTCGAACTGCCAGCGGTTGCCATCGCGGCGGATGCGCACGCGCAGATTGGCGGCGTTCTGCAGACTGAGCGAACGGGCCTCGAACACCGGGATGCTGAACACGGTGTCGGCGCGCAATTCGTCGAGGGAGAGCGACAGGCTGCGCACGAGGCTGAGGCTGACGACGTGCACGCGGCGGCCGTCGGGCGAGAGCACGTAGAGGCGGTTGCCGACCTTGGTCTCGTCACCGATCTGCAGGGTCACCGGTGCGCCGGTGGCGGCGTCGCCGCCCGGGGTGTTGCCGGCGGTGAAGGTGACGCTGAGCTTGGGCTGTTCGAGGCCGTAGTCGGCGAGCGACTGGTTGTTCCGCTCGAGGTCGGCGACGCTGAAACTGGTTTCGTGCTCGAGGAACTGGAGTTCGTTGACGATGCGGCTGACGGCGTGCGGGTTGGCGGGCCATTCGAGCGGTTCGGTCAGGGCCCAGTTCTCGCCGGTGCGCACAAGATTGACGGGCGTGAGGCCGGGGCCGTCGATGCGGATGGTGCGCAGATCGGCGGTCTCGGGGCCGAGCACGCGCCGCCGGGCCTCGAGCGACGCCTGCTCGGTGCGCCAGCCGCGCTCGAACTTGAAGATGAAGAAGAACAGCGCGACGTTGAGGAAAACGAGGACGAGGGTGACTTTGGTGCGCATGGCGGTGGCGGGCTAGGTGCGGCGGGACCAGTAAACGAACAGGCCCAGCAGGGCGGCGGCGACAGGCAGGCCGAAGATGAGGCTGAAGCGCAGGTTCCTCAGTTCCTGTTGGCTGAGGGCAAGCTGGAAGCGTTCGATGGGGCGGGGCGGGATGTTGAGCTGCGTGTCGCGATCAATGGCCCAGTTGACGGCGTTGAGGAACAAATTCAGGTTGCCCGGACTGGCGATGCGATGGTTGGCCACGAGGTCGCCGGTGCCGATGACCACGAGCCGGCCGCTGCGCACACTGAAGGGCAGGTTGTTGCGGATCTGCACGCGCTCGGAGGCGACCATGAGACCGAGCCGGTTGGCCGGCGGCATGGCGGGCAGGCCCTTGAGATCGATGCCGGGGTTGAACTCGGGCACGCGGCGCAGCCGGTAGGAGACCTCGCCCCAGGCGGTGGTGGCGGTGGCGGCGAGGGTGATCACCTCGAGGCCGCCGCCCGACGCCCGGCCGGGATCGGGTCGCACGCTGCGCGCCGGTCCGATGCGCAGGGGAATCTTGTAGTCGATGAGGGTTTGGGTGACGGGGTGCGGCATGAAGTGCCGCACGATCAGGTCGCCGTTGTCGGAGAAGCTGTTGATGTCGGAATCATAGATCACCACATCGTCGACCAGCACGCCCCAGTCGTAAAACAGGTCGTCGAGGCCGTGCGGGGTGGCGGGGGCGAGCAACACGATGAGGCGGCCTTCGCGCTTGTTGAGGTATTCGCGCAGCTGCTCCTGTTCGAACGCATCGTAGCGTCCCTGCTGCGGGGCGGCGGCGATGATGAGGGCGGCGTCCTCGGGAATGCGCCGGGCGGTGCTGATCTGGAGGTAATCGAGCTCGAAGTTGCGCAGGCGCAGCTCGTCGCTCAGCATCGAGAGGCCGCGCAGGGGATCGACGTCGTCGGGCCGCAGTTCGCCGTGGCCGGTGAGAAAGTAGATCTTTTTGCGGCTGGGATTGGAGACGTTGAGGATGGCGGCGGTGATGGCCTGCTCGCCGCGAAAGTCCTGCTTCTGCTGCTCCTTCACGCCGTAAAGCTCGCTGAGCATCACGCGCTGCCGCTGCTCGCCGCAGAGCAGGAGCACGATGTTGGGCTGGTCGATGCCGAGTTGGTCGGCCTCGCGGCGCTGTTGGTAAACGTCGATGTAATCGACGGTGATGCGGGCGTTGGGGTTGCTTTCGCTGGCGTAGACGTATTCGCGCAGCAGGCCGCTGAGGTCGCGGTAGGCCTGGGCCACCTCGGGGTTGTCGTCGCTTTCGGTCAGGGTGACGACAATGCGCACGGGCCGCTGCAGGCTGTGCAGGTAGGACTTGGTCTCGGGCGAGAGCGAATGCCGGCGGTGCGCGGTGAGGTCGTAGCGCCACGCGTGGTTGCGCGCGAGGTAGTTGAGCCCGCCGAACAACGACAGGAACAGCACGGCCTGCAGCACGAGGTTGATCGTGCGGATCCAGCGGGCGGTGCGAAAGCTGTCGGACGGGTGCATGGGTTCAGTTGTGCAGCAGCTTGGCCTCGACGCTGAGGATGCTGAAGATCAGCGCGAGGACGGTGCCGCTCAGGTAGAAGAGCAGCTGGCGGGTGTCGATGACGCCGCGGGTGAAGTCCTCGCGGTGCCGGATGATCTGCGCGTAGTCCACGACCTCGCGCACCGGGTCGAGCACCTCGCGGTCGAGCCAGGTGGCGTTTTGGATGAGCCCCAGGCCGAAGATCAGGCCAAAAAGCATGGTGAAACCGAGGATGCCCGCCACGGCTTGGTTGCGCGAAAGCGAGCTGGCAAAAACGCCCACCGCCACGAAGAGCAGGCCGGAGACGGCGATGAACGCGTAGCCGCCGAGCAACGGGCCGGGATCCATGAAACGGAGGTCGCCGGCGAAGCGGTGCAGGATGTAGAAGAAGCCGCCGGTCGAACCCCAGAGCGCGAGGTAAAGCAGATAGGCCGCGCCGTATTTGCCGAGCACGACCTCGGTAGTGGTCACGGGCGTGGTCAGCAGGGTCTCGATCGTGCCCAAGCGCCGTTCCTCGGCGAGGCACTTCATGGTGAGCAGAGGCACCATGAACAGCACGGGGAACCAGAAGATCTGGAAAAACACCGCCGCGGGCGAGACCTCCTGCGCCGCCTTGCTGTAGTCCTGCAGGATGCCGGTGAAGAAGAAACCCATGACACCGAGAAACAGGGTCGCGGCAATGTAGGTGCTCGGGTTGACGAGCAGCATGCGGATTTCGTGACTGAGGAGGGTGAGAAAGTGGCGCATGGGTTTCAGGGTTTGCGCAGTTCATCCGCCTTCACGTCCCAGCTGCGCCGGGTGGCGGCGAGAAACACGTCCTCCAGCGTCGGATGTACCCGGTTGAGCGAGCGCAGCCGGTAGCCGGGGGCGGTGAAGGTCTGCAGCAGCCGTTCGCCCAGTTCATCCTCGCGGTCGGTGGTGAGCGTGAAGGCGCGAAAGCCCGCCGCGTCGGGTTCGCCCGTGGCGGTGATCTTCAAGCCGGGGTCGACCGGCGCCAGGAGTTCGCCGATCCGGCCCGGGTCGCCGGCCAGCTCCAGGCGGTAGCTGGAATGCCCCAGCACCTCGCGCCGCAGTTCCGCCGGGGTGCCCTGCGCGACGATGCGGCCCTGGTTGATGATGAGCACGCGGTCGCAGGTCATCTCGATTTCGGGCAGGATGTGGGAGGAAATGATCACGGTCATGCGGCCGCGCAGGCTGGCGATGAGGTCGCGCACGATGAGGATCTGGTGCGGGTCGAGTCCGATGGTGGGCTCGTCCATGATGATCACGGGCGGCTCGGCGAGGATGGCCTCGGCAATGCCCACGCGTTGCCGGAAGCCCTTGGAGAGTTTGCCGATGATCTTGTGGCGCACGCGTTTCAAATCGCACAACTCCAGCACCTCGTCGATGCGCGGGCCGAGCTTGCGGCGGGGGACCTCCTTCAGCCGGCCGCGGAAATAAAGGTATTCCGACACGCGCATGTCCTCGGGCAGCGGATTGTTTTCCGGCATGTAGCCGATGTGGCGCTTGGCCTCGTCGGGGTGCGACGCCACCTGCACGCCGCAGATGGCGACCTGGCCGGAGGTGGCCGGCAGGTAGCCGGTGAGGATGCGCATCGTGGTGGATTTCCCGGCGCCGTTGGGTCCGAGAAACCCGAGGATCTCGCCGCGGGCCAGCCGGAAGCTGATGCCATTGACCGCGGTCATTCCTGCATAGGATTTGACCAGATCGGTGACCTCGATGGCGGGAACGGTGTCGGACATGGGTGGGCGCGATGCTGGAGAAGAATCGTTCGGGCTCAAATTACTTTCTCCAATGTGACCTCGCCGGCGGAGAAACGTTGCGTGCGACCCCTGGCATCCCGCAGCAGGAGCGAACCGGCGTCGTCGATGCCGGCGGCGATGCCGCTGATGCGCCGGTCGCCCTGCAGCAGCACGACGGGGTGGCCGCGCAGCACGTCGTGGTGGTTCCAGGCGTCGGCGAAGCGTTCCAGGTGGTCGCCCTCGGCAAACTGCGAATAGGCCAGCATCACACGGCCGATGAGGGCGGCGGCAAACCGGTTGAGATCGAGCGGGACCCCGGTCTGCTCGGCCAGCGAGGTGGCGCGCGCGGCGAGGTCGCCGGGCCAGGCCCGGGCCGGGCTGTTGACGTTGAGGCCGAGGCCGAAAACGAGGTCGCGCATCTGGTCCGCGTCGATGCGGGCCTCGGTCAGCATGCCGCCGGCCTTGCGCCCGGCGAAAACGAGATCGTTGGGCCATTTGAGGCCGGCCTTGAGGCCGCAGAAATTGGTGATGAGTTCGCAGATACTGACACCCAGCCAGAGGGTGAGGGTGGACATGCGTTGCGGCGGCAGCGACGGCCGGAAGGCGAAGCTGGCGTAAAGGTTGCCGTTGGCGCCGCTGTGCCAGACCCGGCCGAACCGGCCGCGGCCGTGGGTTTGCTCGCCGGCCAGCACCACGAACGGCGTTTTGTGCCCGGCCGCCAACAAACGGGCGGCCTCGTCGTTGGTGCTGTCCACGCGGTCGAGCACGATCAGGGGCAGGTCGCGGCGGCGGGATTTGAGCAGGGCCTCGATCAGCCCGGCATGCAGGCCGGCGGGCCGGCCGGTGAGGCGGTAGCCGCGCGCACGCACGGCTTCGAAAGCGAAGCCTTGGGTGCGCAGCTTTTCCATGTGCTGCCAGATGGCGACACGGCTGATGCCCAGCCGGGCGGCGAGGGCGGCGCCGGACACAAAGCCCGGCTCGCGGGCGACCAATTCACGCAGAATGACAACTTCGATGTGGGACATGCAGACAGGAGCATTGCCACTACACCGCCTGCGCCCAGACTGGGCAAATGTCATTTGCGGAATTTAAGGCTTCCCTGGGCCACGACGCGCCCCCGGCCGGATTGAGCCCGGCGCTGGCGGCATTGTGGCACGACGGCCGCGGCGATTGGGCGCAGGCGCATCGTTGCGTACAGGACGACGCCTCGCCCGAGGCCGCGTGGGTGCATGCCTACCTGCATCGCAAGGAGGGCGATGCCGGCAACGCGGCCTACTGGTATGCGCGGGCCCGGCGGCCGGTTTGTGATTCTGAACTGGCGCAGGAGTGGGAGAGCACCACCCGCGCGCTGGCGGACGTTTGAAAGATCATTCGCGCCGGTATTGCCAAGGGCGCGGCTTTGCCCGGTGATGAGAGGCATGACGCTTCGCGAACGCGCTCTGGCGGTGTTGCAAGGCCGGCGGCCCGACCGGGTGCCGTGGTTCGGTGATCTCGATTATTATGCCTGCGGGCTGATCGGCCGCGGGCAGCGGCCGGCGGATTTCCGGCAAAGCGCCGCCTATCTCGACTGGCACCGCGAACTTGGCGTGGGGTTTTATTTGCAGGGTTATTTTCCGTTCCGGGCGATCCACGAGGAATGCCGGGTCACGGAGTGGCGTGAGGGCCACGATCGTATCCGCCGTATCGAGACGCCGGAAGGCGCGCTGCAGGAGCGGTGGACGTGGCTGCCGGAGTCGTTCACCGAGGGGCCGGTCGAGCACCTGCTGAAGGGCGCGGCCGACCTGCCGGCGTATCGTTTCATGCACGCGCACACGCGGTATGAGCCGGATTACGCGTTCGGCTGGGAGCGGGGCGCGCAGATCGGCGGGGCCGGCCTGCACCTGGCCTACCTGCCGAAAAGCCCGTTGATGCAGCTGATCGCGCTTGATGCGGGCATCATGGCCGTGGTGGAGATGAGGGAGGATGCCCCGGAACTTTTCGCGGAGACGCTGGCGGTGGTGGAAAAGTCGCATGATGCCGCGGCGGCGCTGGCGGTGGCGGGCCCGGCCGAGGTGCTGATGATCCCGGAGAACCTGTCGTCCGAGAGCGTGGGGCCGGTGCTGTTTGAGAAGTTCATGCGGCCTTATCAGGAAAAATGGACGCGGCGGATCCGGGCCGCGGGCAAGTTTTCCTGCATGCATCTCGACGGCACGCTGCGCGGGCTAATCCGGCAGGAATGCACGGTGGGTTTCGATTTCATCGAGAGCATGACGCCGGCGCCGGTCGGGGATCTGCCGGTGGCGCAGTGGCGGGAATTTGTCGGCGAGACCCGCACGCTGTTCTGGGGCGGGCTGCCCGGCGCGTATTTCTCGCCGACGGTGAGCGACGCGGAGTTTGAACGCTTCGTGCGGAGTGTGCTGGCGGTGATGCGCACGGAGCCGCGCTACGTGCTGGGCGTGGCGGACCAGGTGCCGCCGGACGCGATGGAAAGCCGGATACGGCGCGTCGCCGCACTGGTGGAGGAATGCGGCGCCTATTGAGGCGGCCGGTCAGTCGCGCTTGCGGTAGGTGTAATCGAAGCCGCGTTGGTAGGTGTCGCGCGTGGCGTCCTTGAGTTTCCGGGCATTGGCCGGATCCACGAGATTGACGTCCGCGGCGGCGGACTCGAGCTCGGCAATGTTGTGCAGCCGCTCGTCCTCCGCGTAGAGCATCTGCGCATAGGCTTCCTTGCTGATGCCGAAGAGAGGGATGGTGAAGCGGTTCAGGGCGAGTCCGGTCTGGGAGAAATAGCGCCGCAGGGCGATGGCGTTGAGGCCCTTGGTGGTGGAAATTTCGCGCTCGGTGAAGACCGGCGGTTTTTCCTCCCGCACCACGTATTGCGGCAGGCGGATGATCTGGTTGCGGGGCTTGTCCACCTCGCGCAGGTCAACCTCTTCGCCGGGTTCCTTGGGCGCCGGCTTGGGCGGGGGATTGTATTTCGGCATGCTGGCCGCGAGGGCGGCGGCGAGGTTGTTGGAGATGGCGCGGGGCTTGGCCGCATCGTCATCCGCCGCGGCTGCTTCCTTTGCGGGCGAAGGGGCGGGTTGCGCCTGGATGGCAGGCCCGGTCCAGAGCAGGGCAACCAATCCGAGCAGGGGAACACGTTTTTGAAAGCAAACCATGACGTAATGGAAATGTGTCCGGGCCGTCGGTTCCCCGCAACCCGGGAGTTATCCGGGCCGGCGGTCGCTCAGGTGCGCACCTGGCCGGAGCCGGTGACGAGCCATTTGTAGCTGCAGAGTTCGCTCAAACCCATCGGGCCGCGCGCATGCAGCCGGTCGGTGGAGATGCCGATCTCGGCGCCGAGGCCGAACTCGAAACCGTCGTTGAACCGCGTGCTGGCGTTCCACATCACGGCGGCGCTGTCCACGCCGGCCTGGAACTTCGCGGCGGCCTGTTCATCGGCGGTGACGATGCTCTCGGTATGGCCCGAGCTGTCGCGGTTGATGAGGGCGATGGCCTGGTCCAGCGAATCGACGACGCGCACGGCGAGGATGTTGGCGAGAAACTCGGCGGTGTAATCCGCCGGGCCGGCGGGCAGGTGCGCGATTTTTTCGCGGGTGAGGATGGCGGCGCTGCGTTCGTCGCAGCGCAACTCGACCCGGGCGGCGGCGATCAGCGCCTTGGCGGCGGCGGGCAGAAATTTTTCCGCGACGGCCGTATGCACGAGCAGCTGTTCGGCGGCGTTGCAGACGCCGGGGCGCGAGGTCTTGGCGTTGACGATGATTTTTTCCGCCATCGCGAGATCGGCGGCCTGGTCAACGTAGACGAAGCACACGCCCTTGTAGTGCTTGATGACGGGGATGGTGCTGTTCTCCGCGACGAAGCGGATCAGGCCCTCGCCGCCGCGCGGGATGATGCAGTGGATGAGCGTGTCGAGCTTCAGCAACGCGGTCAGCGCGGCGCGATCGGTGGTGGGGATGAGCTGCACGGCGTCGCCCGGCAGTCCGCTTTCGTGCAAGGCCTGCGTGATGAGGGCCGCGAGGGCGGTATTGGTGTGGAAACATTCCTTGCCGCCGCGGAGGATGGCGGCGTTGCCGCTTTTCAGGCAGAGCACGGCGCAGTCGATGGTGACGTTGGGGCGGGCTTCGAACACGATGCCGATGACGCCGATGGGCACGCGCACGCGGCGCAGCACGAGGCCGTTGGGCCGCGTGGCCTCCTCCAGCAGTTCGCCCACGGGATCGGGCAGGGCGGCCACGGCGCGGACGGAATCGGCGAGCTTGCGCAGGCGGGCCTCGTTCAACTCGAGCCGGTCGCGGGCGGCCGGACTGAGGGCCTGGCCTTCCGGGGACAGCAAATCGCGTTGGTTGGCCTCGAGCAGCTCGAAGGTCGACGCATCGATCAGCGCGGCGAGTTTGTCCAGCGCGGCGTTTTTCGCCGTCGTGGACGTGACGGCCAGGGTGAACGAGGCGGCGCGGGCCCGACGGGCGAGGGCGGTGATTTGCGGGGCGATGGCGGCGGACATGACGGCGCAACCATCACGCAAAGTCGCCGCGGCGCAAAGCGAAATCGAGGCGGGCGGCACGGGCGGCAACCCGCCCCGCGGTCGAGCTTACGGCGCGAGGCCGGCCACTTTTTCCGCCAGCGAACGGAAATGATCGTCGGGGATGATAGGACCCATGTGGCGGACGGTTTCGGCACCGAGGTGCGAGGCGATGGCGCCGCAGACCGGCAGCGGTTGGCCGCGCACGTAGCCGGAGAGGAAACCGGCGGCCCAGGAATCGCCCGCGCCGTTGGTGTCGATGGCATCCGGCACGGTGACGGGTTCGACGCGGTGCACGATGCCGTTGTGGGCGATCCAGGCGCCGTCCTTGCCGACCTTGACCGCGGCGACGACGCCTTCGTCGGCCAGGCGGCGCGCGAGGGTGTCGTAGCTGTCGTTGCTTTGGTAGAGGGCGCGGATTTCCTCCTCGTTGGCGAACACGACGTCGAGGCCGTGATTGAATTGTTTGAACAGCCAGTCACGCGCGGCGCCGACGACCTCGAAGGAGGCCAGGTCGAGGCTGACGGTGCAACCGGCGCTGCGGGCGGCGGCGAGCACGGCGTCGGCGAGATCACGGTTGAACACAAGGTAGCCCTCGATGTGGGCGTGGCGGCAGCCGCGAAAATCGTCGGCCGAGATTTCGCCGGGCGCGAGGGTCATGGCGGCGCCGAGGCAGGTGCGCATGGTGCGTTCGGCGTCGGGGGTGACGAGGGCGAGGCACTGGGCGTTGGGCAGGTCGGCCTGCTTGAAGCGCGAGGTGTCAACCCCGACGGCGGCGAAGCGTTCGCGATAGGTTTGGGCGAGATCGTCGTTGCCGAGTTTGCCGAGAAAGGTGGTGCGCAGCCCGAGGCGCGTGGCGTTGAGCGTGGTGTTGGCGGCGGAGCCGCCGGTCGAGCGGGCGGGGGGCTGCGGCAGGAGACCCAGCAGCGATTGCATTTCGTCGGGATTGACGAGGACCATGCCGCCCTTGGCGCCGGGCACCCGTTTGAGCAGGTCCTCGGGCACGCTGGCGAGCAGGTCCATGATCGGTGAACCGACTCCAATGAGATCGTAGTTGGGCTGGGCGGATGATGACATCAGGCTGTTGTTTCCTTGTGGGTGTATTTCAGTTAAAAACCGTGAGGCTGGTGGCCAGTATAGGTTCGTCGTCAACCTCGATGAGGATCGAATACTCGCCGGGGGCGGGGAAGGTGAGGTTGCGGATCTCGTTGATGAGGTTGATGCGCTGGAGGGGATTGGGGGAGTCGAAGTTACGCTCGATGAGGCGATGCATCTCGGTCGGGTCGCGGCCCATGGAGATGCGGATCTGGTGCGAGCCGGCCGAGCAATCGGTCAGGGTGAGAAACCAGACCATGAAAGGGTGGGTGACGGGAAAGCGGCCGGCCTTGATGTTGGAAAAGACGCCGAGGATGGTGTGCTTGCCGGTGGCGGGGTCGATGTGGACGCCGTCGCAGGTGATCCAAGCCAGGAGTTGCGCCTTTGATTGCATGCCCCAGTGGGACGGCGGCCACGGGGCGGGGCAAATCATTTTGCTTGGAGCCCGCCGCGGACGGCGGCTTAACGTTGGGACGCATGGACAGTCTGCCCCCCTACCTCGACTCGCTGCGGGAGTATCCGCAATGGCTGGTCGTGGCCTGCCTGACGCTGGTGGCGGCGGTGGGGCTGTGGCTGCTGGCCAAGCTGCTCAAGTGGACGATTTACCTGCTGGTGGCGGCCGTGCTGGTGGTCGGGGTGGTGGCGGCGGTGTGGTTGTGGCTGAATTGAGCCGGGATTCGCGGTCGGCGGCGGACTTTTTCTTGTCTCGCCCGGCAGGGCAGGATTAACCCTTGCCGATGAAGTATATTTTCGTGACGGGCGGAGTGGTTTCGTCGTTGGGCAAGGGCCTGACCGCGGCGGCCTTGGGGGCGCTGTTGGAGCTGCGCGGGCTCACCGTCCGAATCCAGAAATTTGACCCTTATCTCAACGTCGATCCGGGCACGATGAGTCCGTTCCAGCACGGCGAAGTTTATGTGCTGGAGGACGGCGCGGAGACCGACCTCGACCTCGGCCACTACGAGCGGTTCACGAGCGGCAAACTCTCGCGGCTGAACAGCCTTTCCTCCGGGCAGATTTACGAGGCGGTGATCCAGAAGGAGCGGCGCGGCGATTACCTCGGCAAGACCGTGCAGGTGATCCCGCATGTGACCAACGAGATCAAGGAACGCATCTACGCGGGCGGCAAGGACGCCGACGTGCTGATCACCGAAATCGGCGGCACCACGGGCGACATCGAGGGCCTGCCCTTTGTCGAGGCGCTGCGGCAGTTCGCGCTCGAGGTCGGGCCGCGGGACGTGGTTTTTCTGCACGTGACGCTCGTACCGTTCCTCAACGCCGCGGGCGAACTCAAGACCAAGCCCACGCAGCAGTCGGTCGCCAAGCTGCGCGAGATCGGCATCCAGCCGCACATTCTGGTGTGCCGCACCGACCGGCCGCTCGACCACGGGTTGCGCGACAAGCTTTCGATGTTCTGCAACGTGCCCGTGAAGGCGGTGATTGAGTGCCGCGATGTCGATCATTCGATCTACGAGCTGCCGCTGGCGTTGCAGCGGGAGGGGCTGGACGATCTCGTGATGGAGCTCTTCGGCCTGCCGCAGAAGGCGCCGGAGAAAAACATCTGGGAGCAGATCGTGCGCCGCGTGCTCAATCCCGCGCACGAGGTCACCATCGGCGTCGTGGGCAAATACATCGAGCTGCAGGACGCCTACAAATCGGTTTACGAATCGATCACCCACGCCGGCATCGCGAACAACTGCCGCGTGAACATTGTGCGCATCGATGCGGAGGATCTGGAGAAGAAAGGCGGGCCGGCCGTGCTGAAGAAACTCGACGGCATTCTCGTGCCCGGCGGTTTCGGCGATCGCGGCACGGAGGGCAAGATCGCCGCGGCGCGGTATGCGCGTGAAAACGGCATTCCCTACTACGGCCTGTGCCTCGGCCTGCAGATCGCGGTGATCGAATTCTGCCGCAATGTGCTCAAGCTCAAGGGGGCGAACAGCACCGAGTTCGACCCCGAGGCGCCGCATCCCGTCATCAACATGATGGAGGAGCAGAAGAAGATCATCGACAAGGGCGCGACCATGCGGCTCGGCAGCTACGAGTGCGCGGTCCAGCCCGGCACCCACGCCCACCGGGCCTACCGCGCGGCCAGCGTGCGCGAGCGGCACCGGCACCGGTTCGAGGTGAACAATGCCTACGTCGGCCAGATGCAACGCGCGGGCCTGATGGTCAGCGGCATCAACCCGCGGCGCAACCTGGTCGAGATCGTCGAACTGAAGGACCATCCGTGGTTCCTCGCGGTGCAGTTTCATCCCGAGTTTCAGTCCAAGCCCAACCAGGCGCACCCGCTCTTCGCCGCCTTCATCGCCGCCGCGCTGAAGAACCGCCGGGGCGCCAAGCCGGCCAAGCCCAAGGCCAAAAAACGGAGGAAGTGACCATGCTCCACGATCCCGCGAAACTGCTCATCATCGCCGGCCCCTGTTCGTTGGAGAGCGAGAGCGTCTGCCGCGCGGTGGCCGAGAAATTGTCCGAGCTGCGCGTGGCCAATCCCGCGCTCAACCTCGTGTTCAAGGGCTCCTTCGACAAGGCCAACCGCACCTCCGCCGCGGGCGCGCGCGGCACCGGGCTGGACGAGGGCCTGAAGCTGCTGGCGCTGATCAAGCGTGAATACGCGTTTCCCGTGCTGACCGACGTGCACGAGCGCGAACAGGTCGCCGCGGTGGCCGCCGTGTGCGATGTCATCCAGATCCCCGCGTTTCTTTGCCGGCAGACGGACCTGCTGCTCGCGGCGGCCGCGACCGGCCGCGTGGTCAACGTGAAGAAGGGCCAGTTTCTTTCGCCACAGGAGATGGCGCATGTGACCGGCAAGCTGCGCACCGGCCACGCCACCGAGATATGGCAGACCGAGCGCGGCACGACCTTCGGCTACCAAAACCTCGTGGTCGACATGCGTTCGTTCGCGATCATGAAGCAGAACGGGCTGCCCACGATCTTTGATGCCACGCACAGCGTGCAGTTGCCGGGCGCCGGCGCGGGCTGCAGCAGCGGCCAGCGCGAATTTGTGCCGCCGCTGGCCAAGGCGGCGCTGGCGGCGGGCGCCGACGGCCTTTTTATCGAGACCCATCCGGATCCGGTCAGCGCGATTTCCGACGGACCGAACATGGTGCCGCTGCGCGATTTGCCGGCTCTGCTTGAGACCTGTCAGGCGGTTTGGTCGGCCGTGCGCGGCTGAGGCCGGCGCATTTCCCGGCATTGACCACCGCCGCCGCTCGCGCTCAGATTCCCGCCATGCAAACTTTCATCATCGACGTGCCCGTCCCCTCGATGGGCGCGACCGTGAGCGAGCTGAATGTCATCGTCGTCAAGGTGAAGGCCGGTGACCGGGTGACCAAGGGCCAGCGTCTGGCCGATCTTGAGAGCGACAAGTCGGCGTTTGAATTCGAAAGTCCCTGTGACGGCACGGTGACGGCCGTGCTGGGCAAGCCGGGTGCGGCGATGAACTCCGGGGACACTTTCCTGCAGCTCGAGACGGGCGACGAGAGCATGCGCCATCTCGAGTCGAAAACCGCGACCCCGGCCACGGCCGCGGCGGCAGCACCGGCCGGCGGGGCCCTGGTATGGACACCGCGCGCCATCAAGCTCGCGCAGGAAGCAGGGCTGGATCATGCGACGCTCACGGGTGTCACGGCCACCGGGCCGGGCAACCGCGTGACGGGGGACGACGTGCAGCGTTACCTCGCCAACCGTCAGGGTTGAGCCGCGCGGGCCGGCCCCAAGCGCGCGCACCGGCCGGGTGCCAAGTCAGGCGTTCTGCAACTCGTAGCTCAGGATGCTCAGCGCGTAGGTGGCGGCGGTTTCGCAGCGCAGCACGAGCGGGCCGAGCGTGACGGGTTCGAAACCGCAGCTGCGCGAGGTGCTCATTTCCGCCGGGGTGAAATCGCCCTCGGGCCCGACGAGCCAGAGCACGTTTTGCGGCGCGCGCTGCTGGGCGGCCGCAAACCCGGCGAGCACGGCCTTGAGCGAACGGGCGCCGGGCTGCAGGCTGGCGATCAGTTTCAGGTCGTAGCCCTTGGCGCTCTCCATGAAGGCGGTGGCGGACTGCACCGGCTGGATCCCGGGCACAAAGGGGTTGCCGCACTGCTTGGCGGCCTCGAGGGCGGCGGTCTGCCATTTGCCGAGCTTGCGGTCCTGGCGTTCGCCGCCGAGGTGCACCTGGGTGCGTTCGCTTTCCAAGGGCACGATGGCGGCAACGCCGATCTCGGTGGCCTTGCGCACGATGGCCTCCATGAACTGCCCCTTGGGCAGGGCCTGGCCGAGCGTGATGGCGTAGGGCAGCGGCGGCATTTTTTGGCGGAAGCGAACCTTCAACACCGCGGCCTGTTTGCGATCGTCCGTGAGTTCGCAGATCCACTCCGTGCCCTTGCCGTCAAAGGCCACGACGGTGTCGCCGGGTTTGGCGCGATTCACGGCCACCAGGTGGTGGGATTCTTCGGCGGAGAGCGTGATCGCGGTGGGGTCGGCGACCGCGGGCGAACAAAAGGCGCGGAAATCGGGCATGGTGCCGCGAGCAAAACAAAGCGCTGCCGGCCGTGTCGAGGGCTGAAAAATCAGCCGGCGGACCGGGTCGGACGCCGGGAACGCTGACGGTGCCGCCGCCACACAAAGCCGGCGGCGCAAAGGCCGAGGAAGATCGCCCCGTAGGTGGAAGGCTCGGGAATGATGGGGTAGATGTTGTCGTCGTAGGAATCCCAGATGGTCTCGTTGCCGGTGTAGCCGGCGAAGACGATCTGTGCGACGGACGGGTCGCCCATGACATCCGGCGTGGCGCCGACCCAGTTGGTGGCGTAGAAGTTATGCATCGCCTGTTCCCAGTTGATGATGTTGAGCATGATGTCGGTGCTCAGGAATTCGAGGGTCGAGACGAAGAGGTGCGAATCGACGCCGGCAAAGTCGATGGTCGAATCGGAAGTGATGACCAGGTTGGCGACGGTCAGATCCATGCCGCTCAACACCAGGGTGCCGCCGCCGAGTTCGAGGGTGCCGGAATAGTCGATGTTTTCGGTAAAGGTGAGTGACCCGGCCCCGGCTTTGACGAGCGTGCCGCTGCCGGTGATGGAACCGTCGAAAACGGAGTCGGCGTCGTTGGCGCCGAGGGTGAGTTCGCCGGTCGTGCCGAGGTCAAGGAGACCGGAACCGCCGAGAGTGCCGACGGAATCGGCGAAGGTGCCGAGGGCGACGCGGCCGTCGGAGTGGATGACAAGGTTGGCGTCATCCGGCAGCTGGTTGGAGGCCTGATAAACGAGATTGGCCGAGGAGGCCGCCCCCGTGCCGTCGCCGACGGTCACGGTGCTGTCGGCGCCGATGGCGTTGACGCCGGCGCTCATGTTCAGGTTGAAGGTGCCGTCGTTGAGATTGATGCCGCCGGTGAAGGTGTTGGCGGTGGCGCCGGTCAGCGTGAGGGTGCCGCCACCGATCGTGACGTCACCGGTGCCGGAGATCACACCGGCATAGGTGTTGCTGCCGGTGTTGCTGGCGAGGGTGCCGCCGGCGAGATTGAGCGCCTCACCGGTGATGGTGATGCTGTTCTGCAGTTCCAACGTACCGCCGGCGTTGACGGTGGTGCCGCCGGCCGTGGAGCCAAGGGCACCGGCGTTGGTGGCGACCAAGGTGCCGGCGTTGACCGTGGTGGTGCCGGTGTAGGTGTTGGCCGCATTGAGCGTCAGGGTGCCGGCGCCGGATTTGATCAAGCCGCCGGAGCCGCTGCCGATGACGGCATTGATGGTGGTGTCGTGGTCGCCGGTGACGGTGAGGTTGTAGGTGTTGTTGATGATGTTGGCCCCGTTGAAAACGAGGTCCCCCTCCGCGGCGTTCCAAGATTGGTTGGCCCCCAGCGCCACGCTCACGTTGAGCGTTTGGGTGGAGGTGGATTCGTTGTAGATGCCGCCGCCGCGCACGGTCAGCGTGTCGCCGGTGCTGCTGTTGACGGTGAAGGCGCCGGCGTCCTGTCGGAACAACAGGCTGTGGGCGATGTAGGCTCCGTCCATGTCGTTGGTGGTGCGCACGACGCCGGCCATCACGAGGGCCTTGGCCGCGCTGGTGGCGGGCGCGATGTTGCCTTCCCAGTTTGCACCTTTGCTCCAGTTGTCCTGATCGGCGGCCGGGCCGCTGTTCTGGCCGCCGTCCCACACAAAGGTCTCGATCGGGGTGATCACGTAGTAGTCGCCGTAGCCGCCCACGGACTGGGTGGAGGCCGAGAGCTCCGCGCCGATGCCGACGCCGATACCGGTGAAGAAGAGGCTGTCAAGAAAGGCCTGGTCGATGGCGTTGGTGGCGACGCCGAAGACATCGGAACCTGAGGTCCAGTTGCCGATGTTCAGGGTGCTGGCATAAGAACCGTCGTCAGCGAAGAGGAAATAATTGGCCGTGCCGGTCGTGCCGAAGTCGATGGTGGCCGTGTCAAAGGAGAGCGTGCCGAATGCCTGTGAATTGGTGCCGCCGAGCGCGAGGGTGGACCCATAACCCAGGCTGAGGTTGCTGCTGCTGGCGATCACGTCACTGGCGCCAAGGGCCAGGGTGCCGCCGCTCACGGTGGTGGTGCCGGAGTAGGTGTTGGCGCCGGCGAGGGTGAAGGTGCCGGAGCCGGTCTTGGTGAGTCCGCCGGAGCCGTCGATCGTGCCGGCGAAGGCGGTGGAGGCGTTGTTGGCGCCGGTGGTGAGGGTGCCGGAACCGAGTTGGACGTTGGCGGCGGAGGAGGTGGCGGCAAGCGAGCCGATGGTCTCGTTCTGGTTGTTGAGATTGAGGCGGCCGTCGGAGCCGATGGTGACGGCAACGGAGTCGGCGATCTGGTTGGCGTTGGTGAGCGAAACGGTGGCGGAGGAGGCGGCGCCGGAGTTGTCGCCGATGATGAGGTTGCCGGCGACGGCGTTGGTGCCGGCGGTCTTGGCGAGGGTGAGGGTGCCGTCGTTGACGGTGGTGGTGCCGGAGTAGGTGTTGGCGGAAGAACCGGAGAGAGTGAGAGCACCGCCGCCGACGGTGACGGTGCCGGTGCCGGAGATGGCGCCGCCGTAGGTGTTGGCGCCGGTGTTGCTGACGAGGCTGCCGGTGAGGGCGAGCGACTCGGCGCCGATGGAAACATGGTTCTGAAGTTCCAGGGTGGCGCCGGAGGCGACCGAGGTACCGCCAGCGGTGCTGCCCAACGCGGCGTTGTTGGTCGCAATGACCGTGCCTTCGTTGATGCTGGTGGTGCCGGAGTAGGTGTTGGCGCCGGAGAGGGTGAAGGTGCCGGTGCCGGACTTGGTGAGTCCGCCGGAGCCGTCGATGGTGCCGGCGAAGGTGGTGGAGGCGTTGTTGGCGCCGGTGGTGAGGCTGCCGGAACCGAGTTGGACATTGGCGGCGGCGGAGGCGGCGGCGAGCGAGCCGATGGTTTCGTTCTGGTTGTTGAGGTTGAGGCGCCCGTCGGAGCCAATCGTGACGGCGACGGAGTCGGCGATCTGGTTGGCGTTGGTGAGGGTGACGGTTGCGGAGGAGGCGGCACCGGTGTTGTCGCCGATGATGAGATTGCCGGCCACGGCATCAACTCCGGCGGTCTTGGCGAGGGTGAGGGTGCCGTCGTTGACGGTGGTGGCGCCGGTATAGGTGTTGGCACCGGAGCCGGAGAGCGTGAGGGCACCGCCGCCAACGGTAACGGTGCCGGTGCCGGAGATGGCGCCGCCGTAGGTGTTGGCGCCGGTGTTGCTGACGAGGCTGCCGGTGAGGGCGAGCGACTCGGCGCCGATGGCGACGTTGTTCTGCAGCTCCAGCGTGGCGCCGGAGGCAACGGTGGTGCCGCCGGCGGTGCTGCCCAACGCGGCGTTGCTGGTCGCGATGACGCGGCCTTCGGCGATGATGGTCGTGCCGGAGTAGGTGTTGGCGCCGGATAGAATCAGCGAACCGCCGGTGCCCAGCTTGTTGATGCCACCGGTGCCGGAAATGATGCCGCCAATGGTCAGATTTCCGGCTCCCGCGGTTTCGACGAAGGTGGTTTTGTTCAGGATCAACGGCGCATTGATGGTCTGCGCGTTGGCGGATTCCTGGATGATGCTGGGCACGATGCCGTCGAAGGTGAACTCGCGGTTGGCGTTGGCATTGAGGGTGAAACTGTCGGCGCTGCTGTCGAACTTCAGCGAATTGAGCGTGAAGTCCACATTGAGGTCCGGCGTGGTGCGGGTGGATCCGGTAAACGTGATCTTGGTGCCCGTGCCGGACGACGGGGCGGTGTCGCCCTGCCAGTTCGCGTTGCTGGAAAAGTTGTTGTTGGCGGCGCCGCCATCCCACACGAAGAACGTCCCGATGCTGGCGGTGATGAAATCCCAGGTGCCGCCGTAACCGGTGACGGTCTGGCCGGTCAGACCGATCGTGCCGGAGCCGATGCCGGAGAAGTAGATGTTTTCGATGAAGGTGGAGAGGGGTGTGTTGCCGGAGGCGAAGGCGAGGATGTCGGTGCCGGACTCCCAGTTGTTAACCGTGAGGATGCCGGTGCCGGTGCCCGCCTGGGTGAACAGAAACGCGTTGGCCGTGCCGGGTGTGCCATAATCGAGAGTGGCGTCGTTGTAACTGAAAGTATCGATACTCGCCGAATAAAGCCCACCCAAGCCGAGGGTGGCACCGGCGTTGATCGACAGGTCGCTGCCACTGCCGAACTCGTCGGTGGATCCGAGCGCATTGTCGGTTCCGATCAGGAGGGTGCCGGCGTCGATGGTGGTGGCGCCGGTGTAGGTGTTGGCACCGGAGAGGGTGAGGGTGCCGGCGCCCGACTTAAGGAGATTGCCGGTGCCGGAGATGACATCGGCGTAGGTGCCGGAGCCGGCCTGGTCGAAGACCAGCTGGGCGCTGTTGGCGATGTTGCCCTGCAGCGAGGCGGCGTCGCCCTGCAGCGTGCCGGCGGTGACGGTGGTGCCGCCGGAGTAGGTATTGGATCCGGAGAGGGTGAGGGTGCCGGCGCCGGATTTCTCCAATCCGCCACTGCCGCTGATGATCCCGGAGAACGTGGTCGAGGCGTCGGTGCCGCCGGAGGTGAGAATGTAACTTCCGAGGTTGATGGCGCCGCTGCCGGCGATGGAGCCGACGGTTTCGTTGGCGGCGTTGAGGGCGAGGGAGCCGGAGGCGTTGACGGTCACGGCGGTGGAGTCGCCAAGCGCGTTGGCGGCGCCGAGTTGGAGGGTGCCGGTGTCGATGGTGGTGGCGCCGGTGTAGGTGTTGGTGCCGGAGAGGGTGAGGGTGCCGGCGCCCGACTTGAGGAGGTTGCCGGTGCCGGAGACCACGCCTGCGTAGGTGCCGGAACCGGCCTGGTCGAAGACCAGCAGGGCTTCATTGGCGATGTTGCCCTGCAGCGAGGTGGTGTCGCCCTGCAGGGTGCCGGCGGTGACGGTGGTGCCACCGGAATAAGTGTTGGCGCCGGAAAGGGAGAGCGTGCCGGTGCCGGTCTTTTCCAACCCGCCGTCGCCGCTGATGATCCCGGAGAACGTGGTCGAGGCGTCGGTGCCGCCGGAGGTGAGA
>JACFMR010000062.1 GCA_019455245.1 Opitutaceae bacterium
CGCTGCCCAATGGGCCGAATGGCGATCCGAACGACTCGGACATCACGCGCTTCGAGTGGGATGCGGGGGGCAATCGCGTCGTGCGTTTGACGCAGCCGGGCGGGCGCGCTTCCGATATTGCGTACAAAGCGGCTACGGGACTGGTGGCACGGGTCGAGAATCGCGAAGGCGTCTACACCGAATTCGAGTACAACGCACGCTTGCAAGCGGTTCGTATCCAGCGCCACGGCCCGGGTTGGGGGCAGGCCCAAACGCTCGAGCATCGCTTCGATGCGTTCGGCCATCTCGTCGAGACGAGCTCTTCGGATGATCCGGCTCGCAACACGCGTTTGTCCTTCGATGCACACGGTCGCCTCGAGTGGGTCGCGAACGCGCTGGGCATCCTGGAGACCCTGGAGCATGACCGCGAGAGCCGGCTGATCGGGCATCGCAGGCTGAGCGCAAGCTTCGAGCAAAGCCGGTTCTGGCAATACGATGCCGCCGGCCGCCTGGAAGCGACCGGCGACCACCGCGGCGGGTACGTGCAAGCACAGTACGACCGCCAGGGGCGTCTGGCGGCACTGCACGACGCATCCGGCCATTCCCGCCGGTCTGCCGCAGCATCGAACGGCGCTTCGATGCGCAGCGAGCCCCCCTTGGGTGTCGTTCGTCTATTCGACGATTTCGGCCATCTCGTCTGGCGCGCCAGCCCGGATGCCGGTGTCCAGCACCGCCGTTTCGACGCCGCGGGCCGTCTGATCGCGATGCGCGATGCCGTGGGTCATCATGCCGGCTACGAGTACGATGTGCGCGGTCGCATCCAGCGCCAGACCGTGACCGATGCGCTGCACGCAGATGAGACCGTCACGACCTGGCGCTATGAGGGCGATCGCCTGGTCGAGCTCGATCACCCAACCCAACAAGAGCGCTACACCTATGACGCGCGGGGCCTGCGGGTGGCGCGCGTCGTGACGATCCCGACCGAGGCCGGTGAGCTCACCGCCGTCACGCGCTACGCGCACGACGCAGCCGGCCGACTCGTTGCCACCACCCTGCCCGATGGCAGCACGCTGCGCCACCACCGCAACGGACAGGGCCAGGTCGTCGCGCTCACGCGCAGTACGATCCACACTGCGTGGCTGCGCCGCTTCGCGCGCGAACAGACGATCGCCTCCGGCTTCGAGCGCGATCTCGTGGGCCTGCGCGGCTTTACCACCGGCAATGGCATCGAGACCCGCTTCGAGCGCAGCCGCGAGGGCACGCTCACCCGCACCGTACATCGAACCGCACCCCAGGGCACCCGCAGGATCGTGGCCGGGACGTATCCGTCGATCCTTGTGGGACGGCACGTATTCGGGGTGTTGGAACGCATCGTCGGCATCACCTCGGCCCATGCGACGGCCCTCGAGGCCTGGTCGAACGGCGTCCAGGCCGGAGCCGCCCCCGCGCAGTCCGGGCTCCCCGGTGCGCTGGGTCTGCCGGTCGAGTCCGGCGCATTGCTCGACCGGCGCTATCTGTGGGATACCCGGGGCAATCTGCTCCACACCCGCCAGCCCTCGGCAGAACCGATGACTGGCGCATCGATGGACAGCCACGCCTACGACGCACACGGGCAGCTGGTCGCCTCGGTGCGCTGGACGCAACACGACGACACCGCGCGCGAAGAAGCGGTCTGGCGCTATGCCTATGGCGCGGGCCAGCGCCGCGTGCTCGCGCAACAGGGCGTGAAGACGCAGTCTGAGTTGTCCGCAAACACGACCCGCAGCCAGTTCGAGCCCGGCACCCACCGTCGCATCGGCACCAGCGACACCCCCACCCGCTACAACGCCAACGGCCAGCCCCTGGAACTGGACGGACGCACCTACGAGTGGGACGCGCTGGGCCGACTCGTCGCGGTTCATGAAGCAGCGCACACCCTCGCCCGCTACCGCTATGACCATCGCGGGCTGCGTAATCGCAAGACGCTCGACGGCGATGCGCGCTATACCCTCCACGACGAGGCCCGCCAACCCCTGGCCGAACTCGACGCCGACGGGCGCATCCTGCGCCAGTACGTATGGGTGGCCGATGTGCCGCTGGCAGTCATCGATACCCCCGAGGGCGTCGCGCCCGCAGCGGCCGACCCGTCCGCGCTCAGCCGCATCGCCGGCGACGTGCGGCGCATCGTGCAAAGCTGGTTCGGCTCCGGCGACACCCTCGTCTGGTTGCACACCAACCACCTGAGCGCACCCGAGCTCGCCACCGCAAGCAACGGCGACATCATCTGGCGCGCCCACTACAGCCCCTTCGGTGCCGCGACCGTCCAGCACCAGGGCTTCGAGCTCCACCTGCGCCTGCCCGGCCAGCGCTTCGATGCCGAGACCGGCCTGCACTACAACCGAGCCCGCTACTACGACCCCGAGCACGGCCAGTACCTCACCCCCGATCCGCTGGGTACGCCCGACGGGCCGAATCCTTACGCCTACGTGGCGTTCAGTCCGCTCATCTACATCGACCCCGATGGGTTGATCCTGTTTGCGTTCGATGGAACGGGGAATGACGAGAGCAATCCGCAAGAGCTATCGAACGTGGTGACGTTTAGAAGGCTTTACGTCGATCAGAGTTACTACATCACCGGTCCGGGGACGGTCGACAATAGCGACCCCAACCGTCCGATTGATCCGGTCGACTTCAAGCCCTGGTATATCCCCCTTCCTGCGAATACAGCCGATATGGGTGGCAATTACTCAGGACCGGCCCGCATTGATCGGATGGTCGAATACTTCAACACTTATGCCACGGACGTTGCAACCGATGACAGTGTCGCCATCGACGTGGACATCATCGGTTTCAGCCGGGGCGCGGCTCAAGCGCGGGATTTTGCGAACCGGATCGTGGCCAACACCACCAACGGGTGGTACCGCTATGTCATTGATGGCCAAACCCACTGCCAGAAAGTGAATTTCCGCTTCATGGGCTTGTGGGATACCGTGTTGAGCACAAACTTGAGCGGCTACGCCTATAACTTGGCCATTCCCGATGAGTTTGCCTATGTCGCGCAAGCTGCCGCCTTGAACGAATATCGCGGCGGTGTGGTTGCCTTTCCTGCTGAATCGATTTTGCGAGCGCCGGCGCCACAGGGCGCCACGCGCATCGAACGCGGCTTCCTCGGCTCACATTCGGACATTGGCGGCAGTTTTCCCGATGGCGATCTGGCCAAGGTGGCGCTGGTCTGGATGGTGGATCAGGCAACGGCTGCGGGGGTCCAGATGCAAACCCTAACGGCCTCCGATAGAACAATCATCGCCAACCCGGTCATTCACGACAAAAGCAGCAATTTGTTGGCGGGGGCGTCCACGGGCGGCCCCACTGCCTGGAGTGAGGACCGCGACGTGCGCTATGCCGACGGATCGGTGGTCAAGCAGCGACGGACAACGGATCAAGTCATGACCTATGCCGACACGGTACCCTTCATCACCTATGACCCGAATCCGAACACGGCCGACAACATTTCCGGCACGGTGGATATGGAAGGCTACTTGAATTGGCTCAGCGCGAACGGCTACAACATCAACATGACGGTTCAGTGAGGCAGGTCGATGAAAAAGGCATGGATTGCTTTAGTCGTGTTTTACCCGCTATTGGCCGCCTGCGCGGGGACGAGCAAACCTGATACGGATCGGGAATTGCGCGGAATGGGTTTTGTTGTGGAGTACAAGCTGGCTTCCGGGGCTTCCGCAAAAGAAGGTGTTCTAGCGTCAACCAATGCGGGGAATCAACTGTTCGCGGCAGCGTTGCTGACTTCAAAAGGAGGGGGGACAAGTATGTATTCCACAGGTACAAGAATGTCCTTCCCCCGCTGGGTGGATGTGACGTGGCGGGAAGGCATGACGGCAAATTTGCCGGATAGAAAAACAGGTCGATATACAACCGGCAGGGAAGTTGGCAACTACCGCATCGACGTGCTCAGTCGGATCCCCAGGGAAGTCTTCGACTACGCAAAAATACGCGGGGCGGTGCGCCTGCAATTCCGCATCAAGGACGATGGCGTCCTGTTTGCCTGGGATGTGCAGATCAGCGGTGGTGGCCGGTTTTATTACGCCATGCACGGTGGAGATTTTCCCTGCGATCCGCTCCCTCATCTCCCGCACCCAGTTTGCACCACCGGCCCGCTTGAAGAAGCGCCATGGTTCAACCCGAACTGGGTTGGAGGGAAGCGGTAGGCTGGCCATGATCGCCAACCCGGTCCTTCACGACAGCAGCAGCAACCTCTACGCCAGTGACGGCCCCGCGCCCACCCCTTTCTCCGAAGACCGGGTCATCCGCTTCCGCGACGGCAGCGCACCGCGCCAGCGAACGGCGCTGGTGGGCACGGGAACCGGATACCAGGACACGATCCGTTACATCACCTACAGCGACAACCCACGCGGCAACGTGGCTGGCACGGTGGACATGAATGGCTATTTGCAGTGGCTCAACCAGAACGGCTACGGCATCAACATGACGGTGCAATGATGACAAGAGGCCTTATGACATGCAGGAAGTGCCTGGCGATGATGGTGGTTGGACTTGGTGCAGCCGGTGCACGGTTGGGGCACGCCATGGGGTCCAGGGGCTTTGGGGTCGTGGTTACCACAGGGTTGATAAACAACGTCACTCAGCCCAAGTATGGCGTTGCGCTCTACTCGGATTCGGGTCGGTACCTGTTGGGGCATGCCTCTCTCACCGGCATGGGGGGCAGTGCCGGCTACGGCGGCATGGGACTGCCTCAATGGGTGGAGGTGAGCTGGCGTGAGCCCCTCCGGGGGACAAAATTTATCCCGTCCACAGGCAACACCATCGACATCCTGGATTTTGGAAAAGATCTGGGACGTTTCCGCATTGAAGTTGCCTCCCGCATCCCCGAGGAAGTCGTGCAATACGCCAGCGCCGAGCGCGGGCGTGCGATCAAGCTGATGTTCCAGATACTTGATGACGATGTGGTGATGGGCTGGTGTGTGCAGGAGCCCCCCCAAGGTCGGCGGTGGCTGGGTGTTCTCCCATTTCGGAGGAGATTTCAAACCGGCGGAGTGGGTGCGGGGCGAGATTGTTGAAATGGGCTGGTATCTGGACCGCAAAACCGGTCAAAAGATCGAAACGACCACAGGGCATTGACTGCATCCGTGGCGAAGCTCGATGCAGCCATGCCGATCACAGCACCGCCTTCATGCGTTACCCCATCGACGTCGTCTTCCTCGACCGGGCCGGGTGCATCCGCAAGCTCGTGCCCCACCTCAAGCCTTGGCGGCCCGCCGCCTGCCTTGTCGCCGGCGAAAGCCAGCGCCTCGGACTCGTCGTCGGTGAATCGATCGCCACCTGTCTCACCCCGTGCCACATGGAGCATTCCGCATGAAACGCCTGATCGCCGTCTTCGTCCTGGTTCTGCTCGCGGGCGCCCCAGCCTGGGCCGCCCCGCGCGCGGGCGGCTACGCGACCATGCACAACGAGAAAGAATCGCCCCGCCCGGCAGGCGTGACGATTGCGGGCGCCAGGCCCGATCAGGTCGTGCTCTACTGCACCACCCTCAGCGCTGGCTGCAAGGGCCTGCGCGCGCATCTGGCCAAGCGCAGCATCGACCACCTGGACAAGGAACTCACCAGCGATTCCGTCGCCCAGGCCGAATTCGAGGCGCTGGGCGGACTGGGCGTACCGCTCGTGGTGTTCGAGGATCGCCTGCTGCACGGCTACTACCCCAGCGGCTTCGAGCGCGTTTACGCGCAACAGGCATCCGGCCAGCCGGCGCAGCGCACGGCGGATGCCGGGACGGGGTGGGGCAGCGCGGCTGCCGGAGACTCGCCGAGCCCGCCCGTTGCCACGCCCGCGGCAAGCGTTTCCGCCAGCCCGGTCGAGGTTGTTGCGCCCGCTGTGATCGCGGCCTATATCCAGTCTCATCCGGACGTGTTGGTGCAGTTCACGAGTTCGGATGACCGCTGCGGCTATTGCGTAAGCGCCTATCAGGGCTTCGATGCCGCCGCGCACGCCTATGGCCGAGCGGTCAAGTTCGTGCGGGTCGAGTGGACGCCCTGGATGTCCTTTCCCAAGGAAGTCGAGGCGCTTCATGACGGTGGCTATGTGCCGGTTCAGATCGCCTATCGGTCCGGCAAGGAGCTTGCCCGGTTCAACGGCAGCTTCATGAACAAGAGCCGCGAGTTCGGCGCCTTCGTGAAGCGAACCTACGGGCTCGGTAGCACCTATCCCGGCAGCGCGGTGGCCATCGATGAAATAGAACCGGAGCACTTGACAGCCTATCTGCAGAAACGCCCGCGCGCCGTGATCCAGTTCACCAGCCCCGACCCGAATTGCAGGCCGTGTGCGGCCACCTATTCGGCTTTCGAGAAAGCCGCAGCGGCCCAGGGCAAAGAGCTGCCGTTTGCCCGCGTGCAGTGGCTGAGATGGAATCAGCCGCCCCAGGATCTTTGGGCACGGTACAAACCCGGTGCCGTACCGGCCATCCTGGCGTTCCAGGACGGCGAGGTCCTGGGCAGACTGGTCGGCATCACCGATGCCGGGCTCGAAGCCTGGCTCAAACAGCAGTTCAGGGCACAACCGTGAAACAAATCCACGCCCGCCCAAGCCTGCGCCGCTTCGGCCAGCGCGGCGCCACCATCACGCGGCTCGCCCGCACGCTCGCCCGCGCGCTCGCCCGCGCGCTCACCCTCGTCGGCGCGCTGCTGCTCAGCGCCCCGCTCCTTGCGCAGATGAGCAGCGTGCCGCT
>JACFMR010000063.1 GCA_019455245.1 Opitutaceae bacterium
ACTACCTGAGAGCGTCCGCGCAGGCGTGGCAGGTCCGCCGTCACGTGGCACGACTCGTCGGCGCACAACCGTACGCTCGACTGAAACCCCTCCAGCGCCTCATCGCTGCCGGCTGGCAGCGGTTGCTCGACGAGTTCGACGCGCGCCTCTGTCAGCACCGGCTGGAGTGCACGCAACAGGGCAAAGTCCCAGCTCTCGTTTGGATCCACGATCAGGCGTGCGCTCGGCAACGCGCCGCGGACTGCACGAATTTGCGCCGCAGGATCAGCGGCATCCACTTTTACCTTGACCAGATCCAGGTGGGCCAGCGCGCCGGCCGCACGGGCCATGCGCTCCGGGCTGTCCAGCGCGACGGTTTGCGCGCTGATCAGGCTCGGCAGCACTTCCGGTTGCCCGAGCAGGGCAGCGACCGAGCGGCCGCGCCGCTGCGCCTCCAGATCCCACAACGCACAATCGATCGCGTTGCGGGCCGCACCCGGCGGCAACAGATCACGCAAGGCACGGCGATCCAGGCCGTTTGCGACCGCTTCGCTCAGCCCGGCCGCCTGTGCGATCACCGATTCGACGCTCTCGCCATAGCGCGGATACGGCAGCGACTCGCCGCGACCCGTGAGTGCGCCAGAGCGCACGTTCGCGGTCACCACGTCGGCCACGATGCGTTCGCCGCGCGCGATCCGGAACGGTACGGCGAGGCGGTGACGAACGTGCGCCAGGTTCAGTTCGGGACGCATTCCTGCAACCGGTCAACAATCCTGGCGACGCCATCGCGCACCGGATCCTGTGTCGGCACCCCGAGGGCATCCTCGATATCGCGGCACACCCGGACGGCTGCCACCGGATCCATCCTCGTGGTATTGAGCGCCACGCCCACCGCAAGCGCGTCCGGATTAGTCAGTCTCGCGGCGGACAGATTGGCTTCCAGCGTCTCGCGCAGGCCGGGCAACGGATAGTCGCTCAGTCCACGCATGTGCGCTCGGCCGGGTTCGTGGCACAGCACCAGAGCGTCTGGTTGAGCGCCGTGGAGCAAACCCATGGATACGCCGGCATAGGACGGGTGGAAGAGCGAACCCTGGCCCTCGATCAGATCCCAGCCGCCATCGTTGCGATCGGGCGAAAGCCACTCGATTCCGCCGGAGATGAAGTCGGCGACGACGGCGTCGATGGGGATGCCGCGGCGGGCGATGAAAATCCCGGTCTGGCCGGTGGCGCGAAAGTCGGCACGCAGGCCACGCGCGCGCATTTCCCGCTCAAGCATGAGCGTCGCGTACATCTTCCCCGTCGAACAATCGGTGCCGACCGTCAGCAGGCGCTTGCCGACGCGCCGTCGACCGTTGCCCACCGGTGTCAGCGGCGGCACCCTGGCATCAAAGAGGTGGCGGCCATGGTGCCTTGCGGCAGCGACGATGGCCGGGTGGGAGGTGAGGAGTTCGTGCAAGCCCGATGCCACGTGCAGGCCTGCTTCCAGCGCTGCCACCACGTCCGCGACCATCCCCGGCGCCATGCTGCCGCCGGCACTGGCGACGCCGATGATCATCGTCCTCGCCCCGGCGGTGCGGGCCTCGGCAAGATTCATGTCGGGCATGCCGACGCTGGTCTTGCAGTCAGGGCGGCGGAACTGACCCACGCACCATTCCGGCCGGAACTGGACCAGGCCACGAGCGGTCTTGGCGGCCAGGTCATCGCGCGCGTCGCCGAGATAAAGGAGAAACGGGGGTGGCCAGCAGGAGTCTGTCGCGACTTCGTGATCCTGGCGCGGGGAGGGCGTGAGCATAAGGAGCGCGGAGCCGGTGCGGACCAAGGTTTCGCTCGTCATTCTGATGGCTGTGTCGTGTGCGCGCCACCGAAAAAGCGTCGCACACGCATAGCTTCGGGTTATGACCGATTTCCCTCTGTCAGCGCGCATGGCCACTCCGCTGAACCCGTGTCAGGGAGCGGCAAGAAAAGCCGTGAACCGTCGCGGTACGGGATGGAAGGGGCGAATGGCGTGGCTGCTGGCGCCGTCCACGGTGCGGGGCGCGACGCTGTCGAGGCAGGGGAGTCCAAACCGGGATCCGACGGTGACGTGCCCCGGCGAGAAACGTGACGACCCGGACCACTCGGACCCGCCGGGTTCGCTCCGCACGAAGGCCGAGGTCGTCGGGTCGGCCCGGCCGTTCCGGCCGGGCAACCACGATCGATGCAGTCGAGCTCGCCGGCGATTGTCCGGCACATGGTTCTCCTGGGGGAGACGCCGAATGCAGCGAAGGCGGCGTGCGAGGCCAACAGCGCGCAAACACCACGGGCGGCGGCGATCGGAGAAGAAATTGCAGCGCTGGAGGAGAGCGTTGATGAGAACGCCGCCGGCAATTCGGCAAGAACAGGTCGAGTCTCTCCGGGCAGGCGTCGCGGCCTGCCATGCCTCCGCAGCATTGAAAAGATGTCGGACACGCATAGCTTGGAGTTATGGGTGCAAGGCGCCGAAAAGAGGCTCCATTGGTGTGATGCAGCCGGCAATCCGACACCGTCCGATCGGGCAGCAGAGGCCTCCGGTTCGGCGCTCTGCAGGCGGATGCTTTCGGCCTGATGCGGTGCCTCTTCAGGACCGCGCAGGCGACTTGCCGGAACGCCTCGACCACTCCGCGAATGCGCCTCGACGACGCTGCCGTCACGTCGAGCCGAAGGTTTTCTGCAGCGATCGCTGGCAAGTCAATCAATGACCTGTAAAACAACTTGCATGTCGAATCAAGCTTTCTCGGACCTGCTTTCCGGCGCGGAGGGGCATTCGCGGAGCGACTCGGATTGCGCGCGTGATCAACGCCTCGGGGCCTGCCTTGCAGCGCGCTCGTCAGCAGGCGAGGCAGTGGCTCCGGGATGGCTGTGCAGGAGCGCGACCACACCTCCAACGGCCGCTTCAGTGGCCGCCGAATCGCACGAGAAAATCGCGGGTTTTCAGGAACCGGACCAACTTGAAACGGGTTTGCCCGTGTGAGACAAGGCGGTCATGACGAAAACCCGGGCACATGCCGTTGACAGCGATGCAAATGATCGCCCCGATCACCGATGGGTGCGTGATGACAGCGAAGATCGGCCGGTTCCGCATGCTCCGCGGCCAAGCTGCCCAACGGCTTCCGGCTCTTGTCTGACAGCGTCCCGATTCCGCGACTTTTCTTCAATCAGAGGGGTTTATTTCATGCTTCGCAATCATGTATTGACCCGGTCACTTCAACTTGGACTTGTCCTCGGCGTCGGGCTGTGCGCGACCACGGGCCTGGCGGCGCAGGAAGCACAACCGGCAGAGGACCCATCCGCCGCGGCGGCTCCCGAATCCAGACTGGAAACCGTCGTGGTGACCGGCTCGCGCATCCGCCAGGTTGACATCGAGACCCAGCAGCCGGTTCTGATCATCGAGCGGGAGGAGCTGGAGAAGCTGGGGGTGATGACCGTCGGTGACATCATCAACAAGCTCACCGTGCAGGGCGTCCCGGGCTTGTCACGGCAGACCACGCTCAACGGCGGCACGGACCAGGGCGGCTCCTACATCAACATGCGCAACCTCGGCCGTACGCGCACCCTGGTCCTGGTCAACGGCAAGCGCTGGGTCGAGAACCACCAGGGGGCCACCGACGTATCCACGATTCCCTCCGCGGTCATCGAGCGCGTGGAGGTGCTCAAGGACGGTGCTTCCCCGATCTACGGCTCGGATGCCGTCGCGGGTGTTGTGAACATCATCACCAGCCGCACGTTCGATGGCGCCCAGGCACGGGTCTACTACGGCGTCAACGAGCGCGGTGACGACGAGACCGTGGAGTACTCAGCCACCCTCGGCTCTGCCGGGGATCACGGCTCCGTCCTGCTGAACCTTTCGTACGGAAAGCAGGGTGCCATGTGGGACAACAAGCGATCGCAGACACGTTGGGCAGGCGGCCCCCTGCATCCGGAACCCAATACCGGCATCACCGGCAACGGCAGCTTCCGCGACAGCAGTGGCCGCTGGGTCCTGAACAACCCGACCGACGACCCGATGGACCTGAGCAACTATCACCGTTACACCAATGTCGCGACCGACGGCTACAACACGCGCGATGACGTGCAAGCCCGGGTCCCCAGCGAGATCAAGTCCCTGTTTGCCCAGGGCACCTACGACTTCAGCGATCAGTTGTCGTTCCGTACCACGGCGCTGTATTCACAGCGCTGGGCGCAGCGGCAGGTGGCTGCCTACCCGCTGCAGACCAGCAGCCTGACAGGGAAGGGTCACATCGGCACGATCTCGCGCGACAGCATCTACAACCCCTCGGCGCTGGGCGAGAACGCGACCTTCTACCATCGCCCCGTCAAGGTGCCACGCACCACCGACAACACCATCGATACGACGCATCTGGATGCAGCCATGGAGGGCTGGTTCGGGCTGGGTCAGCGCTACTTCACCTGGGACGTCGGCGTGAGCTGGAGCAGGGCCACCGGCCAGCAGGTGTTGAAGGGTCAGATGAACCTGCCGAACATCTCGGCGGCCATCGGACCATCCTTTTACGACGCCAGCGGGACGCCGCGTTGCGGCACGCCGGACAGCGTGATCGAGGGCTGCATCCCGTGGAACGTTCTGGCCGACGTCGATCCGGCCACGATGGGTCCGGACCTGTACAACTACATCTTCGTGACCAATACGAGAGACTATGGCACCAAGACGACCTCGTATCAGGCCAACATCACGGGCGGTCTGTTCGACTTTCCGCTCGGTGGTGAGGTGGCTTTTGCTGCCGGCATCGAGCACCGGACCTTCCACGGATTCGCACGCCCCGACGAACTTTCCAAGTCCGGCGACTCCACCAACCTGGTGACCGAAGGGACCGATGGTCGCTACCGGGTCAACGAGGGCTACGCAGAACTCTCGGTTCCCCTGCTTCGCGAGCAGACCATGGCGGAGGATCTGACCATCAGTCTCGCGACCCGTCACTCGCGCTACAGCAACTTCGGCGTCACGAACAATTCCAAGGTTGGCTTCAAGTGGAACCCGGTGAGTGACTTCATGCTGCGCGGCAACTACTCCGAATCCTTCCGTGCGCCGACCATCCAGAACCTCTTCAGCGGTTCGTCCATGACGTTTTCCTCCTTCACCGATCCATGCGACACGGTCTACGGCGCGAACACCTATGGCCTGGTGGTGCACGAGGCTTGTCTTGCCCGGCTCCAGGTGCCGAATCCGCAGGATTTCCGCCAACTGGATGCGTCGGGCGATCCGACCAGTTCACCCAGCGCCCAATCGAGCTACCCGTTCATCAGCGGCTCCAACCCGGACCTCGCCCCCGAGACGGCCAAGACCCGCACCCTGGGCTTCGTCTACAGCCCGTCCTGGCTGGACGGCCTCAGCGTCAACGCCGACTGGTACAAGGTCAAGATCGACAACATCATCAGCTCGGTCAACGCAAACACGATTCTGAAGGAGTGCTACCAGGGCAACGCGGAGTTTTGTGCCCGCTTCAGCCGCGATGCCGCCGGTCAGGTCATGGAGCTGAACAGCACGCTCGCCAACCGCGGCACCCTGGTTGTGGATGGCGTCGATGTCTTCCTGCGCTACGCCTTCCCGGAAACGAGCCTGGGACGCTTTGTTCTCACCTCCGATCACGCCAATGTGCGCACCCATCGCAGCCAGTCCGATCCGGATGTACCGGCGGAAAACCGCGTCGGGTGGTATCCGAACTGGAAGGTCCGCAACAACACCGCGCTCGACTGGGCCTACAAGGACTTTGGCCTCAACTGGCGGGTGCGCTACTTCTCCTCGCTCAAGGAGGCGTGCGCCTATGTCAATGAGGACGAGTGCAACCAGATGGACTATGTTTCACCGATCACCGGCCCGAGCCCCTCCCACCGCGTGGGCAGCATCGCCTTCAATGACCTGCAGGCGCGCTGGAATGCGCCCTGGAACGCGCGCATCTCGTTGGGCATCAACAACGTCCTCGGCCGCAAGCCCCCGATCATGCACGCCGCAGGAGTCGACGGCGGCGCGCCGCCGGTCATGTACGCGTACGACCTCGACCGCTTCTTCTACGTGCGGTACCAGCAGTCCTTCCCGGTAGATCGAAACTGACGCAAACGAGCGAGAAACGACGACGCGGCGGCTGCGGCCGCCGCGCTTCGCTTCCTGATTGACCCTTCGGTATGCACGCCGGCCCACCACATCGCCGGCGCCTGCATGATCCGCTGGACTCATGCGGAGGTTTTCCCTTGCCGAAAACCACACCCTGAGAGCAGTTCCGGACGCGGAAAGGAAACGCTGGATGGTGCGCCGCAGCTTGACACCATCCGCGGGTCGGGAACTCGCTTGCGCGGAGTGTTCCAGGGACCAGGGGCTTGCATTCACGCGCACGGTTGATTAGCTTCGCCACGCCTGTATCAGGAAGGAGCCGTACAGATGAACCGTCGTCTTGACGTGACGACGCCGTTGGGGGAGGCACTGAAGTTTGATTCACTGGTGGGGACGGAGGGGATCTCCACACT
>JACFMR010000027.1:0-4843 GCA_019455245.1 Opitutaceae bacterium
TGGCCGAGGCGTGGTATCGCGCGCGGGATTTTCCCAACGCCGCCGCCGCTTATGCCGCGGTGCTGGACGAGGTGCCGGAGGGCATCGCGGCGGGCGACCTGATGTTTCAACGCGTGCTGGCCGACATCGAGGCCGGGCGGTTGGAGGTGGCGGAGGAACAGCTGGACGCGTTTGCCAACGATCCGCGTTTCGGGGTGGTGAGCCGCTGGCAGACGGAATGGAACCTGGCGCGGGCCCTGCAGGTGGCCGGGCGGACCGAGACCGCGTTTGCCCGCGTCAACCGGCTGCTGAGCGTCACCCCGGCGGACCGCGCCGCCTTGCCGGCGGAACTGCAGGCGCGGATGCGCTGGTTGCAGGCCCGGCTGTCGCTTGAGGCCGGGCAGCCGGAACAGACCCTGAGCTTGGTCGCGACATTGCCGGAAACGGTGACCGGCATCCCGGACGAGTTGCGGCGGCAGGTGATGAGTTCCAGTGTGCTTTTGCAGGCGGAGGCCCTGTTCAGGCTCGACCGGCGCGAGGCGGCGGTGACCTTGCTGCAAAAGTTGCGCGACGATTACCCGGGTTCCGATGCGGCGATCTACTCGTTTGTGATCGAGGCGGAGTATCACGCGCAGCTCGGCCAGACGGTGGAGGCACAGCGGCTCTACACCAAACTCGCGGATGATTTTCCGAATGACGAACGCTATGCCTCGTATGCGTTGTATCAGGCCGCGTTGCAGGCGGAACGGCGCGGTCAGGACAGCAATTTCATCGAGGCGAACCGGTTGATCGAGGATCTGGTGCGCAAGTATCCCGCGAGCCCCCTGGTGTTTTACGCCCGGCTCAAGCAGGGCGACCTGCTGCGCAAACTGAACCAGTTTCCCCAGGCCCAGCAGGTTTACGAAACGCTGGTGAACAACCACACCGACCACGCCGATGTGGTGCTGGCGCAGCTGGCGCTGGCGGAATGCCACAACGCCCAGTCGCTCAACGACACCAACCACGCGGAGCGGGCGATCTCGCTGTTTGAAAACTTGCGCGACCGGGTGGACGCACCGGTCGAGGTGCGGGTGGAGGCGGGCTTCAACCTCGGTTACCTGCTGCTGCGCACCGAGCGGCGCGACCGCGCCGAGGCGATCTGGTGGCGTGATGTGGTCACGGCCTTCCTGCTCGACGAGCGCATGGCCGGGCAACTCGGGGCCAAGGGGCGCTACTGGATGACGCGAACATTGCTCGAGCTCGGCGCCATCCATGAACAACAGGCGCGGTTCGAACAGGCCCAGGAAGCCTGGACTTTGATCCTCCGTGCCGGCCTGCCCGGCCGGGCCCTGGCCCTCGACCGGCTGGCCCGCTACACGGTTCCGGCCAACCAACCTTGAAATGCGCGGTCAAAATTTTCCTGCTGCGTACCTGAAGCTCCCTCCCGGGTCCAATCCACCAAACGATGTCCATCTTTGATTTCAGTCTCTTTGCGAAGGGCGGCCCGATGATGTGGGTGCTGCTCGCCATGGGGTTTCTCTGCCTGATGATTTTCATCGAGCGCGTTCTTTACCTGCACCGCGGGCAGATCAAGTCGACGGACTTTATCAACGGTATTAAAAACATCCTGGCCAAACGCCGCATCGTCGAGGCGCTGACCGTGTGCGAGGAGACCCCGGGGCCGGTGGCCGCGATCGTCAAGGCCGCCCTGCTGCATGCCGACGATGATGCCGACCGGATGCGTTTCCACGTGCAGGAGGCCGCGATCGTGGAGTTGCCCGCGCTGGAGCGACGCATCGGCTCCATCGCCGCCATCGCCCAGGTGGCGCCTTTGGTCGGTCTTCTGGGGACGATACTCGGCCTGGTGACCACGTTCATCGCATTTGAGAAGGACTATATGGCGGCGGCCGCGCTTTCCGCCGGCATGTGGCAGGCCCTGCTGAGCGCCGCGGGGGGGCTGATCTTGGCGATTCCGGCTCATCTGGCGCATCATTTCCTGAACGGTCGCGTGCGGGCCATCGTGCGCGACATCGAATGGTCGGGCAACGAGATCATGAAATACCTGCTGACCGAATACCGCCGTGACGCCGCACCGGTGGAAACCGCTGGGGGAGCGGAATGATGCTCACGCGTCCCTTGGATCTGGCCGGAAAATTGAGACCCGCACCGCGGAGCATGGATACCATTTTCTGGGTCAATGGAGCCTGTTTGGTACTGTTTTTTCTGCTGTTTGGCTCGCGTTTCGTCCTGGCCCCCGGCTTGGGCGTGGATTTTGCCCTGCCCGAGATGCGCGGGGCCGGCGAGGGCGGGGCGCACACCACACATGTGATCAGCGTGGCCCGGCCGGGTTTGATTTTCACCGACGACGGGGCGTTGGACATGAGCCAACTCAAGGCCTGGCTGGTGGGCCGTGCGGGCGCGCACGAGCATCCCGTCCTGCTCATCAAGAGCAACGCCTCGATTCCCGTGCTGGACCTCACGGCCATCATCAGCATTGCCCGGGAGGCGGGATTTGACATCCGCGTGGCGGCATTGGAACCGGCGCAGCCGCTCCTGCCATGAAACGCGCTGACAGCCTGGCCGGTCGGGTTTGGTGGTTAGCCGGGGGGCTGGCGGCCTTGGTCACGGGCTTGTTGTTGATGCTGTTTAGCCTGCGGCCGTTGGAGCCGGAAATCATGACGGGTGAGCCAGCAGGATCGCGCGGCATGTCTGTCGTGGGTTTGACGCGATTGGAGCAGGATTCCACCGACAACTTGGTGGCCGAAGAGGCCCTGTTTTTCGACCCGACACCGCTGTTCCTGCCTACCGAATGGAATGCGGATCAAAAAGGTTTGCCGGAGCATATCCTGCGCAATCCCAACCGGCTCTTTGCCAATTACCCAGCCAAGCTGCAGTTTACGCAGGATGAGCTGGCGCTGACTTTTGCCGCACCCCGAATTTTGCCGGATTCACCGGCGGGAATTTTGAGCCAGTTGCACGATCAGGCGCCGTATCTAGGTATCGGCCAGAAAGATGAACAAATACCCACGCTGGCGCCACGTGGTGGATTGTTGCAGGTGATGGCGGTGCAGACCGGTCAAATGGTATTGGAACAATCGCTGCCGGCGCCGGCGTCTCCTGCCGGCTTCTGGCGACCGCTCGAGGTCATGGCGGTGGTCAATGCGGCCGGATTGGTGGGGCGTTTATCCATGGTCGTTTCAAGCGGGGTGGAGGAGGTGGACGGTTTCTTTGAGAATTATCTGGTGGAAACCTATCGGATCGGGCAGCGTCTGCCGCCTGGGTTTTACCGTGTTTGTGTTGGGCCGTAGTTTTTTGCGAACAAGCCGAAGTTTGCAGTTGACGGCCCAAATGGGGCCATTCACGTTCTTCGCTCTTTTTCGTTTCTTGACCCTCCCTAGGTCTGCCCAGATAGCTCAGTTGGCAGAGCACGTCCTTGGTAAGGACGAGGTCGCCGGTTCAAATCCGGTTCTGGGCTCCAGGTCACGTCGCACGACTTCTGCGACGTAAAAATAGAGGTCAACCTTACAGTCCAACCCAACCACGTCACCAACTCCCATGGCTAAAGCCACATTCGAACGCAAAAAACCGCACGTCAACGTCGGCACGATCGGTCACATTGACCACGGCAAAACCACTCTGACCGCCTCGATCCTCGCATGTCAGGCGCGCAAGGGTCTGGCTGAGGTCAAGGCCTACTCGGACATCGCCAAGGGCGGTACCGTCCGTGACGCCACCAAGACGGTGACGATTGCGGTCGCCCACGTCGAATACGAGTCCGACAAGCGCCACTACGCCCACGTCGACTGCCCCGGCCACGCCGACTTCGTCAAGAACATGATCACCGGCGCCGCCCAGATGGACGGCGCGATCCTCGTGGTGTCCGCCGCCGACGGCCCGATGCCCCAGACCAAGGAGCACGTGCTGCTCGCCCGCCAGGTCGGTGTGCCGAAGATCGTGGTGTTCCTCAACAAGGTTGACCTCATCGACGACCCGGACCTGCTCGACCTCGTCGAGGAGGAAGTCCGCGACCTGCTGAGCAAGTACCAGTTCGACGGCGCCAACGCCAAGGTCATCCGTGGTTCCGCCACCGCCGCCCTCGAGGGCAAGCCCGAGGGTGAGGCCGCCATCCAGGCCCTCATGGAAGCGATCGACAGCGAGATCGCCGAACCCGAGCGCGAAATGGACAAGCCCTTCCTGATGTCCGTCGAGGACGTCTTCTCGATCACCGGCCGCGGCACCGTCGCCACCGGCCGTATCGAGCGCGGTGTGGTCAAGCTCAACGACACCGTCGAAATCGTCGGTCTCCGTGACACCACCACCACCGTCGTCACCGGCATCGAGATGTTCCGCAAGCTGCTCGACAGCGGCCAGGCGGGCGACAACGTCGGTCTGCTCCTCCGCGGCGTGGACAAGGAAGGCATCGAGCGCGGTCAGGTTATCGCCGCCCCGAAGTCCATCACTCCGCACAAGAAGGGCAAAGCCGAGATTTACGTCCTCTCCAAGGACGAAGGCGGCCGTCACACGCCCTTCTTCAACGGTTACCGCCCCCAGTTCTACTTCCGCACGACGGACGTCACTGGCGTGGTCAACCTGCCGCAGGGTGTGGAAATGGTGATGCCCGGAGACAACATCGCGGTGGAGATCGACCTGATCTCGCCGATCGCGATGGAGAAGCTCCAGAAATTCGCCATTCGCGAAGGCGGTCGCACCATCGGTGCCGGTCGTATTACCGAGATCATCCAATAAGATCTCGTCGACAAAGAACTTAACACACTCGCCGAGGCCTCTGTAACGGGGTCTCGGCGGTGTCGTCTAGAAATCAAACGCACAGGGGTGTAGCTCAATTGGTAGAGTAGCGGTCTCCAAAACCGTTGGTTGGGGGTTC
>JACFMR010000027.1:4937-50934 GCA_019455245.1 Opitutaceae bacterium
GTGTAGCTCAATTGGTAGAGTAGCGGTCTCCAAAACCGTTGGTTGGGGGTTCGATTCCCTCCGCCCCTGCCACTTTCAACCGTATTACATGAAGAATCCGTTCCGCAGCACACGCATCTTTCTCGGGGAAATGGTCGGCGAACTCCAAAAGGCGTCCTGGCCCACCCGTAGCGAACTGCGCGACTCCACCATCGTGGTGATCATCGCCGCCGCCCTGCTCGGAGTCTTCACCAGCATCAGCGATTTCTCCCTCTATCAGTTTGTGGATCTGTTCACGAAACTGGTCAGCTGATCGCTCCCGCCCATGTCCACTTCCGAAACCTCCGTCCCAGCCACCGCCCAGTGGTTCGCCCTGCACACGCTCTCCGGCCAGGAGAACAAGGTGAAGGCCTACATCGAGAAGTTCAAAACCGTCGAGGAACTCGACGACTACATCTTCGAAGTGTTGCTGCCCACGGAAGTCGTCTCGGAGGTCAAGAACGGCAAGAAATCCACCAAGACCCGCAAGCTCTACCCGGGCTACGTGTTCATTCAAATGCGGCTCTTCGACGAGGAGCACAAGCTGATCAACAAACCTTGGTATTTCGTCAAGGAGGTCGCCGGAGTCATCGGATTTGTCGGCGGGGAGCATCCTGCGCCGCTCAAGCAGTCCGATGTCGACGAGATCTACGCCCGCATTGAGGCCGCCAGCGGCAAGGAAGTGCCCAAGGTCCAGTACAATGTCGGTGAGGAGGTCAAAATCATCGACGGTGCTTTCACCAATCTTACCGGCCGTATCGACGAAATCGATCCCGACCGCGGCAAACTCAAAATCTCCGTCTCCATTTTCGGCCGGTTCACTCCGGTCGAGCTCGAATACTGGCAGGTGCAACGCATCACCGAGTGACGCGACGCCTCTTTGTCACCGCCCCAGTTCGTCACCACGCAAACTGAACACCCGCCACCCACACTCACATGGCCAAAAAGATTCAAGGATATATCCGCCTCCAATTGCCGGCCGGCGCCGCCAACCCGGCTCCGCCCGTAGGTCCCGCGCTCGGCGCGCAGGGCGTCAACATCATGGCGTTCTGCAAGGACTTCAACGCCCGCACCAAGGACCAGAACGGCATGATCCTGCCGGTCGTCATCACCGTCTACACGGACAAGAGCTTCACCTTCATCCTGAAGTCGCCGCCCGCTTCGGTGCTCCTGAAGAAGGCCGCGAACATCGCCTCCGGCTCCGCCACACCCAACAAGGACAAGGTGGGCAAGGTTACGACCAAGCAGCTCGCCGAAATCTACAAGCTCAAGATCAAGGACCTCAACGCCAAGGACGAGGCCGCCGGCATCAAGATCATCGCCGGCACCGCCCGCAACATGGGCATCGAGGTCGTCGACTGATTTCAACCCACACAACCCAACTCACCGCGGGAGTCTTCGGACGCTTGCACCGCAAGGAGTAATCAATGGACAAACGCAGTAAACGCTACGTCAACGCCGCCAAGTCGGCCGATCTCAACAAGGAGTATCCGCTGGCCGAGGCCGTGGAAATCCTCAGCCGCTTTGGCAAAACCAAGTTCGACGAGACCGTCGAGCTTTCCATCCGCCTCGGGGTCGATCCCACCGCCGGCGAGCAGATGGTGCGCGGCACGACGCCGCTGCCCAACGGCTCCGGCAAGAAGGTCCGCGTGCTTGTCTTCACCGACAAGCCCGAGGAGGCCCTCGCGGCCGGCGCCGATCATGCCGGTCTGCAGGACATGATGCAGAAGATCACCGAAGGCTGGCTCGATTTCGACGTGGCCATCGCGACCACCGAGGCCATGAAGCAGGTTCGCACCTTGGCCCGCGTGCTGGGTCCGAAGGGCCTCATGCCCAATCCCAAGAGCGGCACCGTGACCGATGATATCGCCGCCGGCATCAAGGCCGTCAAGGCCGGTCGGGTGGAGTTCAAGATGGACAAAACCGCCAACATCGGCGTCGGCATCGGCAAGCGCTCGTTCACGCCCGCCCAGATCGTGGAAAACGCCCAGGCGGTCATCGACGCCATCGGCAAGGCCCGCCCCGCCGCCTTCAAGGGCAGCGGCTACATCAAGAGCATTTACCTCTCCGCCAGCATGAGCCCCGGCATCCGTATCGCCGCCGCGGACTTCAGCAAATTCTAAGGAGTCACGACCATGAGAGCCGAAAAACAATATCTGATCGCCGAGGTCGAGACCCACCTCAAGAAGTCCGACTACGTCATACTCACCAACTTCACCGGCATCACTGTCGCCGAGGTGGCTGAGCTGCGCGCCGAGCTTGCCAAGGAGAACGCCGAGTTCCACGTGGTGAAGAACAGTTCGCTGCGCGTCGCCGCCAAAACCCTTGGTCTGCCGGAAGTCGATGCCGCGCTGGGCGGCCCCACCGCCATCATTGTCGGCGGCAAGAATTCAGCCGGCGTGGCCAAGGCGGTCACCCAGTTCTTCAAGGCCAAGCAGAAGGTCGAGGTCAAAGCCGCGGTGCTTGGCAACAAGCTGCTCAGCGCCGAGGACGTCAAGGCCCTCGCCGAACTGCCGTCGCTCGAAGTCATGCGGGCGCAGCTGCTCGGCCTGCTCAACCAGCCCGGCACCATGCTTGTCCGCGTGCTCAACGCGGTACCGCAGGGCGTCGTCAATGTCCTTCAGGCCAAGGTCCGCGCCGCCGGCGAGGCCTGATTTTCAACCCATTCCCACAACCCATATTTTCCCGGCGCACCGGTTCGGCCGCGCGCCGCAGAAAGCCCAAATCAAACGTCCGCGGCTAGGGGATACGTCCCTTAAACGCTCTTTCGGTTAAAGACGCTAGTAACGGACAGGAGATCATACCATGAGCAACATCACCAAAGACCAAGTCATCGAGTGGCTCTCCGGCCAGTCGGTTCTCGAAATCGCCGGCCTTGTCAAAGACCTCGAGGAGAAGTGGGGCGTTTCCGCCGCCGCTCCCGTTGCCGTCGCCGCCGCGCCTGCCGCGGGTGGTGCCGCCGCCGCTCCCGCCGAGGAGAAGACCGAGTTCGATGTCGTCCTCACCGAGGCCGGCGCGAACAAGATCGCGGTCATCAAGGAAGTCCGCGCCATCACCGGCCTGGGCCTCAAGGAAGCCAAGGACCTCGTCGAAGGCGCCCCGAAGCCCGTCAAGGAGGCCGTTTCGAAGGCCGATGCCGAAGAGCTCAAGAAGAAGCTCGAGGCCACCGGCGCCAAGGTCGAACTCAAGTAAGCCCACTTGGCAGACCGATTCGAAAATCGTCCGATTTCTTCGGGACAGGCCGTGTCCAGCGCGGCCTGTCCTTTGCCTTTTCTTTCTCCGTTCTTTCGCTAGCTCGCCGCGCCCTTTTGCGGGGCGCTCTGTTTCGTCTTATTCTTCAACCAACCGGGTAATCACATGGCCGACCGCTCACTCTCAGAACGCATCAACTTCGGCAAACTTCGCGAAGTCCTCCAGCCGCCGAATCTGATCGAGATTCAGATTTCGTCGTATCTGGATTTTCTGCAAAAGGGCGTGCCCGACAAGCAGCGCAAGCCGCAAGGCTTGGAGGCCGTGTTCCGCGAGGTGTTCCCGATCGAGTCCTACGACGGCCGGCTGACCCTCGAATACGTCTCCTACACGCTCGGTGAGCCGAAGAGCGGCGAGATCGAGTGCATCCGCGAGGGCATCACCTACTCGGTGCCGCTCTACGTGAAGCTGCGCCTGCGCGAGGAGGACTTCATCAAGGATGAGGAAATCTACATGGGCGAGATTCCCATGGTGACCGAGCGCGGCTCCTTCATCATCAACGGCGCCGAGCGCGTCGTCGTCTCGCAATTGCACCGTTCGCCCGGCATCGCTTTCGAGGTCACGCCGCACCCGAACGGCAAGCTGCTGCATTCCTTCCGCATCATTCCCGACCGCGGCACCTGGCTTGAGGTGCAGTTCGACAACAACGACCTGCTCTACGTCTACCTCGACCGCCGCCGCCGCCGCCGCAAGTTCCTCATCACGACCTTGCTGCGCTCCATCGGCTACTCCAGCGACATCGACATCCTCAATCTGTTCTACGAGATCAAGGACCTCAAGGTCGCGAAGGCCCTCGACCTCGAGAACGTCTCGACCCTCGTCCTCGTCGAGGACGCCATCGACGCCCAGAAGGGCGTCGTGCTGGCTCGCGCCTTCGAACCGCTGACCAAGCAGATTGTCCGCACCTTCGAAAAGCACGACATCGCCACCATCCGCGTGATCGACACTTCCGCGGACGAAGGCGCCCTGATTCGCGCCCTCAAGAAGGACCCGACCCGCAACGAGGAGGAGGCGCTCAAGGAAATCTACAAGCGCCTGCGCCCCGGCGAACCGCCGACCACGGCCAACGCCAAGGCCCTGCTCAAGCGCCTCTTCTTCGATCCCAAGCGCTACGATCTCGGCCGCGTCGGCCGTTACAAGGTCAACCAGAAGCTCGGCCTCAAGGTCGATCTGGAGCAGCGCGTGCTGGAGTCCGGCGATGTCGTCGCCGCCACCAAGTATCTCGTGCGTCTCAAGAAGGGTGAGGGCGTGGTCGATGACATCGACCACCTCGGCTCCCGCCGCGTCCGCACGGTCGGCGAGCTGCTCGCCAACCAGTGCCGCGTTGGTCTCAGCCGCACCGAGCGGCTCGTGCGCGAGCGCATGACGATGTATGACCAATCGGTCGACTCGATCACGCCGCAGAAACTGATCAACCCGAAGGCCCTGACCACGGTCATCCGCGACTTCTTCGCCCGTTCGCAGCTGTCGCAGTTCATGGACCAGATCAACCCGCTCGCGGAGGTCACGCACAAGCGCCGCCTCTCTGCCCTCGGGCCGGGTGGTCTCAACCGCGAGCGCGCCGGCTTCGAAGTGCGCGACGTGCATCCCTCGCACTACGGCCGTATCTGCCCGATCGAGACCCCGGAAGGTCCGAACATCGGCCTGATCAACTCTCTCTCGACCTACGCCCGCGTCAATGAGTTCGGCTTCATCGAGACCCCCTACCGCCTCGTGAAGGACGGCCGGGTTTCCGACAAGATCGAGTACCTGACCGCCGACCAGGAAGAGGCCAAGGTCATCGCCCAGGCCAATGCCGAGATCAACGACAAGGGTAACTTTGTCGGCAAGGTCACCGTCCGGAAGGATGGCGAGTTTCTTGAAGTCTCCGCCGCCGAGGTGGACTACATGGACGTCTCGCCGAAGCAGGTCATCTCGATTGCGGCCGGCATGATTCCCTTTCTCGAGCACGACGATGCCAATCGCGCGCTCATGGGTGCCAACATGCAGCGCCAGGGCGTGCCGTTGTTGCAGGCCGAGTCGCCTTTCGTGGGCACTGGCATCGAGGAGCGCGTCGCCCGCGACTCCAAGATCGTCGTCGTCGCCGATGAGGCCGGCGTGGTCGCCTCGGTCGATGCCAAGCGCATCGTCATCACCAAGGACGGCGAGCTGCCGCGTTCGGTCAAACCGGACCCGAAAAACGGCGTCTACGTTTACGAGCTGCGCAAATTCATGCGTTCCAACGCGGGCACCTGTTTCAATCAGCGCCCGATTGTCCGCCAAGGCCAGAAGATCAAGGCCGGCCAGATCATCGCCGACGGTCCTTCGACCGACAAGGGCGAGATGGCGCTCGGCCGCAACGTGCTCGTCGCCTTCATGCCTTGGAACGGCTACAACTTCGAGGACGCCATCCTGATCTCCGAAAAGGTGCTCAAGGAAGACATCTTCACCTCGATCCATATCCAGGAATTCGAGGTCACCGCCCGTGACACCAAGCTTGGGCCCGAGGAAATCACGCGCGACATCCCGAACGTCGGTGAGGAAGCGCTCAAGAACCTCGACCACAACGGCGTCATCCGCATCGGCGCCGAGGTGAAACCCGGCGACATCCTCGTCGGCAAGATCACGCCCAAGTCCGAGACCGAACTTGCACCCGAGGAAAAGCTCCTCCGCGCCATCTTCGGCGAGAAGGCCGCCGATGTTAAGGACACCTCGCTGGTCGTGCCCTCGGGCGTGGCCGGCATCGTCATGGACGTCAAGGTGTCGTCCCGCATCGACAACCAGGTCGAGCGGCTGTCGCCCTCCGACCGTCGCCGCCAGATCAAGCAGATCCAGGAGGAATACAAGACGCAGATGGACAAGCTGCGCGAGGGCCTCACCGAGGCGCTCTCCAACATCCTGCTGGGCGAAAAGATTCCGCTCGACGTGATTAACGGCGAGTCCGGTGAGATCATCATCCCGGCCAACCGCAAGATCACGAAGACACTGCTGCGCAAGCTCGCCGCCGTCTCCAAGCACGTCCAGATCGACCCGTCCCCGGTTCGCATCAAGATCATGGAGATCATCGGTTCGTATCAGACCAAGTTCGACGAGCTCGAGAGCGACCGCGAACGCAAGGTCGGCGCGGTCGAGGCGGGCGAGGGTGACGGCACCGGCGCCATCAAGCAGGTCAAGGTTTACATCGCCGAGAAGCAGAAGCTTGAGGTCGGTGACAAGATGGCCGGCCGCCACGGCAACAAGGGCGTGGTCGCCAAGATCGTTGCCGAAGAGGACATGCCGTTCCTGCCGGACGGCACCCCCGTCGAGATCTGTCTCAATCCGCTGGGCGTGCCCTCGCGCATGAACGTCGGCCAGGTGTTGGAAACGCATCTGGGCTGGGCCTGCAAAAAGCTCGGCATCAAGGTCGCCACCCCGGTCTTCGACGGCATCCCCGAGAAGCAGGTGCGCGAATACCTCAAGGAGGCGAAGCTGCCTTCCTCCGGCAAGAGCCCGCTCTTCGACGGACGCACCGGCGAGAAGATCGATCAGGAGGTCGTGGTCGGCTACATCTACATGATGAAGCTGAACCACCTGGTCTCGCACAAGATCCACGCCCGCGCGGTCGGTCCTTACTCGCTCGTCACGCAGCAACCGTTGGGCGGCAAGGCCCAATACGGCGGCCAGCGTTTCGGCGAAATGGAAGTGTGGGCGCTCGAAGCCTACGGCGCGGCGCACACCCTCCAAGAACTCCTCACCGTCAAGTCCGACGACGTGCAGGGCCGCACCAAGATCTACGAATCGCTCGTCAAGGGCGACAACACGCTGCAGGCCGGCACGCCCGAGTCATTCAACGTGTTGATCAAGGAAATCCAGTCGCTCGGCTTGGACATCAAGCTGAACAAGCGCGATTCCCTCGGCTTCGGCACCTGAACCCACGCAAGCTTTAACAATCAGCAGAGAGAGCCTATCCATGAGTATTCAACCCTCTGAAACCGCCGCCGCCGCCACCCGCGACGAAGCGCGCGCTGCGCTGGGTCTCGACGAGAGCCCGTTCGATTGCGTCTCCATCACCGTGGCTTCGCCCGATACCATTCGCAAATGGTCGAAGGGCGAGGTCAAGAATCCCGAGACGATCAACTACCGCACCTTCAAGCCTGAGCCGGGCGGCCTGTTTTGCCAAAAGATCTTCGGTCCGGTGCGTGACTACGAGTGCGCCTGCGGCAAATACAAGCGCATCAAATACAAGGATGTCATTTGCGACCGTTGCGGCGTCGAGGTCACCGTGGCCCGCGTCCGGCGCGAGCGCATGGGTCACATCGAGCTGGCCGTCCCCGTGGCGCATATCTGGTTCCTGAAGAGCATGCCCAGCCGCCTCGGCCTGCTGCTCGACATGACCGCCCGTGCGTTGGAGCGCGTCATCTATTACGAGAACTACATGGTGATCGATCCGGGCAAGACCCCGCTCGAGCCCCATCAACTGCTCACCGACAACGAGTACCGCCAGGCACTGGACGAATACGGTGACGATTCTTTCGTCGCCAAGATGGGCGCCGAGGCCGTGCGTGACGCCCTGTCCCGCACCGATCTCGAAGCCACCGTGGCGGAACTGCAGGAGCAGATGCGCGCCACGCGCTCGAAGCAGATCAAGAAGAAGCTCTCCAAGCGCCTGAAGGTCATCCAGGGCTTCATTCACTCCAAGTCGCGGCCCGACTGGATGGTCTTGGAAGTGCTCCCGGTGATCCCGCCGGACCTGCGTCCGCTTGTCCCGCTCGAGGGCGGCCGCTTCGCCACTTCCGATCTGAACGACCTCTACCGTCGCGTCATCAACCGCAACAACCGTTTGCGGAACTTGATGCAGCTGAAGACGCCCGACGTCATCATTCACAACGAAAAGCGCATGTTGCAGGAGGCGGTTGACGCGCTGTTCGACAACGGCCGTCACGGCCGCCCTGTCACCGGCGCCGGCAACCGTCCGCTGAAGTCGCTCTCCGACATGCTCAAGGGCAAGCAGGGGCGCTTCCGCCAGAACTTGCTCGGCAAGCGCGTCGACTATTCCGGCCGCTCCGTCATTGTCATCGGTCCCGAGCTCAAGCTCAACCAGTGCGGTCTGCCGAAGAAGATGGCGCTCGTGCTCTTCGAGCCGTTCATCATCCGTCGCCTCAAGGAACTCGGTTTCGTTCACACCGTCCGCGGTGCGCGCAAGATGATCGAGAAGAAGTCGCCGGAGGTCTGGGACATCCTTGAGGAGGTCACCAAGGGTCACCCGGTGTTGCTCAACCGCGCGCCGACGCTTCACCGCCTCTCGATCCAGGCCTTTGAACCGGTGCTGATCGAAGGTGAGGCCATCCGTATCCATCCGCTCGTCTGCACCGCTTACAACGCGGACTTCGACGGCGACCAGATGGCCGTGCACGTGCCGCTTTCGCTCGAGGCGATCATGGAGTGCAAACTCCTCATGATGGCGACGAACAACATCTTCTCGCCTTCGTCCGGCAAGCCGATCCTCACGCCGTCGCAGGACATCGTGCTCGGCGCCTACTATCTCACCATCGAACCGCGCAAAAAGCCGGCCAAGGGAGTGCATGTGCCGCTGCTCAGCGGCACCCAGGAAGTGCTTTTCGCGAAGGCGGACGGCGCCGTCCGCATGCACGATTGGGTGGATATTCCGAATCCCGATTTCGGCCGTGACACCGTTTACGGCAACAAGGACAAACGCCACCTCCGCACCACTGTTGGTCGGGCGATTTTTAACCAAATCTGGCCCGCGGACCTGGGTTTTGTGAACTTCCCCGTGCCGAAGGCGAAGCTCGGCGACCTGATCCTCAACACCTACAAGGTCACGGGTGAAGCGGTGACCGTCGAGACCCTCGACAAGCTCAAGGAACTCGGTTTCCAGACCGCCTTCCAGGCCGGCATCTCCATCGGTATCGATGACATGATCATCCCGACCGCGAAGAAGGACATCGTGGCCGAGACGCGCAAAAAGATCGCCGAGGTCGAGGCCCAGTTCAACAAGGGCATCATCACCGAGGGCGAGCGCAAGAACAAGGTCATCGACCTTTGGACCGGCACCACCGACAAGATCGCCAAGGAGGTCTTCAACATCCTGCAGGACAACGAAGGCCGTGAAGAGGTGAATCCCGTCTACATCATGATGGATTCCGGTGCGCGCGGCAACAAGCAGCAGGTCCGCCAGCTCTGCGGCACCCGCGGCCTGATGGCCAAGCCCTCCGGCGAAATTATCGAGCGCCCCATCCTGTCTTCCTTCCGCGAAGGCCTGACGGTGCTGGAATACTTCATCTCCACCCACGGCGCCCGCAAGGGTCTGGCCGACACCGCCCTCAAGACCGCCGACGCCGGCTACCTCACGCGCAAGTTGTGTGACGTCGCCATGGACGTGGTGATTTCGGAGGACGATTGCGGCACCCGTGACGGCGTTTGGAAGAAGGCCATCTACGAGGGTGACGACGAGATCGTCGGCCTGCGCGAACGCATCGTCGGCCGTTGCTCCAGTGACGACATCTACAATCCGCTCAATCCGACCGAATTGGTTGTCGCCTCCGGCGAACTGATCACGGAGGAAAGCGCGACCAAGATCGAGGATGTCGGTATCGAGCGCGTCAAAGTCATGTCGCCGCTCACCTCGACCAGCGCCTACGGTATCGACGGGCGCAGTTACGGTATCAATCCCGCGACCAACAAGGTCGCCAAGGTGGGAGATTCCGTCGGCATCATCGCCGCCCAGTCCATCGGCGAGCCCGGCACGCAGCTGACCATGCGCACCTTCCACATCGGTGGCGTCGCCTCCGGCGGTTTCAAAACTCCGGAAATTCGGGTGCGCTCGAGCGGTATCGTCAAATATCGCGGTTTGCGCCTGGTGGCCACCGCGGACGGCGCCTCGATCGTGCTCAACAAGACCGGCAGCATCCAGATTCTGGATGCCGAGGACAAGGAACTCGAAACCTACAACATCGTGGTCGGTTCGTTCCTGCACGTCGGCGACGGCGAGCAGATCGAAAAGGGCGCAGTGCTGGCGCAGTGGGACCCCTACAACATTCCCGTGCTTTCCGAAAAGGGTGGCACCCTGGTGTTTAAGGACATGATCCCCGGCGTCACGGTTAAGCGCGAGCTAGACGAATCGTCCGGCCGCATTGCCACCGTCGTCATCGAGCACAAGGAGGACCTCAATCCCCAGATTGAGGTGCGTGACGCCAAGAACCAGCCCTTGGCGGCCTATTCCATCCCGGTCGGGGCCCAGATCTCGGTCAACGAGGGCGACACGATCGCCCCCGGTGCCCTGCTGGCCAAGACCCCGCGTCAGGCTTCCAAGACCAAGGATATCACCGGTGGCCTTCCGCGCGTGGCCGAGCTGTTCGAGGCCCGCCGCCCGAAGGATGCCACCGAGATGTCCCGCATCGACGGCGTGGTGTCCTTCGAGGGCACGGTCCGCGGCAAGCGGAAGCTCGTCGTCAAAAACGACGAGACCGGCCAGGAAGAGGAGCACCTGATTGCCACCGGCAAGCATATCATCGTCCAACCGGGCGACGTTGTGCACAAGGGCCAGCACCTGACCGAGGGCGCCGCCGATCCGCACGAGATCCTCGAGATTCTCGGCCCGAGCGCGCTCTACGACTTCCTTATCTCCCAAGTGCAGGAAGTCTATCGCCTCCAGGGTGTGACCATCAACGACAAGCACATCGAGATCATCATCCGCCAGATGCTGCGCAAAGTGCGCATCACCGATCCGGGTGACAGTGAATTCTTCTGGGGTGAGCAGGTGGACCGCACCTCCTTCCTCACGGAGAACCGGCGCATCGAGTCGGCCGGCGGCAAGCCCGCCGAAGCCGAGCCGATCTTGCTGGGCATTACCAAGGCATCCTTGGAAACGGAAAGCTTCATCTCGGCCGCCTCCTTCCAGGAGACGACCCGCGTGCTGACCGACGCCTCCACCTTGGGTAAGGTCGACCTGCTCAAGGGCTTCAAGGAAAACGTGATCATGGGACACCTGATTCCGGCGGGCACGGGCCTGCCGAAATACAAGCAGCTTAAGATCACGCTGCCCTTCGGCGACGAACTGCCCGAGGAGCCGGTGACCGAGCCTGCGCCGGCGAACGCGACCGAGGCGGGCTGATTCAACTGCACAACCCATCAAATCAAGGGGCGCGGCTAATCACCGCGCCCCTTTGTTTTTGGGTGGAGGAAATTTCTGCTTGTCAAGGCGGGTGGGGGGCGCAATGGTCCCAATCCCTCCCGCCAAAAACCGAGTGTTGAGCCTAGCTCCACTTGGTTTATCGCCCGGCCTCACGGCCGGGCGATTTTTTTGGACGCATTTCTCAGTTCGGTCTTGTATTCGGCGAAGCGCCTGTCGAGTCTGACCGGCTCGCATCTTTTTCGCGCGCAATCCGAGTTCTTCGGGAGGCGCTTTCGCTCTCGCGGAGCGGGGACCAAATCCCGCATTTCGCGAACCTGCTTACTTTTCCCCAAAAAGTTCTTGCCGAGCTTTTGGCCACTGGTAGTTTTTTCCTCTTTTCTCCACTTTCCACTCTTAAAATCGTATGCCGACCATCAATCAACTCGTGCGCAAAGGCCGCCGCAAGGTCGTAGCCAAGTCGAAATCCCCGGCTTTGGAGCGCAACCCGTTTCGTCGCGGCGTGTGTGTGCAGGTCATGACCCGCACCCCCAAGAAGCCCAATTCGGCCATCCGCAAGGTGGCCAAGGTGCGTCTTACCAACGGCAGCGAGGTGATTTCCTACATCCCTGACGAGGGGCACTCCCTCCAGGAGCACTCGATTGTGCTCGTGCGCGGTGGCCGTGTGAAGGACTTGCCCGGCGTCCGTTATCATATCGTCCGCGGCACTTTGGATGCCACCGGCGTGGAGAAACGTCGCCGCAGCCGTTCCAAGTACGGCGTCAAGCGTCCGAAAGCCAAGTAACCGTATTTATTGATTCATCACCATGTCACGCCGTCACAGAGCCACCAAGCGTCAGGTCGAGCCCGATATCCGCTACAACAGCCCCCTCGTTGCGCACCTGGTCAATGTCGTCATGCAGGACGGCAAAAAGAACCTCGCGCAGCGCATCGTTTACGGTGCGTTTGAGAAGGTTTCCGAGAAGCTCGACAAGGGCAACCCGGTCGACCTGCTGCTCGGCGCGTTGGAAAACGCCCGGCCGCGCCTGGAGGTCAAGAGTCGTCGTGTCGGTGGCGCCACCTATCAGGTGCCCGTGGAAATTTCGTTTGAGCGGCAGGAGTCGCTCGCCTTGCGCTGGATCGTCGCCGCGGCCACCGGCCGCAAGGGTGTGACCATGCGCGATGCGCTGGCGACCGAGATCATCGATGCCTACAACAACACCGGCTCGGTGGTGAAGAAGAAGGAAGATACGCACAAGATGGCGCAGGCCAACCGTGCGTTTGCCCACCTCCGTTGGTAAGGGCCCAAGGTATCATTATGGCAACCGCTCCCAGCATTTCTGTCGTCACCGAAAAGGGCAAGATTTCCAAGGCCAACGCCAAGGACCGCCCGTTTCCGCTTGAATGGACCCGCAACATCGGCATCGCGGCTCATATCGATGCGGGCAAAACCACGACTTCCGAGCGCATCCTATTCTACTCCGGCGCGGTCCACAAGATGGGTGAGGTGCATGAAGGCACCGCCGTCACCGACTGGATGGAACAGGAGCGCGAACGCGGCATCACCATCACCGCCGCCGCCATTTCCTGTGCGTGGGATGCCTCCTGCGGTCCCTGGAAGGGGATTCGCCAACGTATCAACGTCATCGACACGCCCGGACACGTGGATTTCACCGCCGAGGTTGAGCGTTCCATGCGTGTGCTCGACGGTGCGGTTGCGGTTTTCTGTGCGGTGGCCGGCGTGCAGCCCCAGTCTGAAACTGTCTGGCGCCAGGCCAACAAGTATGGCGTGCCGCGCATCGCGTTCGTCAACAAGATGGATCGCACCGGCGCTGATTTCTTCCGCGCCGTGTCCGAGATGCGCGAGAAGCTGAAGGCCAACGCCCACCCATTGTTCCTGCCCATCGGCAAGGAAGATAATTTCTCCGGCCTGGTCGATCTGGTGCAGAACTGCGCCTACATCTTTGAGGATCCGATGGAAATGGACCTCAATCCGACGCGCCATCCCATCCCGGCCGACATGGCCGATGAGGCGAAGGAATACCGTGAGAAGCTGATCGAGGCGGTTTCGGATTTCGACGACGCCCTGGCGGAAAAATACCTCAACGGCGAAGAAGTCTCCAATGCGGAGCTGCTCGTCGCCGTGCGCAAGGCCACCGTTTCCATGAAGTTCACCGGCGTTATCCCCGGTTCGGCCTTCAAGAAAAAGGGTGTGCAGCGGCTGCTTGACTGCGTGGTTAATTACCTGCCCAGTCCGATCGATGTGCCCCCGATGCAGGGGCAGGATTCCGACGGCAAGGAAGTCGACGTGCTGGTCGACGACAACGGCAAGCTTGCGGGACTGGCTTTCAAGCTCTGGACCGATCCTTTCGTGGGCAAACTCGTGTTCTATCGTGTTTACACCGGCACCCTGCGGAAAGGCACTTCGCTCTACAATCCGCGCACCCGCCGTTCCGAGCGTGTTTCCCGTCTTGTGCTGATGCGCGCGATGGACCGCGAGGAAATCGACGTGGCCTATTCGGGTGATATCTGCGCCTTGGTCGGCGTGAAGGATGTCATCACCGGTGACACCCTTTGCGATGAGGAATATGACGTGCGCCTGGAACCGCCGTCCTTCCCCGAGCCCGTGATCGCCATGTCGATCGAGCCGAATTCAAAGGCCGACCAGGAGAAAATGGGCACCGCTCTGCAACGTCTGGTCGCCGAGGATCCCACGCTGCGTGTTTCCACCGACCAGGACACGGGGCAGACCATTCTCGCCGGCATGGGCGAACTGCATCTCGACATCATCCGCGACCGCATGAAGCGCGAGTTCAAGGTCGAGGCCACTTCCGGCAAGCCCCAGATCGCCTACCGCGAAACCGTCACCGCCGCCGCGGATGCCGAGGGCAAATTCATCCGTCAGTCCGGAGGCAAGGGCCAGTACGGTCACGTGGTCGTCAAGCTCGAGCCCAACGAAAAGGGCAAGGGCATCGAGGTGCTCAACGAAATTGTCGGCGGTGTTATTCCGAAGGAATACATCAAGCCCGCAACCGATGGCATCCTTGAAGGTTGCAACAACGGTGTCGTCGCCGGTTACCCGGTGGTTGATGTCAAGGTGCGCATCGTCGACGGTTCCTACCACGAGGTCGATTCTTCCGAACTCGCCTTTAAGATGGCCGGCATCTTTGCCTTCAAGGAGGCGATGAAGAAGGCTTCGCCGATCCTCCTCGAACCCATCATGGCTGTGGAAGTCACCACGCCTGAGGAGTACCAGGGTGACCTGATGGGCGACATCAACCGTCGCCGCGGTCAGATCCAAGGCATAGAGAACAAGAATGGCGCGGGCATCGTCGCGGCTCATGTGCCGCTGGAAACGTTGTTCGGTTATGTCACCGACATTCGCTCACTCTCCAAGGGGCGCGCCAGCGCCTCCATCACACCATCCCATTTCGAGCAGGTGCCGGCCTCCTTGCTGCCCAAGATTGTGGAGTCCTCCGTCAAGGCTCCCGCGCGCACTTAATCCCGTTCTTTTACCTCCATGAAAGGCCAACGCATTCGCATCAAGCTCCAGGGTTTCGACTATCGGGTCATCGATCAGTCGGCGCTGGAGATCGTCGAGACCGCCAAGCGCTCCGGCGCCCGGGTCTCCGGCCCCGTCCCGCTGCCCACCCGCATCGAGAAGCTGACGGTCAACCGCTCCCCGCACGTGGACAAAAAGTCCATGGACCAGTTTGAATCGCGCACTCACAAGCGCCTCATCGACATCATCGAGCCCACGGCCCAGACGGTCGACGAGCTCAAGAAACTCAACCTCCCTTCCGGCGTCGATATCACCATCAACGTTTGATCCCTTAATCCGACAGTTAGCAGTCGCCCATGTGCGCTTCGCGCACCGCTGGTGCCTCTAATGTAGGTCGTTAAACGGAAACCCTCCACCTACCGCTTAGCTTATGATCACCTCTCTCCTAGGTAAAAAACTGGGCATGACCCAGGTTTACGACACGGACAATGTCTTGGTCCCTGTCACCGTCGTCGAAGCCGGCCCTTGCTCGGTCGTGCAGGTCAAGACCGTCGAAAACGACGGTTACAATGCCGTCCAGATCGGATTCGCCGCGAAAAAGACCAAGAACACGTCCCGCGCCGAACTCAATCACGCCAAGAAGGCCGGCCTCGATGCCGCGCCGCGTGTGCTGAGTGAAGTCCGCCTCGCCGAAGCACCGACGCTCAAAATTGGTGATATCGTCACGGTTGAAACCTTCCAGGAAGGCCAGTTTGTCGATGTCATCGGCGTCACCAAAGGCAAAGGCTTCGCCGGTGTGGTGAAGCGCTTCCGCGTCGGCGGCGGTCCTGCGGCCCACGGCTCGATGTTTCATCGCCGTATCGGTTCCGTCGGCATGCGCCAGACGCCCGGTCGCGTTTGGAAAAATCAAAAGATGCCCGGTCGCATGGGCGCCGAGCGCCGCACCGTGCAAAACCTGCGTGTCGTGAAGGTCATCGCCGACCGTAATCTCATCCTCGTAAAAGGCGCCATACCCGGCGCCAATGGCGACGATGTCGTCGTCCGCGCGGCCACCAAGGGACAGCCCAAAACCGCCTAACCCTGAGGAATTCCAGCAATGAAACTCACCGTTTTTAGTTCCGACGGCAAGACCAGCAGCGAAAAGGATTTCGCCGGTCTGCCCGTGTTTGAAGGCGACAAAGGCCTGCAGGCGATGAAGGAAGTGATCGTCGCGATCAACGCCAACAACCGCCAGGGCACGCATTCCACCAAGACCCGCGGCGAAGTCCGCGGTGGCGGCAAGAAGCCGTGGCGTCAAAAGGGCACCGGCCGCGCGCGCGCCGGCTCCATCCGCTCGCCCCTCTGGGTTGGTGGCGGCGTCGTTTTCGGCCCGAAACCCCGCGACTATTCCAAGAAAATCAACAGCAAGGTGAAGCAGCTGGCGTTCAGCCGCGCGCTTTTCGACCGCGCCGCGGCCGGTGAGCTTGCCGTCATCGAGGAATTCGCCTCCGCCCAGCGGAAGACAAAGCAGGTCAACGAGGTGCTCGGTCGCATCGCCCCCAAGGGCAAGCTGCTCTTGGTCGACGCCCCGTTCTCCCTCGAGGCCGCCCGCGCCGTCCGCAACATCTCGCGCGTCTCGCTGCAGGAAGCCGCCAAACTCAACGCCCTCGATCTCGCCCAATACAGCCGGATCATCGTCAGTGCCAAGGCGCTCGAGCAGATCATCGCCCGCGTCAATGGAGGTAAGAACTAATGAACGCCGACAAGGTTCTCAAACTCGTCCGTCTCACGGAGAAATCCAGCAAGCAGTCCGCTGAGCTGGGCCAATACACCTTCGAGGTTTTCCCCGGTGTCACCAAGTACGCCATCGCCGAGGCGGTGGAGCAGACCTTCAAGGTCACCGTGCGGCGGGTTAACGTCCAAAACTACCGCGGCAAGAACAAGCGCTCGCGCACCGGCCGCCCGAGCGTCGGTTCCGACTACAAGAAGGCCATCGTCACACTCAAGGCCGGTGACAAGATCGAGCTCGTCTGAGCCGTTTCGCAACCCGGAGAACATCCCACATGCCACTCAAATCTTCCCGTCCCCTGACCCCGACGCAGCGTTTCACCACGTTGAACCATCAGGGTCAACTGGCCAAGAAGCGCCCGGAGCGCGGCCTCACCGAACCCAAGCACAAGAGCGGTGGGCGCAACGTCTATGGCCGCATCACCTCGCGTCGTCGCGGCGGCGGTCACAAGCAGCTCTACCGTGTCATCGACTTCAAGCGCGACCTGCTTGACATGCCCGCGCGCGTCCAGGCGATCGAGTACGATCCCAACCGCTCCGCGAACATCGCGCTGGTGTGCTACGAGAACGGCGAAAAGCGCTACATTCTCGCTCCTGCCGGCCTGAACGTGGGCGATGCGATTTTCGCGTCCAACAAGGCCAGCATCAATGAATTCTCGGTGGGTAACAATTTTCCGCTCGAGATCATCCCGCCTTCCACACGGCTCCACGCGGTGGAACTCAACCCCGGGCGTGGCGCACAGATCGCACGTTCCGCCGGCGCCGCCTTAGAACTCATCGCGGTCGAGGGTGGCTTCGCCCAGTTGAAGATGCCCTCCGGCGAGATCCGGTTGGTGAATCCGAAGTGCCGCGCCACCATCGGCGAGGTCGGCAACGGCGAGCACAACAACCAGTCGCTCGGCAAGGCCGGCCGCAACCGCTGGCTCGGCAAGCGTCCGCGCGTCCGCGGCATGGTCATGAACCCGGTCGACCACCCCAACGGCGGTGGCAACGGCAAGTCCAAGGGTGGTGGCGGCCGCCAGCAGCTCGTTTCCCCGTGGGGTCAGCTCGCCAAGGGTTTCCCGACCCGGCGCCGCTCCAAGCCCTCCAACAGCATGATCATTGTCCACCACAACGGTCGCAAACCGCGCGGTCGCAAATAATCCCAGCTCTTTCGCACCATGGCACGTTCCATCAAAAAAGGCTTCTTCGTCGACTATCACCTGCTCGAAAAAATCGAGAAGGCGGCCAAGGCCGGCGCCCGCAAGCCCATCCAGACGTGGTCGCGTCGTTCGACCATCACGCCCGACTTTGTCGGCCACACCTTCAACGTCCACAACGGCAAGGCCTTTGTGGCGGTTTATGTCACCGAGAACATGGTCGGCCACAAGCTCGGCGAATTCGCCCCGACCCGCGTCTTCAAGTCGCACGGCTCGCACACCGCCAAGGCCGTCTGAGTTTAAAACCGCTTAACCAATACTATCACCAAAAGGGCAGGGCGCCGCATCGCGGCGCTGCTGTCGCCTCCTAAGGAATCAAATCAATGGAAGTCCAAGCTCTCACCCGCAACGCGCGCATGTCGCCCAAGAAAATGCGCGAGGTGGCCCGTACCATCCAGGGGCGCAAGGCCGCCGAGGCCGTCGATTATTTGACGCTCATCCCGCGCAAATCCGCCCTGCTCATCGCCAAGACGCTGAAGAGCGCCATCGCCAACGCCGAGAACAACAACAACCTCTCGGCCGACGCGCTCACGGTCAAGACCGCCGTCATCGAGAACGGCCCCGTATTGAAGCGTTTCAAGGCCGGTGCCCGCGGCACGGCCATGCCCCGCCGCAAGAAAATGTCGCACATCCGCATCGTCCTTTCCGACGGCAACTCCAACTGATTTTTACCATGGGCCAAAAAACCAATCCTATCGGTTTCCGTCTCGCCGTCCGTCGCAACTGGCTTTCCCGCTGGTACGCCACCAAGAAGGACTTCGGCAAGCTGCTCGCGGAGGACCAGATCATCCGTGAGAAGCTCATGGAGAAACTCAAGCAGGCCTCCGTGCCGCGTATTTTCATCGAGCGCGCCTCCAACCGCGTGCGCGTGAAGATCTACACCGCCCGCCCCGGCATCGTCATCGGCCGCAAGGGTCAGGAGATCGAGAAGATCAAGGAGGAGCTCGCCAAGCTCACCGGCAAGGAAATCCTCCTCGACATCCAGGAAATCAAGAAGCCCGAGATCGAGGCCCAGCTCGTCGCCGAGAACGTGGCCCTCCAGCTGGAGCGCCGCATCGCCTTCCGCCGCGCGATGAAGAAGGCCGTCGAGATGGCCATGACCCTCGGCGCCGAGGGCATCCGCATCCAGTGCTCCGGCCGTCTGGGCGGTGCCGACATCGCCCGCCGCGAATGGCAGCGCAAGGGCCGCGTCCCGCTGCACACCCTCCGCGAAAACATCGACTACGGCTTCAGTGAGGCCCGTACCGTGTACGGCAAGATCGGCGTCAAGTGCTGGATCTGCAAAAAGGAGTCCGACAACAGCTGATCCGCCCGCCGGATCACATCGACCTAGGAGAAAACCATCATGGCTCTCGCACCTTCCCGCACCAAGTATCGCAAATCCCAAAAGGGCTCACGCGCCGGCAACGCCAAGCGTGGCAACACCCTGGCCTTCGGCGAATTCGGCCTGCAGTCCCTGACCCGCGGCCCCATGACCGGCCAGCAGATCGAGGCTGCCCGCGTCACCATTTCCCGCCACCTCAAGCGCAAGGGCAAGCTCTGGATCCGCGTGTTCCCGCACAAGCCCATCACCAAGAAACCGGCGGAAGTCCGCATGGGGCAGGGCAAGGGTGCGGTTGAGTACTACGTCGCCGTCATCAAGCCCGGCGCCGTCCTTTTTGAACTTTCCGGTGTGCCGCTCACCATCGCCAAGGAGGCATTCCGGCTCGCCGACGCGAAGCTGCCTTTCCATTGCCGCTTCATCACCCGCGAAGGCGTTGTCGCCTGAGCCCATCCCTGCATCACGTCATGACTGCGAAAGAAATCCGCGAACTCTCTCCCGCCGAGATCACCACCAAAATCCGCGAAACCCGCGAAAAGCTGCTGCAGCTCCGCCTGCGCAAGCAGACCGGTCAGGTGGAAAAAACCCACGAGCTGCGTGCCCTCCGCAAGGACATCGCGCGCCTCGAGACCATTCTAAACGCCAAGAACAGCCAAGCCGCCTGAGGCGCTCCAAGCCATGTCCCAACACGTCCGCCATAACCGTCGCAAGACCCTGATCGGCTTTGTCACCAGCCGCTCCGGCGACAAGTCCGTCAAGGTCACCATCGCCTACAAATCACCGCACCCGCTTTACCACAAGGTGGTCAACCGCCAGACCGTGGTGCACGTCCATGACGAAAAGAACGAAACCAAGCCCGGCGACAAGGTCGAGATCATGGAAACCCGGCCGCTCAGCCGCCTGAAGCGCTGGCGGGTCATTACCGTGATCGAGCGTGCCGAAAGCACCTCCGATCTCGCCGTGACCGAGAGCGATGTGGCCGAGACCGTCCCCACCAAGACCACCCAGGCCTGAAGCCGCGGAGTCACCACCTAAACCCAGTCACCCAGGAGGTCTGTCATGATTCAACTGCGATCCGTACTCGAAGTCGCCGACAATACCGGTGCCCGCAAGGCCGCCATGATCCGTAAAAAGGGTCAGAACACGGACTCTGCCGGCATCGGCGACATCATCACCGTTCACATCAAGGAAAGCACCACCGACGCCAGCGTCAAAAAGGGCGAGGTTGCCCAGGCCGTCGTGGTCCGCACCAAGACCGCCGTGCGCCGTTCCGACGGCAGTTACCTGCGTTTCGACAGCAACGCGGTGGTCATCATTGATGCAACCAACAATCCCAAGGGCACCCGCATATTCGGTCCGGTTGCCCGCGAACTGCGCGCGAAAAACTTCATGAAGATTATTTCGCTCGCGCCGGAGGTTCTCTAACCATGAAGAAGTTTCACATCAAACGTAACGACCAGGTGGTCGTGATCGCCGGTGCCCACAAGGGCAAGGAGGGCAAGGTGCTTGAACTGCTGTCCGCCAAGGACCGGGCGCGTGTCGAGGGCGTGGCGATGATCAAACGTCACCTCAAGAAGTCGCAGGATCATCCCCAGGGCACCATCGCCGAGCGCGAGGGCTCCATCCATGTCTCCAATCTCATGCTCAAGTCGGTTTTCGACGCGAGCAAACGCCGCCAGCCGGCCAAGACGGCCTGAGTGCGCCAAATGCGCGCTTGCCAAACCCGTCGCCCGCCTGCGTTATTGATCCTTTTTCCACTTAAAACTCACCCATTCGCCGCCGGGTCGGAAATCCGGTGGCCATTATCATGAGCTCCACTCCCACACTCAAAGTCCTCTATGCCGAGCAGGTTGCACCTGAACTGGTCAAGGCTCGCGGCTACAAGAACAAGCACGAGGTGCCGAAGATCGTCAAAGTCGTGCTGAACACCGGCATCAACGCCGAGGCCGACAAGAACCAGATTGCCGACATCCAGCGCGACCTCGGTCTGATCGCCGGGCAGAAGCCCGTCCTCACCAAGTCGAAGAAGGCGGTCTCCAACTTCAAGCTGCGCCAGGGCCAGGTCGTCGGCTGTTGCGTGACCCTGCGGGGCAACGCCATGTGGGAGTTCCTTTACCGCCTGATCGCCGTCGCCCTGCCGACCATCCGTGACTTCCGCGGCATCTCGCCCAAGCTCGACGGTCATGGCAACTACAACCTCGGCATCACCGATTTTACCATCTTTCCCGAGATCACCGTGGAAAACGTCAAGAAGACCATGGGCCTCGACATCACCATCGTGACCACGGCCGACGCCGACGACGAAGGCCGGGAGCTGCTCCGCCTCCTCGGCATGCCCTTCCGCCGCTCGGAAACCGCCAAGACCCAGGCCGCCTAAACCCTCGCGCCATGCCGAAAACATCCGCCATCGAACGCAACAAGAAGCGCCAGCAACTTGTTGAAAAACACAAGGCCAAGCGGGCCGAGCTCAAGGCCCTGCTCGCCAATCCCGATACCAGTGACGAAGATTTCTTCGCCGCGCAAAAGAAGCTGGCCAAGCTGCCGCGCAACTCTTCGCCCGTGCGCGTCAAGAACCGCTGCTCGCTCAGCGGCCGTCCCCGGGCTTACATCCGCAAATACGGCGTCTCGCGCATTCAGTTCCGCGAACTCGCCCTCTCCGGCAAGATCCCCGGCGTGACCAAGTCTTCCTGGTAACAACCCTTTTGACCGGGGGGAGTCGGATATGACCCGCCGGTTGCTGCAAACCAACATCCACCATGACCGATCCAATCAGTGATTTTCTGACCCGGCTGCGCAATGCGTCCAAAGCCCGGCTCGATGAATGCGTCGCCCCGCACTCCCGTCTGAAGGAGAGCCTGGCCGCCATCCTCAAGTCCGAGGGCTACATCTCGGACTTTGCCACCGGCACCGACGAACGCGGCCACAAGACGCTTGTCCTCAAGCTCAAGTACGTCGACGGCGCCCCGGTTCTCACCGGCCTCAAGCGCGTCTCCAAGCCCGGCCGCCGCCTCTACTACAGCTACACCGAGATTCCGCGCGTCCTGAACGGTCTCGGCATCTCCATTCTCTCCACGTCCAAGGGTCTCATGAAGGATCAGGACTGCCGTCGCAACAAGGCGGGTGGCGAGCTCGTCTGCAACATTTGGTAAGGAGCCACGCACCATGAGTCGCATCGGCAAACAACCCGTTAACATTCCCGCCAAGGTCAAGGTCGACATCCAGGGCCACACCGTTCAGGTCGAGGGTCCCAAGGGCAAGGTCGCCAAGACCTTTGCCCCCGTGGTCACCATCACCAACGCCAACAACCAGATCACGGTGGCTCCGGTCGACGAAACGCGCTTCTCGCGCGCCATGTACGGCACCGTCCGTTCGATCATCGCCGGCATGGTCAAGGGCGCCAGCGAAGGCTACACCAAGGATCTTGAGATCCAGGGCGTCGGCTTCAAGGCCGCCCTCAAGGGCAAGCAGCTTGATCTCGCCCTCGGCTATTCACACCCGATTCTGATGGACATCCCGGAGGGGATCAAAGTCACCGTCACGGACCAGACCAAGATCAAGGTCGAGGGCCCGGACAAGCAGAAGGTCGGGGCGGTCACCGCCGAGATTCGCAGCTACTACCCGCCCGAGCCCTACAAGGGCAAGGGTGTCCGCATCGTGGGCGAGCGCGTCCGCCGCAAGGAAGGCAAGACCGTCGCCTGATCCCAACCGCAACCATCACTTACGGGGACCACCCATGAATACCATCCGCAAAGCCAGTCTGCTGCAAAAGCGTCGCTGGCGCATCCGCAAAAAGATCAACGGCACCGCCGCCCGCCCGCGCCTCAGCGTGAAGTTCACCGCCAAGCATATCTATGCGCAGGCGATCGACGACGAGGCCGGTTCCACCTTGGTCTTCATTTCCAGCCTCGACGGCGAACTGCGCAAGCAGAAGCTCGCCGCCAATCTCGCCGGCGCCAAGGTGCTCGGCACCGTCTTCGCCGAGAAAGCCAAGGCCGCCGGCATCACCTCGGTCGTGTTCGACCGCAACGGCGCCCGCTACCACGGCAAGGTCAAACAGTTCGCTGACGCCGCCCGCGAAGGCGGCCTCGTATTCTAAAGTTCGCCCATGAGCACTGATAACACTCCCTCCACTCCCGCTGCCGTGACACCTGCTCCGGCGAACGACACTCCTCCTCCCGCACCCCGTGCTCCGCGCGGCGGTGGCGGCTTCGGTCGCGGTGGTCCGCGTCGCGATTCCCGCTCCCGCGACAACGCTCCTGCGCCCGGCGACGGACCGACCATGATTGAGAAGGTCGTGTTCATCAACCGCTGCGCCAAGGTGGTCAAGGGTGGCCGCCGCTTCAGCTTCTCCGCGCTGGCCGTGGTGGGTGATGGCAAAGGCCGGTTGGGCGTCGGCTACGGCAAGGCCAACGAGGTCCCCGAGGCCATCAAGAAGAGCACCGCGCATGCCCACAAGCACATGGTGACCGTCAAGCTCAAGGGTGACACCATTCCGCACGAAGTGCTCGGCGAGTACGACGGTGGCAAGGTGCTCCTGCGCCCGGCCACGACCGGTACCGGCCTCATCGCCGGCGGCGGCGTGCGTGCGGTCCTTGAGGCGGCCGGCGTCAAGAACGTGCTGACCAAGTCACTGGGCTCCAAGAACCACATTGCCGTCGTCAATGCCACGCTTGCCGGCCTGCGCCAGCTGCGCGTCGCCGATGATTTCGCCACGGCCCGCAATTCCTGATTCTGCTTTGAACTGATCCGAGTCCTTCTCCGCCGGGCGGGGGAGGGCGCCCATCCAAGGAAATCCCATGAAACTTCACGAACTTAAGAACGTTAAAGGTGCGGTGCACCGCAAAAAGCGCGTTGGCTGCGGCGAAGGCGGCGGCCACGGCAAGACCTCCGGTCGCGGCGGCAAGGGCCAGACGGCCCGCTCCGGCGGCAGCATCCGTCCCGGCTTTGAAGGCGGCCAGATGCCGCTCTACCGCAAGCTCCCGCAGCGCGGCTTCAACCAATACAACTTCCGTACCGAATTCGCGGTGGTTAATCTGCGTGATCTCGCCGACCTCGATGCCTCGATCACCGAGGTCGATGCCGGCGTGCTCGCGCAGCACGGTCTCGTGCGCAAGGACGAGAAGCTGGTCAAGATCCTGGGCGACGGCGAGATCAGCCGCGCGCTGAAGGTCACCGCCGCCAAATTCTCCGAGTCGGCCAAGGCCAAGCTCGAAAAGGCCGGTGGCCAGGCCATTGTGGCCTGAGTCCCTGCGACGCCACCCCGCAACACCTCCGGATAATCCCGGAATTCCTCCCAGCCCAGACACGCAATGCTTTCCGCCTTCACGAATTCGCTGAAGATTCCCGAGCTGCGGTCGCGCATCTTCTACACCCTGGCGTTGCTCTTTATCGCCCGGGTGGCTGCGCACATCCCGCTGCCGGGTATCGATCCGCATCCGCTGCAACGTTTCTTTGAGGACCAGACCGCCGGTGGCGGCGGTGCCTTGGTGGGCTTGTACAACATGTTCACCGGCGGTGCGCTGGTCAAAGGCGCGATCGCGGCGCTGGGCATCATGCCCTATATCAGCGCCTCGATTATCTTCCAGCTGATGACGGCGGTCGTGCCGGCCCTGAGCCGGCTGCAGCAGGAGGGTGATGTCGGTCGGCAGAAACTCACCCAGTACACCCGCTATGCGACGGTGATCATCTGCATTGTGCAGGGTGCGTTGCTGATTCTCGCGTTGGAAAACCCCGGCCGGCTCTTCCCCGGTTACGACATCAATACCTACGGGCCGATCGTCATGGTGGGGAAGATGGGCTTTCTGATCACCTCGGTCATCTACATGACCGCGGGCACGATGTTGCTCATGTGGCTGGGCGAACAGATTACGCAGCGGGGCATTGGCAACGGCGTCTCCCTGCTCATTACCGTTGGCATTCTGTCCGATGTACCCGGCGCCGCCGCGGCCACCTACCAGCTGTTTTTTGCCCCCGTTGGCGTCGCCCGTCTGGGCCTGCCGCAGGGCATCATCATGGGCATGCTCTTCATCCTCGTCACCATGGGCATCATCATGGTGGTGCAGGGGCAGCGCAAGATCCCTGTGCAGTATGCGAAGCGCGTGGTGGGCAACAAGGTGATGGGCGGCCAAAGCTCGTTCCTGCCGCTCAAGGTCAATTACTCCGGCGTCATGCCGGTCATCTTTGCCAGCGCCATCCTCCTGTTCCCTCAGCAAATATTCTCGCAAATCGGCGCCGCCTTCAACGTCAAGTTCCTGGTTGAGTTCGCCGAGAATCTCCTGCGCGGCCACTGGACCTACTACGCGATCTACACCGTACTGATCCTGTTCTTCAGCTATTTCTGGGTCTCAGTGATGTTCAAGCCGATCCAGATCGCTGATGATCTCAAGAAATACGGCGGTTACATTCCCGGGGTTCGTCCCGGCGAGCCCACCGCGCAGTTCCTGGACTTTATCATGACGCGACTCACGTTGGCCGGTGCGGTCTTCCTCACCGTCATCGCCGTCATGCCGGACTTCCTGCTTTTTGAACTCAACGTCCCCCAGCGCATCGCGATCTTCTTCGGCGGCACCGGCATGCTGATCACCGTGGGTGTCGTGCTCGACACCATGCGCCAGGTCGAGACGTTCCTGCTCCAGCGCCATTACGACGGCTTCCTGAAGAAGGGCCGCGTGCGCGCCCGCAGCAGCAACCCGCAAGGCATGACCAGCGATGCCCTCAGTTCCGAGGCGGTCATGAAAATCGTGATTCCCGTGTCGGTCATCTTCCTGATCGGCATCGCAGCCTGGGCCACCCGTCATTTCGCACTTTAGTTCTTTACTCCGGTCGTGGTGACATCCAACTTCGACCTTTTCTCTGGCTTTGGCCTCCCGGCCAAAGCCAAACTGTTACACCTCGGTCCGGCCGATTTCGGCCTTCTTTCCCTGGTGCGTTCTTTGAATCTTGAGCACGTCTCTCCCGCCGGTCTGTTACGGTCGGAGATTTCGCGTCACCGCAGCCCGAATCGGGATGCGGACGGGACCATGCCGGCCGTTTTGCGCCGCTGGTTTTTTGCGCGCAAACCTGATGCGGGTTTTGTCCTCACGGACTTCCCGGCTACGCTGCTCCAAGCTTTGGTGTTCGATGAATGGCTGGATGTCCGCGACGAATCGCTCGATGGCGTCATGGCCGCTCCCTCGGCCTCCGGGCCGGTGATCGAACACTATCGCACGCTCGGTCTGCTGCATGCAGCACCGGAAACCGCCTCCGCATGACGATGATCAAAACCAAGGATCAGATCGCCCGGATGCGGGAAGCGTGCACCATCGCTGCCAAGGTGCTTGCCGAACTCAAGCAGCTTGTGCGGCCAGGAACCACCACCCAAGACTTGGACGAAGCCGGCCGCGATCTCATGGCCGCATGCGGAGCCCGCAGTGCCGATTACGGCTACCAGATCGGTTCGCGTCGTTATCCAGCCCACACCTGCATCTCTGTCAACGAGGAGATTGTCCACGGAGTCCCGTCATTCCGCCGGGTCCTCCACGATGGTGATATCGTCTCCCTCGATGTGACGGTCACATACAACGGCTACGTCGGCGACAACGCCACGACCGTCCCCGTTGGCGCGATTGATGCCCGCAAAAAGAAGCTGATGCGAGTGACCGAGGAGTCACTGGCCCTTGGCATCCGTCAGGCGGTCGTCGGCAATCGTATCGGCGACATCTCGTATGCCATTCAGAATCATGTCGAATCCCACGGTTTCAGTGTGGTGCGCGATCTGGTGGGGCATGGCGTCGGTGCCAGTATGCACGAGCCGCCCGAAATTCCGAATTTCGGTCGTCGCGGCGCCGGACCTCTCATCAAGCCCGGGATGACGTTGGCGATCGAGCCCATGGTCAATCTCGGCGGCTATCGCACCAAGACGCTGGCGGACGGCTGGACGGTCGTCACCGCCGACGGTTTGCCCTCGGCCCACTACGAACACACCGTGCTCACAACCGAAAATGGTCCGGAAATCCTGACCCGGACCGATCTGCTCAAGTCCTGAATCCTTTTTTCCCTTTAACACTCAACTCCCAACCTAAACTACAATGCCACGTCTTCTCGGTGTAGAAATTCCCGCGAAAAAGAAAGTCGCGTATTCCCTCCGTTATATCAACGGCGTCGGTCCCGCTCGTGCTGACATTATTGTCAAGGAAGCCGGTCTCGATGCCGACATGCGCGCCTCGGACCTGACCGAAGAGCAGCTGAACAAGATCCTCCACGTTATCACCGAGCACAAATGGGTGCTGGAAGGTGACCTGCGTCGCGAGATCACCGCCAACCTCAAGCGCCTGCAGGCCATCAACTGCTACCGCGGCATCCGCCACCGGCGCAGCCTGCCGGTCCGCGGTCAGCGCACCAGCACCAACGCCCGCACCCGCAAGGGTCCCCGCAAGACCGTGGGTGTGGCCAAAGCCAAAGAATAATCTCCACCCGTCATGGCCGAAGAAAAGTCCACTCCCTCGAAAGAAAAGCCCGTTCCGGCTCCCACCGGCAACCCCGACGCCACCGCGGCGGAGAAAAAGCCCGCCAAGGCCCCCAAGGGCGCCAAGCCTGCCGCCGAAGGCGCGGAAGCACCCGCCCAGAAACCGGTCGAACTCATCGGTGGTGTGGCCAAGCAGCCCACGGCCGAGGATCTCCTCAAGGAGGAGCTTGGTGTCATCAAGGTCCGCAAGGCCAAGGGCTCCAAGAATGTCACCTCCGGCATCGCCAACGTGCTGGCCTCCTTCAACAACACGATCGTCTCGATCACCGACCAGAAAGGGCAGGTCATCTCCTGGTCCAGCGCCGGCAAGTGCAATTTCCGCGGCTCGCGCAAATCCACCGCCTATGCCGCCCAGATCGTGGCGCAGGACGCCGCCCGCACCGCCATGTCCCACGGCCTCAAGGATGTTGTCATCCGGGTGTCCGGTCCGGGCCTCGGTCGCGACAGCGCCATCCGTGCCCTGCAGGCCATCGGCCTTGAAATCACCTCGATCATCGACATCACCCCTGTGCCGCACAACGGCTGCCGCCCGCGCAAGCGCCGTCGCGTCTAATCCGGCCTCCAACCGCTAAACACCTTTTACAACCATGGCTCGTTATACCGGTCCAACCACCCGCCTCAGCCGCCGCTTCAACCAGCACATCCTCGGTTCCGGCAAAGCCCTTGAGCGTCGCAACTATCCGCCCGGCCAGCACGGTCCGCGCCTCCGCCGCAAGCTCTCCGAATACGCCGTCGGCCTCAACGAGAAACAGAAGCTGCGCTACACCTACGGCCTGCTTGAGCGCCAGTTCCGCCGCCTGTTCGAAATGGCCAAGCGCGAACGCGGCGTCACCGGCGAACGCTTCCTGCAGCTCTTGGAGTTGCGGCTCGACAGCGTCATCTACCAGCTCGGACTCGCCAAGAGCCGCGCCGCCGCCCGCCAGTTCGTCAATCACGGCCACATCCGCGTCAACGGCCACAAGGTCGACATCGCGAGCTACAGCGTCCAGGCCGGCGATGAAATTGAGGTGAAGAGCGCCCCGGCCTCCCGCCAGATGGCCACCCGCAATCTCGAAGAGAACCGCATCCGCAACGTGCCTGGCTGGCTGACGATGGACAACGAGGCCCTCAAGGCCAAGGTCAACCGTCTTCCCACCCGTGACGAAATGGAGCAGGGTGTTAACGAGCAGCTGATCGTGGAATTCTATTCCCGCTACTAAGCTGCCCCCTCCAAACTCATTTCAACCTCAACGCTCAATCCAGAGTTCATCGCCATGCCCAAACGTCTCGGAAAGTTCGAACTCCCCAACAAGCTCACCAAGGTCGAGGAAGGCTCCACGCCGACCTACGCCAAGTTCATCGCCGAGCCTTTCGAGGCCGGCTACGGCCACACCATCGGCAACTCGCTCCGCCGTGTGCTGCTCAGCTCGATCGAAGGCGCGGCCATCTCCTCGATCAAGATCGAGGGCGTCAGCCATGAATTCCAGAGCATTGATGGCGTCGTCGAGGACGTCACCGAGGTTGTACTCAACCTCAAGAAGATCCTCATTGTTTCGCAGAAACGCGAGCCCGTGACCCTGCAGATCAAGGTCTCCAAGGCCGGCGCGGTCACCGCGGCGGACATCCAGCCCGATGCCAACATCACCATCGTCAACCCTGAGCAGGTCATCTGCACGCTGGATGCCAAGCGCACCTTCGAGGCCGAGATCGAGATCAAGACCGGCCGCGGCTACTGCCCGGGCGAGCTGAACAAGAAGGAAGACCAGGCCATCGGTGTCATCCCGATCGACTCGCTCTTCTCGCCGGTCCGCCTCGTCAAGTATGCGGTGGAGAACACCCGCGTCGGCCAGATCACCGACTACGACAAGCTCATCCTCGAGGTCTGGACCGACGGCCGTATCACGCCGGACGACGCCCTCAAGCAGGCTGCGTCCATCCTCAAGCATCACCTCGACGTGTTCGATCGCGTGTCGGAGGAAGCCTACGAGTTCGAGAACCAGCAGAGCGAGGTCAGCGAGGAGCAGAACAAGCTCCGCAAGCTCCTCAACATGTCGGTCAACGAGATCGAGCTCTCCGTTCGCGCCGCCAACTGCCTCAACAACGCCAACATCACCACCGTCGGCGAGCTGGCGATGAAGACCGAGCAGGAGATGCTCAAATACCGCAATTTCGGCAAGAAGTCGCTCAACGAAATCAAGGACAAGCTGGAGGCCCTCGGTCTCTCGCTCGGCATGAAGTTCGACGAGCGCCTCCTCGACAACAAGAAGGAACTCTGACCCTCACCTTTGATTCTCGCGCCGTCCGTCGTCGCCCCACGCTGCGGCCGGATTGCCGATCGGGAATCAGTCATCAACCAATCCAATGCGTCACAAAAAACACCGTCATACCCTGGGCGTGACCCGTGAACACCGTGAGGCGATGCTGTCCAACATGGGCGCCTCGCTGATCACGCACGGTCGCATCAAGACCACACTCAGCAAGGCCAAGGCCCTGCGTCCCTTCATCGAGAAGATCATCACCAAGGCCAAGCAGGCCGCGGCCAAGACCGAGGCCAAGGATGCCATCCATCTGCGCCGCCTCGCCCTGGCCGACCTCCGGGACGAGGATGCGATCACGCTGCTTTTCAACGAGAAGCACAAGGAGTTCGCCAACCGTAACGGCGGCTACACCCGCATCTACAAGCTCGGCGCACGCGTCGGCGACGCCAGCGAGATGGCGCTCATCGAGTTCGTGAAGGCCGATGATGCGGGCTACAAGAAGTCCAAGGGCCGCAAGCCGGCGAAGGCCGCCAAGGCTGCTCCGGCCGCCACGGCCGAACAATCCGAAGCCGCTGCCCCGGCCGAAGGCGCCGCCGAGGAAAACAAAGGCTGACCTCCGGCCCTACCTGCCATTAATCAACGCGTCGAAGTCCCCTTCGGCGCGTTTTCGTTTACTTTGATACCCATGCCCGATCTCACTTTGGCCGCCGTCATCTACAGCGTGCTGGTGGCCGCGCTGTTCCTCGGTCTCTGGTCATACTACGACCGGCGGGAACACGCGCGGTTCGAGCGTGAGCGTCGGCGCACCCTCTTTCACTGCATCCGTTGCAACAGCCTTTATGAGGCGCCGGCGGGCACCGAGGTGCGCGGCTGTCCGCGCTGCGGGCATGAAAACACCCGTTTGCGTTTCTGATCTTGTGCCCCCCGTCGTTGCATTGCTGTTGATTCACCGTCCCGGCCTTTTCTAACTCTCCTATGCCACAGACCATCGCAGTTCTGGATTTCGGTTCCCAATACACCCAGGTGATCGCGCGTCGTATTCGCGAGTGCCAGGTCTATTCCAAGATCTACCACTACACGACCAGCGCGGAAGAGCTGAAGCAGGACGGCGTCATCGGCATCATCCTGTCCGGCGGCCCGAGCAGCGTTTTTGCCAAGAACGCGCCCATCCCGGACCGGGGGCTCTTCGACCTTGGCGTGCCGGTGCTGGGCATCTGCTACGGCATCCAGCTCATGGGCCGGCTGCTCGGCGGAACCGTCGCCAAAAGCACGCACCGCGAGTATGGCCACGGCACGCTGAAGATTACCAAGCCCGGCCGGCTCTTTGCCAAGCTGCCGCGCAAGCTCCGGGTCTGGAATTCCCACGGCGACAAGCTTACGGCGCTGCCCCCCGGGTTCTCCGCCATCGGCACGACCGACAACTCGCCCTTTGCCGTCATCGAGGATCGCCGCCGCAATTTCTACGGCATCCAGTTTCACCCCGAAGTGTTCCACACCGAACGCGGCGTGGAGGTCATTCGCAATTTCCTGGTCAATGTCTGCGGCGCCGCGCAGGACTGGACCACGAAGGACTACATCAAGCACGCCATCGATGAAATCCGCCGCACCGTCGGCAAGTCCCGCGTCATCCTCGGGCTGTCCGGCGGCGTGGACTCCTCCGTGGCCGCCGCCTTGATCCACAAGGCCATGGGTAAGCAGCTCACCTGCGTGTTTGTGGACAACGGCCTGCTGCGGGCCGGCGAGCGTGCGGCGGTTGAAAAACTTTACGGAGATCATTTCCACATCGACCTGCGCGTCGTTGACGCCTCCAGCCTCTTTCTGCGCCGGCTCAAGGGCGTCGAGGAACCCGAGCAGAAGCGCAAGATCATCGGCCGCACCTTCGTCGAGGTGTTTGAGAAGTCGCTCAAGTCCATCGGCCACGCTGACTTTCTGGCCCAAGGCACGCTGTATCCCGACGTCATCGAGTCCGTCGCCATCGGCAACAACCCCGCGGCGCTCATCAAGAGTCACCACAACGTCGGCGGTCTGCCCGAGCGCATGAAGCTCAAGCTGCTCGAGCCGCTGCGCGAGCTGTTCAAGGACGAGGTCCGCGCCGTGGGCGCCGCCCTCGGTCTGCCGCGCGAAGTCGTCTGGCGCCAGCCGTTCCCGGGCCCCGGCCTCGGGGTGCGCGTGCTGGGCGAGATCACCAAGGCCAAGCTCGAGATCCTGCGCCAGGCCGACTCCATCCTGATCCAGGAAATGAAGGCCACCGGCTGGTATTGGAAGGTCTGGCAGTCGTTCTGCGTCTTTCTGCCCGTCAAATCCGTCGGCGTCATCGGCGATGAGCGGAACTATTCGTGGGTGATCGCAGTCCGTGTGGTGGAAAGCATAGACGCCATGACCGCCGACTGGACCCGCTTGCCGTATGATCTGATGCAGAAGATCTCGAGCCGCATCACAAATGAGGTTCGTGAAGTCAGCCGCGTTGTGTATGACATCAGTTCCAAACCACCGGCCACCATCGAGTGGGAATAATCCGCCGATCTTTTCAAACCGCACCGCCATGTTGCACCACCTCCTGCGTCGTTTCGTTCCCGTCCTGCTTGTTCTGGCTGCCGCCACGTCGCTGTCCGCGGCCGAACCGTCGATCATCAACCGGGCGCGGGCTTATCTTGGCGGCGAGGCCGCGCTCAATGCGGTCCACACCCTGCATTACCATGGCACCCTCGAGTTGCCCGACGCCCCGCCGGAAAACCAAGTCGGCCCCATCGCGGTGGAGATCATTTTCCAGAAACCCTTCCGCCAGCGCAGTGTGATCACTTCCGCGCGGGGCACCGAGATCACCGTGCTCGACGATTACGACGGTTGGCAGCGCGTGGAGGCCGCCGACGATCCCTCGCGCTGGACCCTCGTGCTCCTGAAGACCGACCAGATCAAGAGCCTGCGGGCCAATGTCTGGGAAAACCTGGCCTTTTTTCGCGGATTGGAGGCGGCCGGTGGCTCCCTGGAGGATCTCGGCCGGGCCACGGTCGACGGCGTCGTCTGCCGCAAACTCGCCTTCATCCATTCGCCCGACGTCACCTTCTACCGGTATTTCGACGAATCCAGCGGCCGGCTCGTGCTGACCGAGACCAAACGGGGCGAGAGCATCCGGGAAGAGGGCTACCTGGAGGTCAACGGCATCAAGTTTCCCCGCGTGCTGGTCACCGAGACCACCCAGCCCGACGGCAGCCGGCGCACGGTTCGCATCACGTTTGAACGGGTCACGGTCAACACTCCGGTGGCGGAAAGCCAGTTCGCGATGCCGCCCCTGATTTCGCCATAAATCGCGCGCGGGATTGCCTCCGGGCCCGATTCCGCGCTTTGTGTGCGCTGTGCGTCTGCTCAACACCACAGCCAAGCCATTTGACCAAGCGCTCGCGGAGTTCTGCCGCGGTGCCGAAACTCCGCGCGAAATCATCGATACGGTGGCAGCCATCCTCGCCGACATCCGGCGCCGCGGGGACACGGCGGTGGCGCAATACGCCGCCAAGTTTGACGGCGCCAAACTGCGCCCCCGTGACTTCCGCGTGGCTCCCGCCGAAATCGCCGCCGCCCACGGCCGGTTGCCGCTGGCCGAGAAGCGGGCCCTGCGTGCCGCCCACGCCAATATCGTCGCTTTCAACCGCCAGGGCCAGCCGCGTGCGTGGCAGGCGCGCAACCGTCAGGGTGCCACCGTCGGCGAAAAACACGATCCCATCCGTCGCGTGGGCATTTACGTGCCGGGCGGCCAGGTACCGCTGGTATCCACGGTCCTGATGACCGTCAGCCTCGCGCGCATTGCCGGCTGCCCTGAGATCGCAGTTTTCACGCCGTCCGACCGCGAGGGCCGGGTGGCGGACGGTTTGCTGGGTGCCTTGCATCACCTCGGCATTACCGAGGTTTATCGCATCGGCGGCGTGCAGGCCGTCGGCGCGATGGCCTACGGCACGGCCACCATTCCGGCCGTGGACAAGATCTTTGGCCCGGGCAATGCCTACGTGTGCGAGGCCAAACGGCAGGTGTTCGGCACCGTCGGCGTGGATTCGCTGCCCGGTCCCAGCGAGGTCATGATCATCGCCGATGCGACCGCGCGGGCTGATTTTGTTGCCTCCGACCTGCTCGCCCAGGCCGAACACGGTTCGGGCCGCGAGAAAATCTACCTCGTGGCGGATACAGAAAAACTCGTGCGCGCCATCGCCGCCGAAGTGGAGCGTCAGCTGCAATCCCTGCCGCGTGCCGAAAAGATCCGCCGCGTGCTCGCCGAGGGCTGGCTTGCCGTCGTTGATCCCGGCCTGAAACGCGCCGCGACGGTCGCCAACTACGTCGCACCCGAGCACCTTGAGTTGATCGTCAAGGCACGCGCGGTGCCACCGCTGGTCAAGGCGATCACGACCGCGGGCGCGATCATGATCGGCAACCACACGCCCACCGCCTTGGGCGATTTTACCGCCGGTCCCAGCCACGTGCTGCCGACCGGTCGCACCGGCCGGTTTTTCAGCGGCCTGCGCGTGGCCGATTTCATGCGGCGCACCAGCATTGTTCGCTACGACGCTCGCAGCGTGCGGGCCGGTCACAAGGTGGTGGCGGCTTTCGCCGCCATGGAACAACTGGCGGCCCACGGTCGTTCGGTGGAAATCCGCGCGCTCGACTGATTCCCGTGCAAACTCCGTCATTGCAATCCCTGGCCCTGCCGCACGTGGCGCGGCTCCACGCCTACACTCCCGGCCTCCAGCCCACGGAGCCCGGCTGGACCAAGCTCAACACCAACGAGTGCCCGTATCCGCCCAGCCCGCGCGTGGCCGAGGCCGTCCGGCGCGAACTGGGGCAGGGCGGCGAATCGCTCCGCCTTTATCCCAATCCGCGCAGCGCCCCGTTGCGCGCGGCGGTCGCGGCCCTGCATGGCTTGCAGGAGGAGAACGTGTGCATCGGCAACGGCTCCGATGACATCCTCAACCTGTTGGTGCGTTGCTTCTGCACCCCCGCGGCAGCGGCGGGTTTCACGCTGCCCAGTTATTCCCTCTATCCGGTTTTGGTCGGCATTCAGGACGGCGGCAGCGAGGTCATCGCGTTTGACCGCAGCATGAAGTTGCCAGTGGAGCAGATCGCGGCGTCGCGTGCCAAGATTTTCTTTCTCACCTCGCCCAATGCCCCGACCGGCGTGGGCTTCACCAACGCCGAGATCGAGCAGGTGCTGACCCGCTACGCCGGTGTGTTGGTCGTCGACGAGGCCTATGCCCCGTTTGCCCGGGGAAATGCCGTGCCGTTGCTCGCCGGGCATCCGCGGCTCGTGATTGTGCGCACGCTCTCCAAGGCCTACGCCTTGGCCGGCATCCGGGTCGGCTACGCGCTGGCGCATCCGGAGTTGATCGGGCTGCTCGATCGCGTGCGCGACAGCTACAACGTCAACCGGCTTTCGCAGGCCGCCGCGCTCGCGGCCCTGACCGATACCGAGTACTATGCCGGCATCGTGGCGCGGGTGAAGGCCACCCGCGACCGGTGCGTGGCCGACTTCACCGCGCAGGGTTGGTTCACCTATCCGTCCGAGGCGAATTTCATCTTTACCGAGCCGCGCAACGCCCGCGGCGAAACCGGCGCGGCCGTGGCCAAATCCGCCTACGACCACCTCGTGCGACACAAGGTGCTGGTGCGTTACTTTCCGAGCCATGCCTTGACCGAGACCTTCCTGCGTATCAGCGTCGGCACGGATGACGAGATGCTCGTCCTCCGGCAAAACCTCGCAGCATGGCAAAAACACGCATAAGCACGGTCCGCCGCAAGACGGCCGAAACCGACATCATCCTCACCCTCGGGATCGACGGCACCGGTGTGTCGAAAATCGACACCGGCGTGCCGTTTTTCGACCACATGCTCACGCTCTTTGCCAAGCACGGTCTCTTCGATCTCGAGATCAGGGCGCAGGGCGACAACGACGTGGATTATCATCACACCGTCGAGGATGTCGGCCTGGTGCTCGGCGATGCCTTCAAGCAGGCCTTGGGCGAGAAGCTGGGCATCAGGCGCTACGGTTCCTTTCTGCTCCCGATGGACGAATCGCTGGCCCGTGTGGTTGTCGATTTGAGCGGCCGCGCCTGCCTCGTTTACGATGCGGTCGCCCCCACGATGTTTGTCCGTGATTTCAACATCGTGCTGGTGAAGGAATTCTGCCGGGCCTTCAGCAACGCCGTGGGCTGCAATCTCCACGTCAAGCTGGAGTACGGCGAGGAACCGCACCATGTCGCCGAGGCCATCTTCAAGGGCTTGGCCCGCGCCCTCGACCTAGCCACCCAAATCGACCCGCGCACCGCCGGCTCATTGCCGAGCACCAAGGGTTCGCTGTAGGTGAAGCGAGCAGCCGCGTTTGCGGATTCAGCCCGTTCCGAACGGAGTGAGAATCCGCCAAACGTGGCGTGCCTACCGTTGCGATTTCTGCATCACGCCGGCTTCGCGCAAGGTCTCGCTGACGATGCGGGTCCATGCGGCGTAGCCCGCTTCGCTGAGGTGGAGTCCGTCGGACTTGAACCAGGTCGCCGCAGGCTTTGACCCGTCAGGACCGAGCATGGGGGTGGCTACGTCGGCAAAATAAAGGCCCGGCGTGGCCGCGCAGTGCGCACGGAGGGCGGCGTTGACCTCACGCATGGCGGGCCAGAGCTGCCACCGGCTCACGCTCGGCTTGATCGCGATGATGACGACCGGCACCCCGGGGTGAACCTGCTGCGTGCGCGCAACAAAGGTCATGAAGTCATTCGTGACCTGCTCGACACTGCGTCCTTGGCTGATGTCGTTGTCACCCGAATAGAGAACGACCGCCCGCGGGTGGTGGACGGCGACGAGACGGTCAAAATGATGAATCGCATCCGACAGCGTGGAACCGCCGAAGCCGTTGTTGATGAGCTTTTCTCCCGGCCAGGAGGCGGCGAGGTTCCACATTCTGATGCTGGAGCTGCCGACGAAGAGCAGGGCATCACCGGCGACGGGAGCCGTGGTGTCACGGGCGGCGAAAGCCGCGATGTCGGCATCCCACTTGGTCGGATCGGCGGGGACCTTTGCAATCGACGGCGTCGGCAGGCATGCGAGTGTCGCGAAGGCGAGGATAACGAGAAGTGAACGGATCATCGCAGGGGTAAATCTGCCGCGGTCTGGCGCGGTTGGCAAAATCGCAATGCAGTGACGGCATGGTCCCGCCGGCAGGAAGCGTCGGACGGTACGGTCGTTTTTTGATTTTCAGGGTGGATGCCGGAGGTGTCGCGGCTAAGGTGACGCGCGATGTCCGCACCCATCATTGCAATCATCGACTACGGCATGGGCAACCTGCGCAGTGTCGCCAAGGCCGTCGAGACGGCCGGCGGCGCCGTGCGTCTGGTCACCCGGCCCGACGAAATCGGGTCCGCGGCCGGCTTGGTTTTGCCCGGAGTGGGGGCCCTGGCGGATTGCATCACCGCGCTCAAGGCCGATGGTTTGGACGGCGCGGTGCGCGATTGGATCGCGGCGGACCGGCCGTTCCTCGGCGTCTGTCTCGGCTTGCAGGCGCTGTTCGAGTTCTCCGAGGAGGCCGATACGCCCGGGTTGGGCATTTTCCCTGGTCGGGTGGTGCGGTTTCGGTCCGCGCCCGGGCTCAAGGTGCCGCACATGGGGTGGAACACGGTCCGCTTCGTGCAGCCCGGTTCCCCGCTGATCCGTGGCCTCGCGCCGAACGGGGAGGCGTTTTATTTCGTGCACAGCTATCACTGCGTTCCGGCCGACCCCGCCTTGGTGCTGGCGGAGTGCGACCACGGGGTGAAATTCACCGCGGCGATTGCCCGCGGGCGGTGTTTTGCCACCCAGTTTCACCCGGAAAAAAGCCAGGGCAAGGGCGTGCAACTCTACCGTAATTTCGTTGCCCTGGCCGCCGGCAGCTGAGGCGGCCGCGGTTGATCCCGCCCCGGGATTATTCACCGCGAAAAAAACCGGCCGAAAGTGGCGGATGGTGCGCTTCTTTGCTTTGCAAGCGGCTGGGAAACCCATTGGTTTTGTCAGTTACCATGGCAACCACCGCAACGCTCACCCTCGAGGGCAAACCCTATGAACTGCCGGTCATGACCGGCACGGAAGGAGAAAAGGCGATCGACGTCCGGCAATTGCGCAAGGAATCGGGGTATGTCTGCTACGACCAAGGCTACGGCAACACCGGCTCCTGCGAGAGCCAGATCACCTACCTCGACGGCGACAACGGCATTCTGCGCCACCGCGGTTACCCGATCGAGCAGCTCGCGGAGCAGTCTGAGTTTGTCGAGACCGCCTACCTGATCATTTACGGCGACCTGCCCAATCCCAAGGAACGTCGCGACTTCGGCGACCTGATGCGGCAGCACGCCGCCATCGACACGCAGATGCTGCGCATCTTCGAGGGCTTCCCCCGCGAAGCGCCCCCGATGGGCATGCTCACCTCCATCGTCAGCTCGATGGCCGCATATTACCCGAGTCTCGCCACCAACAACTTCGAGAGCGATCTGGCGAACTTCGACCTGACCGCGGCCATGGCCATCTCGAAGATCCGCACCATCGTGGCCGGCGTTTACCGCTACCGCCACGGCATGCCCTTCAACTACCCGAAGGACATTCCGTTCTGCGACAACTTCCTCCACCTGATGTTCTCCGAGCCCTACAAGGACTACGTGACCATCCCGGAGGTTTCCCGCGCGCTCAATCTCATCCTCCTGCTGCACGCCGACCACGAGCAGAATTGCAGCACGTCCACTGTGCGCATGGTCGGTTCCAGCGGTGCCAATCTCTTCACCTCGCTCGCCGCCGGCATCTGCGCGCTGTCCGGCCCGCTGCACGGCGGCGCCAACACCGCGGTCATGCAGATGCTGCAGACCATCCACGACGAGGGCGACGACGGCACGCGCTTCATCGAGTCCGCCAAGTCCGGCGACAAAAACCACCGGCTGATGGGCTTCGGCCATGCCGTGTATCGCAATTACGATCCGCGCGCGCGCATCATCGGTCACGCCTGCGATGTCGTGCTCAACAAGCTCGGCATCGTTGATCCGCTGCTCGACATCGCCAAGAAGCTCGAGGAGGCCGCGCTCAAGGACGAGTATTTCCTTTCGCGTAAGCTCTACCCGAACGTGGACTTCTACTCGGGCATCATCATGCGTGCACTGGGCATCCCCACCGAGCTGTTCACCACCATGTTCGCCATCGGCCGCTCCCCCGGCTGGATCGCCAACTGGAAGGAGGTGGCCTCGCAGCCCAAGGGCCGCATCTACCGCCCGCGCCAGCTTTACACCGGCCCGGTCAAGCGCGACTACGTGCCGATGGCCCGCCGCCACTGAGCGGCGCCCCCGCCGTCATTCCGGTTTCCCACCCGAAGCCGCCGGTTTGTCGCCGGCGGCTTCGCCGTGCATGAGTTCCTCCAGCGTGAATCCCGTGGCGGTCTGCAGCCCCTTGATGAAACGCCACAGCGCGAACATCATCATCACCATGCTGGGCACGGCGATGACCGGCCAGCTCCAGAGCTGCATCTTGGCGAGCTCGCCGTTGAATTCCTCCGTGCCGGCGGGACTGCGCAAGAGGAACCGGGCCAGCGCGTAATTCAGCACCGCGCTGATGAAAAACGCCGTGGCCAGCAGATAGCTCGCGCGCCGCAGCAACCGGGTCAGCTCGGACCGGTTGCCCCGCGCTTCGAGTTGCGATTCGATGCGCGGCACGTCCATGATCTGCGGATTGTAGAGAAACTCCCGCACCAGCGGCAGCTTGGCCCGCAACGAGGCCAGCACCGCCAGCCCGATCACGGCCGGAATCGCGGCCTCCTTGACCGCAAACCAGAACCCGTCGAGCCGCAGCAAGCCGAAACCGCCCGTGATCAGCACGCTGGTGAAACCGATGATCGAGACGAAATTGCAGCGCCGTCGACGCACGAAATCCTGGATGCCGTAGCCCACCGGAAAGGCCAGCGCCACCACCAGTCCCCAGGTCGGCCCCAGCGACTGCTCGCCGCTGAATTTCGCCAGGATCAGCGTCGGCACGGCCACGTTGCAAATCAGGTTGAGCAGCAGGTTTTCGCGTTTCGGCGCGCGGGCGGGGGCGGGAGAGGCGTTCATTTCGTTTTTGCGTTGGAGAATCACCGCGCGCTTAATGAGGTCAAACCTCCGTCCTGATGATTCTTCTTGGTGTAAACATCGACCACTGCGCCACCGTGCGCCAAGCCCGCTACCGTGGGGCGGAGCCGGCGTCCGGCCGCGCCATCGAGCCCGATCCCGTCACCCTGGCCCTGCTCGCTGAACAGGCGGGGGCTGACGGCATTACCGTGCACCTGCGGGAGGACCGCCGCCACATCCAGGAACATGATGTCCGGCGTCTGCGCGAAACCATCGCCACCCGGCTCAACTTGGAGATGGCCTGCACGCCGGCCATGATCCGGTACGCCCTCGCGCTTCGGCCCGAAGCGGTCTGCGTGGTGCCCGAAAACCGGGCCGAAATCACCACCGAGGGCGGCCTTGATGTGGTGGGCAACCGCGAACGCGTGCGCGACTGCATCGCCGCCATGAACGATGCCGGCATCAAGACCAGTCTCTTCATCGATCCCGACCAGCCCCAGATCGAACTCGCGGCCGAGCTGGGCGCGCCGTGGGTTGAACTCCACACCGGTGCCTACGCCAACGCCTATTACGGGTCGGATCGTGCGCGGGAGTTTCAGCGCCTGCGGCTTGGCTGCGCGCGCGCCCATGAGTGCGGCCTCACGGTCAACGCCGGTCACGGCATCAACTATGTCAACATCGCCGAGGTGCGCACGCTGCCGCACCTGCACGAGCTGAACATTGGCCACAGTATCATCAGCCGCGCGCTCTTCACCGGCATTGGCGAGGCCGTGCGCGAGATGAAGGCGCGCATGAACCCATGAGCGGCGCCCCGGCCCTTCGTTTGCCGCCCGGCGGTGTTGTGCTCGGATTGGGGTGCGACCTGATCGAGGTTGAGCGCATCCGCGCGGTTTTGGATCGCCACGGCGAGCGTTTCCTGCAACGCGTCTTCACCGCGGAGGAGCGGGCCTACTGCGCCGGACTCAAGCATCCGCACAAGCACTACGCCGCGCGCTGGGCGGCCAAGGAAGCCGTGGCCAAAACCTTCACCACCGGCATTGGCGCGGAGCTGGAGTGGACGTCGATCTCGGTCGGCCGCGGCGAGCGCGGTGAGCCGCTCGTACGGCTCGACGACAAGGGTGCGGCGTTGCTGCGCGCGGTCGGTGGCACCGGGGTCTTGGTTTCCCTTTCGCACACCGAAACCCATGCCATGGCGGTGGCGGCCCTGGTCCGGAGTTGAACATCATGGACGAACCTGAGACAGAACGCCGGCCCTCGATTCGAAAACTCTCCAAGACCCCGTCGTGGATCTCGCTCGGGTTTGTGCTCGGCGCGCTCTTCGTCTGGTTTTTGCCCCGGCCGGCGCCGGAGGTCATCGAGGTGCCGGTCAAGGACCCCAACCCCCCGCTCGTGGCCACGCGCACGCAGCCCGACTTTGCTGTGATCGAGGTCGTGTTCGCGGAGTGGAGCCAACATGCCGTCTGGGAACACGACCTGACGGAGGTCGCCATGTGGGATGTGGAGACGGGCAAATACAGCCGCTATTACGAGGTGCTGCGGGTGGGCGACCGGTATTTTTTCCGTTCCATCGCCGGGCTTACCCGGCCCGTGCTGACCCACGGAGTCGATGTCTCCGCCCCGTTGCTGTTCACCGAGCCCGAAGCCCGGCGGCGCGAATGGCTGGAGCAAAAGGACGATGAAACTTGGCGCGCCATCACTGATTCGATCCGGGAGCGTTCAAGCCAGTCCCGCGAACCGCGGCCATGAAAATCGACTTCGTCGCACCGATTCTCACCTGCGCCGAAACGAAGACGCTTGAGACCCGGTTGTTCGGTGGCGATGAGGCGGTGGAGTGGGCGGCAATGCAGGCGGCCGGCCGCGCCCTCACGGCCGCGCTGCTGCTGGATTTTGAGGAAGTGGGCGGATTCCCCGCCGACGGTGCGTTGCTCGTGGTCGCCGGCAAGGGGCACAACGGCGGCGATGCGTTGCTTGCCGCTGCCGGGGTGTTGGTGCGATATCCGAGTGCGCGGGTTGACGTGCTGCTCGCCTACGGCACGGCGGCTCTGCGACCGTTGGCCGGTCGCGCGTGGCGCCAGTTGCTGCAAACCTTTCCCGATCGCGTGCGGGCGGTGCCCTTGGCGGGTTTGGCTGCGACCTACACGTTGGTGGTGGACGGGTTGTTCGGCTTTCAATTTCGTCCGCCGCTCGATGCCCATTCGGTGGCGGTGCTGACGAAAATCAACGCACTGCCCGTCATCATGCGCGCGGCGGTGGATCTGCCCAGCGGTCTGGATGCGGCGGACGCGTTTCGCGCCGATTTCACCTATGCCACCGGCGTGGTGAAAGCACCGCTGCTCGAACTGTCCAATGCGGGTCGGCTGCGTTACCTCGACCTCGGGTTCTTCGCCGACGGCGAAGCTTCGGTGGCGGACGACCTCGTGCTGACATCACGGGTGTTGGACGACTTGCGCCAGTGGCGTGATCCGCGGTCGGACAAACGCGCGCAAGGGCATCTGTTTGTGGTGTCGGGGTCGCGCCACTATCCCGGCGCGGCGATGATGACTGTGTTGGCGGCGTTGCGCAGCGGGGCGGGGCTGGTGACGGCGTTTGTGCCGGAATCACTCGTGCCGGCCTTTGCCGCGCAGGTGCCCGAGGTCATCTGGGTGGGCTGGCCGGAAACGCCTGACGGTGGACTGGCTCTGGAGGGGCGGCATTTGCTGACCGCACGTTTGTCACGGACCGACGCGCTCGTGATCGGTCCCGGGCTTGGGCAGGAGCGTGAAACGCAGGTGCTGGCGGCGGAGATATTGCGCGAGCTGACGGTGCCGGTTTTGTTGGATGCCGACGCGCTGCAAACCGAGGTGGTGACTGCGGCGCGTTCGCCCTTGGTGCTTACCCCGCATGCGGGCGAATACCGGCGTTTGGCAGGCGAACAACCTTTGCGGGACTATGCGGCGACTCTGCGCGGCATCGTGGTGCGCAAGGGGCCGGTCACACAGATTTGTCAGGCCGGCACGGTTTATCACAGTCTGTTCGGCGGACCGGTCCTGGCCCGCGGCGGCAGCGGTGATCTGCTGGCCGGCATCATCGGCGCGCAACTGGCGCGCACGCCTGCGGATCCGTTGGTGGCGGTTTGCCGCGGCGTGGCTTGGCACGGCATGGCGGCGCATGCACTGGCCCGCGCCCACGGTGCCACGGCGGTGCGCACCACGCAGCTGCTCGACTTTTTGGCCCCGGTCCTGAGACTTTGAACCATGCCGCGCGAACTGACCGAGACTCAGGCCTTCCTGGTGCTCAACGCGCTGCCCAACATCGGGCCGATCTCGCTCAACCGCCTGCTGGTGGAACTCGGCGGCGATCCGCGCACGGTGCTCACAACGCCTCCGCGCCAGCTCGAACGCGTCAAAGGCATCGGCCCGGCCATCAGCGGTACGATTGCAAACTGGCCGGAACATTTCGATCTCGACCGGGAGCTCGAGCGCATGGCGCGTGCCCACACCGATTTCATCACGCCGCGCGATAACGGTTATCCGCGGCTGCTGCGCGAGATTCCCGATCCGCCGATCGGTCTCTACCGCAAGGGTCGCTACGCTTTCGACCGGCCCGGCATCGCCATCGTCGGCAGCCGTCGCACCACGTTATACGGACAGAGTGTGGCGAAAAAACTGGGTGCGGAGCTCGGGCAGCTCGGCTTTTGCGTGGTGAGCGGACTGGCGCGCGGCATCGACACCGCCGCGCACGAGGGCGCGTTGTCCGTGGGCGGCAAGACCGCGGCCGTGCTCGGCTGCGGCATCGACATCGTTTATCCGCCGGAAAACCTCGAGCTCTACCGCCGCATTGAGACGGAGGGCGTGATCCTTTCGGAATTTCCGTTCGGCCGACGGGCCGACCGGCAGAGTTTTCCCATGCGCAACCGCGTGGTGGCCGGCATTTGCGAGGCGGTCGTCGTGGTCGAGAGCGACATCAACGGCGGCTCGATGATCACCGCACGTTTTGCCGGCGAGCAGGGCCGGCTGATTTACGCCGTGCCCGGACGCATCGATCAGGCGACCAGCCATGGCTGTCACCAGCTCATCCGCGACGGTGCCACGTTGCTGACCGGCGTGGACGACATTCTCTCCGAGTTAAACTACCTCGACGGTTTGCGACCGGCACCGATTCCCGCCAAGGATGGTGAAGCGCCCGGCGCGACAGCCGCGGGCACGTTGACGGCGGACGAGGCGGAGGTCATGCGGTGCTTCGCCGGCGGCGCGATTCTCAACCTCGATGCGATCGCCGCCCAGACCGGTCGCGCCGCGTCTGAGTTGTCGGCCACGCTGATGCTGCTCGAACTGCGCCGCCTGGTGGCGAAGCGGGCCGACGGCGCGTTTGAGGCTCGCACCTGATCGGGCCCGTCGCCAACGCTCACCGACCCTTTATGCATCCTGCCATCGATCTCTCCAACCTGTTCATCAAGCGCCAGGCCGAGTCGCGCTCGCTCTCGGCGGAAAATTTCCGGGGTGACAAGGGCGCCGGCGGCATGGCCACCAAGGAAACCTCGCTCACGCCCAACGCGTGGGACCAGGCGACGCACCTCGGCCGGGGCTGGAAAATCTCGCCCTGCCTGCCGCTCAAGTCCGGTCAAACCCTCACGCTGATGGATCACGACGGGCCGGGCGTCATCCGGCACATGTGGTTCACCTTCGACCAGCGCCTGCGCCGCCAGATCATCCTGCGCATCTACTGGGAAGGCGCGGAGCATCCTTCCGTGGAATGTCCGCTCGGGGACTTTTTCTGCCAGTCGTGGAACCGCGACCAGAACATCAACGCGCTGCCGATCAACGTGAATCCCAAGGGCGGCATGAACTGTTTTTTCGCGATGCCGTTCCAGAAGCATGCCCGCATCACGGTGGAAAACGACTCGGCGGCCGACATCCCGTATTTCTTCTACACCATCAACTACACCCTCGAGCCCGTGCCGGCCGACTGCCTTTACTTTCACGCGCAGTTCCGCCGCACCAATCCCGTGCCCTACAAGGACGTTTACACCATCCTCGACGGCGTGCGCGGCCACGGTCACTTCGTCGGCACCTTCATGAGCTGGCAGCAGAACTGCTCGGGTTGGTGGGGCGAGGGCGAGATCAAGATGTATCTCGACGGTGACAAGGAATGGCCGACGATCTGCGGCACCGGCACGGAGGATTATTTCGGCGGTGCGTGGTGCTACGATGAGAGCAACTTTTCCTCGCCGTATTTCGGCTTCCAACACGTGGTTGGCAAATCCGGCCAGACCGGGGCGCGCATGACGCTCTACCGCTTCCACACGCAGGATCCGGTCTTCTTCAAGCAGGACCTCAAAATCACGATCCAGGCGCTCGGCTGGCGCGACCACGGTTGGCAGGAACTCGGCATGAAGCACGGTCGCTACCATGCGCTGCAGGACGACCTCGCCTCGGTAGCCTACTGGTATCAGACCCTGCCGCACGTGCCGTTCCCGCCGCTGCCCGACCGCGATTACCGCGAGATCGTGTGAAGAAACCGTAGGGGCGCACTTCACGTGCGCCTCCATACCCAACGCTCCCGGCTTGTTTGTTTATGGTGGAGGGGCGACTCGCCATAGGCGAGCAAGCCCTTGTGCGCCTCCGGCGTATCTGCGTCGCCCGTCGCGGCCCGCGCGGAGGCGGGCCCTCCATTGGGCCCAAAGATGGAGCGGTTTGGGCAAAACCGTAGCCAAGTGGCCACGAGCGTGAGCGAGTGGAAGTTCGATCCACTCGCTCACGCTCGTGGCTACACTGTTATGCCAAACGCCCATAGCTTTGGGTCTGCAGAGTGGAAAGATCCGAGGTAGGGCGCGACCGCCGGGTGCGCCGTCATGCCACTCGCGGGCGGCCCGGCGGTCCGCCCCTACCGGCGCTGCCGCGCCAAAGTCCTATAGCATAGGGCTTCAGGTATTGGTGGGAACGCTCCCAGGGCAGCGATATTTCCCCATTCACGCTTGAAATGGAAAGGGCGCAGTCAAGCTGCGCCCCTGCTATGAAGCCGAAGTAGTCGAGCAAAAAGAAAGCTCCGCCAGGCGCT
>JACFMR010000064.1 GCA_019455245.1 Opitutaceae bacterium
TAGTAGGAGAAACGCTCCCACATTTCGGTGAAGAACAGCGTGCCCAGCCCCGCGGGGTGTCCGGTCTGCTGCAACTCCGACGGCGGCACGACGGGAACGGGCGGGACAGGCGCTGACGATGGGCTCATGGACGGCGGAGCTTGGCGGAGCGGCGCCGGCCGGCAAACTCGAAAACAGCGCGCGACGGCTCGGTGCCATGGGGGTTACGTTTCCGCTGCACTCCCTCCTTCGCCAAGTCCACGAAGGGCACGGCAAACGCGGCTTTTGACCGGGCGAGCACTGGCTTCAGCGCGACCGGCTACAGGCCGTCATCGCGCGCAAGCACGCTCCTGCAATTGGTGGCCGGGCACGTCCCGGTGCCCGGCATGGCGTGCACCGGAACGTAGCGGCGAGCGCGGAGCGAGGCGGCGATGTCCACTTGCTGGCGCTCGTGGCTACGTTGCAGGGTGAGGTGGCGGGCAAGGGACTGCCCGCCCTACCGATCAAATCGGCCGGCGGGGGCGGCGGCGCGATCGGTCGCATGGCCGGTGGCACCCGCGTGCGCACCGTGGCGGTGGAAGATGACCTCAAGCACGCCGAACTGGTCGGTCAGGAGGCCTTCGTAACCGCAGGGACGGTCATCCCAATCGCGCCAGTCCACGCCGCTCTGGTTGCCGCCGAACACGCGCGCCTCGGCGAAACCGGTGCAGAGTTCGCCCAGCAGTTTGTCGGCCTCGGCGGTGTATCCGCACTGGTAGAGCGCCATCAAGAAGTGCCGGCTCTGCGCGTGGGTGCGGCCGCCGTTTTGGTAATAGCCGAAGGCGTAGCCCTGCATGATGTCGGCGAGATCTTCGTCGGGAATCGACCGTAGGTTGCCCGGCAGACCGTAAACCGCGGACGGCAGACCGACCTGCTTCGCTTCTGCGAGCAGCCGGGCGCAGATGTCGTGCGCGAGCGGCGCGGGCACGAGGCCGGCGGTGATGGCCGCGCCGTTGACGGGCAGGAAGGCGTGATCGTGCAGTTGGTTTTCGCGGCAGCGCCAGCCGGCGATCCAACCGGTGGTCGGATTGAAAAACGTCGGCAGGTAGGCGGCGTGGAGTTTGTCCGCCCAGACGGTGAGCGCGGCGGATTCGTCGGGTAGGCCGTGTTGCGCAAAGGCGCGGGCGAGCCCGCGCAGGGCGGGATGGAGGATGGCGTTGGTAAAGGCGTCCTTCCAACCGAAGGAGGTGACGTCGAACCAGCATGTGCTCCACTGCCCGGAGCCGCTGACGCCGGTGCGCCACGGGCTTTCGATGAGGCCGTCGCCGTCGAGATCGCGGGCGCGCATGGCGGCGATGCGTGCGCGAATGCGCGGCAGGCGGGAATCAAACCACGCGGGATCGGGCCGGTGGTTGAGATAATCGGCGAGACCGCGCAACGCCGCGGCGCCAGTCATCAGGTATTCATCCTCGGCCTCGTGGACCTGTCCGTCCTGCAGGATGCGACCGCCGGCGTAGCTTTGGCCGCCGTCGAGCCAGCGCTCAAGCGAGGTGCGCAACAGATCGGCGGCGGGCAGGCCGGGCAGGATGTCGCCGGCGGCGAAAACAAACGATGACCACGTGTCCATGCAGATGGCGCAGGGCATCGAGGCGCCGTTGTTGCTCAGCGTGCCCATGTCGGGCCGGTAGGTGAGGGCGGTGTGCAGGGTGCGGCGCAGCGCACGGCGGACGGTCTCCGGGGTGTCGGACTGCAATGGCGCCGCGGGGCTCACGGGGACGAATTCGAGATCGGTTTCAAACAGGCCGGTGGGCAGCAGGTAGGTGCCGTCCGGCAGGCGGATTTCGCCGAGTTTGAGTTCTAGGGTGTTGTGATCGAGCGTGCGAAACACATCCGCGCGCAACGAGGCCACGGCGGGATCGCCGTTGATCCGCAGGCTGCCGAAACGCGGGAGATGCAGAATCGCCGGGAGCGCGACGCCGCCGGTTTCGCCCTCGGGCAACAACCGGCCGAGGGTGTGCGCGGGCGTCACGCTGTTGCGCAGCGCGATGGTCCACGCGGCGCTGTGCCACGCGGTCATCTCGGTTTCGCTGACACGGCGGGCGTTCAGTTTCAGGCCCGACGGGGTCACGGTCCAGTGCAGCCGGTAGTGCTGGCCGCCGGCGCGGAAATCGTAGGTTACGGTGTTGCCCCGCACCTCAACCGTGCCCGCGGCGTCGAAGCGCACCGCGGGATCCATGGCCGGCGCGGCGCCGACGGCATGCAGGCGCGGACCCTGGCGAAAGGCGCCGGGGCGCAGGAAAAGGGTGTTGGTTTCGGCCAGGGCGGTATCTTCGCCGGTCAAACTGAGGAAAGAAAATCCCGGGCGGTGCAGCCAGAAGCCGACCACGCAGTCCTTGGTGGTGAAACGCACCTCGCCGTTCTGCACGCGGGCGGTCACGCCGGCGGGCAGGTGGGACAGATCGAGCCCGGCGTTTTGCAGGCGGCGCTCGCAGCGCGGCGCGAGCGGTGCAAGCAGTTCGCCCTCGAGCACGCAGGCGCCGGCGGCGAGGTTCCACGGGGTCCAGGCGCCGTCAGTGCCCGAACCGCGCAGTTCGATCAGCGCCCCGTGCACAATGGCGTCGCCGAGATCGAGCCAGACCGTTTCGCCTTCGGCGGGGCGCGGCAGGTTTTCGCGAATGAGCAGGACGCGCCATTCGCCGTCCTGATAGCCGAGGAGACGGAAGGCGCCGATCCAATCGAGGTCCTGCCGGCTGCCGCATTTGTGGTAACCGGGGGCGGCCCGCAGGCCGAGACGCGAAAGGCGGGCGGGGCCGTGCAACTGCAGCGTGCGGCTGTGAATGATGCGGCGCGCGGGCGCACCGGATTCACCGGCGGCGGGGGTGGTCCAGACGGCGCGCGGGGCCGAAAGGCCGAAGCCGGTCGCGAGATCGCCCATCGGGGCGGCGAGGTCGGTGAGCTGCAGGAGATCGGTGGTCATGCTGACTCACACTAGTGGGTCAAAGCCGCCGAAACAAAAGCGTCATTCCATGTAAACGGGCCGGTTTTTTATGTATAAAACGGGAGTCGTATATTGGATCAACAGGCCTAAATTTGAAATTTATGACCTAAATGGGAACCGGTTGGATTACCCGACCGGCGTGATCACGGTGCAGATCACGGCCTCGCGCACGGGGGTGGCACAGCGCAGGGCGACGCGCACGGGGTGCGGGGGTTGGTTGATGGTGTCGGTCGAGACCGTCAGCTCGGCGCCCTCGACGCTGACCTCGGCAATCACGGCGGCGGAGCCGTCATCCAGACGGATGCGATTGCCCTCGATGGTGGCCTGGCCCAGCGAGATGAGGGCGGATTCGAAGTCGGCCGGGGCGACGAATTCCACGCGGTCGGTGATGGTGAGCGAACCGGCGCCACGGCGGTCAAAGCGGAACTCGCGTTCCAGCCGGCGCAGGCCGGCGACATCGTAGGCGCCGCGGAGATCAAGCACCATGCGGTCGGTGTCGGCGGTGAATTCCTTGGCGAGTACGCGGGCGCGCCATTCCGGGCCGGCTTCCTGCAGGCGGCCGGCGACGCGCGGCACGGGGTGGCCGTAGGAGTTGAGCAGCTGGCTTTCGTAGCGTTTTTCGCTGAAGGTGCGGTAGCTGTAGGTTTCGAGGCCGGGGTCGAGGATCAGCGTACGGCCGTCGAGCACGACGGTGAACGTGCCGAGGTCGTTGTGGTTGTGGTTCACGCCGTTGTTGCCGCCGAGCAGAGTGGCGGCAAAACGCCGCGTGGTGGCGGGCGCGGACCGGCAGATCAGGAGGGCGGACTGTTCGAACCAATTGCGCAGGGCGGGGGCGGCGTCGAGCTGCACGGGCTGACGGGGCGCGCGGGTGCGGAACAGCCAGACGAGCGCATCGACACCGAAGCCGATGTCGGCCAGCGGATCGATGTCGGCGGGTACGGGCTTGACCGGGCCGGGGGGCGTGCCGAGGCGGTTGTCGAGCCACAGGCGGGCCCAGCGCGGCGGGTTGACGTCGAGATTGCAGTCGGCGAACGCGGGATAAACCCCGGGCTGAATTTCGGTGCGCAGCGGGAAACGCGCGGCGCGGGCCATCTTGGGCTCGGCGAGCAGGTCGATGGTGTCGCGCGTGGCCACCCGCAGCAGTTCGCCGATGAAAATGTAATGGCTGAATCCGTAACCCCAATACGCCACGCCCTCGGTGCAGAAGCCGTCGTCGGTGAAGCTGTCGCGGAAATTGAGCACGTTGGCGTGGGCGAAGGCCAGCCACCAGGCGCGCTCGGCGGCGTCGGGCAACAGCGCCATGGCGGCGTGCGCGGTGCAGCCGAGGCAGACGGAGCTCCAGTTGTGTTTGACGGCGATCCACCAATAGAGATCGCGGCCGGTTTCGATGCGTTGGCGCAACGGATCGAAGAGGCGGCGATGGGTCTCGGTGCGGATGAGTTCGCGGAAAGCGGCCGGCAGGCGATGTTCGAGGATGTAATCGGTCAGCGCCAGCGCCTCGGCAAAGTGCACGGCGACGAGATCGGGCTCCACGGTTTTGCCGTCGTAGTTGAGGCGTTTGAGGTCGTTGCCGGGGTGCGTCCAGGTGTTGAGCCGGCAGATGGCGCGGGCGTCGGACTCGATCACGCCGAGAAATTCGCCGGCGTCGAAGATCGCCTCGGCGATGAGGAACAGCATCTGGCGTTTGCGGGCGACGCCGAGCGCGGCGTTGATCACGGTGACGCTCTGCTGTTCGAGACTCGCGAGCCAGGTGGTGTTGGTGTAATCGGGAAACGGCCCGGCGGCCAACTCGCGGGCGGTCTGCAAGACGCGTTGACCGAAAGGATCATCCTGCCAGCGCGACCAGGCGGCACGATCGTCGGCCTTGGGCGCCAGCGCGAACGGGCTTGGGGGCATCAGCGCCTGCAGGGCGCGGACGTGTTCGGGGTTGGGGATGAGCGACTCGTCGGCGGCGAGGTCGAAATTGAAATCGTAAGCTCCCATGAGACTGAATTATTCTTGAGGTTCAGGATATGACAAGCCACATGCGGCGCTACTCGAAACGTATGATCCCATTTGCAGACTGGACACAAAAAAGCAGGGCGTCCTGCTAAATCGCAGAACGCCCCGGATGGGGATGGTTGTGAATAAATCCCGTTACCAAGAGTAGCTGGCGGAGAATTTTACTCGCCGGCCTTCTTCACGCTGGATGGAGCCGGCATGAGAAATGATCATGACCGCATCATCATTCGTAACGTTGGAGACACCCAGTCGGTAGCGCATTTGTCCGTTGGCCATGGGCATCGAATAGCTGACGAAAAGATCGCCAGTCGTGTAAGGGTCTGTCGTCAACAATCGATTATTGGAGATGGTGTCTCCCGTGTGCTTGACCCCACCTCCCACACTCAATTTGTCCGTGATATTGTATTTCATCCACAGGTTCCATGTCAGATCGGGGACAACCACGGCCCGTTGCCCTGTCAGTTTGTCGACGGGGCCGTCGCCCTTGTAGTAGCCGGCGATGACGGAGAGTTTTTGACTGGTGTAGGACAGTTGCATGTCGACGCCCTGGTTCTTCTGCGCTCCGTCCTGGATGAAGAAGCCAACGTTGTTCGGATCTCCGCGCCACTTGTTCACCACGTTGACCCGAAAGAGCGCGCCGGTGAAGGTGAAGTTGCCGCCCAGCGCCTCGAACAGATCCAGCTTCACTCCGACCTCTTCGTTCTTGCCGGTTTCAGGCGACAAGCGGCTGCCATCGGCCTTGAAGATCGCACCGACCGCGAGAAACGCTTCCGTCGATCCCGCATAGATCGACATCTTGTCGGTGGGTTTGTAGACCACGCCAAAACGTTTCGTTACCTTCTCGTTGATGTTTGTCGGGGTCGGATTACCCACATACGTGCCACCCGGATCTTGGTTCTGAGGTGTGCGCCAGGCCGTGTGGCTGGAGCGATTGTCGTAGTTGAAGCGCAGGGCGGCCGACAAAAGCAGCTTGTCGTTGAACAATCCGATCACGTTCTCAATCACCGCACCACCGAGCCACTCCGTGTTGTAATAGATGTAGCGGGTCGGATACTCCGGAATGGATG
>JACFMR010000028.1 GCA_019455245.1 Opitutaceae bacterium
GCTTCCGACCGCCCCTCCGTGCCGCAACACCGCCTTCATGCAATATCCGGGTTAGTGCGGTTGATGGGAAACGGTAGCTGCGTTGGAGCTTGGCGATTCTGCTGGCCAGCAGAATGTCTTCACTGTGGCCACGCTTGGCCCGGTGGGCTCAAGCGCAGCTACATCAATTCAACCAATGCCTTGGGGGCGATCGGTCATTGGCTGCTCGCCAGCACTTCCTCCGCATAGAGGAAGATGCCGGCGGTCCAGCCAAGCATGGGGGGCATGCGGTATTCGTCGGCGACGTCGATGCCGCCGGTCACGCCGTTGTATTTTTCCCAGAGCTGGCCGGTGGCGGCGAAATTGCGGGCGCAGGTGTGCACGTATTTTTCGGCGAGGCGGTGGGCCTCGGCGTGATAACCGTAGCGCTGCAAGCCCATGATGGCGGCGCATTGCAGCGGCGGCCAGGCGTTGGGGGCGTCCCACTGAAAGGTGTTGGCGGAGGCATTGCTGCCTTCGCGGCAGGCGATCAGACCGTGGTCGCGTTCCAGCAGCGGCAGGTTGGCGACCAGGCGCGCGGCCTGCGCTTCGCTGCAAAGTCCGGTCCACAACGCAAACCACGCGGCGCTGGATACAACGGGGCCGCGGCGGCGGTTCACCCAATCGTAATCGAAATAGAATCCCGCCGTTTCGTCCCAGAGATAACGATCGATGAGTTCGCGGCGCGCCGCGGCGCGTTCCTGCCACCGGGCGGCGGCGGTGGCATGGCCCAGGTGGGCGTGAAAACCGGCCACGGTTTGCTCGAAGTGAAACAGCGCGGCGTTGGTGTCGACCGGGTTGAAGTCCATGCAGCGCTGATCGAAGCGCGGGGTGAAATCCCAGACTTCGCATTCGGCCAGTTTGTGCTGCAGGTAACGGCGGCGGGCGATGGGTTCGTCCGGCAGGTCGCGCAGCCGGTGGGCGATGACCTTGGCGAAGGCGTCGATGGTGTGGGGATCGGCGTGGGTGCCGGCGCGGTTGAGGCCGTTGGGCGCAAGCCGCTGGGCCATCCAGAAGGTGTATTCGTGTTCGAGCAGCGGCAGGGCGCGGGCGAGCCAGGCGTCGTCGCCGGTGGCGGCATGGACATCGCGGCAAATCACGGCGGAGAGCGGAATTTGGGTGCGGTTGAGCGCGATGCGCACCGTCATGTTGGGCACGTAGCCGAAGCGTTCGATCAGCGAGAGAATGTTGTCGGCGTTGTGCCGGGCCTGTTCGACGTGGCCGGAGCGCAGGAGACCGAGGTTGGTGAAATAGACGTCCCAGTAAAAGAACAGCCACATGCTCGGGTCGGTGGACGGCACGGTGTGCGGATGAGGCAGACCGATTTCGTCCGCGGTATCCTCGTGTGCGTGGCGGAAGGTTTCCGTCCAGTGGGTGTCGATGTAGCGCCGGGTGGCGGCGCGGGCCTCGGTGGATTGCACGGCGGGTTGTATTCGCGGGGGCATTCCGGCGTGCAAGGCGAAAACAAAAATGGGGGCCGAAGTTACACACTCGCCGCTTGTGCCCGGCGCGGACGGGTTTATCCTTTCCCCATGAGATACGATGTGATGACCGGGAAGAGCGCCGCCCAGGCGGCGGCGGATGTGCAGGCGGTGGCGAAGCAGCACGGTTTCGGCACGCTGCACGTTTACAACCTCAAGGAAACGCTCACCTCGAAGGGCTTTCCGCAAACGGAGGAATGCTTTGTGCTCGAGGTCTGCAATCCGGCGCAGGCCAACAAGGTGCTCTCGCTGGACCGGGCGATGAATGTCGCGCTGCCCTGCCGCATTTCGGTTTATGAAAAGGAAGGGCGGACGTGGATCGGCATGATCCGACCGGCGGCGATGTTGGCTTTGCTGTCCGAATCGGCGGAACTCAAGGTCATCGCCGATGAGGTCGAGGTGACCATGATCAGGATCATCGATGGGGCGAAATAGCGCGCGGGAACCCGCGACCCGACACGCTGCCGACCGGCGGCGTACGTTGGTGACGCAGGCGCGCTTCGTGCACAATTTCGCGACCGGTTGGCGGCTGACCGGCGACGAGCGTTGGCGCGAAACGGCCCGGCTGGCGGTGCGGGGCTTGGTTGAAAAATTTCCGCTCACCCCGACCGGGCGCGGTGAATTGCTGGCGGTGGGTGCAGCTTGGACCGGGTTGATGCTGGGGTTTGATCTCTGGTTCGGGCGGTGGGTCTTCCGGTTCTCGTGGCCGCGGATCGCCCGGGATTTTGACCTGCGCCGAGGCGGACTGCTCGGATTGGGCATGCTGCTGCTGGGTTTGTCGCCGTGGCTGGCCGCCTGGTTGCGGAGCTGAATGGCGCGATTTTATTGGAAATTCCCCATAAAAGTGACGCAGCCTTGGTAGGGCGGGACCGCCGGGCCCGCCGAAACGCACTAGCGGCGCGCCCAGCGGTCGCGCCCTACCTTCACGCTTCGGATCGTCTCTTCTTTTTGTAATCATCAATAGGGGAGAAAAATTATGCGCGGATTTTTTGAACGAAACCGCCTCGGCCCGCGTCTTTCCCCGTGTAGTTAGGTTTGCTTGGTGTTAGGGAGGGCCGTCTAGGGGTAGACGGCCCTCTTGGTTTTTAGGGGGAGGAGATCGCCGGCCGGCGGCTTGCTGCAAAAATTGCGGACCGATTTGCAAAAAGCGCAGAGCGGGCCGGCGGGCATGAGATTAAGCTGTCAACCTCAGCCCAGCGTGACGGCGGCGTCACGCCATGTCATGTCCCCAACCCCTCCAGTTCCAGCCGGCACGAAATACGCGTGGTGTCTGATCGGCCGGGAAATGCCGGCCAAACGGCCGGGGGCGGAGCGTGTGCACAATTTTCACGAGGTCTATGGCAGTTACGACGAGGCCGAGGTGCGCGCGCAGGCGAGCCGCTGTATCCAGTGTCCCGAGGCGCTGTGTCGGCAGGGCTGTCCGCTGTCCAACCGGATTCCCGAATGGATGGCCTTGGTGGCGGCCGGTGATTTTCTGGGCGCGGCGGCGATTTCCCGCAGCACGAGCAATCTGCCCGAGATTTGCGCGCGGGTGTGTCCGCAGGAGCGGCTGTGCGAGGGCTCGTGCATGCTGAACACGCGGGGCGAGCCCGTGGCGATCGGTGCGATCGAGCGCTTCATCAACGAATACGCGTTTCGGCACGGTGCGGTGGAGGCGTATGCCGCGCCGGCGAACGGTTTGAGCGCCGCGGTGATCGGCTCCGGTCCGGGCGGTCTGGCCTGTGCCGATGAACTGGCGGGTCTGGGCTACCGCGTCACGGTGTTTGAAGCGCAGCTGATCCCGGGCGGACTGCTGGTGAACGGCATCCCGGCCTTCAAATTGGAAAAGCATCTGGTCGACCGACGCATCGAGCTGCTGAGCCGGCGCGGCATCGAGTTTGTGCTCGGCGTGCAGATCGGACGGGACGTGCCCTTGGCGGATCTGCGGCGGGATTTTGATGCGGTCTTTCTCGGTCACGGCGCGCAAAAGCCGAAGCCGGCGGGCGTGCCCGGGGAGGAGCTCCGGGGCGTGACCGCGGCATTGCCTTTTCTGATCGCGCACAACGTGGATTCGCCGCTGAACGACCTCGTGCCGGTGGACGTGGCGGGCCGGCGCGTCGCCGTGCTGGGCGGGGGCGACACCGCGATGGATTGCCTGCGCACGGCGGTGCGGGCCGGGGCGAAATCGGCGGTTTGTCTTTACCGGCGCGACCTCGCGAATATGCCGGGCAGCCGCAAGGAATACGAAAACGCCTTGGAGGAAGGGGCGGAATTTCAATTCCTCACCAACCCGATCGAGATCGTCGGCGGAGACGATGGAGCGGTGTGCGTGGTGCGTTGTGAGCGCATGGAGCTGGGCGAGCCCGATGCCTCCGGGCGTCGCCGGCCGCGGGCGGTGCCGGGTTCGGCCTTCGAGGTGCCGGCGGACGTGGTGCTCGTCGCCTATGGCTTCGATCCGGTGGCGTTTCCGGAAGACAGTGAGTTCGCCGCCATCGCCACCAATGCGTGGGGCGGGATCGTGGTGGATGAAAATCAGATGACGAATCTGCCCGGCGTGTTCGCGGGCGGCGATTCGGTGCGCGGCCCGAGCCTGGTGGCGCACGCCATCCGTGATGCCCGGCGGGCGGCGCAGGGCATCGATCGTTACCTCGGCCAGCGAACGGCCGCCGCAGGGCGTTGAATCAGCCGACGGTCAGGTTCAGCTCGTGGCTCGACTGGACGGAGTCTAGCGTCAGGGCCACGACCAGACGGCCTTCCGGATGCGCGGCGTGACCGTCTTCGGTGTAAGGATTGTGCGGCAGCACGGGCCAGCTGACGGTCGCCGATTGCGGCGTGGTGAGCTGCCAGCGATGATGCGCGACCGTGCCACCGCCGGATTGAGACCACGCTTCCGCCGTCAAATGACGGGTGCTGCCATCGGCGAAGGTCACGGGGCTGGCCAAATACGGGATGAAGGTGAGGTGTGAGGTCACGGCACGACCGTCGGGCGCGGGCTGCAGGAGGCGCACGGTCATTTGCAGGGTTTGGTCGGAGAGCACGGCAAACTCCCACGCAATGGCATCGCCGGCGGCATCGACTTCCAGCGTCCAGCGTTTGTCGCCGGTTTCGCGGATGCGGGCGGCGTCCGGGGCGTAAGCAACCGCCACCTCGGGCGCGAGATTGGTATCGCGCTTGGCGCCGATCGGGCTGAGCAGGTCGACATCACCGACCGCGAGCGTGCTCCAGCGCGGCTGCAGCTTGGTGTTGCCGCCGCCGATGATCAGACCGGCGTCGCGGTGATAAATGCTGATCAAGTTCTGCCGGTCCTGGATGAAGCGGTTGGGTGTGCGCGGGCAGCAGTAGGCGGAAAGGCTGACGAGCCACGGATCTTCCCGCGCGATGAGGGCGTCGGCGCCCATACGGAAGCGTTGGTCCGGCGCGGTCAGGCAGGGGTTGGAGCGGTTGGCCTCGGGGAGAAAGAGGTAGAGCAATTCCGCGCCCTCGATTTCGGCGGGGTCGCGCGCCATCAGGTGCGCGAGTTGGTGGCGGAGAAGCGCGCAGCCAGCATCGCTGAAATAAAGCCCGGGATGAATGGGAACATGCGGGGGCTCGTAGCGCACGGTGCCGTCTTCGGTCTGCACCACCTTGAGCGGCGGGTAGGGGTTGCGCTCGTCAACGGTCTCGATCTGGGCGCCGTTGGGGTAGGTGTAATTGAGGTGATAACGGTTGCCGCGTTCCAAGGCCGGGAGCACGGCTTCGTCACCGCTCAATCCGTAATAAATCCCGAGCGCCTCAAGATAGACGCGGTTGTACATCACCACTGGTCCGCTGTGCTCGGTCCACCAGCCGTGTTCCGACTGTTCGGCGATGACCATCTGCATGTAGTCGCGGGCCTGCTGCTGCCATTCGGGGCGGTTGAACAGCCGGCCGGCCAAAAACAGGCCGGTGGCGTGGTGCGCGGGAATGTTGTGGATCCACGGCCGGACCTCACCGGGCGCGAGCGGCGGGCGGCCGGGCAGCGGGCCGGGATAGATGTTGCTGCGCGAGGTGAGTTCGGTTTCGGCGATGCCGGCGTAGCCGAGTTGCAGGCCCTCGGCCCAGAGCTGGCGGTCGCCGGGGGAGAGTTCGTGCTGCATCAGATCGTAGGTGATGATCCAGCGCAGGTAGGTCCACGGCATGTAGATCTGGCCCCAGTTGGAACCGTCCTTTTTGTCGAACGGCCACATGCCCTTTTCGTCCTGCCGGGCGCGCAGGTAGCGGCCGGCGGCGGCGATGTGCTCACGCAGTTTGGTGTCGCGGTGATGCGGCCCGTCCTTGCACCGGTAGAGCAGGGTCAGCGTGAGCATCACATCCTGATCGCGCACAATCCACGGGTCGGTGCCGCAGCGCCCGTCGGGTCGCGCGTGGGCGAGGATGGGATCCAGCTTGGCCTCAAGGGCGCGCAGCAGGAAGGCACGCAGTTCGTTGCGATCGAAAAGGGAGACGGTGGCGGACATTGCCGGCCAGTCCATGGATTTGGTCGGGGGCGTGCAATCGCAACCCGACGGATGACGCGACAAATCCTCAGGGTTGGGTGCGTGCGATCGGCACGTGCACCTCGTAACGCTTGGCGAACCACGGCACGAACGGGCCGTGCCAAAACACCGCGTAGGCAGGACCGATGGCCTTGAGGTCACTTTGGGTCTCGATCCAAGCCAGCAGGCGCTCCCGCGTGGCGTTGAAGTTTTCGCGGCTGTAGCCGCCGCGCGCGCCCAGGCTGGCGACGGTTTGAGCCGGGCGGGTGATGCCCCGCACGCCATCCTTGTCGCCGCGGGCCTTGGCCTGTTCTGCGGGGGCGACCCAGAAATACATCGCGGCGGGTTCGATGCGCGCCTCGACCGGGGTGGTCATGGCGATGTCGTGACCGGAAAGGTAGCGGAACAGGCGGCCGAACAGGCCGTTGTTGGCGCGAAAATAGTCACCCGTGCCCTCGGCTTCGAGCAGCATGCCGGCCGGCAGGGTTTTGACTTCAAAGGTGTCGACGGCGGTGGGCGCAAACGCTTCCGGGGCGGCCATGAGAAAAGGGGAGATGAAGGTAAGGCTGAACAGGGTGAGGTGGCGGAGCACACAAACCATTACGCTTGGGCACGCCGAATGGATGTATGCCGCGATCAATCGTGGAACGCCGGTTGCGAAAGAGCGCCCATCGCGCACGCTGCGGCGTGGCAAATCTGACAACCCCCTCGGTTCACGACATCATGGTGCTGGGCGCGGGCATGGCGGGGTTGAACGCGGCCGCGGCTTTGCAGCAGGTGGGGCGTCAAGTTGTGGTGTTGGACAAGGGTCGTGGCGTGGGCGGCCGTTTGGCGACGCGCCGGGCCGAGGGCGCGGTGTTTGATCATGGCGCCCAGTTTTTGACGGCACGCTCGCCGCGCTGGCGCGCGTTGGTTGACCGGTGGAGCGAGGAAGGCGTGGCGGTGGAATGGTGCCGCGGATTCACCGGCGAAGCCGACGGACATCCGCGGTGGCGGGGACAGCCGGGCATGACCGCGTTGGCCAAGTCACTCGCGCAAGGCCTCGACGTGCGATTGCAGACGCAGGTGACGGCACTGCGCCAACAGGATGGGTTTTGGAACCTGTCCACGGCCGCGAACGAGACGCTGTTGGCACATGCCTTGATTTTGACCGCACCGGTGCCGCAATCGCTGGCGTTGCTGGATGCCGGCGGGGTGAAAATGGAGGCCGCGCTGCGCGCCCGGCTCGCGGCCATCACCTACGAGCGCTGTCTGGTCGTGATGGTGACGCTGGATGCACGGTCCAACGTGCCGCCGCCGGGCGGTGTGGCGCTGACGGACGGACCGATAGCGTGGATCGGGGACAATCAGCAGAAGGGAATTTCCGTTGAACCGGCGCTGACGATTCATGCGTCCGCCGAGTACAGCCTGACGAACTGGGACCGGCCGCGGGAGGAGACCGCCCGGGAATTGCTGGCCGCGGCCGCGCCGTGGCTGGGCGGGCGGGTGCGGCAACAGCAGATGCATGGCTGGCGTTACAGCCGGCCGGAGCGGATCGACGATTGCGGCGCGCTGGTGCTGTCGGACTTGCCGCCATTGATCATCGCGGGTGATGCCTTTGCCGGAGCGCGGATCGAGGGCGCGGCCCTGTCCGGCCTGGCGGCGGCGGAAAAATTGCTCGCGTTGCAATGATGCGAGCGAGCGGGCCGGTCAGCGCTTCTCGTCGTCGTTCACGACCTTGGCGTCGCCCAGCTTGACGTGGCCTTCGGGCAGATCGGTCCGGATGAGGGCTTCTTCCTCTTCGATTTCGCGGTCGAAATACTTGGCGCCGGCGGCGAGCATTTTCTCCATGAAGTGGTTGAGGTCGCGGCCGGCGGGATCGTCGATCACGATGGTGGTTTTCCAGAGCGCCTTGGGCTTGAATTTCTTGCCGGGCTTGGGCGGATCCTGCTTGGCGGGGTTGGCCCACGCCGTGATCCGGATGAAGAGTTTTTCGAAATTTGCGTTCTGCAGCTTCATTTCGAAATTGTGCTCCTTCTGCCGCATCAGCTGGGTCGGGATGCCGCCAATGATGGTGACGGTGGGCGGATTGGTGTTTTCGTTGACGATCGTGTCGTCGAGGTAGGGGTTGTGCAGCAGGCCGCGGCCGTAATGCACGGTCAGGATGATGTCGGGCGACTCCTCGCCGGTGATCTCGCGAAAGCCGCGCTTGGCGAGTTCGACGCCCAGATGATGGCGGAGCATGCCTTCATCGACCGGACGCACCAGTTTCACATCCTGCAGCGTTTCCTGGATGTAGCCGATGTGGTAGAGCTTGCCGTGCTCCTTGAGCGGGGCCTTGCGGAAGCCCTGAAACGGGCGGTCCACCATGGAGCGCACCGCGATGGTCAGCGGAATGTCCTCGCCTGAGGTCGTGGCGTGACCGGTCGGAAGCAGCAACAGGCAGATCAGGCAAATCAGTGGGGGGCGCGGGGCAGGCATGGAAACGGGTTGAGTGGCAGTGAAAATGAAAACCCCGGCCGGGCAAGCCGGCGTATTTGCTTTCGCGCGGCCGCGCCGGCCGGGGTTGACGCGTTGGCCGGACTCGGTTTCCTCCTCGGCTGCACGGATTTCGCGCAACTTCCGGACGTGAACTGCGTCAGGCAGCTCACAGCAATGTCACCGCATGGATCATACCGAACCTTCCGCACCAACCGAACTGGTGCGCCGCGCGCAGCAGGGCGACGAGTCCGCCCAGTCCGCGCTCATCACCGCCTACCAACGACGGATGGCGGGGTTTGTCTATGCGCTGACCGGCCGGTCCGACGCGGTGGACGACCTCACGCAGACGGTGTTCATCAAGATGATCCGCGGCCTGGCCCGCCTGCAGGATGCCCGGCAGTTCGAGGCCTGGCTGTTCCGGCTGGCGCGCAACACCTGCATCGATCACCTGCGCCGGCAGAAACTGCGCCGGATTTTCCTGCCCTTTGCTTCCGAACACGAGGAGATCGCCGAACCGCCGCCCGTGGTGGACCGGGCCGAGATCGATGCCCTGCGTCACGCCTTGCAAAAACTCCCGGCCAAGGATCGCGCGCTGCTGGCCTTGGCCGAGCAGGGCGCCAGCCAGGCCGAGATGGCCGAGTCGGCGGGCATCAGCATTTCCGCGGTCAAGGCCCGCTTGCACCGCGCCCGCGAAAAATTGCGCCAGTTTTACCATCCTGCTCATGAAACCTGACACTCACTCTTGGAACCTGCTGCACGACCATGCCGCCGGCCGGCTGCGTCCCGGCTTGGCCGCGCGGGTGCTGCGTGCCGCCCGGCCGGCTGCGGGCGACGTCCTGCTCGGTCACTTTGCCTTCAGCGCCGTCGCGGCCGCGGTTTGCCTGGCGGTCGTCGTCGTGGTGCACACCCAGCGCGCGCAGGCGGAGACTGAGCGCAACCTGGCCGACTGGCAGGCGATCGCCCGTGAGAGCCAGCAATTGGTGCATCTGCCATGAAACAGCGCCTGTTGGTTTTCCTGCTGATCATCGCCGTGCTGGGCGCCGGTGTGGTGGCCGGCATCTGGATCGAACGGCAGCGCCCGGTTCCGCCGCCTCCGGCCCGACTCATGGCCGAGCTCACGACACCCGCGACCCGACTCGTGCCGGCGACCCAACAATTTCCCCTCATCAAGCTGCGGCCGGTGGTCAACCGCGCCGAATTGACCCAAGCCATCGCCGAAATCGGACCGCAGATCGAAGCCTACCGGGCCCAGCTGGCCGCCATTGAGCAGGAGTTCGATGCGGCGTTGAACGCCATGCTGACCCCGGCGCAGCGCGAAGCATATGTCGCGGCCCGGCTCCGCTTGGAGCAGCGGCAAATCGGTCGCAATCAGGTCGAACCCGCCCCTCCGCTCACCACCGATGAGATCCTGAATTTGCAGCATCGCCCGTCTTACAACGTGCTCAACATGGTGGTGGTTGACCTCAAGCTCGACTGGCTGCGCCGCGAGCTCGGTTTGGACGCGACCCAAGTGGACGGCGTGCGTGCTTTGCTGCGTCAGCGCCGCGAGCGTTTTCTCGCCTTGGTCGATGCCACGCCGCCGCCGAGTTTGATGCTCAGCGATCTGGCCCTCGCCGCCCAGCGTCTGGTTGAGCCGTCGCCGGTACGCACCGAGCACTGATTGTGGTTTCAGCCGGCCTTGCTTGCAGCAAAGATGCCAGCAACCGCGAATAACCACCCAACCACGCCCGTGGCTTGGATCACTCCCATTCCTCATCTCAAGCCATCGTCGGAAGGGAGCTGAAGAGCGCTTTTGGCGCTGCTTCCCAGCATACTTTGCAGTTTCGATAATCGACGCACTATGTTGCGCTAATTTTTCATGGGTAACAATAAGTGAGGAGCTGATCGGGACGGTTTAGGGTATGATTGATGCACAATCCAAGCACCCGATGGACAGGTGCTTCGAACCCTCCAACATGAAACGCATTCTGCGTCGGTTTGCCGCAACTCTGATCGCGATCACATGCTTCAACCTTGTGCAAGCTCAGGGCTACACCTCGACTTTTTACACACCGGCAGCGGGAGATGCCCAGTATAGCTGGAATTCCCGTTATGCCGGTGACACCTACACCGGGGTCGGAGCGAACACAGTTGGGGCAGGCAGCACCTTTTACTCGGGCACTCCTTCAGACACCCAATACACGGTAGGCATCTTCATGCTCCCCATTTCCGCTCTGGCGGGTGGCGAATTGTATTCGGCCACGCTGACCGTGCGCTCCAACGGATTCAGCACCTGGTATTACTATGGGTCTGCTTCCATTGGCTGGTTGGACACGGGCAGCATGATTTTAACCGGGGATGTGGTAGCTGATGGATTGGGGCCCGCGGCCAAGTCACAACCGGGAGGTTTCCAAATTTACAATTCCGACATCGGAGGGAGTGCTGCCGCAGGCAACTATTACAACTACGACGTTGCCACGTATGTGCAGGCAGATCTGAACGCGGGCAGGAGCTTCAGTACCTTTGTGCTGTCGACCTCGCGGGACACATCCGGAAGCCTGTATTCGGCCGAAAGTGGAAGCGGTCCGATGCTCGTTGTTCTTTCCTCCATCCCCGAACCAACAACTTATGCCGCACTGGCCGGGGTTTTCGCACTCGTGTTGGCATTTTGGCGACGCCGGTCATCGCACTGAGTTATAGTCCAGCCCGCGACTCATGTTCAATGATCTGGCCCTCGCCGCCCAGCGTCTGGTCGAGCCGGTGCCTTGATGGTTGGCCGAGACGACCGATCAATTTTCTGCACCGAGGAAAACGGCCCACACTGTGTCATTCTTTCCCATTGACCGGTTGGGGTTGCGCGACTGACTTGGGGGCATGGTGCCGAGCGTTCTCATCGTCGACGACGAAAAGCACACGCGTGAGGGTCTCCAGCAGGCGCTGGAGGACAACTACGACGTGTCGCTGGCCGCCAATGCCGACGAGGCGTTCAATCTGATGGACGCGCAGCCGTTCGATGTGATCGTGACCGACCTGCGCATGCCTGGCAAATCCGGGCTCAAGGTGATCGACAAGGCGCTGCTGCTCTCCAACCGCCCGGCGGTGCTGATGATGACCGCCTATGGTAACATCGAGTCGGCGGTGGAGGCGATGAAGCGCGGGGCGGTGGATTTTCTGACCAAGCCGGTGAACATCGAGCGGCTGGAGGTGCTGATCCAGCGCGCGCTCAAAACCCGTACGCTGGAAGTCGAGGTCAAGCAGCTGCACGAGCGGCTGGACGAAAAGTTCAATTTCGACCACATCATCGGCAACTCGCCCAAGCTGCAGGAGGTGATCGACCGGGTGAAACTGGTGGCGCCGGCCCGGACCACGATTCTGGTCGAAGGCGAATCCGGCACGGGCAAGGAGCTGGTGGCGCAGGCGATCCATCAGGTGAGCCCGCGGGCGCGCGGGGCGTTCATCGCGGTGCATTGCGCGGCGCTCTCGGAAAACCTGCTCGAGAGCGAATTGTTCGGCCACGAGCGCGGGGCGTTCACGGGGGCGAACGAACGGCGCATCGGCCGCTTTGAGTCGGCCGACGGCGGCACGCTGTTTCTCGACGAGATTGGCGAAATCTCCGCCTCCACGCAGGTGAAGCTGCTGCGATTTTTGGAAACGAAGGCGATCGAGCGCGTGGGCGGCTCCAAGCCGATCGAGCTCGACGTGCGGCTGGTGGCGGCGACCAACCGCAATCTCGAGCAGATGGTGAAGGACGGAAAGTTCCGCGAAGACCTGTTTTTCCGGCTCAATGTTGTGCGCATCCTCATGCCGCCGTTGCGCGACCGCCCGGAGGACATCCCGCTGCTGCTGGCGCATTACCTGAAGGTTTTTGCCGCCGAGAACAAGCTGCCGGTGCTCACCTTGGAACCGGGCGCAGTGCACACGCTGCAACGCTACCCGTGGCCGGGGAACATCCGCGAACTGCGCAATTTCTGCGAAAACGCCGTGGTGCTGCACCGGGGCGGCACGCTGTCGGAATACGATCTCGACCTGAAATTTCGTGGCGGCGTGACCCCCGGCGGTGACAGTGCGGGCGGTACGGCTGCCTTGCCGGTGAGCAATCCGCTCTCGGTCGAGGAAAACGAAAAGCGGCTGCTGCGCGAGGCCCTGATCAAGGTGCGGGGCAACCGTACGAAGGCGGCGGAATTGATGGGCATCAGCCGCCGCACCCTACACCGCAAGCTCGCGCAATGGCCCGAGTTGGATGTGATGGATTGATGAACCCGCCGCGCTGTCCAAATCCGGCGGTGACTTTCCACGCATGAAACGGCCCCGCACGCTGCAGGAGTTCATTCACTGGCTGGAGATGGGCGCAGGTGCGCGGGTCATCACACTGGCGGCGTTTTTCCTCGGCACCCTGGCGCTTTCCGTGGTCGTGGCGTGGAAGCAGTTTCATGGCGCAACGGACGAGACCACGCTCCTGCAGGCCGATGTCGGCCGGCAGCTGGCCCGCGGAGAAGGTTTTACCACGCAGATCAATTATCCGCAGGCGGTGGCGGTGTTGGAGGCGCGCGGGCGCGGGTTCGATGCGGCGCGGCCCTTGCCCGAATTGTATGAGGCGCCGATGTATTCGGTGGTGATCGCTGGAGCGTTGCGGGTTTTGCCGGACGCGTGGCGCGAAGGGCTGTTCGCGCGGGCGCCGGTGCCGCCGGACGGGTTTGCGGGAGATTATTTATTGCTGGGGCTGAATCTCGTGCTGTTCTGGCTGGCGGCGTGGCAGACCTACGATCTCGGCCGGCGTTTGTTCGATGCAAGGGTGGGGTGGGTGGCGGCGCTGGCCCTGTTGCTGGCGGCACCGCTCTGGCGGGAGGTGGTGGCGATCAACGGCCTGCCGTTGCTGATGGTGCTGACCTTGGCGGTGTTTCGCTGTTGGTGGCGGGTGGAGCAGATTTTGACGGATGATCCCGCGGCCCGGCCATGGGGCTGGCTGGCGGGATTGGGGGCAGGGTGCGGACTGTTGTTTTTGACCGAGTATTCGGCCGGCGCGCTCGGACTGGTGGTGGTGGGGCGGTTGGCGTATCGCCTGCGTCGACTGGAACGATGGGCGGCGTTGGGCATCGTGGCGGCGGCGTTTCTCGTTGTCAGCGGACCCTGGCTGGGGCGGAACATCCTGCTGACGGGCCATCCGGTTGCGCTGGCGGCGCAGAATGTGGCCTTGAAGGACGGCGATCCCACGGCGTTGCCGGCGAAGGTGCGTGCGACGCTGGCGGCCGATTTGCCCGCGATCGACCTGAACAAACTCGCCAACAAGGTGCTGACCTCGTGGCAGGAAAACCTGCAGGCGGGGCTCTGGGCGGGCGGGGCGATGTGGTTTGTGGCGTTTTTTGCCGTGGGCTGGCTGTATGCATTCCGCTCGGGGCTCACGGATCGCATGCGTTGGTTGTTTACTTTGGGGCTGCTCGTGCTGCTGGGGGCGCAGGCGATGTTCAATTCCGGGGAGAGTCCGCGCCTGCCGGCGATCTACCTGAGCCCGTTGATCATCATTTTTGGCACGGGCTTCTTTTTCGTGCTGGTGGGCAGCAATGCGCGCATGGCGGCGTGGCCCCGGGTGTGCGCGGCGTTGCTGCTGGCCGTGCAGGCGCTGCCCTTGCTACGCGATGCCTTGGAACCGCGGCGGCTGCATTTCAGCTACCCGCCGTATTATCCGGCCTTGTTCAGCGGCATGCGGGTGGAGTTGGAGCGTCGTGATACCGCACGACGTTTCAGTGTCATGGCGGATGTGCCGGCCGGGGTGGCATGGTATGGCGATGTGCGCGTGTGGGCCCAACCGGACCGGATCCGCGACTTTTATGCCATCACCCTTGAGCAACCGATCGGCCAGTTGTTGCTCACCCCGCGAACCCTGGACCGGCCGTTTTTCTCCGAACTCGCGGCTCTGCGCGAGGACGAATCGACGGGGCGGCAGTATGGCTTGCAGCGTTTCGGCGAGTGGGGCCGGGTGTATGCCGGACTGATGACCGGCCGCATGCCGGCGGATTTTCCCCTGCGGGTGCCCCAACGTCTGGCGGAAAACCTCTACGTGCTGGCCAATCCGGCCTTGCCGCCGCCGCGGGAAAATTAATTGCATAACCACGAATCCTCCTCCTAGGCTGCGCCACTCAACCGCTTATGAAATTACTCCGTTTTCTACCCCTGCTTGCGGGAATTTTGGCGGTCCCGGCGAGCCGTGCGGTTTACGCCCCGATTCCCGAACAGGAACAGGGTCGGGAACTCACCTATTCCGCGACCGCCGGAATATCGCACGACAGCAATATCTTTGGCGCCCCCAACAACGAGATCAGCAGCACGATCTACAGTTTCTCGCCGAGGATTAAGTTCAACTCATCGGTGACGGACCAGACCTTCCTGTCCGCCTCCTACAAGCTCACGCTTGATCATTTTACCGACCGCCCGGGCGACAAGACCTTGGACAGTCACAATCTGGAGGCGCGGGTGGCACATGCGTTTTCCTCCGCGACCACGCTTGATGTCAGCGACAACTACACCATTTCGAAGAACCCCGAGTCGCTCTTGGCCGGCCTGCCTGTGAATTCCAACCAGTCCTTCAAGCGCAACCAGCTCGACGGCCGCTTCGGCACCAACCTCGGCCAGAAAATGGGCGGCGTGCTCAAGGCCCGCACCGTGCGCTACCGTTACGACAATCCGACCCTTGGCGCCGGCATCGACCGCACGGAGAACCTCATCGGCGCGGAACTCAGTTTTGATTACCAACCCGAGACCAAGCTGGTGGCGGAATACCGGCACCAGGCGGTCGACTACCGCTCGTCCGGCGGCAACAAGGACAAAAGCTCCGATTTCCTGATCGGCGGCTTCGACTACAACATGGCCCGCAAGCTCACCGCCTCGGGCCGCTTCGGCGGGGAGTGGCGTCAACGCGACGGCGAAGGCGACACCAGCGCGCCGTTCATCGAACTCTCGGCAAAGTACGATTACGCCGAGCGCTCCTACCTGACCGCCGGCTATGTCCACACCCTGGAGGAGGCCTCGAACGTCGCCACCTACACGGACACCAAGGTCAACCGCTTTTTCGTCAACATGCAGCATGCCCTGACCGGCCTGATCGTCGCCTCGGGTTCGCTGTCCTACGAACCCTCGACCCTGCAGGGCCGGCGCGGTTTCAGCAACGTCGACGAAAAGACCACCCGCCTCGGCCTCGCGGTCTCGTATCTGATCAACCAGAATTGGACCGCCTCGGTGACCTTCGATTACGATGATGTGAGTTCCGACGATCCCAACCGTGAGATGCAGCGCGAGCGGTTTGGGCTCAGTGCGGGGCTTTCCTTCTGACGTGGTGCTCCCGGCACAAAGAGCTTGCTGAGGGCACGGCCCCCCCGTTCGCTCCCGACTGCCCATGGCCGCCAGCAAGGACAGCACCACTCTCGCCGATTTTCTGCAGGTCCTGCGGCTGCGCAAGTCGCTCATCGCACTCATCGTCAGTCTGGTCTTCCTGACCACGCTGGTCGTCACCGCCCTGCTGCCGCGCTGGTATCTCGCCACGACCAAGATCCGGGTCGAGAAACCCGAGGGGGAGGTGAAGCTTTTCCAGGCCCAGACCTCGAACTACTACGACCCTTATTTCCTGCAGGACCAGTTCAAGATTCTGCAGTCCGAGAAGATTCTCTACCCGGTCATTGCGAATCTCAACCTGAACTCCCGCCTGGCCGAAACGCTCGGAGCTTCGGGTTCGCTGACCAACGCCATCACCTACCGTTACCTGACCACGCGCATGCTGCGGGTGGAATCGCAGCGCAGCTCTTCGCTCATCGACATCAACGTGTATGCGCAGGACGCCGCGCTGGCCGCCGCCATCGCCAACGAGATCGCCCGCGTCTATTCCGACGACCGCATCACCCTCGCCACCTCACAGCAACGCGAGGGCATGGCACAGTTGCAGAAGGAGCTGGAAGCGCAGGAACAGGTGGTTAGTCGGCAGCGCGATGTCGTCGAGCAATTGCGCAAGGATCTCAACATCTCCGGCGTTGACCTCAATTCGCGTTACTCCGACATGGAGATCGAGACCCTGCGGCAGATGCAAAATTCGCTCATCGCGCTCAGCGTCGATGCCATCGGACGCAAGACCCGCTGGGAACGCTTTCGCAACATCGCGCCGGAGGACCGCGTGAACCTCGTCAACTCCGAGCTTATTCAGGATTCCAACATCCAAAACCTGCTGCAGGCCTACCTCGTCGCCGACCAGAACGTCACCAAGCTCAAGGCCCGCCTCGGCGAGAACCACCCCGACCTGATTGCCGCCGTGGACAACCGGGCCAAGATCCGGCAACAGCTCGACGCCCAGTTGCGCGGCTACGGCGATTCCCTGGAGATTTCCTACCAGGAGGCCGAGGCACGCGTGGCCGAGCTCAAGCACCAGCTTTCGCAGGCGAAGGTGGACCAGATCCTGTCGGCGCGGGATCGCATGCGTCCGTTTGAGGAAGCCGCCCAGAAACTGGACGACGAGACCCGTCTGCTGACCACGCTCAAACTGACCCTGCGCCAGCGCGACATCGATTATCAGGTGCCCAAGCGCACGATCGAGATTCTCAACATCGCCGAGCCCGCCACGCGGCCGAGCAAGCCCAGCTGGTCGCTCAACCTCGCGTTCGCCCTCGTCTTCGGTCTCATCCTGGGCGTCGGTGTCTCCGTGCTGCTGGAGTATTTCGACACCAGTTTCCGCAACGTCGCCGATGTCGAGACCAAGCTGAAGCTGCCGGTGCTGGCGGTGATCCCTCACGCGCCGGATCCCGAGGGGGATGCGGATGACGATCCGGCGGCCGAGGAGCCGTTCCGGGTCCTGCACACCAATCTCAACCTGGCGCTCAAACCCGGCGTGCCCGTCGGGCTCATCCTGTTTTCCGCCGGTCCTGGCGAAGGTAAATCCACCACCTTGCACCGGCTGGTGCGCACCATGGGCGCGACCGGCGAGCGGGTGTTGCTGATCGATTCCGACGTGCGCCGGCCCGTCCAGCATCGTCTGGCCAAGCGCGCCAAGGAGCCCGGCCTGTCCGACGTGTTGCTCGGCCAGCGCTCGTTGGACGAGGTCATCCAGCGCGGCATCTCACCCGGGCTGGATTTCATCCCGAGCGGATCCGCCCCTGGTTTTACACTCAGCCTGCTGCACGTGAACCGGCTGCGTGAGCTGCTCACGACGTTGCGCGGGCGTTACGACAAGGTCATGTTCGATTCGCCGCCGATCATCGGCGTCAGCGACACCGCCGTGCTCGCGAGTGTGGTGGACGGCGCCATGCTGTTGATCCAGCACCGGCGCAGTCCCCAGAGCATGGTGGTCCGCGCCCAACAAACCCTCGATGCGATCAAGACCCCGTTGCTGGGAGTCGTGCTCAACCAGGTGCCGACCGGTACCGGCGCCGATTACGATTACTACACGCACAACTACACCTACTATCGCGAAGGGGAGAAGAAATCGCGTCGGCACACCGGTTCCGCGGTGCAGGAAGGTCAACCCCGCGACCGGCTTGACCTGCGCGAACCGGGGCCGCCGGACCGGACGGCCTGAGTCATGAAGCACGCGCGCCGATGCCTGGCCTTGCTGGCGGTGTGCGGTGCGAGCGTGTTGCCCGCGGAAATCCGCATCGTCGGCAGTGACCTGCTGGCGCCGGTGCTGGCTCCGGCGCTGACGGCATGGGCCCGCGCCGAGGAACGGGCGGTCGGGACGGATTTCGCGGGCAGTCATGAAGGCTGGCGCGAGTTGCAGGCCGGCCGGGCGGATCTGGCGATCATCAGCTTTGCGCCGGGGGAAGCCGCGCCCGAGGCCACGTTCGTGACCCTGCCTTTTGCGTGGCACGTGGCGGTCGTGCTGGTGCCGGCCCATCTGCCGTTGGAGCAGGTGTCCCTGCCCAAGCTCGCCGGCGTATTTGGCGCAGCCGAGGGCGGGGGATGGAAACGCTGGGCCGATCTCGGCGTGAGCGGCGAAATGGCCGCGCGCAACATCCTGCCCCGGGTGCACCAACCGGCCGGATGCCTCGGGCCCGAGCTCTTCCGCCACCGGGTGTTGCAGGGTCGCCCTTGGCGGGCCGATTTGCCGATCCGGACCGACGCCAAGCGACCGGAGCTGGAAACGACGGCCGTGGCCGAGAGCATGATGCTGGTCCCGCTGCCGTGGCCGGAATCCTCGGGCTTCAAGGCGCTCGCCTTGGCGGGGGCTGCCAATGAACCGGCTTGCCCGCCCACCGCCTATCACGTGCAGCGGGGTAATTATCCGCTGGCCTGGCCGGTGCATGTGGTTTTTCGCCGCGAACAGACCCGTGAATTGTATCCCCTGCTGCGCTATCTGCTGGGGGAGGAAGCCGCCGGGCTCTGTGGGCAGATGAACCTGCTGCCCGCACCCGAGGCGGTCCGGTCCGGGGCGGTCTTCGGACTCGAACATCTTTGAAAATAGTCGTTGACGACGACCGGTCCGCGCCTAGTTCTAGCAACCTGCTCTGCGGGTGTAGCTCAGTTGGTAGAGCACCACCTTGCCAAGGTGGACGTCGAGAGTTCGAGTCTCTTCGCCCGCTCCATTTTACGAAAACCCCGGCAACCCAAAAGGTTGCCGGGGTTTTCTTTTGATCGATTTAATTCAGGGCGGCCAGGTTTCATCAAATGGACTCCATCCGCCCGGATAACGCGCAAAATGGGTCAGTTGCACGCCGCGATGCAGGTGGTCGATCGTCCTCGCGAGCGGGATGTGTTCGGAAAGCTGCGTGATGCCGGCGGCCATGGCGTCGGCGCGAAAGGCATTGATCAGGGCTTCACGTCCCGGAGCGTCGACCGGCAGCTGTGCGATCCGCGCAAAGCGCACGGGCAACCGGGCGTGGCGGATACGTGCGAGTTGCTCCGCGTCGGCGGCCAGTTGCTCCGCCTCGTCAAAGCAGCGATCGGCCAGGTCCAGCAGGGCCGGGGTCAAGTAGTCGCTGTCGGGCCGGTCATAGATGCTGGCGTGCAGGTGCAGGTTGTCCCGCACGAGCCGGTTGAACGCATCGAGATAGCGGCGGATCGCCGGGCCACCGCGTCCATAGACGCCGGTGAGAAATTCGTCGATCAGCGCGGATTCATCCGCAGCCGGATCCCACATGAGCTGCGCCAGCACCCAGGCCCGCAGCGCGGCAAATTCCCCGCCGCCGCCGGGCGGATTGGCGCCTTGGGCGAACACGCCCTTCACGTGGTGGCGCGCAAAGAGGCGCAGGTTGGCGGCCAGTACCCCGAGATTGGGAAACGGCAGCACGTAGTTCGCGAAGTTCGTGACGTAATCCCAGACATAGAGCCGCTCGCAAATCCGGCTCCACGCCTGCAGGTCTTCCACAAACGTCGCGCCGGTGCCGGCTTCGTCACGCAACAGCACTTTCTCGCGGCAGGATTCCAGCGGGTGGGCGAAACAGCATTCGATGGTGCAGAGCCGCACGATCACGTTGGCACGGGGCCGGGTGACGCGCGGCGGCTTGCGCGTGTAGCGGTAGGCCAGGGTGTCGATGGCGACGTCGGGGTGGTCGGGTTCAATCGCGGCGGCGATGCGGTTGACGAAGCGGATGAGGCTGCCGCTGAAACTGCCCTCGGCTTCGTCCACCGCCCGGCACGCGGCGCACTGGCAGGGATTGCCCCGGTCGTTTTGCGAGACGGAGATGATGCGCAGTCCGGGCTCGTGGCTCAGGCGCTCACGCACTCCGGCGAGGACGAGTTCAAACACCGCGGGATGCGCAAGACAAAGCTGGGCCTCGTGCCGGAGCCGTTGTCCCCCGACCTCGGAAAAATATTCCGGATGTGTGTCGAAGTGACGTTCCACCGGCACGAATTCATTGAACGTGTGCACGAATGGCAGGGCGTAACGCAGCCCGCCGCCGTGCTCCGCGCCGAAGGCCGGGAAGTGGCCGTTGCACCGGTTGCGGACGGCCCAGTCCGGATCCATGCTCTCGAAACAATAGGGTTCGCGGTATTCAAAGGCCGGCTCGTGGACCTCGTCCAAGGCGGCGATCGTCGGGCGCGGTTGCCGGGGAATGCGTTTCACCGTCGGCGTGAACCAGCGGCACCCGAGGTGCCGCGCCAGAAAAAGACCCACGCCGTAAAGCGTGCCCCGCGGGCCGTTGCCGGCGATGAGCAGGGTGTGCCGGCCGGTGCGCAAAACGCATCCTTCTGAACCGAGGGCGGAGAGCCCGGTGGTTGCCCGGTCCCAGCGTGTGCTTGGCCCCACGTGGATTTCGTTGGGACTGACCGGTGAAGATTCGTCCAGGACGGGGAAGCAGGCCCCGGTGATTTCGCGCAGATGATGGGCCAGTTCCGCCGCGGCGTGGCTTTGCCAAGGCGGCGCATCCGCTGCGATGATGATGCGCCAATCCGTGATGCCGTCGGCGGCGAGCACCAGATGGGATTGCGCCGGAACGTCGGGAGGCGACGGAGTCATGCGGAGGTTGTGGCGCCGACACCCGATTGACGCAAGTTTGCCCCGGACCGGGAGGGGGCAATTTATGCTGACGTTTGGGCAATCGTTGCGGAGCGAAAGCACCGGACCGGGAGTAGGGTTGCGGCAGACTTCCATCACCCCAACCAAGCGTCGCGCCCATGCCTGCCAACAATGCAAAACCCCTTCCCGAGAAGTGGGCCTGGCACTACCGCACTTTGCAGCAGTTGCGCCGTCGGCTGGCCGGTGAACGGGATGAGCACAAGCAGGAATCCGCGGTGATCTCCGAGATCGAGCCGTCCACGGCCGGGTTTGCCGACACCGTGAGCGACCGCAACGAACGCGACGTGCTGGCCGCGGCCCTGGCGTTGGAAGAGGGAATGCTGGTCGAAATCGACGCAGCGTTGGAACGCATTCGTGAGGGCACCTACGGCATGTGCGAGTTGACGGGCAAAACCATCCCCGATGAACGCCTGCGGGCGTTGCCGTGGACGCGTTTCACCCGCGAGGCGGCCGAGCAGTTGGAAAAAAACCGGCGGCGTTGAGCTGCAGGGCGGCGCGCACTTGCCCTCACCGGAGACCTCCGGCAGCGTCGGTGCATCCCCATGAAAACGTTTTCGGTCGGCATTATCGGCTATGGCTGGGCGGCCTCGGCGCACATCGCCGCCATCAACCAAGGCACGGGCGGACGCGTGACCGCGGTGTATTCCTCGCGTCCGCTCAACGCCGCGGAGTTGTTGCGGCAGCACGGTTCGCCGATCAAGGTTTATCGCGAGCTCGATGCCATGCTGGCGGATCCGGAGATCGAAGTGGTGTCCATCACCGGCTATCCGTGGGACCACGCAGCGCAGGCGATCGCGGCGGCGCGGGCGGGCAAGCACATCATCCTGGAAAAGCCCATGGTGCTGGAGCTGGCCGATCTGCGGCGCGTCGAGTCGGCGGTGCGCGCGGCGGGCGTGGGATTTTGCCTCTGTTTCGAGTGCCGCTGGTCGGAGATGTTTCTCGGGATCAAAGCCATGCTCGACTCGGGCCGCTGCGGCCGCGTGCACTACGGCGAGGTGGATTATTATCACGGGTCCGGGCCTTGGTACGGCCAGTATCGGTGGAACATCACGCGCCGCGGCGGCGGTTCCAGCCTGTTGTCCGCCGGCTGCCACGCCCTCGATGCGCTGCTGCTTTGCATGGGCGGCGAGGTCGAGGAAGTCATGACCTACGCCACGCAGTCGTCGCATCCGGTTTTTCAAAAATACGAGTACCCGACGACGAGCGTCACCTTGCTCAAGTTCAAGGACGGCCGGGTGGGGAAGTGCGCGTCGGTGATCGATTGCCATCAGCCGTATTATTTCCACACTCACCTCGTTGGCAGCGAAGGCAGCATCCTGGATCAGAAATACGCCGTGAACTCGCCCGGCTATGACCGTAGCAGCTGGACCGAGACGGGGCTGCATCCCATCGATTCTGGCGACGTGGCCGATCATCCCTATCGCACCCAGTTCGACGCCTTTTTCGCCGCGCTGTCCGGGGGACGGACGATGCCGCTCACGGGCCTCGCCGAGGCGGTGGCGACGCATGAGGTGATTTTCGCGGCGGATCGCTCCATCGCGGAGAATCGCCCTGTTAAAATCGCCGAAGTTCGCTAGAGCATTGCCCATGCAAGCCGTCGATTTGTTCACCCTGCCGCCCTCGCTGGCGACCTTTGCCGCGCATTTTCCCGCCGAGTCGGCGCCGTGGGAATGGTTGAAGCACATTGGCCCGGCCCTGGCGGCCGTCCGGTTTGAGCCGGTGGCTCGCACAGTGCCCCCGGGCGTGCATCTGGAAGGTGCGGTGCATTTGGCGCCCGACGTGAAGCTGCCTCCCTACGCCACGATCATCGGTCCGGCCTGGATCGGCGCCGGCACCGAGATCCGGCCCGGTGCCTATATCCGCGGCAATGTCATAGCCGGTGCCGGTTGCGTGTTGGGCAACGCCTGTGAATTCAAGAACTGCCTGCTGCTCGACGGCGTGGAAGTCCCGCATTTCAGCTACGTGGGCGATTCGATTCTGGGCAACCGCGCCCACCTCGGCGCCGGGGTGGTGTGTTCCAATCTTCGCCTCGACCGGCGGCCGGTGACCGTGCGTCTGGAAAACCACGAGATCGACACCGGCCTGCGCAAGTTTGGCGCGATCCTCGGCGACGGGGCCGAGGTGGGCTGCAACGCCGTGCTCAATCCCGGCTCGATCCTGGGCCGGCGCGCCCTCGTGATGCCGCTCACGGCCTTTGCCGGTTATCTGCCCCCTGGCATGATCGCCCGCGACCGCGCGGCCCGGGCGGTGATTCCGCGCCGGGACTAGAAAAAATCTTTCTCGTTCTCCCCGGCGTTCTCGTTCTCTCTATCCGGTCCCGGGGCTGGCATTCCGCCGCTCCGGCCCGTTTTTCACCATGAGAATCCTTTCCGGCATCCAGCCTTCCGGCACCCTGCACATCGGCAACTACTTCGGCATGATGCTGCCCGCGATCGAGCTGCAGGAGCGCGGCGAGGCCTACTATTTCATCGCCGACTACCATTCGATGACGTCGCTGTTCGACGCCGCGGAGCGCCGGCGCAACTCGCTTGATGTGGCGCTCGACTTCCTCGCCTGCGGGCTGGACCCGCAGAAGAGCGTTTTCTTCCGCCAAAGCGATCTGCCCGAAGTTTGCGAGCTCACCTGGATTCTGGGCACCCTGACGCCGATGGGCCTGCTGGAGCGCGCCCACAGCTACAAGGACAAGACCGCGAAGGGCATTTCGCCCAACTTCGGTTTGTTTGCCTACCCGGTGCTCATGGCCGCTGACATTTTGCTCTACGATTCGCAGGTCGTGCCGGTGGGCAAGGACCAGAAGCAGCACGTCGAGATGACGCGCGACATCGCCATCAAGTTCAACCTGACCTACGGCGAGACCTTCGTGGTGCCGGATTCGGAAATCCGCGAGAGCGTGGCCACTGTGCCCGGGCTCGACGGCCAGAAGATGAGCAAGAGCTACGGCAACACGATCGACCTCTTCGGCGAGGAGAAGGCGGTGCGCAAAAAAATCATGTCCATCGTCATGGACAGCCGCACGCCGCAGGAACCCAAGCCCGATGCGGACAGAAATCTTGCCATCCAATTGCTCAAGCTCGTTGCACCGGCGGAAGTGGCGACGGATTTTGAACACCGGCTGCGCGAGGGCGGTCTCGGGTACGGCGACCTGAAGAAGGCGCTGTTTGAGCACTACTGGAATTATTTCGCCCCGCACCGCGCCAAGCGTGCCGAGCTCGCGGCCAACCTCGATTACGTGAACAGCGTCCTGCAGCAGGGCGCCGAGCGCGCCCGTGCCACGGCCGGCAAGGTGCTGGAGCGCGCGCGCCGCGCCTGCGGATTGGGTTGAGCCGGAGCGCGTGAGCAGGTCGGTGCGTCTGTCGCCCGGCCTGTCTGCGCATGGCTTGCGTCAACGTTTCGGGCTGTCAGCATGCCGCGCATGCACTTGGAGGACATGCGCCGCAATTATGCCGCCCGTTCGCTTGATCTGGCCGATCTCAACCCGGACCCGTTTGCGCAATTCGATCACTGGATGCGCGAGGCCATCGAGACGGAAGTGCTCGAACCCAACGCCATGGCGCTGGCCACCGCGGATGCCTCGGGCCGGCCCAATCTGCGCACGGTGTTGCTCAAGGCGTTTGATGAGCGCGGGCTGGTGTTCTACACCAATTACGAAAGCGCGAAGGCGCGCGACATCGCGGCCAATGACCGCGTGGCGCTCATGTTCACCTGGTTGCCGTTGGAGCGGCAGGTGGTCATCACCGGCACGGCGGCCAAGATCTCAACGACCGAGTCGCTGAAGTATTTTCTGTCGCGGCCGCGGGACAGCCAGATCGGGGCTTGGGCCTCGCACCAGAGCAAGGTCATCACCACGCGGTCGCTGCTGGAAACCAAGTTTGCCGAGATGAAGGCGAAGTTTCAGCGCGGCGAGATACCGCTGCCCGATTACTGGGGCGGTTTCCGCGTGACGCCGGTAACCTTCGAATTCTGGCAGGGCCGGCCCAACCGGCTGCACGACCGGTTTCGCTATCAGGCGACGGCGGACGCAGGCTGGAAAATCGAGCGTCTGATGCCCTGAGTTTTGCGGTGAAAAAGCAAAGCCGCCGGGGCGAAGGATTCGCCGCCGACGGCTGCGGTGGGATCCGATGGGCCGGAGCGCGCCGATCAGCTGGCGGAGAATTCCACCGGCAGGATCACGCGCTGCCTGACCGGCGTGCCGTTCTTCACGACCGGCGTGAACTGCCATTGCTTGATGGCCTTGGTCACGCTGACGGTGAGATCGCGGTCGAAGTGGCTGAGGATCTTGATGTCGTGCGGCTGGCCGTTCTCATCGATCACGAAAGTCACCTCGATCGTTTCGCCGAGGTATTCCCGCGGCATGGAGGTGGGCTTGACGACTTTTGTGGGATGGGGGGCGGCGAGCGGCTCAAGTGTCATCCCGAGGCCGGCGGCAAAAAGGGCCGATGGAAGGATGGCGCTGACGAGAAGGATACCGACTGACTTTTGGAACGTATTCATGAGAGGAAGTCCGCAGGGGCGGAACATTGAGCGTTGGAGGTTCGGACTGTCGCCTCGTGTTGTGCCAAGGTCGTATGCAAGAACCCGGCAAACTTCCCGAAGTTACAATTTTTTTGGTCGCAGCGGTTTTCCGCCGTGATGAACGGCCGTCAAAGGCGAACCGTTGCGCCGGTTCAGGCCTGCGTGGCGGGAAAAATCTCAGCGAGACATTCGTCCAGCAGTCCGGTGCGCACCGCGAGATCAAGCACGGTGAAACGCCGCCGGATATGGCAGGCGCGGAGGAAGGAATTGCGCAACCGTGTTCGCGTGAGTCCGATGGCCTCCGGCGTTACCGGGGCGCCGACCAGTTCCAGGTTGCGGCGCAATTCCGTCGCCGGCGGCAGGTGGGCCCGCAGGCGGTCGCGCAGTTGCGGCCAGCGGGTTTTCAATTGCTGCAACTGAGTTTGCAGCTCCTCGCGCGAAGGATGCTTGAGCTGCGCCTCGCGCAGGGGAGTGGTGATAAAATCGGCATCGGCGAACATCGTCCGTATTTGATCCCTGGCTACGGACCAATCGGGCCAGGCGGCGCCGCAGGCCGCGACATCGAGTTGCTCCAGCGGCCGGCGCAGCAGCGCCTCGTAAAGCGCGGCCACGGCAAGGGTGGCGACACCGACCTTGAAACCGTGCGACGGGGCGCCGTCATCACCCGTGAGGTGCTCCATGTCCCACAAATGGCTGAACTGATGTTCGGCCCCCGAGGCGGGCCGGCTCGTTTGGTGGCGCTGCATGGCGAAGCCGCCCAGCATCAGGCCCGCGGTCAGCGCCGCGATGGCGGCGGGATCACCGGTGCGGGCTTGGGCGGGAGCGACCAGCGCAGCGCGGAGATCGGCCTGCACGATGTCCCAGACCACGGCATCGATGGGCTCAACGCCGAGTGCATCGGCGAGAATCCAGTCGGCGCCGGCGGTGAGCTTGGCCTGCAGGTCGGCATAGCCGGATGCCGTCATCGCGGACGGTGCGGCGGCCAGAATTTCCATATCGGCCAGCACCGCCTGCGGGGCGGGGCAGGCGAAAGTTTGTTTCGAACCGTCACGTGTGATGGAGGCGCCGTAGGCGGTGTAGCCGTCCATCGAGGCCGCGGTCGCCACACAGAGATAGGGCCGGCCGACGAGATGCGCGGCCAGTTTCACCAGGTCGTTGATTGTACCGGAGCCGACCGCGACCGGCACGGCATCGTGCCGCCCAAAGTTTTCCTGCAGGGTTTCGACCCAGCGGTATTCCGCATACAGTCCCTGGGCCGGAAGGATGACCGGATCGGCATTGGTCAGGCCGGCGGCGGTGAGTGCGTCCTGCACGGTGATGCCCGCCACGGCAAACGTGGTGGTGTCGGCCACGACGAGGGCTTTTTTGCCGGGAAACTGGTCCGCGAACAGCGCCGCACAGTGTCGCAGTGCGCCCGGCTCGATCAGCAGTGCCTTCGTTTCGCGCGCCAGGGCAAGCGCCGCGGCGAGGCGATCGGAACCGGCGGATGATGGGGTGGCGGACATCAGCGCGGTGCGACCGGGGCGGCGCGTCGCTGTTCGTAATAGCGCCGGATTTCGCGCCAGGCATCCACGGGGTGATCGGTGGCGAACGACATGAGGCCGAGATCCATCAGACGCGCGTAGGCGGCGGCATCTGCGGTGACGACGTAGGCCTGATAAAGCAATCCGTGCGTCCGCAGTTCGTCACCGACCTCGCGGAGAAAGTCGCTGCGCAACCGGAACGGATTGTCGTCCGGACTCGGGTCGGTCGGCGGCGCCCAGCCGTCGTCGGTCACCTTGGGGTAGATGTGCAACTGGAGTTGGGTGATGCCGGAAAAATTATCCTGCCGGTAGCGGGCGAGGTCGCGGCGGATCTCCGCCTCGTTGCCATGTACCCACAGCAGGGTTTCGCCCTCCGGTGCCAACGATTTCCAAGTGCGCAGATGGGCGACTTCGCAGGAAGCGAGCACCACCTGACGCTCGACGCCGTTGCCGCGCACTTCCTCGGCCAATCGGGCGAAATCCACCCGCTTGACGTCCATGTAGAGATGGCGGTCCGGCCGGCCGCGCATGCGTTCGAAAATGGACTGCATGGGCACGACATGGTGGCCCCGGCAGTGCTCGCCGCGCCACGAGCCGACATCGAGCCGGGACAACTCGGCGAAGGTCACATCCTCGACGCCTTTGTCGCGCAGCGCCGCCGGCAGATCCTGTACCACCCGGTTGAAGTTGTGATCATGAAACGGCACGATCACGCCGTCGCGCGTCATGCGCAGGTCGGCCTCGGGCCAGAGTTGCATCGACCATGCGAGTTCAAAGGCCTCGATGGTGTTCTCCTCGGCGAGTTCGCCCACGCCGCGGTGGCCCTGGACGATGACTTCGTCCGGCGGGATGTGATCAACGAGGTTCCAAGATGCGGCGGGATGGGACATGGGAAAATTCAGAGCACCGGGATTTCCGGGGCGCGCAGCGCGGTGATGCGCTCGAATATCCGGGAGCTGGCCGTCTGATAGCGCGCCTTGCCGGCGGTCGGGTCGTCGTATTCGTCCGGATACAGGGGCGCGCCGAACACGATGGAAACGGGGGTGCCCAGCCGCAGCGGCCGGTTTTTGCCGTAGGCGGCGAACGAGCCGAAAATGCGCGCCGGCACCACCGGCACCCCGGCGCGGCAGGCGATGAGGCCCACCCCGGACTTGGGCGGGTGCAACTCGCCGTCGGGCGAACGTGTGCCCTCGGGGAAAAGGATCAGCCCCTTGCCGTCCTTCAGCGACTTGAGTACGCGCTTGATCGCGCTCACGTCCTGCCCGCCGTCGCGATCGACCGGGATCGTGCCCACGGTGTCGAGCCACCAGGAGGCGAGCCCGCCTTTCCAGAGGGTCTTGCGGGCAAAATAGGCGATCTGCCGCGGCACCTGGCAACCGATGAACGGCGGGTCGAGAAAGCTGGCATGATTGGCTGCCACCATGAACGGTCCGTCGGTCGGCAGGTGTTGCAGCCCGGTGATCTCGCCGCGGAAGCACATGCCGTAGATCACCGTGGCGATATAGTGGCAGAAACCGTACACCGGCTCCATTTCGACCTGGGGAAAAGCCTTGCTCATGCGGGGGGCAGCTTGGTGGCGATGGCTTCGGCCATGCGGTTGACGACCTGCTCCAGCGTCAGGTCGGTGGTGTCGATGTCGGTGGCGCCAACCGGACAGGTCAGCGGCGAGGTTTTGCGCGAGGAGTCCAGACGGTCGCGTTCGGTGATCGAGTCCTGCCGGCCCTCGGCGGCGCGACGCTTCGCGCGCTCGACCGGATCGGCGTGCAGGAAAAACCGAAAATCGGCCGCGGGAAAAATCACCGAGCCGATGTCGCGGCCTTCCATCACGAGGCCGCGGAAACCGTGCGCTTGTGCGACGTCGACCTGACCGCGTTGGTAGGCGAGGAGGGCCGAGCGGACGGCGGGGATGGCCGCGTAGTGGGAAACGTGCGCATTGACCTCGGCGCCGCGGATTTCATCCCCGGCCGGCCGGCCGTCGATCAGCATGCAGGCGGAGCGGCCGTCCAGCCGCGTGGTCAGTTGGATCGCGCCCAATGCCGCCTGCAGCGCGTCGGGATCGGAGGCAGCCACCTGGCGCGCGAGCAGCTCGGCCGTGAGGTGGCGGTAGAACGAGCCGGTGTCCACATGCAGCAGGTTGAAGCGCTCGGCGAGGATCTTGGACGAGGAGGATTTGCCCGAGGCGGCCCCGCCGTCGATGGCGATGATGATGAAAGGTGCGGCGGGCATCAGGCTGGCAGGGAAGCTTGGCGGAGGTTGGCGAGCACGTCGAAGAAATGCGGAAAGGTTTTGCCGCAGCAGGCCGGATCCTTGATCGCGAGCCACGGCCGGCCGTCACCGTGCAGATCGTGGCAGCCGAGGATGCCGAAACTCATGGCGAAGCGGTGGTCGTGGTAGGTCTCGATGGTCTGCCCGGTTTGCAACGGCTGCGGATGGATTTCCAGGGCATCCTCCTCCTCGATGACCTTTTGCCCGAGCTTGGTGAGTTCGCGGGCCATGCCGGCCACGCGGTCGGTCTCCTGCTTGCGGGTGTGGGCGATGCCGGTGATCCGGGTCGGTCCGTCGAGCAAGGGGGCGATGGCGGCCAGAGTGAGAAAGGTGTCGGAAATGGCGTTGAAATCGGCGGTGAATCCGGTGCGCCGGCCGGAAGCGCCAACCACGTTTTGTTCCAGCCTGACCAAGCCTTGCCGTTCCAGCAGCCGGCAGAAATCAACGTCGCCCTGCAGGGCATCCGGTGCGAGATTGAGCCCTTCGATTTCAACCTGCCCGCCGACCGTCAGAGGCAGGGCGGCAAAATAGCTGGCCGCGGTGGCATCACCCTCGACGTCGTAGTCGTGCCGCGGGGCGGAGAACTGCCGCACCATGCGTTCCGTGATTGCCACGAACGGCTTGGAAACGGTTTCGCCGATGAGTTCGACCCGCAGGGCGGACCGGGCTTTCGAGGCAACGAGCAGCAGGGCCGAAACGAGTTGCGAGCTGGCCGATGCGTCGATTGACACCTTGCCGCCGCGCAGACCGGCGGTGCGCAAGGTGAAAGGGAAGCTGAGTGAATCCGTCTTGGCACCTTGGGTGGCCAAGGCATCCAGCAGCCCGCCGATGGGCCGGGCGCGCATGGCCTCATCGCCATCGAAATGATACACCCCGCCTTCGCGCAGGCAGACAAAGGCGGTCAGAAAGCGGGCGGCGGTGCCGGCGTTGCCGACGTGGATGGACGCCTCGGCTTGGGGAATCCCTCCATTGCGGCCCTCGATCGTGATGGTCAGGGCGGCTTCGTCGGTATCGACGTTGAAACCGAGCTGCCGCAAGGCGGCGACCATGATGCGGGTGTCGCGGCTGAAGAGCGCATTGCGCAAAGTCACCGGGCCGTCGGCCAGGGCGCCGAGGATGAGCGCGCGGTTGGTGATGCTCTTGGAGCCCGGCAGCCGGACCGCGCCGCGCACCGGGTGCGTGAAGGGTTGGATGGGCAGTGGATCGGGCAGGCTCATGGAACGGAACAGCGTCGCGAACCCGTGCCTTCGCGCCAAGCCGTTTTTGCGGCCGGCGGCGTTATCGTGCGGGCCGGGCCGCGTCAGGGCCGGAACTCACGGCGGTAGGCGCGGCCACGTTCCATGCGGGCGGTGATTTCAAGGTAGTCGCGGTTGGAGAGCGCGGCGTGAAAGGCCTGCAACTCATCCTGAAATTCACGCAGGGCGCGCAGCACCTCGTCGCGGTTTTGTTCGAGGATGGTGCGCCAGAGCTGCGGATCGCTGCCGGCGATGCGGGTGGTGTCGCGCAGGCCGCCGCCGGCGTAGTTGCGCCAGGCCGGATCCTTGCGCTGGAGATACGCGCAGAGCGAGGAGGCCAGCACCTGCGGCAGGTGGCTGATGTGCGCGACGATTTCATCGTGCCGGTCGGGTTCGACCGTGACGACTTCGGCGCCGAGATCGTGCCAGAACCTGACCACCACCTCGACCGCCCGCGGGTCGGTCTGGGTGAGCGGGGTCACAAAGCAGGTACGTTGCCGGAAGAGGTCCGCGCTCCCGTGTTCCCAGCCGGTTTTTTCGGAGCCGGCCATGGGGTGGGAGCCCACGAAATGACAGCGGGTGCCCAAGGCGGCATGGCCCAGACGCGAGATCTCGCCCTTGACGCTGCCGACATCGGTCACGATGGCGCCGGGCGTGAGCTGCGGCGCGATGCGTTCGGCCAATTCGACAATGCGATCGACCGGGGCGGCGATCACGACGAGACCGGCCCCTTGCACGGCGTCCTCCGGGGTGCCCGCCACCGCATCGCACCACGGTTGTTCGGCGAGTTGCAGCCGCACTTCCGGCCGGCGCGCCCATATCACGATGCGCCGGGCCAGTCCGTGGGCGCGTACCGCCCGGGCCACGGAAGCGCCGAGCAGGCCGGGGGCGAGCAGCGTGATTTGTTCGAGCATCCCACCTTGCAAAGGCGAAACCTTGCCGGTGTCGAGACCTTCGCGGACGGCAGGGTGGTCTGTCGCGGACCAAGGCCCCGGCTCCGGCCGGAGGAATGCGGGGAACGCATTGCCTTTTGTGCCGGCGACCGCAACGTCGGGGGCTTTCATGGCGTTCAAGGAAAACCGCACCTGGCTGGGCTTGGAGCGGCCGGTCTGGGCCGGAGTGCTGGTGCTGCTGGTTTTTTTGGTGGGCGGGCTTGTGTGGCTGGATTGGAACGAACCCCGGCCGGTCCGGGAGGCGGTGGTGGCGCCCGGATTTACCGCCAATCAATGGGAGGTGATCCGAGAAGTGGAACGGATCGAGGCGCGCTTCCGCTATGCCGCGGACGGGCCGCCGCCGGCGGGATGGGAACAGGAGGTGTCCCGCGCCGTTATGTTGCAGGAACAACTGTTGCGCAGCATGGCCAAACCGGATCCGGTCCAGTCGGTCCGGTTGGAACGGTTGCAGGAGCTGCGTGACACCCTGCGGGCCAAGACACTCTGGCCGCAGGTGCAGGCGGGGGAAGAGGCATTGTTGCGTGATCCGGGTCCTTCGGTGCAGCGGACCGCCGTGCTGACCGAACTGCTGGGCCTGCGGCGGACAATCAATCGCAGCCAGGCCGAAGTGCGTTTCAAGGATCTGGTGCGTGAAACACAGCTGGCGCGTGAATTGGAGGACGCGCAGGCCGGACCCTTGCACGCCACGGCGATGGCCGCGGTGGCGCAGGCCCGGGCGGAAGCGGAAAACCGCGATTGGGTGGCGGCCCTGGCCTCCTACACCCAGGCCCGCGAAAAGCTGGAGGAACTCAACCGCACCCACGCCCGCACGAAATTCGCCGACTTGGGTTTGCTGAAACAGGTGCGCGCCGAGGAAGACACCTTGCAGGGTGCTGCGCAGTCGCTCGAGGCCGGGTTGTTTGCCGCGGGCGCGGAAGCGGCGGCAGCGGCAGGGCAGGCCGAGGAGGCCGACGAGCGCTATGCCCGGGCGATCGGCCTGCAGCAGCAGGTGAACGATCGGTGGCCGCGGAGCCGTTTTTTTACGACCATCAAGGTGGAGGAGTGGGAGTCGCACCGCCAGACCGTCCTGGCCGAAGCGATGCTGGCAAAGATCGCCGCGCAGGACCGGCTGATTGCCGGCCTGTTGTCCGGCCGGCAAACCCTGGAGGCGGGGCGGCGGATTGCCGGGTTGCAGGATGCGTTTGTCCGGTTGGAGCAGGAGCAGCCGAAGCACCGGGCGGCGGTCGGGGACCTGCGGCGCAAATATGTTTATCTGGCATCATTGGGTGACGCGCTGCGGCGGCTGCAGGATGATGTCTATGATCGTCTGCTGCCTTTGCCGGGAGAACCGCGATTGCTGCTGCTGCGCACGGAGGTCAGCCAGGTGCTTTATGAACAGGTCATGAATTTCAACCCCAGCCGTGAAACGGGTGACGATCGTCCCGTGGATTCGGTGACCTGGCATGATGCGGTTGAGTTCTGCCGGCGGCTGGGCTGGGTATTGGGGCAGCCGGTGCGGTTGCCATCTGCGAGGGAGCACGCGCTGGCCAGCAATGACGTTTTGGCGGCCGAAAACGGCGATGTGCCCTACGGTTTTCTGCAGCTGAACGACCCCCATGCGGAATGGCTGTGGGCGCCGGATGAGGCTGCGACGGCTCCGATGGCGGCGCCGGCTGCGGGCGGGGCGGAGGGCGAACCCGAGGTGCTGCCCCGCACCACCAAACGGCGCGAGCTGGGCTTTCGCGTGCTGGTCGAGTTGCCGCCGGACGGATCGACGGTTGAACCGTAAGGCGGGCTATTTGCGGGCCAGGCTTTCGATCTGCGCGAATTCCGCCTTGGCAAGCGGCATGACCGAGAGACGGCTTTGGCGCAGCAACGCGACGTTGGCCAACGCCGGCTCGGCCTTGATCGCGGCCAGAGTTACGGGGCGGGGCAGGGCCTTGACGGCCTTCAATTCCACCGAAACCCAACCCGGCTCCTTGGCCGTGGGATCGGGTGCGGCGGGGCGGGTGACCTCGGCGATGCCGACCACGGCCTTGGTCGTGACGCTTTCGTAGAAATACACGCGGTCGCCCTTGCGCATGGCGTTGAGGTGGATGCGCGCCTGGTAGTTGCGCACGCCGGTCCATTCGGTGCGCTGGTCGCGCACGAGGTCGGCCCACGCGTAGGCCTCGGGTTCGGATTTTACCAGCCAGTGTTGCGTTGTCATGGGAAGCGGATTCAATGCCAAGTCACCGACCTTATGGACCCCGACACACCTGAAAAGAGAAAAGCCCGGCGGGCGCTCACGATCATCTATGTCGTGATGATCATTTTCGTTTTCGCGCCGCTGCTGGTTTACCTTTTCGTGGAACAGGCCCGTTCATGAACAAAACCCTTCTCGCCATCCGTCTGGTCTTTGTCGCGTTGTGTGCCGCCGGCGGCTGGCTGGTATGTTACACGGTGCAGGAGTGGGATGACCACCGGTGGGTGGCGGTGTTGGTCGGTCTGTTGATCGGTATCCTCGTGGTGCTGGTGGACATGCTGCTGAAGGGCTTTTCGCTGCGGGGGCTTTCCGCCATCACGTTCGGCCTGGCGGTGGGAGCCCTGATCTCCTACCTCATCGGCACCTCGCCGCTGTTTGACCGGGGAGACGAGCAAATCATCTTTCTCGCCCGGCTGGCCCTTTTTGTGATCGTCACCTACCTGTGCGCCGTCATCGCCCTGCGGGGCAAGGATGAGTTCAACCTCGTCATCCCCTACGTGCGCTTCGTGCCCCACGAGGTGGACGTGCCGCTGGTGGTGGTGGACACGAGCGCGCTGATCGACGGCCGCATCGCGCGGGTGTGCGAGACGGGATTTATCGGCACGGCGCTCGTCATCCCGCGCTTCGTGTTGCGGGAGCTGCAGTCCGTGGCCGACTCGGCCGACCCGCAGAAACAGGCCCGCGGTCGCCGCGGCTTGGAGGCGTTGAACCAGTTGCGCCGCATCAAGCACCTCGACATCCGCATTCCCGAGAGCGAGGTGACCAAGCGGGAGGATGTCGACGCCAAGCTGGTGTTCCTTGCCCAATCGATGCGGGCCAAGCTCCTGACCACCGATTACAACCTCACGCAAATGGCGGAGTTTCACGGTGTGCCCTGCCTCGATCTCAACGAACTGGCCCGTGCCCTGCGCACCGAACTCATTCCGGGCGAAACCCTGACCTTGGAATTGGTCAAACCCGGCAAGGAAAACGGCCAGGCGGTCGGCTTCACCCCCGACGGATCGATGGTGGTGGTCGAGGGCGGCCGTCCCTATCTCGGTCAGAGTGTGAACGTGGAAGTCACCAGCGTCCTGCCCACCGCCGGCGGCAAGATGGTCTTCGCCCGCCCCTTCGGCGACGACCGGGTCTGAACCGGTAGTTATTCGTCACCACTGCGGCCCAAGGCCGGGCCTATGGAGGCTCGTATAATAGGGTGACGGTTTTGAGGTAGGGCGGGACCGCTGGGACCGCCGCGCACGACCAGCGAGCTATACGTAAACGGACGGCCCGGCGGTCCGTCCCTACCTGTTCAACCTGTTTGCGTGAGACTGCCCAAAACCAAAAAACCTCCGAAATATCGGAGGTTCAAATGGCGGGATGGCCTGCCTACGTTCCGGTTGGTGAACTACGGCCCGGCAAGACGGGACTCGTCTACACCGCAGGTGTGGTTTGACACCCGCGGGCCGGCGCAGCCGGCAGGCCGCGGCTCGAGTCCGGGGAAGTGCATGCGCCAAAACCAAAAAACCCCCGGAAACCGGAGGTTCAAATGGCGGGATGGACGGGACTCGAACCCGCGGCCTTCTGCGTGACAGGCAGACGCTCTAACCAGCTGAGCTACCACCCCGAAAGGGGAAAGGAGGCGGAACGTAGAATCCGGGTGAGTCAAGTCAAGCGTGGTTTTGCCCTTGTCGGCAATTGTTCCGCAAGATAGCGGTGCCAGCGTTGGTTTGCGGTGGTAGCTCAGCCGGATAGAGCAGCGGTTTCCTAAACCGCAGGTCGGAGGTTCGAGTCCCGCCCCCCGCCCCACGCGTCGCAAGGCACAGTCAGGCGGTCCCACACCCCCCACACGCGTGGGTGTGAAACCAGACGCTGCGCGTCTAGACGAGTCCCGCCTTGCCGTGCCGAAGTTCACATGCCGGAACGAAGGCAGGCCACCGCGCCAGCCTTCGCCAAGCCTAGGGCTGGCAGGCCGGACGCGCCGCGCGTGCGTGTCGGCGGGCCCAGCGGCCCCGTCCTGCCGGGGTAGCGTCACTTCTATGGGGAATTCTCAATAAGCGTGTCCGGCCTCGGGTCGGCGTTGGGTGTTTTTCAACACCTTTTGCCAAAGGGCGGTTTCGCCGGGGTGGCCGTGGCCGTCGAGGGCGGCGGCGATATCATCCACGCTGGGTTCGTGCACGTGGTGGCGGGGATCGGCGGGCCAGGCGGGGTTGACGGCGCGGGCGAGCGCCCAGCAGGCCCAGGCGCGCCAGCGGCGTTGTTCGCGGCGCGGTTCGTTCATCCGGTCGGCGTAGTGTTGGAAATGCACGCGGGGGTTGCCGATGAACACATCGGCAGGCGTGTGCTGCATGAACCACGTCATGGCGGCGTAGGGGAGCGGCCAGGTTTGGAGTTCGGGTTCTTCGCCGCACAGATCGGCGCCCATGGCCCGATCGAGGCAGAGGAGGGCGCGGGCGGGCAGTTGGCGCAGCCAGAGCGCATGGCCGTATTCGAGGCAGGCCAGATAAAAGGCCCCGTCGCGTCCGCCATCGCGAAAGCGGTGCAGGCACGTCCAGTCCATCCCCGCGCGGGTTGGGGGCAGGTGCGGGCAGGGCGGAAACGCAGCGGACATGCCGCGGGTTCGTGACCGCGGGCGGGCGGTTCGTCAACCGCAAGCGCCGTCACGCGGAGTTCGCGCTTGGCGTGCCGCTGCGTTTGGGCAAGAACGCTGGCACTGACTGCAACACCGACAACTTCCGATGGTGCGACGGTGCACGGGATCACAGGCTGGCGCCGCGTGGTGCTGTGGCCGCTGGCCCTGTTGCTGCGGCTTTGGGGTGCGTCCCTGCGGCTGGAAACCAGCGCGGAGGATTTGCGCAACTACACCAAGCGCGACGAACCGGTGGCGATGGTGCTGTGGCACAACCGGTTGTTTCTGGCCGCGGAGATCTTTCGCCGTTACCGGCAGCCCCGGCCGGTTTATGCGCTGGTGAGCGCGAGCCAGGACGGGGCGTGGTTGACGGCGTTTTTTGCCCTGATCGGTTTGCGGGCGGTGCGCGGATCGAGCCACACGCTGGGCCGGGAGGCGGCGAACGCCCTCGTTGCGGTGTTGCGGGCGGGCAACGACGTGGGCATCACCCCCGACGGCCCGCGCGGGCCGGTGTACGAATTCAAACCGGGTGCGCTGATCGTGGCCCGGCTCACCCGCACGCCGCTGCTGTTGATCGGCGCGGATTTTGAGTCGGCGTGGCGTTTCCGCCGGGCGTGGGATAGGTTTTATCTGCCCAAGCCGTTTTCCCGTGTACGCATGCGTTGCGAAGTGGTCACGGTGGAGCAATTGGCCGACCGCCACGCGGCGACCGCGATGCTGCAGCAACGGCTGTGGGAACTGAATCCCGATCCCGAACTGAGACCGGCGGGCGCCGCCATGGCGCCGACCGGTCAATAGGAGCGCCTAAGCATTTTCAGAAACGTCGCAGCTGCGCTGGAGCCAAGGGCGATCCGCGTGGAGCGAGATTCAGCCAAGCGCGGCCACCAGGAGACCACGCTTTCGCCAGAGGCTCAAGCGCGGCCACACCTTTCCTGAAAAGGCACCAAAACTTACCCCCGGGTTTCGCCGCGGGCGGTTGAGCTCAGAACTCGGGCTTGAAGGTGCCGCTGGATCCCGGGGCGAGGGTGAAGTCGTCACCCGCGCACCAGACTTCGTCGTTCAACAGGAACTTGAAGATGACCGGGCCGACGGATTCGGGCAGGGTGAAGGTCCACTGGTCGTCGGCGACGCAGTCCATCGGGACACCGTGTTCCCAATTGAGGCCGGGAGCTTCGCCGCGGAGGTAGAGGGTGTTGCCGAAACCGACGTCAATCTGCGCGGTGATTTTGGTGACCACCGGGGCGGGTGTGGTTTTTTTCACCGCGGGCGTGGTCTTGCGGGGCTTGGAGGCCGGGGCGGCAGCCGCTTTCTTGGTTTTGTTCGCCGGGGTGAGCGCCTTGGATTTTGTGGTCTTGGTTGTCTTTTTCATGGCTTGGTTGGTTTGGCGATTCGTCCAACAACAGTAATGCTGTGCAACAGCGGTGCCAAAGCAAATCCGGGACCAAGTCGGCGCGTAACCGAAAATTTACCCGGCCGAAACCGGATTGGTGTGAAAAATGATGTTTACTCGCGCCGACGGATGACGCAAAACCTCCCTCCCTTTGGTTTTGGGGCTGTAGCTCAGTTGATAGAGCGCTTCGTTCGCAATGAAGAGGTCAGGGGTTTGATTCCCCTCAGCTCCACCAGCCTTCGCTCATTCGAGCTACGGCTCGGCGAGCCGGCTGTGCGCGACGACAAACAGGAGCTGATCGGCACACGAATATGCAGGCCAAAGCTGCCGCGCCGAAGCCTTGGCGAAGGAGGGCCTGAACCAGTCCGACCATGGCGGTCGATTGTGCGGTCGGCCCGGCGGTCCGACCCTACCGGCGCTGCTGCGCCAAAGTGCCTATGCCGGCGACGAGCGTTTCATGCGTCCTCGTTGCGCAGGTGAGCTTCCAAGTCTGCGGACATCGGCCAATCCAGTTGCACGTGCTGTGCGAGCAAACTGGCGCGCAGATCGGCCGGATTGACCGCGGCCAGCGGCCCGCCGGTCCGAACGGCCAACGCCGCCGCGGTGCCGGCGGCCTGACCGAGCTGCATCATCGTGCGCGACAACCGGCAGCTGGAGGCGGCGAGGGAGGAAAATCCGGCCCCGCGGCAGGCCACGGCGAGATTGTCGAATTCCTGGGGCAGCAGGCAGCGAAAGGGCACGCCGTAGGGCCAGTTCAGTTCGCCGGAAGCGTGCGGCCGCTGGCCCTCGCCGTGGGTGTCCTTGGTGTGATCGGCGATGCAAATGATGTCGTCGTGGGTTTGCCCGCGCAGGCCGGCATCGAGGTCGTGTTCGGTGAGCACATAACGCGCAACCAACCGGCGCGTTTCCCGGATGCCGAGGGTGGGGGCGATCCAGCTGAGACCGAAATTTTGAAATTCCGCGAAGGTGGACTGGAAATGATGCCAGTGGGCGGCGACGCGGCGCCGGCATTCGGCATAGGCGGCCGCGGGACCGAGCCGTCAGCTTTCGCCGCCTTCCATGGTGGGCAGCATGTTGATGTTCAGGTCGCCGTTGGGGTATTCGTTCACCGCGGCACAGGGAAACTGCCCCGCCCACCAGCACGTCGCCGGAATATCGGCAGGCAGCGGCTCGATGCCGGCCTGTGGTTTGGGCGTGACGCGGTAAATCAGCGTGGTGGCGTTCAGCCGGTCGTTGTCCTGTGCGGGCGCGCCGGGTTCGCCATAAACGTCAACGCCTTCCTGGCCGGTTCGCGTGGCGCAACCGACGGCGTGGGCGAGGTATATATCGGCGGTGGCGTCGATCCAGTGGGTCGCGCGCACGGATTGCCCATTGTCGAAATGCACGCGCTCCATCCGGCGGCCGTGGGTCTCGGCGCGGGTGAAGGTGGTGTTGAGCCACAACGTAATGCGGCCGGTCTCCTCCAGCATGGCGTGGACGGTACGTGCGTAAACCGCGGGATCAAACAGCACGCCGTGCCAATGGGTGCGGGTGAATTCGCGGTTGCGGTAAGAGCCGCCGCCGAAACAGCGCAACGTGTCGAGATAGGTGCGTTGGGCATCGAGCCGGTTCTCGCCGCCGGGGAAAACGGGCTCGCCCGGCTCCGGATAAGCGAGGTGCCGGGCTGGGGTGTAGATGCCGACCGCGCCGGGAATCTGTTTTAACCGGCGATAGAGATCGAACGGGATACCCGTGCCGCCGGCCCCGCGTTCCCAGCAATGCACGCCACCGCGGGTGGCGTTGCCGCCGAGGCTGTCGGCTTTCTCCACCAACAGCACCCGGGCATCCAAACGCGCGGCGGCCAACGCCGCCCCGATGCCGCCACTGCCGGCCCCGACCACCCCGACATCGAATGCATCGGTCATGCCGGGAACGCGCCTGGGCTCAAAGCGGTTCCACCGCTTGGATCGTGGGCCAGAGCACCATCTCCTGCATGAACAGGTGCGAGGGCAGGGCGCAGATGTCGGCGACGATGCGGCCCAGTTCCTCCGGCTGGATGCATTGCCGGCGGACAGCCTTTGCGCGCGACCCGAGGTCGGCGCTTTCCGTGAAATGGGTCGCACCCCACGACGGCGCGACGGAGGTCACGCGCAACTTCTGCTCGCGGTGTTCCAGATAGAGGCACTTGGAAAACTGTTCGAGGCCGGCCTTGGCCGCGGAGTAGATGCTCCAACCCGCCCAAGCCTGGTGGGCGCACACGCTGCTGATGTTCACGATCGTGCCGCCTCCGTCGCGCACGATCAGCGGTGCGGCGCGGCGACAGCCGTAGATGGCGCCGGTGAGGTTGACGGCGATGGCGGTGGCGATTTCGGCATCGCTCTGTTCCGCGGCCGGACCGATCTTGATACCGGCGCCGGCGTTGTTGACGAGCACCTCGAAGCGGCCCGGCGTGGCGTCCACCGCCTCGATCACCTGGTCCCAGTCCTTGGGCGAGCTGACGTCGGCCACGATGGCGGTGACGCCGAGTTGGTGGGCGGCACGGTCGAGCGCCTTCGCCTCGCGCCCGGTGATCCAAACATGATAACCGGCTTGGGTGAGCGCCGCGGCGATGCCGAGACCGTAACCCTTCGCCCCACCGGTCACGATCGCCTTGCGGATTTTCTGCGCCTTACCTTTGGCCATAACGTGAGGAGTCAAGCCCCGTTGCCCCGGTCATGTCGAGCGCGACCGGTCGCAGCTTCTGCAAACCATGGGCAGAAGCGAAATCGCGGTTGCCGCGGCATTTCGGACGACGAAACATGACGGCATGGTCAAAAGCACCGGCATCTATCGCGGCGAGTTGAACTGCGAACTCACCCACGGCCCGTCGGGTCAGGTGATCGCCACCGATGCGCCGGTGGACAACCATGGCCGCGGGCAGGCGTTTTCGCCGACCGATCTGGCGACGGCCGCGCTGGGCTCCTGCATGGTGACGACGATGGCGATCGTGGCCCGGCAGCGGCTGGGATTCGACCTGCCGGCCGTGCGATGGGAGGTCACGAAGGAAATGTCCGCGGGCGCGCCGCGACGGATCGTGCGCATGAGCACGGAAATCTGGCTGCCGATCGCGAAGTCAAAGGATCCGGAAAACCTGCTCGAAGCCGCGGCGCACGGCTGCCCGGTCATGCGCAGCCTGCATCCCGACATCGACAAGCCGATCGTGTTTCACTGGTCCGCCGCGGGCTGAACTTCAGCGGCGATCTTCTCGGCAACGGCCAGGTGGTAAGTGCCGTTGAAGATCAGTTCCACGTCGCCGGCGCCGATGCGGACCTTGATTTTGCCGGTGTCGGGTCCGGTCGGGTCGGCGTGGCCGGTCACGTGGCGGGGCTTGCCCTTGTGGTTCTGCGCTTCGCCGGTGAAGAGACAACGTTCGCCGCGCTCGAGCCGGGCGAGTTGTTCGGCGTTCAGCGTGATCGTGATGTCGCCGGTTTCGTTCCAGAAAATCCACGGGAAAACCTTGGCGGCGTAAGTGGAACCCAAGGTCAGGTCGTTGCGCACAAACGGCTGCGTGGTCAGGGTTACGCTGCCGACGTATATCGAGGTCTTGATCGGTGCCACGAGCACGCGGTTCCAACCCGGGGTCACCGCCGGGGCCGCGGCCCAGACGCAGGCCGGGAGGAGCAGGCAGAGCAGGGTGCGCCGGAAAAATCGCATCGCGGCACCATGGGTGCGGTTCCGGCCGGCCGCAAACGGTAACTGCGGGCCAATTTCGCATTGCAGGCGGACACCGTGCGCCGTGAGCTAGCCCATCATGGCCAAGAAACCTTCTCACGTCACCTGGGGCGGGCGGTTCAGCGCGGGTCCCGCCGAATTGATGCTGAAATTCAGCGAGTCGGTTTCGTTTGATCACCGCCTGGCGCCGTTCGACATCGCCGGCTCCAAGGCGCACTCGGCCATGCTCGCGCACGTGGGGCTCATCACGGCGCAGGAACGCGATGCCATCCACGCCGGGCTCGACGCCATCGGCGCCGAGATTGCGGCCGGCAAGTTCAAGTGGAACGTGCAGCTGGAGGACGTGCACATGAACATCGAGCAGGCGCTGACCAAACGCGTGCCCGCCGCCGCCAAGCTGCACACCGCGCGCAGCCGCAACGACCAGGTGGCGACCGACATGCGGCTCTGGTTCAAACACACCGCCGCGGAACTGGCGGACAAGACTCTCGCGGCCGAACAGGCGCTGCTCGCCGTGGCCGAGGCCAACCGCGATGTGCTGATCCCCGGCTACACGCACCTGCAGCGCGCGCAGCCGGTTTATCTGGCGCACCATCTTTTCGCGTGGCTCGAGATGCTCGAACGCGACCGCGGCCGCTTTCTGCATGTGATCGAACAGGCCAACTGGTGTCCGTTGGGCTCCGGGGCCATCGCGGGCACGACATTGCCGATCGACCGCGAGTTCACCGCGAAGCAGCTGGGCTTTGTCGATGCGCGCGGCCGGCCGCAGGTTTCGCAGAACTCCATGGACACCGTCGCGGACCGCGACCTGTTCATCGAGTTTGCCGCGGCGTGCGCGATGGCGGGCGTGCACTTTTCGCGCATCGCGGAGGACCTGATTCTCTGGAGCAGCACCGAGTTTCACTTCGTCGATCTGCCGGATGCGTTTTGCACCGGCTCGTCATTGATGCCGCAGAAGAAGAATCCGGATTCGTGCGAGCTGCTGCGCGGCAAGTCCGCGCGCCTGCAGGGTAACCTGCACACGCTGCTTACGCTGACGAAGGGGCTGCCGCTGACCTACAACCGCGACCTGCAGGAGGACAAGCCGCCGGTCTTCGACAGTTTCGACCAGACCGCGCTTTGTCTCGAGGTGCTGGCTGGCACGATTGGCGGCATGACGGTGCGGCGCGACGCCTGTGCGGCGGCGGTGGCCGATCCGGCGCTGCTGGCGACCGATCTGGCGGATTACCTGGTGGAGCACGGCGTGCCGTTCCGCGAGGCGCACCACGTGGTCGGCGCGGTGGTGCAGCTGGCGGAGAAAAACTCCGTGCCGCTCAACCTGCTGCCGGCCGAGGAGGTGCAGAAACTGCACGCGGCCTTCGGACCCGACTGGGTCGAGGTGTTCAACCTGGAACGCGCCATGGCGCGGCGCCGCGGCACGGGCATGCCCGGGCCGACCCAGCTGCGCCGGCAGATCGCCCGTTGGCGCAAACAATTGCAGTCCGGAAAATGAACGCCGGCCGGCCTCACGAAACGGTGCCGGGCCGGCGGTACGGGCGATGGTAGCGCTGTTTCCCACCGTCCGGTCGGACCCGGAGCTTTATCCCTACCGCTCGGGTCTGCTGTTCGGCTTCTTCAACGCGCTGGTTTGGCAGATCGCGATCGGCACGCCGATGGTACTGTTTGCGGAGCGGCTGGGCGCGTCGTCGCTGCAGGTCGGCCTGGCGTATTCCTTCGTGTTTCTGCTGACGCCGTTGCAGGTGCTGGCCACGGCCCTGCTGCCGCGCTATGGGTTCAAGCGGCTGACGATGCGCGGGTGGGCGGCGCGAAGCCTGTTTTTGGTTTGTCCGCTGGGCCTCGCGCTGCTGGCGCCCGAGGTGGGCCGCCCCTGGATGGTCAACGTCCTGATCGGCAGCGTGTTTTTCTTCTGCTTTTTCCGCACCATCGGCGCGGCGGCGCTGACCACGTGGTTCTTTGGTTTTTTGCCGGCGTCGATTCGCGGCCGCTATTTTGGCAGTGACCAAATGATCTCGGGCATTGCGGGCGTGGGCACGCTGGTGGCCAGTGCGCTGCTGTTTTCGTGGCTGCCGCTCTATCCGGCGTTGCTCATCCAATACGGCATCGCATTTGTCGGCTCGGGGCTCAGCTACGCGGCGTTGGGCCGGTTGCCCGACATCGCGCGGCCGGAACGCATCGGCTTGCGCTCGGTGTTGCGGGATGCGCCGCGGCTGGTGATCGCGCCCTCGCGGTTCCGCCAATACCTCTGGCTGTCGGCGTGGTATGCGGTGACCGTCACGTCGATCCCGCCGTTTGCCGCCTACTACCTGAAGGTCGGCGCGGGTTTGGAGCCGGGCCGGATCATGCTTTTCGAGGTGCTGCGTTACCTCGGGGTGATCGCGGGCGCGGGGGTGATGCGGCGGCGGATCGACGGCACCGGCACCAAGCCGTTTTTTCTGCTCGCGCTGCTGTTGTATGCCGGCGTGGGCGTGCTGTGGTGGCTGTTTCTCCGTGGGCTGCTCGGGGGCGGCGGGCTGTTGTTTGCGCTGTATTTCCTGTTGGGGCTGGGCTCGGTGTGCTGGCACATCGCCAACATGAACTATCTGCCCAAGCTCGTACCGGCGGCCGACCGGGCGCTGCATGTCACGGTTTACGGTGCGATCACCGCGTGCCTCGGCGGCTGCGCGCCGATCCTGTGGGGTCTGTTTCTCAAGGCCACGGATGCCGCCGGCCAGCCTGACATCGACGCCGGGGTGTTCGGCTGGTTTTTTGTGCAGGTGGTGCTGAGCGTGAGCGTGTTGTCGTGCTTCATCGCGCGGCTGCCGGAGGACTCGAAGGTCTCCGCCGAACCGCTGGTCATCGGCAACGCGCTGCTGCGGCCGTTCCGTGCGGTCACCTATTTGGTGAACCTGGTGGATCCGCGCCACCCGGACCGCCCGGTGGCGCCCGCGGCAAAACCCCGGCAGGACTGATTCTTCGCTTCCGTCCCGCCGGGTTTCCGTGATTGGCTGCGGCCCCGCATGGCCAAAGTCCGCATACTTCCCGACCGGGTCGCCAACCAGATCGCCGCAGGCGAGGTGATCGAGCGTCCGGCCGCGGTGATCAAGGAGCTGGTGGAAAACGCGCTCGATGCCGGCGCGACCCGCATCGAGGTGGAATTTCGCCACGGCGGGCGCTCCTACATGCGGGTGGAGGACAACGGTCACGGCATGAACCGGGACGACGCGCTCATGGCCTTGGAGCGGCACGCGACCAGCAAGATCGCGGAGGCGGCCGATCTCGACCGGTTGGGCAGCTACGGCTTCCGCGGCGAGGCCCTGCCCTCGATCGCCAGCGTGTCGCGTTTCGAACTGCAGACGCGCGAGGAGGGCAAGGATGCGGGCGTGGAGGTGCTGGTGAACGGCGGCAAACTCGTGCACGTGCGCGACTGCGGCCGGCCGGTGGGCACGCGCTTCGTGGTCACGCACCTGTTTCACCCGGTGCCGGCGCGGCGCAAGTTTCTCAAGAGCGACCAGACGGAGTCGGCGCACATCATCCAATCGGTGCGGCTCTACGCGCTCGCGTGTCCGCAGGCCGCCTTCACGCTGATCGAGAACGGCCGCGTAATCTTCCGCTCGCCGGAATGCGCGACGCTGGAGGAGCGCGTGGCCGGGATATTCGGCCGGCAGACCGCGGAGGCGTTGGTGCCGATCGAGGCGGAGGAGTCCGGCATGACGCTCACCGGGTTGATCGGCCGTCCGGGCACGGGCCGCGCCACGCGTCACGAGATGGTGGTGTTTGTCAACCAGCGGCCGGTGGACAGCCGCACGCTCAACTACGCGCTGATTGAGAGCTATCACGAGACGCTGCCCAAGGGCCGTTATCCGCTGGCGTTCGTGTTCTTCCAATGCCACCCGGCGGAGGTCGATGTGAACGTGCACCCGGCCAAGCGCGAGGTGCGGTTTCATCGCGAGCCGGTGGTGCGCGGATTTGTGATCCGCAGCGTGCTCGCCCGCTTGCAGGAACTGACGCGTGCCGGCGGGCCGGGAAGCGCGGTGCCGGCACCGGCCGAGCCGGCAATGCCGCGCACGATGCCACCCGCAGCTGTGCCGCCCGCCACCGGCGCGGGACAAAATCGGTCGCCCGTGTCGCGACCGCTGCCGGGCTCAACTTTCGGCTCCGGGGCTCCGATGCCGCGGCCGGCGCCCGCTCCGGTGGTAACAACCCCGGCGGCACCGAAACCGGTTGTATCCGACGTGCCAACCCCGGGCGCTCCGTCTGCCGCCCCGGCGACAATGCCGGCGTGGCGGCTGCTGGGCATTGCGCACGGCAACTTCGCGCTGTTTGAAACCGCCGCGGGGCTGGTGTTGCTCGACCGGCGCGCGGCGCACGAACGCGTCTGGTTCGAGCGGCTGCGCCGGCAGTTTGGCGAGGGCAACGTCCCGGCGCAGCGGTTGTTGCTGCCGGTGCCGGTGGAACTCGACCCCGTGGCCAGCGCGCTGCTGCTGGAGCGGCTGGAGTTCCTCGGTGCGCATGGATTTGAGGTCGCGGAGTTCGGTCGTAATTTTTTCCGCATCGAGGCGGTGCCGGCGTGGATGGAGCCGGGGGATGCGGAGCCGTTTCTCCGCGATCTGCTCGGGCTGCTGCGCGAGGGCCGCCTGCAGACCGGCCGGGCGGAGGTGTTGCGCGAGGAACTGGCCCGGCTCGCCGCGGCCAAGGCCGTGCGGCTGCCCGAAACGGCCTCGGCGGAGGAGATGCGTGCGTTGGTCACGCAATTGTTTCAAACCGAACGGCCGCTCACCAGTCCCGAAGGGCGGGCGACCTACATCGAGCTCAATCACAGCGAGCTGGCCCGGCGGTTTCAAAAATAAGCGTGACCCGGCCGGCCGGCTGGCACGATTCTTGTTGATTACCGACCAACCATGCCCGTTGCCAAGAAAGCCGCCACCGCCAAACCCACGCTCGTCAAACTCCCGGCCCAGCCCTCGGGCGAGGAGTTCCAAACCCTGATCCTGCGGCATCTGACCTCCTCGCTGTCCCGCCACAAGGGCGGGGCGACACCCCGCGACTGGTGGGTGGCCACGGCGCTGGCGGTGCGCGACACGATCAACGAGCGCATGATCGCCACGCAGTCGGTGCACGCGCACCATGCCGCCAAGCGGGTGTATTACTTCTCGCTCGAATACCTGATGGGCCGGCTCTTTGAGAGCAACCTGCACGCCACGGGGCTTTACGAAACGGCGCGCGAGGCGCTGACCGGGCTCGGGGTGGACTTTGACACCGTGCGCGAATCCGAGCCCGACATGGGCCTGGGCAACGGCGGCCTGGGCCGGCTGGCGGCGTGTTTCATGGACTCGCTGTCCACGCTCGACTACCCGGCGATCGGCTACGGCATCTTTTACGAGTTCGGGCTGTTCACCCAGGAGTTCAAGAACGGGCATCAGGTCGAGCATCCGGACCGGTGGCGGGTTTTCGGCAGTCCGTGGGAGGTGTCGCATCCGGATTACACGCAGGTCATCCCGGCCTACGGGCGCATCGAGTATGAGTTCGACGACCGCGGCAACTCGCGGCCGCGTTGGGTGGGCTGCAAGGAGATCCTGGGCGTGCCGCACGACATCCCCGTGGCCGGCTACGGCACACAGACCGTGAACATCCTCCGGCTGTGGGCGGCGCAGGCGACGGAGGACTTCGATTTGGCGGCGTTCAACTCCGGCAGCTACGTCGAGGCCGTGCAGGAAAAGGCGGTCAGCGAGACGATCTCGAAGGTGCTTTACCCGAACGACAAGACGGAGAACGGCAAGGAACTGCGGCTGGTGCAGCAGTATTTCTTCGTGGCCTGTTCGTTGCGCGACCTGATCCGCCGGCATTTCCGGCACCGCGAGCACACCTGGGAAAACTTTCCCGACAAGGTCGCGATCCAGCTCAACGACACGCACCCCGCGGTCGCGGTGGTGGAACTGCTGCGCATGCTGGTGGACGAACACGGCATGGAGCTGGATCCTGCCTGGGCGCTGGTCACGCGGGTCTTCGCCTACACCAACCACACGCTGCTGCCCGAGGCGTTGGAGGCGTGGAGCGTGCCGTTGTTCGAGCGCGTGCTGCCGCGCCACCTGCAGCTGATTTACGAGATCAACGCCCGCCTGATGCAGGACTGCGACCGGCAGTGGCCGGGCGACCACGCGAAGAAGCGCGTGTGTTCCCTGATCGAGGAGAACGGTCGCAAGATGGTGCGCATGGCCAACCTCGCGGTCATCGGCTCGCACACGGTCAACGGCGTGGCCGCGCTGCACACCGCGCTGCTGAAGAAACACCTTTTCCCGGACTTCGACGTGCTCTTCCCGGGCAAATTCCAGAACAAGACCAACGGCATCACGCCGCGGCGCTGGCTGCTGCAGTGCAACCCCGCGCTGGCGGCCGCCATCACCGCGCGGCTTGGTCACGACCGGTGGGCGCGCGATCTCGACCTGCTGCGCGGGCTCGAACGCCACGCGCGCGACCCGGAGTTTCAGGCGGAGTTTCTGGCGATCAAGCGCGCCAACAAGGAGACCCTGGCCGGCATCATCCGCGAGACCTGCGGCCTCGCCGTTTCCCCCGACGCGCTGTTCGACGTGCAGATCAAGCGCCTGCACGAATACAAGCGCCAGCATCTCAACCTGCTGCACATCATCGCGCTCTACCGCCGGCTGCTGCAGGATCCGGATTACGACATCGTGCCGCGCGTGTTCGTCTTCGCCGCCAAGGCCGCGCCGGGTTACGACCTCGCAAAAAACATCATCCGCGCGATCAACGTCGTCGGCGACCACATCAACCGCGACGCCCGCATCCGCGACCGGCTGAAGATCGCGTTCCTGCCGAACTACCGCGTCTCGCTGGCCGAGCGCATCATCCCGGCGGCCGATCTTTCCGAACAAATCTCCACCGCGGGGAAGGAGGCGTCGGGCACGGGCAACATGAAGCTCGCCCTCAACGGCGCGCTGACCATCGGCACGCTCGACGGCGCCAACGTCGAGATCCGCGAGGAAGTCGGCGACGACAACATCTTCATCTTCGGCCAGACGGTCGAGGAGGTCGAGGCGCGCCAGGCCCGCGGTTACAACCCGTGGGACCTGTACCACGCGGACGAGGAGTTGCAGACGATCGTGGACTGGATTGGCAGCGACTTCTTCACCCCGGGCGAGCACGGCGCGTTTGGCGCGTTGCATCACAGCCTGCTGCACGGCGGCGATCCCTACATGGTGCTGGCCGATTTCCGTGCCTACAGCGATTGCCAGGCGCGGGTAGATGCGCTCTATCGCCGGCCGGACAAGTGGGCGGAGATGGCGATCCTTAACACCGCGCGCGTCGGCAAGTTTTCCAGCGACCGCACGATCCGTGAATACGCCGAGCAAATCTGGCGTTTGCCGGTGCTGCCGGTGGCGGCGAAGTAATCGCGATCGCCGCGGGCGTTTGGATCGTAGGGTGGGGGCGCCGCCCCCGTCTTACGGTATTAAGCAGCTAGCCCGGATATTGCATGAAGGCGGTGTTGCGGCACGGAGGGGCGGTCGGAA
>JACFMR010000029.1 GCA_019455245.1 Opitutaceae bacterium
GGGATCGGCCCATCCGGGCCGGGGAGCGACGCGCGCACCGGATGATGCAGGTGACCATGCAGCACGAGTTCGGCCCCGACGCGTCTGAGGGTCTCGCGCAATGCGGACGCATGATGCAGCCCGCGGCGCCAGCCCGCGGCGCCGGTTTGCGGCGGATGATGAATCATGACGATGCGAAAAGCCCCGTCCTGCCGCAACTGGCGCAAGCGGTCTTCCACCGCGGCGACCTGCCCGGCCGTGACCTTGCCCCAAGCCATGAAGGGCGCGGTGGCCACGGCGCTGGTGAGACCGAGCACCGCCACCGGACCCTGCCGCCAGACGGCAAGACCTTCCGCTTCGGCGGCGTCGCCACGCAGCCAGCGCGACCAGTGCGCGGCTTGTTCGCCGGTACCGGATCGGACCAGGGCATCGTGATTGCCGGGCACGAGGCTGACCAGGGCGTGTTTTTCCAGCGCGGTGAGTTCTGCCGCGGCGGCGCGAAATTCCGCCGGCAGGGCGAAGTTCACGAGGTCGCCCACCACGCAAAAGCGATCGACCGGAGTTTGCCGCCAAATTCTGAGCGCGGCATCGAACACCTCGCGCCGATGGCGGCGGTGCCGGTTGAGCCGCCACGAAATCATGCCCAGCCGCTGCTTCAGGGCCGTCGGTCGGCCGGCCCCGGGCGGCGGGGGCAGGTGCCAGTCGGAGCACTGGATGAAGCGAAACATCACGCGCCGGGAGCGGGCACCGGTGCGGTTTCGCTCAGACGCAGCTCAATGACCGAGCCTTTGCTCCGGTAACGCACCTGCAGCAGCGTGCCCTGTTCGTCGTACCACAACTCCTCCGGGCGGTGGCCGAGCAGGGTGTATTTGCGCGCGGTGATGGCTTTTCCGCCCAAGGTGAGGGTTTCGTTGCCGCCGGGTTCGATGGTCGCGAGGTCCACGCGGCCTTTTTCGCTGATTTGGGCGACCTCGCCCGAGACAGCCGGCCACCACGGCACGAAGGTCATCACCGGGCCGTTGAGTGCCCGGGGCGTGCCGTTGACCGTCAATACATAAGCCGGGTCCTGGCGGGCGAGATCCACTTCGAATGCGTTGCCGATGTAGGTGGACCGCCCCTGCGAGCGTTCCAGCCGGCCGTCGATCCAGACATCGTGGCGCGAGTGTTCGGCCTCATACACCGTCAGAAACAGCATTTTCACTTTGACTGTCATGGCCACCGTGACCTCGCGACGGTCCGGGAGGTCTTCGAGGGTGAACCGGTACTCGCCGATGGGTTTGCCATCCCGGGTGACAACATAGGTCAACCGCGTGCCTTCCGGAGCCGGCACCGCCCCGCCGGAGAGCGCGGCGCCGCCGAGCAACAAACCCAGGAAAATCTTGAATAAGGGAGCCAAAATCAGGTGGAGCAGCCCCGGTCGGGACCGCCGGTCCGGCATTGAGGGGTGGCCGCCGGCCGCCTTCAATCCAATTCCTCGGCCGTTCATCTGCAGGATTTTGCTGCATTGACTGTCACGCGGATTCTTACGGAGTATGTCACAGTTGAGAGACAGAACCACCATACCTACCCCCGCTATTTTCCAACTCACGCGCCGCGCAGGATTTGTCATGTCAAACATGGTCCTGGTTCCGGGCTTGGGGGTTGCGATATCTGAACGAATGCATGCCTCCATGCTGGTCTGTGCCTGCCGCCGCGCCCAAGCCGGCGCTTCATTTAGCACGCCATGATTGACGAACAGTTTTCTGCAAACGGTGCCGGCAGGGAACGGACGCGCAGCTCCGCCCCTACATGCAACGGGATGGCGCGAAGTGCCCGACCCGACGATGCGCCGGCCACCCTGGCCGAAGCCCTGAGCCGCGCGGCGCAGTCCGACCGCGGCATGAGTTTTCTGGATGTCCAGGGCAATCAGGAAAATGTTCTGCCCTACGCCGAGATCCGCGAGCGCGCGCTGATGCTGGCGCGGCGGTTGCTCGGGCTGGGGTTGCGACGGGGCGATGCCGTGGGCATCATTGCGTTGGTGCAGGCGGATTTCGTCTGCGCCTTTTTTGCGTGCCAATACGCCGGTTTGGTGGCGGTGCCCCTGCCGCTGGTCAACGGCATCGGTGCGGCCCGGGGGTATCAGCAGCAACTGACCCAGGTGTTGAAGATTTCGCGGGCACGGGTGGCGCTGGGGCCGACTTCATTTCTGCCCCACCTGCAGCAGGCGGCGGAGGGACTCGATCTGCGCGCCATCTGCACCGTGCCCGATCTGCAGGCCATGCCGGCGACCGATCATCCCGGCCGGCCCTTGGGTGCGGATGAAATCAGCCACATCCAGTTTTCGTCCGGCAGCACGGCGTTCCCGAAGGGCATCACCATCAGCCAGCGCGCGCTGATGGCCAACCTGCTCGGCATCATCCACGATGGCGTCCAAGTCACGTCGGCGGACCGGATCGCCTCCTGGCTGCCGTTCTACCACGACATGGGCCTGATCGGGGCGATGCTGGTGCCGACGGTGGCCGCGATCAACGCCGACTACCTGCCCACCGATGCCTTTGTGCGCCGGCCGCACCTGTGGCTGCAGATGATTTCGCGCCTGCGCTCCACCATCAGTTTCAGCCCCAGCTTCGGCTACGATCTCGCCACGCGCAGGGCCATCGGCCGGCCCGACAACACGTTGGATCTTTCCTGCTGGCGGGTCGCCGGTCTGGGGGGCGACATGGTGCAAAAAACCGTGCTCGACCGTTTTGCCGAAACCTTCGCCGCGGTCGGGTTCAACCCGAAGGCCTTCATGCCCAGCTACGGGCTGGCCGAGTCCACGCTGGCGGTCACCTTCACGCCTCCGGGCGAAGGCATGGCGTATGACCGGGTGGAGCAGAGCTCCCTCGAGCAACTGGGACGCAAGGTCGTGCCGGTGGGGGCCGACGCGCCGAACGCCCGCAACGTCGTCGCCTGCGGCCGCGTGCTGGCCGAGCACGGCATCGAGATTCGCGATGAGACCAGCCGGGCGATGCCCGAGCGTCACATCGGCGCCGTCTTCGTCAAGGGCGCGAGCCTGATGGACGGTTATTACCAGAACGAGGACGCGACCCGCGAGTGCCTCACGCGCGACGGTTGGCTCGACACCGGCGACATGGGCTATCTGTCCGGCGGTCTGCTCTACATCACCGGGCGGCGGAAGGACATGATCATCATCAACGCGCGCAACATCTGGCCGCAGGACATCGAGTGGCACGCCGAGCAGGCGGTGCCCGGGCTGCGCACGCGCGACACCGCGGCTTTCATGCACCACGATCAGGAAGGCGGCGAACGCGCGGTGCTGCTGGTGCAATGCCGGCTCACCAACCCCGCCGATCTGGAACGGTTGCTGAAGGAAGTGCACTCCGCCGTGCTGCGCAACGTCGGCGTCGATTGTCAGGTCGAGCTCGTGCCGCCCAAAACCCTGCCTTACACCACTTCGGGCAAGCTCATGCGGGCACAGGCCCGGCAACGCTGGCTGGAACTGCGGCACAACGGTCAAAATGGCCACAACGGCAACGGCCACGCCGCCTCGAACCATCCGTTTGACAACTGTCACGACGCCCTGCCTGTTCCTTCCTGACCATGCAGCACAACTCCACTTATCAGGAAGTTCTCGGTGTCGTTTGCGCCGAATTGCAGAAGATGTTTCCCCAGGAGGGACCGATCACGGGCGACACCGACATGACCAAGGATCTGCCCCTGGACTCCGCCGGCACCATGACCCTGATGTTCGAACTGGAGACCAAGCTGGACGTCTCGCTGCCCCTCAACGATCTGGCCGGGCTCACCCGCGTGCACGAATTGGCCGAGCTCATTGTCAAGCTGCGCCAGCCACCCGCGGCCGGCTGAAGCCTCACGGGGACCGGCGGCTGATTTTTTCGGTCGCACCGGATTCAACCTGATGCCATGACCTGACCGGTGGATACCACGACCCAATCACAACCGGGCAACGCCGACGCAGCCGGCTCCGCGTCGCCGACCCGGCCGGACATTTTCGCCAAATTCCGTCCGCTCCAGGAGCGACATGCCATGATTCGCGAACTCACCGGCGCGGATCCGCTGGGGATGCGCATCGAGCGCATGGAGTCGCCCACCCGGGCCTGGATTGCGGGCAAGCCCGTCATCCTGATGGGGTCGAACAATTATCTCGGCCTCACGTTCAACCCCGATTCGCAGGCCGCCGCCGTGCAGGCGCTGAGCGCCTCGGGCACCGGCACCACGGGCTCGCGCGCCGCCAACGGCAGCTACGCGTGCCACCAGGGCATCGAGCAGCAGCTCGCGGAATTTTTCGGCCTGCGCAAGGCCGTGTTGTTCACCACCGGCTACCAGGCCAACGTCGGTTTTATCTCCGCCATCGTGGGCAAGGACGACATCCTGCTCATCGATTCCGACAGCCACGCCAGCATCTACGACGGCTGCAAGCTGAGCGACGCCACCATCTACCGCTTCCGGCACAACGATCCCGAGGATCTCGCCCGCCGTATCGAGCGCCTGCCGCCCCAGGCCAACAAACTCATCGTGGTTGAAGGCATCTATTCGATGCTGGGCGATTACGCGCCGCTGAAGGAATTGGTCGCGGTGGCCAAGCGCTACGGCGCCTACCTCATGGTGGACGAGGCGCACTCGCTCGGCGTGCTCGGCCCGACCGGCGGCGGACTGGCCCAGCACCTCGGGCTGGTGCAGGACATCGATTTCATTGTCGGCACGTTTTCCAAGAGCGTCGGCACGATCGGCGGCTTCTGCGTCTCCAACCACGAGGCGCTTGACACGGTGCGTTTCGCCGCGCGCGCCTACCTGTTCACCGCGTCGCTGCCGCCTTCGGTCGTGGCCTCGGCCAGCGCCTCGCTCGAGCGCATCCGCACCGACCCCTCGCTGCGCGAAAAACTCTGGGCCAACACCGATTATATTTACGACGGCCTGCGCGCGCTCGGCCTGCAGATCGGACCCAACAAGACCCCCGTCATTGGCATCGCCATGCCCGATGCCGCCGCCTGTCTGCGCGGCTGGCGCACGTTGCTGGAATCCGGGGTGTATGTGAACCTCGCGCTGCCGCCCGCCACGCCCGGCAACATGGCGCTGCTGCGCTGTTCGATTTGCGCGGCACACACCCGCGAGCAGCTCGACACCGTCCTGGCGGCCTTCAAGCGCGTCAAAGCGCAGCTCGGCTGAGCTCAGCGCACGCCGCCGCGCCGGCGCACTTTCCAAAACAGCAGCAACCCGGCGAGCACCGGGTGGCGGCGTTGAAAATCCGTCACGGGCACCTTGACGCCGCTGTGGCGCTCCACTTTCCAGCGCGCGTAATCCAGCCCGCCCTGGAACGTGAACCCGGCCTTGATCAGCCGCATCAGGTTAACCGCCTTGAACCACGGCCGGCGCAGCGCGAGGCCGCGACGGAAACGCCTGCGGTCGCGTTCGCTCCAGTCGGAAACGACCAGCTCTGCCGCCTCGAGCCGTGCGCCGCGCCCGCAGAGCGGCAACGCCAGCCGGGTGCGCAGGGCGAACGCCGCCAGTTCGGATTCCACGCGCTGGGCCGCGCGTTCCGGCGGTTCGCTGCGGAGTTCGCTGCGGTAGGTTGAGCCCAGCCCCGCCACCCAGAAGTCGCGGATGGAAACCGGCCCGACCAGCGGCAGCGTGCGCCGGTGAAACGTCACCACCGCATCCGCCAGCGCGCCGAGCAACTGCGCCTGCACGCGTTCATCCGGCGCCAGCAGCAGGCGCGCGGGCTGGCTGAAACGCGCCCAGATCTGCGGCGTGAAATGCCCGCCGCGGGCGGCGGCGGTGAAGGCCGCCCGCGTCATCACCGCGACCTTGGCGCGCAAGGTCTGCGCGGCGGTTTTTTCCTCCACGTAATACACATTGGGCGGCACCAGATTGCCGACGAACGCGAGCAGGCGGCCGGGTTGCCAATCCTGCAGGCGCTCCACCAGCACGTAGAAATCGTAAAGCGTGTCGGCGCCGGCGGGACCCCACAGCCCGGAGCCGTAGAACAGCACGGCGGCGCCCGGTGCGCGGCGCACCAAGGCCGCGGCCAGCAGTTCCGCGTCGCGGTTTACCGGCAGCGCGACCTCGGTGGCGAGCGCGGCCTCGAGGGCCGTGCGGGCGGAAGCTCGATCCGGGAAATTCACTCCGGCCAAGCAGCGACCCGCCGCGGTTGCGGGGCAAGCCTAGATTCGCCAAAACACCAGCGGCGTGCCCAGCGCGAGCCTGACTTTAACCGGACCGGCGGCCAGCGGCACCGGCTCGCCGTCGAGCACCAGTTCGCCCTCGAAATTCAGGCGCAGCGCTTGGCCTTCGCGGAAAATGAAATCGCCGCCCACCGCGTCGAAGGACAGCCGGCGCAGCAGTCTGGCGACCGACCGCACGAGCCGGTGATAGGGATGACGCAGCACCATCATCCGCATGCTGGGCGCGGGGCGCGCGGGATTCAGGCCCAGCACGAGGCGGTCGAGCGTGGTGATGAAATACAGGACCATCGACGAGTTTCCCTCCGCCTGTCCGTCGGCGGTCCAATGCAGCCGCCGCGGTTGCAGCACCGGATCCCGGCGCACGTCGCCGAACAGCAACCGCCAGACCGTTTGCAGCAGGGCCAAGGCTTCGCCGCCGCGGCTGATGAAACCGCGGTGGTGCACGCGGCGGTGCACCCGCCGCAACAGCAGCGGCAGGGCGCCGCCGCCGAGGAAAAATCCCAGCAGGTCCGCGCCCGATTCGCGGCGCAAAATCAGCGGGGCGCGCCGGATTTGTTCGCCGGGTTGACCGGAGGCGAGGGCGGTGAGCACGCGGCGCAGGGCGCGATCGGGCCGACCGGTCAGGCCCACGTCCCGTGCAATCATGTTGGTGGTGCCGCCGGCGAGGAGCGCGAGCATCGGTTCGCGGGCGAAGGTGGTTGTCTGGCGCAACGCCGTCACGACGGCGTCCACCGTGCCGTCGCCGCCGTTGACGATGAGCAGGTCGGGCGCGGCGCGGGCGATTGCCGGCAGCACGGCCGCGAGTTCGTCCGGATGGGTGATGGTCCAGACCGGCAGGCCGGCGGCGCGCGCCATGTCCGGCACCCGGGCCCCGGAGCGGCGGTTGCCGCCGCCGAGCGGATTGTGGATCAGCGCCGCTTTCACGGCGCGTTTTCCAACCACGAGCGCAACGGCTCATGCCGCCGTGCGACGACCGATTGGGCCACCTGCACCAGATGCACCGCCAGCGTGGCCACGGTCCACCAGGCGACGAGCCAGAGTCCGAGATCCGGCCGGCCCACGAGCACGGCCAGGGTCAGCAGAATCATGTTGGGATTGCGCCGGGCCAGCACGAGGCGGAAAGCCGAATCGAAGCGGCGCCACACGTGCAGGTGAAACCCGTGCAGTTTGATGAAGACGCCTTCGCAAACCCGCCCGGCGATGTAGCCGCCGAAGATCAGCAGCATCATGGTCACGAAATCGGCGCCCAGCCCGGTGGCCACCAAACCCATGCCCCAGGTATAATACCACGCCAGCGGGTGCAGCAGATCGATGCCGTGATCCAGCACGTCGCCGAATTTCGACGAGGTCATGGTCACGCGGGCAAGTTTGCCGTCCACCGTGTCGAGAAACGTCATCACCCAACCCAGCGCGAGCCCGAGCCCGAACTGGCCGGCGGCAAACAGATAGCAGACGACCACGGCCAGCACGCCGCTGATGGCGGTCACGAAGTTGGGCGTGAATTTCAGCGCAACGCACCACTTGGTGACGATGCGCGCGGGCACGGGCCACCAGTATTTGGTCACGAGGTCGGTCACGCCCTTGTAGGTGGACATGAAAAGGCGCCTCTCGAGCGCCGGCAGATTGGCGGGCGTGACGCGCAACGCATACGGATCGTCACGGCGGCGCAGGGTCACGTTGTAAACGCTCGCGATGTCGGTGGTGCGCACTTCGCGCAGGCCGACGGGCAGCGGACCGGATTCACGCAGCCAGGACAGGGCATCCGCCGGAGTGGCGGCGGTGGTCAGATGCACGGCGAGCGGGCGGGCTTCGTCGTCCACGAGCGCGCAACCGGGATGTTGCACCAGACCCTTGAGCACCGACTGATGGAAAATGGCGTCGCCGCGCAGCCAAAGTCCGGGAGCCGGCGTTTCCGCCGCATCGGTCGCGGCCCGCTCGGCGATGCCCAGTTTCTTCAGTTCGAGCCGGGTGCGTTCAGCGGGAGTCCGGCCCCAGACCCGCAGTGCGTCCGGCTGCGGCAGAATCCAGGCATTCGGTTTGGCGGGCGGGGAATCGGATGGGGCGGTCATGAACAACGCGCTAGGAATTCAGGTTTCCCGCGCCGGATAAAGCGCAAAGCCCGTCCATGCCTGCATCCTGCCGGCGCCACCGCCGCCGCGGCTTCAGGTGGATCCCAGGACCATGGGTTCCACCGCACCCGCCGCCGGTTGCACCGCACGGGTGGGTTTGACCCTGACGGCCTGGCCTTGAAGAAATTCCTGGATGTGGTCGGCGGCCAACGCGGGTGCGTCTGCGGATTCCGCATCCATGGCGGCCGCCCAAGCGGCGGCTTGCCGGGCGGCATATTCCGGATGCCGGACCCGGGCCTGCCGCAGGGCTTGGGCCAGGTCCGGCAAGGTCTGCACGACCTCGCCGAAATGCCAGCAGGCATAATTGGGATCATGCTCCCAGGTCGTGGCATGGGCGTCGAGGAACACACAGGGCCGCGGGGTGGAGATGAATTCGTAAACCTGGCTGCTCACGTCGCCGAGATAGATGTCGGCCGCAAGCGTGTAGGTCATGTCGCAGGAGCGTTCGGAGCCGGGATCAACCAAGATCTTGTCCGGGATGGCGGCAGCCTGCAGGCCGTCGCGGGTTTTCCGGGAGGCCGACTGAAAAAGCCGGATGTGCGGGGCAAAGATGAGGTTGAATTCGTCCTGCCCGGCGAACCAGTCGAGCACGGCCTTGCCCTGCCGGGGCCACGAACTGAGGGACGGGCAGAAGTGCGGGTTATAGAACACCACCGGCCGGTCGTTGGCGAACAACCGCGGGCGCTGCGCCTGCATGCGAGCGATGGCGCCCAGCTTGATTGAACCGGAAACGAGACAACGGCTTGCGTCAACCAGACCGGCGTCGATCATACGGGCGGCGTCCTTGCGGCCGGAGACCAGCACGAGGTCGAACCAGCGCAGACGGGGTTCGAAGCCGCGCGCCCGGTCGCCCGCCCCGTGCGGGATATGGATCAGCCGTACCGCCGGGGACAGGCGTTTCAGCAGCGTGGAGGTGCGCTCGGCGGTCACCACGGCATCGAAGTCGCCGAGCCGCCGGCGGTTGGCGAGGAGCAGGGGGATCTTCAGCGCGGAGGCAAACCGTTGCCTTCCGGCCATCCAACCGGCGGCACGGGGGACGGTGAGAGGCACCACCTTGCACCGTTGAGCGGGCCAAAGGTTGAGCACCCGATGCAGCATGGCGTGTTCGGCCTCGCTGGCATAAAAGCAGGTGATCTCCAAACGGACATCGGTGCTCAACTCGGCGGCGACCGGTGCGGTATGCAGCACCTGATGGGCGCCACCCAGAAACAGAAAGGCAAGACGGGGCATGGGGTGGGGAGACAAGCACTAACCATGCCCGCCGCGGGGTCAAGCCACGGTCTGACGGGTGCCGGTGCGCAGGGAGGCGAAGGCGGCGAGGTTGAACTTCACGGCCTGGATGCCTTCCGCCAGCGTGGCCATCAGGGTTGCCTTGCCTTCGCAGGCATCGAGAAAATCACCCGCCTGGGTGACGAACAGCGTGTCGCGGTCGATGGGCGGAAACGTTTCCCAAGTCCAGTTATCCGCCCCGCGGGCAAAATGCCCCCAGCGGTTGAGGTGGTATTCCACCTTCACGCTGCCGTGTTCGGCGTTGAACTGCAGCGTGCCCTCGTTGGGGGCCTGGAACTGGTTGAGACAGAAGGTGACGAGGGCCCCTGCTTGGTTGCGGGTGACAATCGACACGGTGTCCTCAACCTCGACGCCCGCGAGCAGCTGGTGCGCGGCGTCGCACAGGAGCGACGTGGTGGGGCCGAGGATCCACTCGATCAGATTTACCATGTGGGTCAGTCCATCCTGGATGGCGCCACCACCCTGCGCGTGATGGGCATAATAAATATCGCGGTAGGCGGGGCGGAAGAACGGAAAATCCTGACCCGAGACGAGCGTGGCGGAGAGCACGCGGCCAAACTGGCCGCTGTGCAGAAAGGCGCGGGCGGCCCGGACCTCCTGCCGGCTGTGGTGCACGTAGGCCACTTGGCAGGCCCGGCCGCTGGCCGCGTGCGCAGCCTGCAGTGCATCCATGCCCTCAAGGTCGAGACTGAGCGGTTTTTCAATCAGGCAATGCCGGCCGGATTGCAGCACCGTGGTGGCAATGGCCACGTGACTCGGGGCGGGCGTGGCCACAACCACGGCGGTGACGGCGGGATCGGCGAGGGCGGCGCGCCAGTCGGTGACGGTGGGCACCTGATACTTGGCCGCCATGTCGGCTAGGATCGTGGGGCGCGTATCGCAGGCGATGGCGCGGCAGCGGCCGGTCTTGAGAAAGGTGCGCAGGTGGCGTTCGCCGATGCTGCCGCAGCCGATGATGAGAATGACGGGGAGGTTGTTCATGAAAGCATTCACCAGACGGTCCAGCCGCCGTCGACCACGAGGCTGTGGCCGGTGACGAACGAGGCGGCGTCGGAGAGGAGAAAGAGAACCGGGCCGACGATCTCGTCGTTGCGACCGATGCGGCCGAGCATGGTGCGTTGGCCCAGGTTGGCGACAAACTCCGGATGGGTGGCTTGCACGGCGGGGTTGGGAAACGGGCCCGGGGTCACGCAGTTGCAGCGTACGCCATCGCGACCGTAGTGCATGGCGAGGTAGCGCGTGAGTTGGATCAATCCGGCCTTGCTCACGCCGTAGTCAACCGGGTTGGGCTTCATCGGTGCGGCGTAGAGGGATTTGTCGGGCGCGACGACGCCATACATGCTGGCGAAAAGCACCAGGCTGCCATGTCCGCGTTTTTGCATCCGCGTGCCGAGTTCGCGGCCCAACACGAAAGTGGGGGTCAGCGAGTGTTCCAGCGTGGCCTGAAACTCGTCGGCCGGCAGCTCCTCGAAGGTGCGGCCCGCGGAAGAGGCAAACGCGAGATGCACGAGCCCGTCGGGCACGCCGTGTTCGTCAATCAGAGCGCGCACGGCCGCGGGCAGCGCTGCGGCGTCGTTGACATCGAGATCGTGAGCGAAGGTGCGTTCAAGTTTCTGCTCTGCGACGAGCCGGGCCGCGCGGCCGGGCAGGTCGAGGCATATGACTTTGGCGGCGCTGGCGTCGAGGGCGGTGGTGATGGCCGAGCCGAGATAACCGGCGCCGCCGGTCACCCAGATGGTTTTGCCTTGGAGATCGGAGAGTGGGTTCATGGACTTGGCGGGGTAAACAAATCAATAGGTGGCGCGGGTGGCCGCGGCGACCATGCGGGTGACGCGGTCGAGATCGCCATCGGGCGGCAGTTGGTCGCCGGGCGCTATGATCAGGGCCGGGCTCTCATGGCGCAGCGCCAGCCAGGCTTCGACCTGGGCGTCGAACAACGCCAGTGGCACCGCGGGGCGAAAACTTCCGGGCGGCACGCCGCCGGAGAGCACGTAATCGGTACCGGCTTCGGCGCGGCACTGCGCCGGGGTGAGGTCGCCCCACGGGGCGGGCGTCACGGCGTCGGCCCCGTCGATGCCGAGGTCGCGCGTGGTCTGCAGCAGGCCGCGCAGCCGGCCGTCGATGTGCGTGATCAGCGGTTTGCCGTGGGCGTGCGCGATCTCAGCCATCAGCCGGTAATGCGCGCCGCTGTGTCGGTGGAGCCAGGGCGGACTTTGCACGTCGGCGGAAAGGTTGTCGGAATGAAACAGCACCTGCGACGGCCCCGCGGCCATGAGCCGGCAGACTTTCGCTTGGGCGGCATTGATGGTGGCGATGGTCTCGGTCAGTTCTTCTGGTTCATCAATCGCCAGCAGCACGGTCTGTTCGACGCCGGCGTAGCGGCTCATCAGAAAACCCATGCCGGAGTAGGGCACCTGCACGAGCGGCAGGCCGAGGTCGCCGACCTGCTCGTTCACCTCGTGAAACAGGTCCCAGTCGGCCGTGTAATCGAGATGCGCGAACACGTGGCGGATCACTTTAAGGTCGGCCACGTCCCGGATCATGTGCTGCACGATGGGCCAGCTGAAGGTGACCGGGGACCATTCACGGATCTCCTCCACCGTGCCGACGGGGGTCTCCCAGCGATGGTGATACTGTTCGCCGCGGATACCGGAGGTAACGCGCACCGACTCATCGTGCACCTCGCGGTAAAACGTGCCGAGATTGAGATGAATGGACGCGCCGGTGCGGCGGTGCAGCGCGAGCAGGGCGGCGACCTTGTCGCGATTGGCGCCGTCGGTCTTGCCGGGGATGAATTTCCCGCCGCCGTTGCCCGCGTGCCAGTAGGAGAGATCCGCGATGGCCGGCACGGCGTCGGGTTGTTGTCCCGTGTAAGCGGCGAGCAGCCTTTCGCGGGGTGTCAGCATGGCTGGGATGGGGGCGGCGTGACCGCGCCTATTTCGCGGTGTAACCGCCGTCGACGGGGAGGTTGACGCCGGTGATGTAGGAGGAGGCGTCGCTGAGCAGGAAGATGACCGCGCCGTTGATCTCGTCGGGATTCGCCATGCGGCCGAGCATCGTCATCTTGCCGTAGCGTTCGAGAAAGGCGTCGGCCTGCGGGTTTTGCGGATTGTAGATGCCACCGGGGGAGACGGTGTTGCAGCGCACTTTTTTCAGGCCGAAGTAGGAGGCGTAAAACCGGCTCATGTTGATCATGCCGGCCTTGTGGAAGAAGTAGTCGGGCATGGCTGACATGGCGGTGCCGGTGTAATTGTGCGGGTTGGGGCCGACCATGCCCATCATCGAGGAAATGCCCACGATGCTGCCGCCGGTTTCCTGCCGGCCCATGGTTTCGGCGAACGCGTTCAACGTGAGATAACAGCCGGTGGCGTTGGTCTCCATCGAGTCGCGCCACTCCTCGGCGTGCGGTTTTTCACCCTTCATCGGCCGGCTGACGGTATTGTAAACCAGACCGTCCACGCGACCGTGGGCGGCAATCACGGCATCGCGAAACGCGAGCACGGAGGCTTCGTCGCTGACGATGAGTTTTTCAACGGACACCTCAACACCGGCGCGCCGGGCGTAATCGCGGTCGGCCTCGAAATTGGCCGGATCGCGCGTGCCGACGACGAGCGTGGCGCCGGCCCGGCCGATGGCGGCGACGAGTTCGCGGCCGAGCAGGCCGGTGCCGCCGACCTGCGCGATGATCTTGCCCTCGAGGGTGATGCCTTGGGGAGTGCTCATATGCGTGGGGTTTTCAGATGGAGCGTTGATTCCGTTGCGCGCCCCGACAGGCACGGGGATGTGCCCGGCCGCCTTGGGCCAAACGCTCAGGCATAGGGATTGGCGTTCTTGGCGGAGTCGGGCAGCGCCGCGACGTTGCCCTGCATCAGCTTGAGGCGGTCGCGGAAAAAGACCTGGAGTGCGCCGACGTCGGAGCCGAGGTTGAAGACGTTGACGCCTTCGGCCACGAATTCCTCGAAGGGCACGAACAGGCCGGAGGTCATGGCAAATTTGCCGTTGGTGCGCGCGGCCTTGGCCACGCGCCGGCGGGCGGTGGTAACCTCCGGATCGGTGAGCTGACCGGCCTTGCCAATGCGGTGACTGAAATCGCCGGGGCCGAACAGGAAACCGTCGAAGCCCGGCACAGCGGCAATCTTTTCGACCTGAGCGAGACCCTCAGGCGACTCGATCTGCAGGATGACGAGTTTCTCGGTGTTGCTGTTTTCGAGATAATCGTCCTGCGGCACGGCGCAGTAGAGGCCGTCGGTGCAACCGCCGTCGAGGGCGCGCTTGCCGAGCGGGTGGAAGCGCGTCCATGAGACGATGCGCGCGGCTTCCTCGGCGCTTTCGACATGGGGCACGATGATGCCGGTGGCGCCGGCCTCAAGCGGACGGATGTAATCGGAGTAGCCGCCTTTCGACACGCGCACGAGGCTGTCCATGTCGTGCAAACGCGCGGCGCGAATGGTGTGTTCGAGCGTGGTCCAGTCGGTGGGCACGTGCTCGTTGCACAGCCACACGGCGTCGAAACCGCACACGCCGGCGAGCTCGGTCACGCGCGGGTCGGTGAGGTTGAATTTGATGGTCGCGGGGAACTTGCCTTCGCGAAGAAGGCGTTTGATGCGGCTGGGACGGAGGTGCATGAAGAGCGGTTTGGTTCGGTTTACGAAGAAAGGGTCAGCGCGGTGCGATGTCCTGCAGATTGATGAGCCGGCCGCCCTGTTCGCGGCTGAGTTTGCCGGCGATGACCAGCTTGATCAGCTCCACGGTTTCGCTGAAGGGAAACGGATGCACGCCGGTGCGCAGGTAGTCGACGAAGGCGGCCAATTGCGCCTTGAAGGCGAAGAAGCTGTCGCCCGACGCGAGCGCGCGGTTGCCGGCCGTGCCGCAGAGCTGCAGGCAGCCGAAGCTGCCGTACATGTCGGCGTTGGCGATCACGACGATGTCGGCGCCGCAGCGGTGGGTGAGGTGCACGACGTTGCGCTCCTTGGTGCCGGTGTTTTGCGCGGTCAGGAAACCGGGGCCGAGGATCGGGTAAATGGCTTCCAAGGCGTGGATGCCGTAGGTCTCCCAGCTCTTGGCGGTGGTGATGCTGACGAAACGCAATTCGCCCAGCTCATGCGTCGAATGCCGGTAGGGCATGAACTCCTTGGTGTAGCGCATCGAGCTCGACGACATGATGGGCCGGCCGGCGGCCACCCAATCGGCGAAAGTGGTGAGATCGGTTTCGTTGTCGGCGAGCGGTTTGTCCACGAAGACCGGCAGGCCCGCCTCGACGAACGGCCGGGCGCGTTCGACGTGCTCGCCGCCGATGTCGGTCGCAATGATAACCGCATCGACATGGCCGATGACGTCGGTGGGCTTGGCCACGACATTTGGAATCAGCGAGCACTTGGCAACGTGCCCGGCGGTGAAGCCACCTTCGCCGGCGCAGTGGATATGCGTGACCTTGGCACCGGGGATGGTGAGCGCTTCGGTCGGTTCCTTGTTGAGATACTGCGGGATGCCGGCAAACGGGCATTCCTTGGTCATGGCCTCGCGATCATAGCCGTTGAACATGGCGCTCCACGAATACGGGTGGCCGTTGCCCGGCGTGCAGCCGAGCATGGCGAGACGGATGTAGGCGGGGTTTTTGACGAGGCTCATGAAAGGAGGCGCGGGCTTACTTTTTCGGCACGGCCACGCAGTCGATCTCGTAGTGCAGGCTCGGGGGCAGGCAGCCGGTGATGGTGGTGCGGGCGGGGAAAGGTTCGGAGAAATACTCGCGGTAGAGTTCGTTGAACCGCGGGGTGTTGGCGGAGTCGCGGATGTAGTTGCGTGTCTGCACGACGTGCGCGAGGTCGCTGCCGGCGGACTCAAGCACCTGGCGGAGATTCTCCACCGAGCGGCGGAACTCCTCCTCAAACGAGGCTGAAATGATCTTGCCGGTTTTGTCCACCGACGCCTGGCCGGAGACGAAGATCAGGTCGCCCACACGCACGGCGGGGCTGAAGGGCAGATGCGACACGGGCGTGCTGGCATCCTTGGGATAGCTGACGGCGGGATGGTTCATAGAATGGTGAACTGCGGTTCGATAATCGGATCGAGCGGGAAAACGGGGCGGCGCAGCTTGCGCCATGGAAACGCCGCCGGGTCGCTGCGGCAAGGTCCGGCTGTGTCCACGAAATGCGTGGCGTGCATGATCGGGTCGTAGGCCCGGCGGTGCGCGACCGCGGCCTTGACGCCGATGACGGCAAAGTCGCGCGGTTCAATCCCCTGGCTGCGATACTGGCCGAGATCGAACGGCGGGGTTTTGTGACTGGTGAGCAGAATGGTGACGCCGCCGCTGCGCACGACCGCGCAGGGGCCCATGTCGATGTGCATGCCGTGCATCGAGGCGAGGTGGCTGTTCTTGTCCTCCAGCTCAAACCGGCCGTCACTGCGCGAGACGAATGTCGCCGCGATTTCGACCGGTCCGGGATCAAGCCGGGAGCCTTTGCCACCGACGGCGATAGTCTTGGTGTCGCCCGGCTTGAGGTCGGCGAGCGCGGTCACGGCGGCGGGATCGTTGATGGCGACGAGGGCGTTGCGTGTGCCGTGCTTGAGCAGGGAACGGAGCACACCGGTGCAATCGCCGGGAGCGCCACCACCGATGTTGTCGGCGGGTTCGACGAGCAAAATGGGGCCGGGTGGATTGGCCGGCAGCGCGGCCACGATTTCGTCCACCGCCTGATACTCGATGCGGCCCTGCTCACGCAGCGACCAACACAAATCCGCCCCGCATTGCACCAGGTCGCGGGCGGCGGCGGGTTCCAGAGTGTGAATCAGGCTGAGCGAGACCCCGGTGTCCGGCGTGTCACCAAAGGAAAATCCCGGCACGACGTTGCACTCCCACACGCCGGGACGCGTTTGTTCCAGTTCCCGCGCGAACCGGGAGAGCGAGATCATCGGTTCGGTGGCCGTGCCGGTGGCGGGCGGCGCCCACACAATTGGCACACGGCACCACGTCATGCGCGGCACGGTCTTGTCCCGCAGACAGCGCGCGAGATGCCGGGCGGCGCGCACCGCGCTGTCCCGCGCATCGGTGTGCGGATTTTCGCGATACGCCACAAGTCCGCTGACGTGTGCGCACATGCGCGCGGTGAGGTTGGCGTGCAGGTCGAAGACACCGAACAGCGGTACGGTTTCTCCGCCGGGCAGCGCGCGCAGCCGCGCGAGCAGTTCGCCTTCGGGGTCGTCGAGCGATTGCGTGGCCATGGCGCCGTGCAACACGAGGTAAACGGCATTCACGCCTGCGGCCAACGCCGGCCGAGCCCGGGTCTCGAATTCGAGCCAGAAGGTTTCGAACATCGCGTCCTCCACCGTGGCGCTGGGCGCGGCGCGGGCATCGATGGTCGGCACCACCGTCCAGCCCTCCTCCTGCGCCACGCTCAGAAAACCGTCGGTCGGCGAGGCGTCGCCGAGCTTTTTCAGGATGGCGTCATCACGCGTGACCTCGAAATCGTCCCACGCCGTCGTGCCATCCACGAAGGTGTGCGTTTCGTGAAAGAGGCCGGCGAAAAGGATGCGGGGTTTCATGGGGTCAAATGTAGGGCCCGACCTTGGTCGGCGCCATGGCCGCACCAAGGTGCGGCCCTACGATAAACAGCCATGATCATGCGGCGGGCTTCCATTCCGCGGCGTGGCGGGCGAAGGCCTTGGTGGCGCGGTCCAGCGTTTCGTCGATCTCGAGATCGCCGTGCGTGAGGCTGATGGACCAGAGGCCGCGCTCGATCGCGCGCACGCCTTCCTCGAGCAGGCAACGGCGCAGGTGTGCCCAGCGCGGGGCATCGTGCCGTGTGACGTAGTCGCGATAATCGCGCACCGGACCGATGGCGGCGCCGGGTTTGAGCATCACGGTATGAAACGCGAGGCCCGGGCCCTGCGGTTGCAGCGGGATGCCGTGGGTGGCGGCGAGGCTGACGAGCCCGGCCATCAGGCGGCGCCCGAGCGCGTTGGTCGAGGCGGGCAGGGTGTTGCCGCGCGCGATGACCTGGTCGAGGCACCATTTGCTGGCGGCGAGGCAGAGCGGGTTGGCGTTGAGCGTGCCGGCGTGAATCGATTCGCCCGAGATGATCTTGGCCATCGCCGCCTTGGTGCCGCCGATCGCGGCGAACGGTGTGCCGCCGCCGATGGCCTTGCCGAAGATGGTGAGGTCGGGTTTGAAACCGTAGTAGCCTTGCGCGCACGACGCGCCGAAGCGGAAGCCGGTGATGGTCTCGTCGGAGATCATCAGCATGCCGTCGCGATCGCAAAGCTCGCGGATGGTGGCCATCAGGCCCTCGCCGGGTTCGATGCAGCAGGTGTTGCAGAGCGCGGGCTCGAAGATGATCGCGGCGATCTGCCCCCGGTGGCGGTCCACGCAACGGCGCAGGTGGTCCGGGTCGTTCCAGCGGGCGACCACAAAGTGATCCGCGACCTCGGGAATGATGCCTTGGCTCGGATGCGTGCGCGGCAGCTCGTCGTCATCGGTCCACGTGGCGGGCGGATTGGCGAAACCGACGAGACCTTCGTCGCCCCAGCCGTGGTAGTGGCCTTCAAAACGCAATACGAGCGGCCGGCCGGTCGTGGCGCGCGCGAGGCGAAACGCGGCCATGACGGCCTCGGTCGCGCAGTTGTTGAATCGTACGAGTTCCACCGACGGCACCATTGATTGCAGGCGTTCGGCGACCTCGCATTCGAGTTCGGATTGTGCGGCCCAGTGCAGGCCGAGTTTCGCCTGCGCGGCGATGGCGTCGGCCAGGCCGGCCGGCGCGTGTCCGTAGAGCAGCGCGCCCTGGCCGAGCTGGTAATCGAGATAAACGTTGCCGTCGGCGTCCCAACACCGCGGCCCGTCACCGTGGGTGAAATAGAGTGGGACGGGCTGTTCGAGTTTGCGGATGCCGCTGTTGACGCCGCCGGCGATGCTTTGCTGCGCGCGGGTGAACAGTTCCTGGGAGCGTTTGAAGGTATAGGGCATTTCGTTCGGGGTTCGGAGTTGGTCCGGTATCAGGCCTGCGCGCGGGTTTCGACGCCGGGTGGGGCGGTGCCGAGTTGTTGCAAGGTTTGGATGAGCGTGGTGCGACGCTCCGGGGAGAAGCGGTTGACCGGCACGGAAACACTGATGCTGGCCAACGGCTCGCCCACGGCGGCCAGCGAGACGGCCACGCAGGCGACGCCGGCCACGGTCTCCTCCTCCTCAAGCGCGCAACCGCGCGCGCGGGTGGCGGCCAGTTCGGTCTCGAGCCGCTGACACGCGGCCTTGCGTCCGCGGGAGGGCAGGGTGGCGCAGACCTTCGCGACCAGCCGGCGCTGTTGTTCGACCGGCAATTCCGCAACGACGGCGCGGCCGAGCGCGGTGGTGTGAAACAAATCGCGCGCCCCCGGTTTCACGATCCAGCGCAACGCCTGCGCGGTCTCGAGCACATGCGCGTAGCGGATGTAGATGCCCTCGAGCACGCCGAGGTTGACGGTTTCGTCGAACCGCGCGTGCAGCTCACGCATCAACGGCTGCGCCCGCGCGCGCAGAACGGTGTCGCGGCCGTGCTCGCGCAGCGAGGCGAGCCGCTCCGACAGCGCGTAGCTGCCGCGCCGGCCGGGACTGGTCACGTAACCCAGATCGCGCAGGCTGCGCAGGATGCGGTGCACGGTCGGTTTCGGCAGCCGGCTTTCCTCCGCCAACTCGGCGAGACTCAACGTGCGACCGGTGCGGGCCAGGACCTCGAGGATCGAGAAGGCTTTGTCGAGGACGGCGATGCTCATGAAAAGGCTTTACTTTTTATTTCACAATGTGAAATACAGGTTTCGTCAATCAAAATACCCCTTCCCCGTGATCATCGACTGCCACAACCACATCGGCGCGGACCTGTTCTTCTACCTCAACGGCTTTCATCCCTACGCGCAGGACCTGCCCGCGATGGTCACCGAGGGCGGCCGGCACGGCGTCGACCGCTGGGTCGTGTTCCCGATGGTGTCGAACCTGACCTTCGATGTGGCCGCCATGCGCCGGGAAAAGCTGGAACCGGGCACGCTGGAACGCGTGCCGTATGCGTTCGAGAACGAGCGCATGCTGCGCGAGATTTACGAACTCTACCCGGACCTCGGCAAACGGACGCTGCCGTTTGCGATCCTCGATCCGATGCGCGAGACCGCCGCGCAGGCCGACCGGCTGCGCGAATTGCACCGGCGCTTTCCGTTTTACGGCCTCAAGATCCAGGGCACGATGATCCAGGCGTTCGTCACCGCCCTGCTCAAGGAGGGGCGTTGCTTCCTCGACCTTGCGGCGGAGCTCGACCTACCGTTCATCATCCACTCCAGCGTGGGTGACGACCCGTGGTCGCAGGCGGCGGACATCCTGAAGGTGGCCGAGGCGACGCCGCATGTGCGCTTCTGCCTCGCGCATTCCTGCCGTTACGACCGTGAGTGCCTCGACCGCGTGGCGGAGCTGCCCAACACGTGGTTTGACTGTTCGGCGCACTGCATCCACTGCGAGGGCGCGGTCAACGACATGGCGTTCATCGCCCCGCGTGAGCGGCGCTTCCCGGCGGATTACCGCGATCCCGCGGCGGTGCTGCACGCGCTGGCCGAGGCGTATCCGACGAAACTCATGTGGGGCTCGGATTCGCCCTTCCAGAGCTACGTGGCCTCGTTGGGCGACAGCGTGCTCTCATTGCGCAGCACGGTGGAGGCCGAGGTCGCCTGCATGCACGCTTTGCCCGATTCTTTGCGGCCGGCGATCGGCTGCAACAACCTGCTGGCCTGTCTGCAACTCAAGGATGAAAAAATTCTCTCTCGCGAATAACGCGGCGCTGGTCACCGGCTCCTCGAAGGGCATCGGCCGGGCCATTGCCGACGGCCTGCACGAGGCGGGCGCCGCCGTGGTTTATCACGGCAACACCGCGCGGCCTGACTCGGTTCCCGCCGGCTGCGGTTGCGTGATGGGCAACATGCTCGATGCCGGCGGCCCGGCCCGGCTGGTTGCCGATGCGTTTGCGGAGCAGCCGAAGCTTGATCTGCTTGTGGCCAACGCCGGCAGCTTTTTTGACCGGCCGTTTCTGGAGATGGATGAGGCGACGTGGGACAAGACCATGAACCTCAACGTGCGCGCGACCTACTTTCTCTGCCAGGCCTTCGCCAAGGAGCTCATCGCGCGCCAACGTCCCGGCGCCATGGTGCTCGTTTCGTCCACCAACGGATTTCAATCCGAGGAAAATTCCACCGCCTACGACAGTTCCAAGGGCGCGCTGGTGATGATGACGCGCAGCCTGTCGCAAGCGCTGATCGACCACGGCATCCGCGTGAACGGCCTGGCGCCCGGCCTGATTCGCACGCCGCTGACCTCCGCGCTCGGCTTCGGCGACATGGCCAAACACTACGAGAAAAAAATCCTGCTGCGCCGGCTGGGCGAACCCGAGGACTGCGCGGGCACGGCGGTGTTTTTGCTCTCGCAGGCGTCCGCCTACATCGTCGGCCAGGTGGTGGTCGTCGATGGCGGATTGACGGTGGGGCAGATCGGGCGGATGTAATCACGTCGTGACGAACCGAACCCTTGCCGAACTGGGCACGCCCGTGGTGCTGCTCGAACGCGCCCGCATGGAGCGCAACATCCGCGCGATGCAGGCCGATTGCGCCGCCGCCGGCGTCAAACTCTGGCCGCACATCAAGACCCACAAAATGGTCGAGGTCGCGCGTCGCCAGCTCGCCGCCGGGGCCGAGGGGCTGACCTGCGCCAAGCCGGGCGAGGCCGAGGCGATGCTGCCGTCGGGCGTGAAGCGGATTTTCATCGCGCATTCGCTGGTGGATGTGCGCGTGGCGCCGCGTCTGGCCACGCTGGCCGGTCAACTGGAAGAACTGCGCGTCGCGGCCACGAGCCCTGCGCAGGCGGAGGCGCTGGCCCGCGTGGCGGTCGCCGCCGGCGTCAAACTCAAGGTCATGCTGGCGGTGGACACGGGGCTCGGGCGCGAAGGCGTGCGCGATGCCGCGGCCGCCCGCGCCGTGGCGGAGATCGTCGGCCGTTTCCCGCAGCTCAAACTCGCCGGCTGCTACACGCACGAGGGCCAGCTTTACGGGGCGGAACCGGCGGCACAGCGCGCGCAGGTGGACGCGGTCATTGACCGGCTGGCGGCGGTGCGCGACGCGGTGGACCCGGATTTGCCGCTGTGGCCCGGTTGCAGCGTGACCGCGCGGCACATGCTCGCCACCGGCCGCGTGCAGGTGGTGCGGCCCGGCGCCTACATGTTTGGCGACATCGCGCTGGCGGTGACGACCAAGGTGATGCCGGTCGCCGACGTCGCGGTGCACGTGCTCGTCACGGTGGTGGACCGGCCCGAGCCGGGGCTCGCGCTGATCGATGCGGGTTCGAAGGTGTTTTCATCCGACAAAACGGCGCAGGGCGTGCACGCGATGGTCGCCGATGGTCGCGACATCCAGGTCGTGCGCGTCAACGAGGAACACGGTTTCGTGCGCGGTGCAGACGTGGACACGCTGCGGGTCGGTGACCGCCTGCGTTTCATCCCGGCACACATCTGCCCGGTGATCAACCTGACCGATTTTGTGACGGTGGTGGAAGGCGACACCGTGGTTGACCGCTGGCGCGTCGATGCCCGCGGCCGGGTGGATTGAACCAGCAGCGGCAAAACACCGGCCGGTTTTCCCATGCCCAAGCCCAATCCGCGTCCCCGTCGGGTGCCGCCGCCGCCCGGCACCGTCATTGATCACAGCCCGGCGTCCACGGGCATTTACATCGGATCGCCGAGCATCGCGATTCTGCCCGACGGCGCCTATGTCGCGTCGCACGACCAGTTCGGGCCGGGCTCGACCGAGCACACGGCGGCGGTGACGTTGGTTTTTCGCAGCGAGGATCGCGGCGCGACCTGGCGGCGGGTGGCGCGAATCCGGCCGGCGTTTTGGTCCAACCTGTTTGTGCACGCCGGGGCGCTTTACCTGTTCGGCGTGACGCATCACCACGGCCTGCTCGTGATCCGGCGCAGCGAGGACGGCGGGCGCACGTGGACGGAGCCGCGCGATGCCTCCTCGGGACTGCTCACACCCTGGGGCCAATACCACACCGCCCCCATGCCGATGTTGGTGCACCACGGCCGGATCTGGCGCGGGGTCGAGGACGCCACGGCGGGCACGGTCTGGGGCCGGCGTTACAATCCGCTGTTTGTCTCCGCCCCGTCGGGCGCGGACCTGCTGCGGCGCGACAGCTGGATTTTTTCGGATTTGGTACGGCAATCGCCGGACTGGCTCGGCGGGCGTTTCGGCGGCTGGCTGGAGGGCAGCGCCGTGGTGCTGCCGGACGGCCGGATCGGCGATATGTTGCGGGTCGATTACCCGCCCGGCGGCAAGGCCGCGCTGGTGACACTGGGCGCGGACGGCCGCACCGCGGAGTTTGCGCCGGACACCGGATTCATCGATCTGCCGGGCGGTCCGACCAAGTTCGCCGTACGACACGATCCGGTGTCGGGTTTTTACTGGACGCTCGCCAACGCCGTGCCCCCGCGGCATGCCGGGCGCGGCCGCAATCAGGCGCTCATCCGCAACACCCTCGCTCTGCTGCGTTCGCCCGACCTGCGTCGCTGGGAGCTGCGCCATGTGCCGCTCCATCACCGCGACACGCGCCGGCATGCGTTTCAATACGTGGACTGGCTGATCGAGGGCAACGACCTCGTGATCGCCAGCCGCACGGCGTGGGACGATGCTCACGGCGGCGCGCACACCGCGCACGATGCGAATTTTCTCACTTTCCACCGTCTGACCGATTTTCGCCGGCGCACCCCGGCCGATTCTCCCGTGAACCCGTTCGCGGCGGATTGAGCGGCAGCCCCCGGAATTTACACGAGAACGCGGAGTGGGCCAACCGTTGCCAATGCAACCGCAACAAGGCGTTAACGGCAGCGGAAATTGGAGTGCGGCTGTTGCAGAAAGGAGCCCCGCGAATTTCAACGCCGTCGATGGGCCAGCCGACCGGAAGGTGAAGGCATTGAGGCCATAGCTGACCGTCCGCGCAAAAAATCCCCTGTCGGGCTTTTTCGACAGGATGCCGCTTACTTTTCGGCGATGCTCCAGAGGTAGTCCCAGATGAGCTTCAGCAGGGTGAAGAGGCCCTCGCTCTCGATGATGAGCGCGTAGTTTTCGCCGGTGCTGGCGACGATCGCGATCTTGCCGTCGTAGAGGGTCATGTTCACCACGTTCGCCGCCCGGGGCAGGGAGATGTAGCGCACCTCCCGGTGCAGTTCGTCGCCCGGCATGAGCCACGGCTCGTCGATTTCCTGTTCGCGGATGCGGATGGCGTGTGCCCGGATGTTTCGCTCCACCCGCCGGCGCACAAAACTTTTCAGGTAGCGCCGGCCGACCACGCCCTCCAGCCCCTGCATGGAGCCGAAATAGAAGTATTCCTTGGAGGGCGTTTGCAGCAGCTCGTCGTGAAACTGCCGCACGCCTTTCAGCCCCTCGTAATAGCGCACGCGCGGCTTGTGCGAAGTGCGGTTGAACAGCCCGTTCAGCTCGGGCAGCATCTCGTCCAGCAGGACGCGCTGGCGCTCCAGGCGCAGTTGGAGATTGTCCGGCTGCGTCGCGGTGTAAACGCGCTTGCGACCCGAAAAACCGACCACCGCCAGCCCGTCGGCCACCAGGTCCTCAAGCAACTCGTAGCTCGTCGTGCGCTTGAGGCCGGCCTGCTCCGCGAGCTCGGCCGCTGAGCCGGCTCGCGCCTGCAGCAGCACGCTGTAGAGCAGGGCCTTCTTGGCGCCGAAGCCGAGTTCACCGAGCTGCTGAACGAGGTCCATGCCGTCATTCTGTCGGAATTTGCCGACAGTCAAATCCCATTGACGTCGGGCCGGCCCGCGGGGCATTGGTCGGAACGAACCGTCAAATCCGACGGCCCATACCGATCGTATTCCACCGCTGACCCCGTCTCCCATGCCCGTCAAACACGTCCTGCTCTGCTCCCTCGACGGCGTTCGTCCCGACGCCATCCAGGCCACCGCCACGCCGAACATCGACCGCCTCGTGGCCGAGGGCGCCTGCACCTGGCAGGCCCGCACCGTGATGCCTTCGAGCACGCTCACCTGTCACACCTCGATGCTGCGCGGGGTGGACACGCCGCGCCACGGCATCACGACCAACACCTTTCATCCGCTGGTGCGGCCGGTGCCGAGCCTGCTGGAGGTCGCCCACCGCAATGGCCTCGCCACGGGTTTCTGTTACAACTGGGAGCCGTTGCGCGACGTGGCCGATCCCGACAGCCTCAACCTCGCGTTTCTCTACAAGCATCCCAATTACCAGCTGAACAAGGAGGGCAGCTACATGCGCAGCGAGCCCGAGCAGATGCGCTTTCTCTGCTCCCTGCTGGACTCGCTCGACCTCAATCTGCTTTTCCTCTACCTCGGCGGCACCGACGCCGTGGGCCACGCCTACGGCTGGATGAGCCCCGAATATCTGGAATCGATCACGCACGCCGACCGTTGCCTCGGTCAGGTGCTGGACAAAATCGCCACGCGCTGGGATCCGGCGGAAACCTGCACCCTCGTCCTCAGCGACCACGGCGGCCACGAAAAAACCCACGGCACCGACATGCCGGAGGACATGACGATCCCGTGGATCCTGCACGGCGCGAACGTCCGGCGCGGTCACCAGATCACCGGTCCGGTGCGCATCTACGACACCTGCGTCACGCTCGCGCACATCCTGGGGCTGCCGGCCAGCGACCAGTGGGAAGGCCGCGTGATCGAGGAGGCGCTGCTGCCGTAACCGGCGCGCGTTTGCCCGGCCTTCGTCTCCGGCGTTATCGCCGCGGAGGCCCTTGTTTCCATGCCGCTCACCGCCATCCTGCTGGTTCTGGTTTCCTGCGTGATGCACGCCGGCTGGAACTTGGCGTGCAAAACAAAGACGCCGTCCGCGGCGTTTTTCGTCCTGTCCACGGCCAGTTCGATCACGCTGATGACACCGCTCTACGTGTGGTTTGCCCCGCGCCTCGGGCAGGTACCGCCGCCGGTCTGGGGCCTGCTGATCGCCACCGGGTTTTTTCAGGCGCTGTATTACACCAGCCTCGGCAACGCCTACCGGTTGAACGACATTTCGCTGGCCTACCCGATCATCCGCGCGCTGCCCGTGCTGCTGGTGCCGTTAACCTGCGGGCTGCTCGGTTTCGGAGAGTCGCTTTCCGTGTTGTCGCTGGCCGGGATGGTGATCATTGCGGCGGGTTGCCTGGTGCTGCCTCTGACTAGTCTCAGAACGGCCCGCCTTGGCGATTACCTCCGGCTGCCGATGCTTTTCGTGCTGCTCGCGGCCCTCGGCACCACGGCCTACTCCATCACCGACAGTCAGGCGCTGGCCATGTTGAGTGGCGGCGGTGAACGGGTATTCGGACCGATTCAGGCCGCGTTGTTTTACATCGCCTTCGAAAACCTCGCGATTCTGGGCTTCCTGCTTTTGCACCTGTTGTTTTCGCGGCGCGAAACGCTGAACTTCCGCGCCATCCGCCGCGATTCGCTGCGCTACCCGCTGCTGTCGGGTCCGGCCTCCACCAGCGCCTACCTGTTGGTGCTGGTGGCCATGCAGCTCGCCTCCGATGTCAGCTACGTGGTCGCCTTCCGCCAGATCAGCATTCTCATCGGCGTGATGTTGGGCGTCATGGTGTTGAAGGAAGAGTTCACCCGGCTGAAACTGACCGCCACCACGCTCATCTTTGCGGGCCTCGTGCTCACCGCACTCGGGCAATAGCGGCGCGGGGAGGGAGGGAGTGAAAGGAGGGAGGGACGCGGGGCGGAGGGCTGGGGACGGCTTTACTTCAACCGAGGCGAAGGAACGCTTTCGATTTTACCGGTCGCAGATTCCGCAGCTCATGCCGGTCTCGCCGGGCGGCCGGTGCGGGCGGATTCGTAGAGGGCGCAGACGAGGGACACGGCGTTGCGGGCGTCGGAGCCGTTGATGCCGAGGGGAGTGCCATCGCGCAGGTGGTTGACCAGATCCTGGATTTGCCGGAGGTGGCCCTGGTGGCTGATGGCCTTGGGGTCGCTGGCGCCGGAGCCCATCGCGGTGTCGGCCGCGGCGCGGCGGATGGCTTCGTCCTCGGGACGCGATGCGCGAAAATCCCAGCGGGTGATCGTATCATCTTCGAGCAAGACGGAGCCGTTTTCGCCGCAGAGCTCGATGCGGCGCGACCAGCCGGGAAACGCGGCAGTGGTGGCCTCGATGGTGCCGAGCGCGCCGTCGGGATAGCGCAGCACGGCGGCGGCGGTATCCTCGGACTCGATGCCGTTGTGCACGCGTCGCGTGGTGTGGCCGCAAACCTCGGCGGGCATGCCGGCGAACCATTGCAGCAGGTCGAGGCCGTGGATGGCCTGGTTCATCGTTGCGCCGCCGCCGTCGAGGGCGAGCGTGCCCTTCCAGCCGTGGTAATACTCGCGCGTGCGAAACCATTTCACATAGGCGCTGGCGAGCACGAGCCGGCCGAAGCGGCCTGCGTCCAGCGCGGCCTTGAGGCGTTGTGCCCCGACGCCGAAACGCGCCTGAAAGATCGGCGCGACTACCACTCGGGCCTTTGCCGCGGCGGCGAGCAGCGTGTCCACCCGCTCGACGGTGATCTCCAACGGTTTCTCGATGACCACGTGTTTGCCCGCGGCGATGGCAGTCAACGCGGGTTCAAGGTGCGCGCCGCTGGGCGTGGTGATGCAGACGACGTGGATGTCGCCGCGGGCACAGAGCGCGGCGATATCAGTGGTGTGAAAGGGGGCGCCGTGTTTTTCCGCCAGCGCACGCACGGTGGCGGAATTGCGTCCGGTCACGCCGACGAGCCGCGCGCCGTCGGCGTCGTTGATGGCACGCGCGTGGTAATCCGCGATCATGCCGCTGCCGATGAGGCCGAATCCGAGGGTGTCTGGAGGCGTCATGCCCCGGGAGCATGAAACAATTTGTCCGTCCGTCGATGCTCGGATTTGTCAATCCGCCCATGGACACGGATGTGCGTGGCGAAAACGGGCAAACCGGTCTGATGGTTTTATGTTTTTCAGGAGGGGAAAGCCCGGCGATGCCGGGGAATGGCAGGAAGTAATGCGCGGGGAGAAAAGATAACGATTAAGATCGAGATAACGATTTTCATGAGCGGCCAGGGAGGTCGCGGAGGCACACCGGCGAGGTGCGCCGCGATCTCTGTGCGCTGCGGTGCAAAATGATTTGGATGGCGGGTGCGGCCTGGTAGGGCCTGCACCCCTTGGTCGCCTTCGGCGCCGCCAGAGACGGGTAAACTTGGTGCGTGCCTGCTGCATTGCGGCGTCACCAAGGTGACGCCATGCCGCATCCCCACCGGTCGGTTACCCGGGCCGATTTGGGTGGTTTGTGGTCCAATTTGTATGGCGGGGGAAATTGACTCGGACGGGGTCGGCGTGCCTTCTGGTAACATGGCGCAGAAATCCGACGGCATGAATTACGCCCCCCAGGGCAAGGCGCAGGCGGTGGTGAAGCCCGGCGAGTTCGTCTTTGCCGCCTCCTACCTCGATCACGGCCACATCTACGGCCAGTGCAACGGGCTGCTGGAGGCGGGGGCGACGTTGAAGTGGGTTTACGATCCCGATCCGGCGAAGGTGGAGCAGTTTCGCGCCAAGTATCCGCAGGCGCAGCCCGCGCGAAGTTTCGACGAGATCCTGTCCGATCCCGGGGTGCGGCTGGTGGCGGCGGCCGCGGTGCCCTGCCTCCGCGGGCCGATCGGCTGCCGCGTGATGTCGGCGGGGAAGGATTACTTTACCGACAAGACGCCGTTCACCGCGCTCGACCAACTGGAGCAGGCGCGCGAGATGGTGCGGCAGACCGGCCGCAAATACATGGTTTACTACAGCGAGCGGCTGCACGTGGAGTGCGCGATGCATGCCGGCGACCTCGTGCACGGCGGCGCGATCGGCCGCGTGATCCAGGTGCTGGGGCTCGGGCCGCACCGGCTCAACAAACCCTCGCGGCCGGCCTGGTTTTTCGAGCGCGCCAAATACGGCGGCATCCTCTGCGACATCGGCAGCCACCAGTTCGAACAGTTCCTGCACTACAGCGGTGCGACCGACGCCACCGTGACGCATGCGGCGGTGGCCAACCACGCCAATCCCGACACGCCGGAGTTTGAGGATTTCGGCGAGGCCACGCTGGCCGGCAACAACGGCGCCTCGAATTACATCCGCGTGGACTGGTTCACGCCCGACGGTCTGCGCACCTGGGGCGACGGCCGCACAATCATCCTCGGCACCAAGGGCTACATCGAGCTGCGCAAATATCTCGACGTCGGCCGCGAGGGCCGGGGCGACCATGTGATATTGGTCGACGACCAGGGCGAGCAGGTCATCGACGTCGCGGGCAAGGTCGGGTTCCGCTTCTTCGGCGAGCTGATTCTCGACTGCCTCAACCGCACCGAAAAGGCGATGACGCAGGAGCATGCCTTCAAGGCCGCCGAACTCTGCCTCAAGGCCCAGGCGGCGGCCAAGTGGCTGACGCCCGAACCAAACCCCGACCCCCTGCCGGCGACCGGACGCTGAGCGCGTGCGCCGAACCGCATGAAACGCTTCTTCCAATCCGCCTCCTTCAAGGAAATCGATGACCTGACGGAGGTGGCGGAGCAGCGGATCAGCCGGTTTGGCGCGAAACTGCGGGCCAACCTGGTGCCGCCGCTCCTGCTGACCCTGCGGCACTACCGGCTGGCCGACCTCAAAGGCGATTTCATCGCGGCCCTCGCGATCGCGGCACTTTCGATTCCGCAGGCGGTGGCCTTCGCCCTCCTCATCGGCATCCCCGTGTCGGCGGTGATCGGCTGCACGCTGATCGGCACCGTGCTGTGTTCGCTCTACTGCTCGTCGCGGCACTTGGTTTTCGGCCCGACCAACACCATCAGCATCATTCTGGCGGGCGCGTTGCTGACCCTTGCGGCGGATCCGCTCGATCCGTTGCAGAAGGTGCTGCTGATCGGTTTCATGATGGGCGCGATCCAGTTGGCCGCGGGTCTGGCCGACATGGGCAAGATCACGCAATTTGTCTCCCGTGCGGTCATCATCGGCTACAGCACGGCGGTTGGCATCCTCATCGCCACCGGGCAGCTGGGCAATCTGTTCGGTATCACGCGCCACTCGGACGTCAGCCTGCCGGCCACGCTGCAGCACCTGGTGACGAGCGTGGCCAACCTGAGTTTCAACCCGCAGACGGCGGTGGTCGGCCTGAGCGCATTGTTGATGCTGATCTGGATGCGCCGCTGGCGGCCGCAATGGCCGGACGGCCTCGCAATGCTTACCTTGGCCGGCGTGGTTTCGTGGGCGCTGAAGCTGGATGAACACGGCGTGCACGTGGTGCGCGACCTCGGCGAGATTTCGGGCGGCGTGCCGCTGTTCACGGGTTTTCCGCTCAATGCCGACGGCATCGCGCTGCTGCCCAAGATCACGAGCGTGGCGATCGCGGCGTCGATTCTCGGCATGCTGGAGGCGGTCACGATTGCCAAGAGCCTGGCCACCAAGACGGGCCAGCGCATCGATCCCGACCAGGAACTGATCGGCATGGGTTTGGGCAACCTGATCGGCGCGGGCTTCGGCGCCATGCCGGGTTCGGCGTCGTTTTTGCGCAGCGCGGCCGGACTGCAGGCCGGCGGCCACACGCAATGGGCGGTGATCATGGGCAGCGGCGTGGTGCTGCTGATCGTGATCGCGCTGGCCCCGTTGCTGGCGCACATCCCCATCGCGGCCATCGCGGCCTACCTGATCGTGATTGCGCTGCGGCTCATCCAGCCCGGGCAAATTTTCATCGTGCGGCGCGCGACGCGGGGCGACGCCTCGGTCTTTTGGCTGACGCTGGGTGCGGCGCTGTTTCTCCAACTCGACACGGCGATCTACACGGGCATCGGACTTTCGCTGGTGCTGTTTTTGCAGAAAGCCAGCGCGCCGACCCTGCAGGAGCACGCGTTTACCGACAGCGGGCAGCTGTCCGAGATTCACGCCGTCGATGCGCGCAACCATCCGCAGGTCTCGATCGTGCACGTGGAGGGCGACCTATTCTTTGGTGCGGCCGACCTGTTTCAGGACGGCGTGCGCCGGTTGGCGGAGGATCCCAACATCCGCGTTTTCATCCTGCGCATGAAAAACGCCCGACACCTTGATGCGACGACGGTGATGGCGCTCGGCCAGCTGGTCGAGTACCTGCGCTCGCAAAACCGGCACCTCATCATTTCCGGCGTGCATGGCGATGTGGCCGCTGTGCTCAAACGCAGCGGCATGGTGGAAAAGATCGGTCGGGCGAACCTGTTTCCCGCCGAGGAAAATGTCACGCTGGCCACCAAGAAGGCGCTGGTCCGCGCCCAGGAGCTGATCGGCGTCAAACCCGAGTTGCGTGTGTTCTACCAGACGCCCGCCAAGGACGAATCATGAATCCCGCGCCGTCCCCGCTTCGCCCGTCCTCGCCGCCGGCCCGGCTGCCGTTTCACCTGATGACCAAGCCCATCGGGTCGCGCTGCAACCTCGACTGCAGCTACTGTTTCTATCTCGAAAAAGAAAAGCTCTACACTGCCGCCGGCGGCATGCGGATGAAGTCCGAGGTGCTCGAGACCTACGTGCGCGACTACATCGCGGCGCAGCCCGGCCCGGAGGCGCATTTCGCGTGGCAGGGCGGCGAACCCACGCTGCTGGGCGTCGAGTTTTTTCGCACCGCCGTCGCGCTCCAGCAGAAGTACGCCCGCGGCAAGACGATCACCAACGCCTTCCAAACCAACGGCGTGCTGTTGAACGACGAGTGGGGCGGGTTCCTGGCCGCGCAACGGTTTCTCGTGGGCATCAGCATCGACGGCCCCGCGCCGTTGCACGACGCCTACCGGGTGGACAAGGGCGGCCAGCCGACCTTTGACAAGGTGATGCACGGGCTCGCGGTGCTGAAAAAGCACGGCGTCGAGTTCAACACCCTGACCACGGTGCACCGCAAAAACTCGACGCAGCCGCTGGCGGTTTACCGGTTTTTGCGCGAGGTCGGCTCGGGCTACATCCAGTTCATCCCGATCGTGGAACGCAACGCCGCCGCGGATGCGACCGACGGCCTGTGGCTGGCGCCGCCGCCCGATCACGAGGATGCCGCGGCGCTCGACGCCCAGGTCACGCCGTGGAGCGTGCGGCCGGCGGACTACGGCGAGTTTCTCAGCCGCATCTTTGACGAATGGGTGCAGCGCGATGTCGGCCGGATCTTCGTGCAGCAGTTCGATGCCGCGCTGGCCAACTGGGTTGGCGAGCAGCCGGGCGTCTGCGTGTTTGCCGAGAACTGCGGCCGGGCGCTTGCGGTCGAGCACAACGGCGACGTGTTCAGCTGCGACCATTACGTTTATCCGCGCTACCGGCTCGGCAACCTGATGGAGACACCGCTCGCCGAACTCGTGGATGCACCGCGGCAGGCCGAGTTCGGCCGGGCCAAATCCGCCACCCTGCCGCGCTACTGCCGGGAGTGTCCCGTGTTGTTCGCCTGCCGCGGCGAGTGTCCCAAACACCGTTTCCTGACCACGCCGCACGGCGAGCCCGGCCTCAATTACCTGTGCGCGGGCTACAAGAAATTCTTCACCCACATTGATTCGCCGATGCGCACCATGGCCGCGATGCTGGGCGCGCAACAGGCGCCGGCGGCGATCATGCAGCTGCCGCGAAAGCAATGGCTGCCGGCGCGGCGGCGTTGAAGCGGCGGGCCGGTTGAACCCGAATCGGCGCGTGTCACTTGCCAAGGCGGCGCGGTTGGTTATCGCTTGCACCCATGAAGCTTCGCACCGCTTTCGCCCTCGTCTCCTTTTTAACCATGGCCCTGTTTTCTTTCGCCCAACCTCTGTCCGTGGGAGCCGATGCTCCCGTCGTGACCGGCACCACCGAGACCGGTGACGCGCTTTCGCTCGGCGACGTCTATGCGCGCCAACCCTACACCTTGGTTTATTTTTACCCGAAAGCCGACACGCCGGGCTGCACCGCCCAGGGTTGTTCGCTGCGCGACGCCTACGAGGAGCTGTTGGACAAAGGCGTGGCGATCATCGGCGTGAGCGCCGACAAGCCGGCCGCGCAGGCGAAGTTCAAGGAGAAATACAACCTGCCCTTCACCCTGATCGCCGATGCGGACAAGCAGGTGATCAAGGCCTTCGGCGTGCCCCTGATGTTCGGCGTCGCCAAGCGTTCCGCGTTCCTGATCAAGGATGGCAAAATCGTTTGGGCCGACCACAGCGCCTCGACCAGCCGGCAAGCGGAGGATGTGCTGAAGGTGCTCGCCGCGCAGTAAGCCGCGGCCAACACAACGCGCCCTGCCGACAGTGGGGGCCAGGAAAGTGTCACGTATTACGTGACACTTTTTGTTTTCACGCGCCGATCAGAGTTCGTCGTCGGCGGAGGTGGCGAGGAGGGGGGCGTCCGGATCGGCCTGCACGCGGACGAGCCAGTCGGCGAGCAGAGGGTGGGCGCGGGTGAACGCGTCGGGCCACGCCGCGGCCACGATGTCGATCACGCGCAGGCGGCCGTCGGTGCAGCGCACGAAGTTGCGGGCGTGCAGATCGGCCACGAGCCACGGCCGGCCGCCGAAGAACAGCAGGCGCGGGTGATCGCGGTTGGCGCGCAGGAAGCGGCTGGGAATCTCGATCAAGCCGGCGGGGAGCCGCCGCGACATGTCGTCACCCTGCGGCAACGGATCGCCGAGGGTTTGCTTGGCCACCACGATGCCCTCGGGGGTGACGGCAACAACCTCGGTGGCGGTGCCGTCGAGCGCGTGAATCAGCAGCAGCTTTTCCAACAGCGCGCGGTAGTCGCCGAGACCGGCTTGCGCGAGCAGTAGGCTCTCCTCGCCGGGAGTGAAACCGAAGGCGCTGCCGATGCGTTTCTCCTCGCGGGGCAGGTAGAATTTGTAAACCGAACCGTCGGCCGCGGCAAAGGCCCAGGCTTCCACGCCGCCGCCGATGCGCTGGAGGTGCGGATTGGCTTCCTCGAGCGGGTTTTCCGCTTCGGCGGGGAAGCCGAAATCCTCCAGCCGGTGGAGGGGCAGCTGCCGGCGAAAATCGCGGATGGCCCCGCCCAGCGCGGCCCATTCGCCGCCGGCGCCTTCGAGCAGGCTTACTTCGTCTTCGGCGAGGAGGACGAGATCGCGGTCCGAATCTGTTCGGAGACCGCATTGCGCTGCCGCCGCGCCGAGGCGAGCGAGCGCTTCCAATCGTCGCTCGTGATGGTCCTGAAGAGCGCTTCGTTCGGCCGGGCCGGGGAGATCGCGCCCGCGGAGGAGGGTGGTTTGGCCGGTGAAGGGATCTTGCATGGGTCCGCCATGCGCGCAACGTCAGCGCGGCCGGGCGGCTTGGCAAAGGGTTTTTGCCGACAACTTATTCGCAAGCCCGGAACGCCGGGCCGCGGATCAGGCGATCGCCGCCTGCTCGGCGGATTCCGGCGCCGGCGGGGTGACCATGACCTTGTCCACCCGGTGCCGGTCCATGTCCATCACTTCGAACCGCCAGCCTTCCCAGGTGAAATGATCGCCGGCCTTGGGAATGCGGCCGAACTGGGTCATCACGAATCCGCCCAGGGTCTGGAAATCCGCCTCCTCCTCGTGGGGCAGGGGAACGGTCAGGCCGAGGAGTTCCTTGAAGTCGAGGATCGTCATGGTGGCGTCGATCAACCACGAGCCGTCGTCGCGCTTCCGGGCGGAAGGTTGTTCGCGCTGCGGGCCGCGTTCGGGCAGGTCGCCGACAATGGCCTCGAGCACGTCGATCAACGAGACCACGCCCTGGACGGAGCCGAACTCATCGGTCACGAGCGCGAGCCGGCGGCCGCTTTTCTTGAACTGTTCCAGCAGGGCGGCGCCGGTGATGGTGTCCGGCACGACCAGGGGCGGCACGAGCAGGTTTTTCAACGTGGTGGGCAGGCCGATGGCGGAGTGGGCCCAGAGCGCCTTGACCGAGACCATGCCGACGATCTGGTCGCGGCTGCTTTGATAAACGGGAAAGTGCGAGTGGCCGCTGGCGACAATCTTTCGCCAATTGATCTCATCCGGGTCGTCGAGGTTGAGAAAAACGATCTTGGGCCGCGGGGTCATCAGCGCGGTCACGTGCAGCTGGTCGAGCGCGAGCACGCCTTCGACCATGTCCTCCTCGGCGTGGTGAAAGGTGCCGGCGTCGATGCCTTTGCGCACGAGGCTGCGGATCTCGTCCTCGGTGACCGGCGCATCCTCGGCGGCGGCGATGCCGAAGACCCGCAGGACGCGGTCGGTGACATAGGCGAGGGCGTTGGCCACAGGCGAAACCAGCCGGGAGAAAATCCCGATCGGGCCGGTCAGTGCGATGGCGATGCGCTCGGGGCTGTGCAGGGCGATGCGCTTGGGAATCAGTTCGCCGACCACGACGGAGGCCAGGGTGATGAGGATGACGATCAGCGCGATGCCGAGGATGTCGGCATAGATGGCCAACGGCTCAAACCTGGCGATCCAAGCACTGGCGTTGTCGGCCAGACGCGCACCGCCGAAAGCACCGGCCATGATGCCGATGAGGGTGATGCCGACCTGGATGGTGGAAAGAAAGCGCGTCGGCTGCCCGGCGATCTCCAGCACGGTCCGGGCCCGGGCATTGCCTTGGTTGGCCATCACTTGCAGCCGGGCTTTGCGGGCGGACACGATGGCAATCTCCGCCATGGCCAGCAGGCCATTGAAAAGAAGCAGGCAGCAGATGATAATGAACTCGGTGGTCGCGGCGGGCATGTCCAAAGCCGCCGAACCATGCCAGAACCCTGTCGAAATGCAACCTTACCGGGATCGGGCCTTCATGGGCCGGGCCGGGTATTGCCGGCAGTTGGACGTGGATTTTTAACATATTGCATCACATGTGGTTATATTCGCATGCATTTGTATTTTAACCCTTGTCGCCCGGGCGGGGTCCGGTCTTTATTCCCGGCTTTCCGCCGCCCCCAAGCCTGCCTATAGTCCGCATTTGTCATGAAGCGCTCCGAGATCAACCGCGTGTATCAAGCCGCCCGGGATTGTTTTTCCCGGCATCATTGGGCCCTGCCGCCGCAGCCGCGGTGGGACATCACCGACTTCGGTTTGGGTGATTTTCCGCACTTCGGACTCACGCTCATCAACCTCGCGACCGAGCCGGAATATTGCGAAAAACTGATGTATGCGCGCCGGGGGCAGACAACGCCCTGCCACACCCACGCGCAGAAAAAGGAGGATATCATCTGCCGGTCCGGCGAACTGGCTCTGAAGCTCTGGCCGCGCAAACCGATGGCCGGCGCCGAACTGCCGGCGGAGTTCACCGTGCCGGTCAACGGTCAGCCCGCCACGGTCAGAACCGGCGAGGCGATCGTGCTGCCCGCCGGTTCGCGCATCACGCTGGTGCCGGGCATCTGGCATGAATTTTACCCGGTCAGCGAGGAGTGCATCATCGGCGAGGTGAGCACGGCCAACGACGACACCAACGACAATTTTTTCCTCAATCCCGAGGTCGGCCGCTATCCGGGCATCGAGGAGGACGAACCCGCCGCCGTGCGTCTGCTCAGCGAATGAACACCGCGGCCGACCAACGACGCGGTCTCATCGCCGGGGGCAACTGGCTGGTGGACCACGTGAAACTGATCGACTCGTGGCCGCCGCAGGACGGCCTGGTCAACATCCTCGCGCAGTCCGCCGGCAACGGCGGCGGCCCCTACAATGTGCTCAAGGCGCTGGCCCGGATGGCGGCGCCCTTTCCGCTCGAGGCCATCGGCCTCGTGGGCGACGACGAAAACGGCCGGACGATCCGCGCGGATTGCGAGACCCACGGCATCGATGCGCGCCAGTTGCGCAGCCATCCCACGGCGCCGACCAGCTACACCGATGTGATGACGGTGCGCAGCACCGGCCGGCGCACGTTCTTTCACAACCGCGGGGCCAACGCGCTGCTGGCGCCGGAGCATTTCGATTTTTCCACGACGCGGGCGAAGCTCCTGTATGTCGGCTACGCGCTGTTGCTGGATGCGCTCGATGCCTTCGACCCACAGGGCGTGCCGCGCCTCGCGGAGGTGCTGCGTCGCGCGCGCGCCGCAGGGCTGATGGCCGCCCTCGATTGCGTCAGCGAAAACAGCGACCGGTTTCGTCCCGTGGTGCTGCCGTTGCTGCCGCAGGTGGACGTGCTTTTCTGCAACGACTTCGAGGCGGAGAAACTCACCGGCCGCGAACTGGGCCGGGGCGACGCGCTCGACCACGCCGCGGTGGCCGCGGCCGGCCACGATTTGATCCAGGCCGGCGTGGGCCGCTGGGTGATCCTGCATTATCCCGAGGGGGCGTGCGCCATCGGGCGTGACGGCACGGTGCAATTTCAAGGCAGTGTGCGGATGCCGGCGGAGCTGGTGGTTGGCGCAGTGGGAGCCGGCGATGCTTTCGCCGCCGGCGTGCTGTTCGGCCTGCACGAGGACTGGCCGGTGGCGCGCAGTCTCGAACTGGGGGTGTGTGCCGCCGCGGCCTCGCTGCGGCACGCCTCGTGTTCGGAATCGATCGCGCCGGTGGCGGAGTGCCTAGCCTTGGGCGCGGCGCACGGGTATCGTTGAACGCGCTGCGCTTCAGGCGCCGAGCCGGCCCAGACGGGTGACGACATCCGACCGCACGCGGTCGATGTGCCCTGCGGCGAAATCGATCACGGAGAGCCGGTCGTTTTGCACCAGCGGGGTCAGGTCAAGCGCCCAGCAGAGCTCGGCGTATTGATCGGTCGCGTGCGAATCGTGGAAGGTGGCGTTGGCCTGCCGGCGGCCGATCGCGGCGGTGTCGTAGCGTTTGCCCCCAGCGATCTGCGAAGCGAAGACCTGCATCAGCGGCAGCTTGAGGTCAGGGTGCGCGTCGGCATCCAGCGCAACTTTGTCGGCATCCAGCAACCATTCGAGTCCGCGCCAGGCCTCCACGCCGAGCACTTGGGGAGGGCGTTGGTCGCGCGGCAGACGCCGCAGGGCCTCGAGGCAGCGCAGCAGCACGGCGACATGCGTGTCGTGCTTGTCGAGCGGTTGGTGCAGGTAAACGACCTGTGGCCGGCAGGCGCCGAAGATCGCGTCGAGGTCGGCCCGCACGCCGGCGTGGCCGGGCGTCTTGGCGTCGGCACTGGAATGGCCGAGTTGGATCTGCAGGTTGTATTGCCCGAGTCGTGCGGCCGCGCGCTGCTCCTCGCGGCGCACGGATTGCATCTGCCCGTCGGTAAAATCGGCAAACGGTCCGCTGCGTGCCGAGCCGGCGCCGTTGGTCACGGTGACGCCGGTGAGAAACCGGTCGGCGCGACCGTGGCATTCGGCGACGGCGGGGTAGGCGTTGATCTCGATGTCGTCCTGATGCGCGATGACGCACAGGTGTGTGGTGCGCGCGAGCGCCGCGGCGGGATCACCGCCGCTGGGCACGAAAACATCGGCTTCGGGGCGGGAAAACCTCATGCGAGTTCCGCCAGGATCCGGTCCAAGGCGCCGGTCTGCCGCTCGATGTCGCGGACGAGCGCGAATTGCGTGCGACAGCGGTCGAGGTTGTGGCGCGGATGCCTGATTTTGTAATACGTGTCGCCCTGCAGGTAATCGGTCAGAAAGCGCAGGCCGTTTTCGTAGGTCATGAGTTTGCCCGCGAACGCGAGGTGGGCGCGCTCGGTGGCGTTGAGCACGGCGCCCACCGCGGAGGCGAGGTAGCCCTCGACCAGGGCGCGGAAATAGGGGAGCTCGAGTCGCATGTTTTCGGCCACCGGATCATCCTCGAAGGTGGAGCTGGCGGAGGTGCGCATCATCTCGCCGAAATCGTAGAGCGGCAGTCCGGGCATCACGGTGTCGAGATCGATCACGGCCACGGCGCGGTGCGTGGTGTCGTCGAGCATGACGTTGTTGATCTTGGTGTCGTTGTGCGTCACGCGTTCGGTGATTTCGCCCTTGGCGAGCAGGTTGAGCAGCACGTCGGCATCGGCCTCGCGCGAGAACGCGAACTCGATCTCCGCCGGCACCTCCGCGGCGCGGCCGACGCGGTCCTGCTGCAGGGCCTTGCGGAAATTCTCAAAGCGGCTGCGCGTGTGGTGAAAGTTGGGGATGGTTTCCTGCAGGCGGCCGCCGGGCAGGTCGGCGAGCCGGGCCTGGAAATCGCCGAAGGCCCGGGCGGCTTCGCGCGCCTCGGCCTCGCCGGTCACGCGGTCCACGGTGTGTGCGCCCTCGATGAAGTCATAGACGCGCCACCAGCCGCCGGCGGCGTCGCGGGCATAGGGCTGCCCGTCATGTGTGGGCACGAGCCGGAGCTCGCGTGAAGCCGGGCCGGCCTTCGCGGTGAGATGCGCGGTGACGCGCCGGATGTTGTCCATCAGCGCGGGCACGTTCTTGAAAATGCGGTCGTTGATCCGCTGGGCGATGTAGCGCCTGGGCTGGCCGCCGGTCACGACCTGATTGACCACCAGGGTGTCGTTGATGTGACCGCTGCCGTAAGGGGCGGCGGAGACGAAGTCGCCGATCAGGGCGAATTGGGCCAGGGTGGGTCCGAGGTCGGCGGGAACGGGGGAACTGCTCATGCGTGAAGGGGAATTTCAAACGCATGGTCCCGGCCGGCGGCGAGCGTTTTCGCCCGGGGCAGGGTGAGGATTCCGCGGTCACCCAGTTCCAAACGGCGTACATGCAGCCGTCCGTGTTGCACGGTCAGCACGATGCGGGCGCGGCGGCGCAGTGGTCGGATCTCAACCGTGCCCCAGGCCCCGGCGGCGGCCCATGGCCAGCGCACGCGTTGATTGGGCGCCGCAAAGGCGAGCAAGCCGTCGAGCGCGGAATAATGAAAACCGGTGCAGGCGGGGATCAGTCCCCAGCTGGCGAGGGCGCGCGCGTAATGGTGGCCGCACTCGGCCTCGTCGAACGGGTTGCGCTTGCGGCCGTCGTAGCGGGTACGAATGTCGCGCACGACCTGCAGACCGTCGCTTAACCTGCCTTCCTGCACGAGTTGCACCGCGAGGCAGTATTCGAAACCGGTCATGACCTCGGTGTAGTAGGGGAACGGCCGCGCCGGCCGGCGGCCGCGCGGATACGAGGCCATCAGCACGGCGGTCTCGGCGCCAAGCACGTAGCTGCGCATGTGGTTGAAATGGCCGTGAAAATCGCGCCGCCGGTTGTGCTTCAACACGGCCTGCAGCGCCGCGCGTTCATGGGCCGGATCGAGCAGGTGACCGAGGCGTTCGAAGTGGGCGTTGACCTGGCCGGCGAGCTGGTCGATCAGGCAGCCGGCGCCGAGTTGGAAATCGGGATCGGCGGGATTCTTCGAACCCATGCCGACGGCGAGGCCCTCGTGCACGTGGCTCCAGTCGGACACCGGGCGGATGTGGTGTTCGTAATACTCGCCGTTGAACAGCCGGGCGTCGGTCCACGCGCGGCCCCGCGAATAAAGCGATTCGCACCTGTCCGCGAAATCCGGTTCGCCCACGGCGCGCGCCATGGCCGCGGCGGCGCGCAACGCGGCGAGATACCACGAGGCCATCTGCGGGTTGGGGCCGAAATACTCCACGTCCATCGTGTTGTGCTGACAGCCTTCCATGACGCCGTCCTGATCGGCATCCCAGCCGCCGGGCCGCCACGCGAATTCCAGCGCGCGCCGCGCGTGCGGCCAGAGCCGGCGCAGCCAGGCGGTGTCGCCGGACAGGCGCCACTCGCGGTGCAGTTTCACGAGGCAACCCATCTGGCCGTCGGCCGCGGCGTGGGGGATGCTCGTGCCGGGCTGCAAAGGCAGGGCGACGCGGAAACTCATCCGCCCCTCGGCGTTCAGCATGTAATCGGAAAATTCCGTCTCGCGCATGGAGCGCGCCAAATCGGAAAACAGCAGCGCGGTGGCGTGTTCGTAGTTCCACACATGGGTGCAACTGCCGTGACAGCTGCCCTTGCGGTCGAAGCAACCTTCCCAGCCGAAGAAGCGGCCGTCGGCCGTGCGGAAGCAGGTTTGCGAACGCAGGGTGGAAAGGTTGCACAACGCGGCTTCGCGCACTTCCGCCGGCAGATCCGTCTCCACGATCGAGCGCACAAACGCCACGGTGGTGCGTTCCAGCCGCTGGCGGTGACGCGCGGCGAAGGCGGCGGCGGCCCAGGCGTCGGCAAAACGCGTGCAGTAGTGGTTGCCGACGGTGGCGGTTTCTTCGCCCCAGTTTTTCCGGTTGGGAAAATGCCACGCGAGCACGAACTCGATGCTACGCTCCGCCCCCGGCGGCACCTCGGTTGTAACGGCGAGCGAGGCGTTGGGCGTCTCGGTTTGGGCGGTGCGCTCCCCGATGCGGCCGTCGGCGGCGAAATCGTCCCAGAATTCGAGCAGGGCATCACTCCAGCCAAATTCGGCCCACGCGGTGCGATGCGTCACGCCGCGCTTGGCCGTCGTGGCGAGGGCCAGCGTGCCCCAAGCGGCGTGGTCCGGCGGCACGCCGTCGGAGGCGAGCTTGATACCGCGCAAACCGTCCGCCTGCGCGAACGTGTTGCGCCCGCCCTTGGCGCCGGCGGGCAGCAGGTTGCCGCGAAACTCATCGCGTTCCACGGCAAAGCCGTCGGTGCCGATGAAGTTTGGCAGCGTCCCGGCCACCGCGGCGCGGACAGGATTGCGGGTGGGGTTGTGCAAACGCACGCGTATGAACGCGACCGGCAGGCCGCTGTTTTCGCTGTCGCCGGGAATCAGTGGGTTGAACGTCTCCACGGTCACGCGCAGCGGCACCTCCGGATCGGCGAGTTCGAGCTGCGCGAGCGGATACGCGGTGTGAAACGTGCAGTCGCGAAACCGCGGCAGCCCGGCGTTGGGCAGCGGCGCGCCCTCGGCGCCTTCCCATTCGCCGGCGGGCAGCGGACCTTCCAGCAAGCGCGTGACGGGCGCCGCATCCGGCCGGGCGGTGCGCAGGGCAAAAAACGGGCCGGCGCGGCCCTGACCGACGGGGGTGAAACCCTTGGCCGGCCGGTTGGCGATTTCCCAGTGACGCCATGCGCCGCAACCGCAGAACGACACCGTGCCGGTGCCGATGCCGCCGACGGGGAGGGCCACGCGGGCGAGATGTTCACCGGTGTAGGATTTGAGGATCGGCCAATGATTCATGGGAGAAAGCGGGGGGCGTCACGGGTCACCCGGATGTCACGGAACCGCCGTTGGCCGCAGAAAAACACCGGGAGAAAGATAACGATTAAGATCAGGATAACGATTTTCTGGAGAGGCCGGGCGGACACTTAAGCCGGCAGAACCGGAAGTCCGGGCCGGCCGTGAAATCCGGGGTTAAAACAGTTTGGCCGGATACGCACCCCGCTGCACGAGGTCGGCGATGGCGGCCATCACCCGGGGCTTGTCCTCGCGGTAGGTGACGCCGAACCAGGTGCTGTCGGTCGGCAGGAGCGTGACCTCGGCCTCATGGCGCGCGATCATCGTGGAGACCGCGGCGGGCAGGTAGAACTCGCTTTTCATTTCCGCGCCGCGCTCGGTGAGAAATTCCTGCAGCTGGCGATCGAGTCCGGCGAACAGCGCCACGGTGAAGCCCCAGCAGTTCATCGAGACGGTTTCATCGCCCGAGTATTTTTTCCCGGCGCCGACCTCGGCGGCGGGGATGCCGGTGTGTTCCTCGATGCTTTGCAACCGGCCGGTGGCATCGACGCGGCAGATGCCGCGCGAGACGGCGCCGTTTTCGGAGAGCGTGTTGCGCAGTTGGAAACCGACCATGCCGAATGGCGCGGCGGCTTGGGCGGGAGGGCGATGCCCCGACATGGGATCGAAGCCGCGGTGGCCCTGCACGAGAAAGGTGCCGAGTTGCGCGAAGGAATCGGCGCCGTAAAAATCGTCGGCGTTGATGACCGCAAAAGGTTCGGGCACGGCCTCGCGGGCGCACCACACGGCGTGCCCGGTGCCCCAGGGTTTTTCCCGGCCGGCGGGCGGGGTGAAGCCGGCGGGCAGCGCGTCGAGGGATTGGTAAACGTAATCGACGGCAATGCGGCCGGCGTATTTGGCGCCGATGTTGGCGCGAAACTCCGCCTCGAAATCGCGGCGGATGATGAAGACCACGCGGCCGAAGCCGGCGCGCAGGGCGTCGAACACGGCGTAGTCGAGCACGGTTTCGCCGGAGGGACCGACGGGATCCATCTGCTTGAGTCCGCCGTAGCGGGAGCCCATGCCGGCGGCGAGAACGAGAAGCGTCGGTTGCATGCCCCGGATGAGAGGGCCACGGCATCACCGGCGCAACCCTGCGCTGCATGGGCCTCAACGGATCGGGTGAATTGCCCCGGGGTTGCCCCAAGGGTCATGGCCCGTGGTTTAAACCCTGACCAAAACCGCAGATCATTGTTGAACCGCGAATCCACGCCAATGCCCGCCAACAACCCAAAGCGTTTAATCCATTGGCGGACGACAAGATTGAGGTGGACCAGGCACGTCCCTGGGCCTGTTTGCGCCGGTGCCGCGCAGCAGGACCGGCCTTCACCTAGGCCATGGCGGGCAGGCTGGGCGCGCAGGATGTGAATCGCAGTTGCCCCGGCGGACAGCCCCTGCCGGCGCTGCCGTGCCATGGGCCGAAAACTGCGGCCCTCCGGTATCTGCTCAGCCGCTTTGGCTTTCCAGTTTGAGCTGAAAGACCCGACCGTTCAGGAGCAGAACATAGAGGGTGTCGGACGGTACATCGGCCAAGGTGTCAATCCCGGGTTCAGGTCCGGTGGGCTTGGTGCTGCTGAGGCTGGGCGCCGTGGTGCCTCCCGGTCCCTCCCGAGGATAGTTGGTGGTCAACGGCGCAGCCCGGTATTTGCGGCCGGGATCATTCATCGCGAGCTGCGTCACCGCCACAGAGGGATAAAAATTTTGGTAGGTCCACATTTCGACCCGGCCTTCGGGGTCATCCTGGGTCTTGACCTTGGAAGGTTTGCCCAAGGCCATGTAAACCATGTCGGCGGTATAGCCGAGCTCAATGGCCCCTTCTTGAATGGTTTGCTGTTGTTCCGGAGTCAGCGCGGCGAAGACCGCGGATTTCTCCTGAATCCGGGCGGAGGTGCCGGAGTTCTCGCAGCCGGTCTGCAGGGTGAGGGCGAAGAGACAGGCCGCGGTGGTGAGCAGGGTTGTTTTCATGGCTGGTGGGGGTGCCCCAACGGGATGATGGAAGCAGGTTGGGTTCTCACTGGGATGCACCAGCCGGACAAATCAGTTACCGGTTACTCAAAAATATATCTGAATGGTTGCTTTCCCCCGGCGCACATTCCCTGCAGGTTGTCAGGTGCCGATCTCCCGTGGCAAAGCTCAACCCGGCAACGCATTCTCCTTTGGCTGTCGAACCCACAAACCCTGAAGACAACCGTTGGCTGGCCGATGAAGTGTTGCCCCATGAGGCGGCCCTCAAGGCCTACCTGCGCAGCCATTTCCCCGATCTCCGGGACGTGGACGACATCGTGCAGGAAAGCTATGTGCGCCTGCTGGAGGCCAAGCGCCACCATGACATCGTTTCACCCCGGGCCTATTTGTTCACCACGGCCCGCAACCTGGCGCTGTCCCTCCTGCGGCGGCCGCGGATTTTTTCCGATCAACCGGTAACTGAAATGACCGGTCCGGACGTCATGGATAGAGGCCCGGATGCGGCCCAACTGCTGAATCGGAGACAAGAAATCGCCATGCTCATGGACGCGATCGACGCCCTGCCCGCCCGTTGCCGGGAAATTTTCATCATGCGCAAACTCCACAACCTGCCCCAAAAAGTGATCGCCGCCCGGTTGGGGCTTTCCGAACAGACGGTGCAGGTGCAGATTGCGCGTGGAGCGGCCAAGTGCGTCGCCTTCCTGCGCGCCCGCGGGGTGACCCGGGACTGAACCAATCTTGTGGTCATGGACAAACAGATCGAATCCACCCTCAGGCAGGAAGAAGCCGCCCGCTGGCTGGCCCGGCGGGATGCCGGCCTGAGCGCGGCGGAGGCAGAGGAGTTTGCGCAGTGGCTCGCCGCGGCGCCGGCGCACCGGGAGGCCTGGGCGGAGTTGGAGTCGATGTGGACCGGAATCGACCGCGCCCGGGACGAGGGACTGGCCGACGAGATGATGCGCGAGTTGGAACGGCGCCGCCAGCGCCGCCAGCGTACACGCTGGCGCGCCGTGATCGGGTTGGCGGCCGCAGCGGTGGTGGCGGCGGGGATCACGGTGATTTTCCACGACCCTTCTGCAACCAAGCCCACGCCCGGGGTGGCTGCATATCAGACCGGCGGGCATGCCGCGCAGGATGATCAGCCAGGTGATGGCATCCGGTCGACCCCGCCGGCCAGCGACGCCAACGCCGTCATCCTCCGGCCGCAACAGCGCCGGCTGGCCGACGGTTCGGTGGTGGAACTGAACGAACACGCGCTGATCAGCGTGGATTTTACCGCGGAAGTCCGCACGGTCCAGTTGCTCAGCGGCACGGCGCATTTTGAGATCAAGCGCGACCCGGCCCGGCCGTTCGTGGTGCGTTCCGGCCCGGTAACCGTACGGGCGGTGGGCACCGCGTTTGTCGTGGAGCAGGGGGAAGATGCGGCCGACGTGTTGGTGACCGAAGGACTGGTGGATGTCTCCCGCCAAGGCGAACCCGCGGCGGCACAACTGCGGGTCGGGCGGCATGGCCAGGTGCTGATGACCCATGCACCCGGAGACCATGCGCCCGAGGTGAGCATTCTCAGCGCCGCCGAGGTGGAGCGGCGGCTGCTGTGGCGGGCGCCAAAACTGAAGTTGCGCGGCGCCGCGCTGGCCGAGGTGGTGGAGTTGCTCAACCAGATGAACCGGACCCAGCTCGTGCTCGGTGACCCGGCGCTGGCCGAACTGCGTTTCAGCGGCATCTTCCGGGCCGACAATGCCGAGGGGTTTGTGCAGATGCTGGAAAATTACTACGGCGTGCGGGCCACCCGGACCGACAACAATGAATACCTGCTGCACAGCAAATAGCCGGGCTGTGGTCCGGTGGCTGGCGCTTTGGATCCTGTGTGTGGGCGGAGCCACCGCATGGGCGGCAGCGGGTGCCAGCACCTTTGATCTGCCCGCAGGCCCGGCCGGCCCCGCCCTGAGCGCGTTGGCGCAGCAAAGCGGGTTGCAGGTGATTTTCCGTACCGAGGTGGGCGAGGTGCCGGTGTCCGGATTGCGCGGCAATTACACGGTGCGGGGGGCGTTGGACAAACTGCTTGCGGGCACCCCCCTGGTGGCGAAGGTGGACGAAACCACCGGCATCATCGTGGTCACGCAATCCGATGACTGGGGCGACCGGTTGGTGCAGTTGCCGCCCTATCTGGTTGGAGCCGGCTCCGAAATCTGGCGTTACGCGCGGGTGGGCGGATACGAGGTGCTGTCTTCCTGCACCGACGAAATCACCCAGCGGGTCATCGAGCAGATCCACCGCTTGCGGGAGGCGCTCGCGTTGATCGCGCCCCCCGACCTGTTGTTTCAATCGGAGCTCCCGGTCCGGTATGTGATCCACACGGACAACAGCCCGGCCGCATTGCCGGAGGAGTTGAAGGCGAGATTGCAGCAATGGGAGGACGACCGGCAAACCACGGCGGCTGGGGCCGATCGGGATGCGGGCCCGCGGAACATCGGCATCCTGCGCAATTACGGGTTTTGGGAACAGGACGGGCAGGCGATGTATTTCATCCTCAACGAAGCGAGGTTTCACACCAGCCGGCTGAGTTTTCGGGCCGACTACCTGCACGAATTGCTCGTGCGGCGCGTGCCCAGACTGCCGGCATGGTATACCGAGGGCATGCGGGAGTTGTTTCGCACGATGACCCTGGATCCCTACGGGGCGGCCATTTTCACCATCGACAACCGCCATCAACGTCGCCTGCCCGGCGGCGTGGCAACTTTCGGGCCCTTGGTCTGGCCGTCCCGGAAAACCGTCGGCGCGGATGAGGCCGAAACCTGGATTCCCTTGGCGCAATTGCTCTCCCCGGGCGAGTCAGGGCCGGATCATCTGCCGGCGGCACTCTGGCGGGCGCAGGCGGCGTTGCTGGTGCGCTGGGCCTTGGACGGGGACGATGACCGCCGCGAGGCGCTGTGGCGTTTGGCAAGGGAGGCCGCCCAGGCTCCGGTGAGCGCCGAGCGTTTTCAGGACTGTTTTGGCCAGAAAATGGAGAAGGTGGATGCCGCCCTGCAACGGTATCAGCAGCGGGCGGTACGGCGGGGGTTTGAACTGAGACCCCGCGCGTTTTCCGACTCGCCCACCTATGTCCTGAAACGGGCCAGCGAACTGGAAGTGGCCTGGGTCAAGGGGGAGGTGGACCGCCTGAAGATCGGTTATTTGCAGCGACATTATCCACGGCTCACCGGGCGTTATGTGGAACAGGCGAGACGCACGCTGCAGCACGCCTATGAGGGCGGGGCGCGCGACCCGCGGCTGTATGGTTTGATGGGGTTGTGCGAGGTTGACGCCCGGGATGACACCGCCGCACGCCCATGGCTGGAACAGGCCGTGGCGGGCGGGGAAACCCGCCCCCGGGTATATTTCGAACTGGCCAGAATCTGTTTCCACGCGGTGCGGGCGAACAACCCCCGGCCTTCGCCGGCAGAGGTGGAACCGATATGGACATTGCTCGAGTCCGCCGCCGGGCAAAGGCCGCCGCTCGTCAAGGTCTATGAGCTCATGGCCGAGATGGCGCAGAGTGCCGAACAGGTCTCGCCGCGGCAGCTCGACCGGTTGGCCGAAGGCGTGCGGCTGTTTCCCCATCATGTCGCGTTGTTGGAAACGGTGGCGCGCCTGCACGTCCGGGCGGACCGGGTGGCCGAGGCGCAGGCGATCATGTGGCTCGGTCTGACCATGAACCCCGACCCGGCAAGTCAGCGGCGGCTGGCGCGATTGCAGGCGGAGCTGATGCTGATTTGACGGGCGGAACCGCGGCCGTCGAGGTCGAGATATGGTGCGGCGTGGGCTTGCCGAGGAGGAGCCGCGGTGCCCCGGGGCGGGTCGCCCTGCCCAACACAATCCTTCGGCTACGACTATGTTATCCTGTATTCGGCAGTTGGGCCAACCGGTGATCTTCGCCAATCAGCGCTAATGAAAAGGAAGCAGGATTTTCCTGCCGTATTTTCGATACACCTCCGAGGTGAATGATCCGGGAGAGCAGATCCGAGGCGTAATGGTAGGGCTCGACCGCGTATCGGCGGGCCCGGCGGTCCCGCCCTACCGGCGCAGCGTCACGTCCAAGGGGTAATTCTCAATAGGATTATCCCTCCGGGGCCGCGAGCTTGATCTCCAGCACCCGCCCTTTGAAAAACAGGACGTAGAGGATTTCAGCGGGCCGATCAGGCGGCTCACCGGTGGCAGGGGTGTGGAGTCCAACCAAAGGGGAGAGTCTCGCCGGAAGCTGCGGGTCAACCGGGCGCGGTCGGTCATAGATCCAGAGACCCACCGGGCCTTCGGCCGTTTGCCTGATGGTGGTTTTGTCCGGATGGCCCAGGGCCATGTAAACCATATCGGCGGTGAAGCCCAACTCGATGACGCCTTGGCGGATTTTGACCTGCTGCTCAGGTGCCAGCCGGGCGTAGGCTGCGGATTTTTCCCCAATCCGGCGGTTGACGGAATTGGTCTCGCAACCGGTCAGTCCGCCAAGCAGCAAGAGGCCGGCCGACAAAGGCAGGATTGAAAAATGAAGCAGCGAGCACCGCATACACGAAGCGCTTAGTCTAGAGCGGTTTAAGTTGAGTTGTAGCCGCGTTGGCCGTGCCCTTCGTAGGCTTGGTGAAGTAGGGAGCTTGGCGATTCTGCTGGCCAGCAGAATGGTTTCATGGTGGCCACACTTGGCTGAATTTCGCTCCGCTCGAAACACCTTTGGCTCAAGTGCGGCTACGAGATTTCAGAAAATGCGCGAGCAGGGTAGGACAACAGTCGCGGCGGGCAACGCCGGCAGCACAAAATTCCGCCGACAAAAAGGGCGGCCCTTTTGGGGCCGCCCTTGGTTTGAATCAGGCGAACTTGACTGTTCCGATCAGCTTAGAAGCTGAGCGTGTTGGTGAACAGGAAGTTGCGGGCCGGGGAGAGGG
>JACFMR010000065.1 GCA_019455245.1 Opitutaceae bacterium
GTAAACCACTATTTGGTCAGGTCAACGACATATGCGTAGCTGCGGTAGCCCTGCCGGCCGACACGGTGCGAATTGTGAAATCTATCGTTCCAGACGCCGACGGAGAGTCCGCGCAATGGCACAAATACGCTCAACAATTGCTTGCCGTGACAATCGATCGCTTGCGCGCGAGCGGGCGGGATACGAACGGCTGGCTTGTGTTTTATTGTTGTGCAGCTGAACAGCAAGAATGGGCCGAATTGTGCGTGAATTCGGCCGCTTCGCGGTGGTTTTCAGGCGGCAATGAAAGGGCGTTCGCGAGCGTCGCAAGCGTCATTTCGACTTACATCACGCCGCTTTCATACCTTGCGCCTGGCGCAGGATCCGAGGCGTTTTCGATCACAAAATTTGTTGCCGAGTGCCGTAAAACGGGTGCAGTTCTGTGGCTTCCCTATCGGTCGGACACGCGGCCTGCGGTCGCCACTTTGATTTCCAGCGTGCTCGACATCGCCACGGCTGCGGCGATGTCGATGGAGGTCGATCGATCGCGGCGACTGTTTCTAGTGGTGGATGAATTGGCTGCACTCGGCAAGATCAATTCCCTGCCGGATGCGCTCGCGCAGGGTAGAAAATTTGGACTCGCGGCGCTGGCTGGGTATCAATCGATTTCACAGTTGAGAAACTTGTATGGCGAGCACACCAGCAAAACCCTGCTTGCGTGCCTGCAAAGTCAGCTGGTGCTTTCAACATCCGATTTCGAAAGTGCCGACGCGCTTTCGAAAGACTTAGGGCAAGCCGAGGTCGCACGAGAAGAGCGGTCGACATCGGGACGCATCGGGGATTCGACCTCACACACAAAGCGGGAGGCCCGCACGGTCGAGCAGACCATTCTTCCATCTGAAATCCAGTCTCTGCCGCCTCTTCAAGGCTTTTTGAGGTTTGCCGGGGCGTTCCCTGTCGCGCGGGTGCAGGTTCCAATTCTCGAACTCCCCCGTAAAACCTCACCATTTCAACCCAAACCGGACGTTTTTAGTCAGGTCGAACGCCCGGCCGATCCCAAGCCGCAGGCGATCGAGGCAGCCGTCGAGGCCGAAATCTCGCCCCTGCTCGACGATGACGAAGCCATTCTCCGAGCCCTGAACTCCGCGGAGGACAGGGAATGTTGAGCATTTCGGGCGCGAGGTCGGCCGGCGGAGCTGCGACCTACTTTTCAAGCCACCTGCAAGAAAAGGGGCCGGCCGAGGCCGGCCGGCTAGACGACTACTATGCGGGTGAAGGGGATCGTGGGCGGTGGGTGGGGGGTGGACTCGAAAAGCTTGGAATCGAGTCGCGGGAGGTCACAAGTCGGGACTTCCAAAGAGTTTGCGCGGCGGTCGGACGGGACGGCGAGCGCCTGGCCCAGAACGCTGGGGATCCCGACCGCCGCGCAGGGTGGGACGCTACATTCAGCGCTCCGAAGTCCGTTTCGGTGTGCTGGGCGCTGGCCGATCCGACGCACCGCGCCCAGATCGAGGCCGCGCAGGCCGTTGCGGTCGAGCGGGCGCTGGCGGTCATGCAGGAAAAGGCCTGTTTCGCAAGAACCGGCAGGGATGGTCAGGACCTCCAGCGCGCGCTGCTCGCGGCCGCGACATTCCAGCATGGAACCAGCCGAGAGCAAGACCCCCAGCTTCATACTCATGCCTTCATCATGAACCTTGCGGCGCGGGAGGACGGCAAGGTTTCATCGCTCGACGCGCGCGAAATGATGCGCTGGCAGAAAGCAGTGGGCGCGGTGTACCGCGCTGAGCTGGCGCTTCAGCTCCGTGGTCTGGGGTACAAAACCGAGCGCGACGGCGCCGCGTTTCGGGTCGCAGGGGTTCCCAAAGGGGTTGAACAAGAGTTCAGTCAACGGCGCGCGCAGATCGTTGAACGCCTGCGGGAACTGGGCTTGAAAGACGCCAAGTCCGCCGAAAACGTCGCCCTTGAAACCCGCTCATCGAAAGTCGAGATCGACCGCGACACCCTCCAGTCACAATGGACCGCGCGTGCCGCGGCGGCAGGTCTCGACCGCGCTGCGGCCGCGGCGCTGCGCGATCCGAACCGGGAGTACACGGTCGAAGTGCCGACGGCCACAGGGCTCTTGAAGACCCTCACTGAACATGATGCAGTCATTGATGAGAGGAGGATTCTCCAGGCGGCGGCCGAGGCCGCACAGGAGATTGGAGGCGCCGACGGTGCGCGGCTGCGGGCTGAAACCGTGAAGCTTGCGGCGGTCGAGATCCAGGGGTTCGACGGTAAGACCAAGTACACCACGCGCGAGTTGCTCCAGGCCGAGCGCGACGTTCTCCGGCTCGCCCAGGCGCGCGCGCAAGAGACCAAGCACCAGCTCAAGCCGGCCGAAGTCGAGCGGGCGATCGCGAAGATCGAGTCCCAGAACACGAAACCCGGCGCCCCTTTCAAGTTGCGCGACGAGCAGCGGGAGGCGGTGAGGCTGTTGGCCGCCGCGCCAGGCGCAACGGCGGTCATGGTCGGAGATGCTGGGACCGGGAAGTCCACGTCGCTCGCGGCCGTGCGCCAGGCCTACGAAAGCGCTGGGTTCAAAGTCGTTGGCGCCGCTTTGGCGGGGAAAGCTGCCGCTGGCCTGCAGGCCGACGCCGGCATCAAATCATCGACCATTGACAGACTGCAGTTCGACCTTGAGCGCGGCGCGGTCAAACTCGATTCCAAGACGATCGTCATCGTCGACGAAGCTGGCATGGTCGATTCGCGCAAGATGGCCGTGCTGTCGCGAGCGGCCCACGAGGCCGGCGCGAAGATGATACTGGTGGGCGATCACAAACAGCTGCAGCCGGTCGGCGCGGGGGCGACCTTCCGGCACCTGTCTGCAGCCGTGCCGGCGGCGCGGTTGCAGGAGATCGGGCGCCAGCGCGAGGGCTGGGCTAGGGAAGCCGTGCGCGAAATGAGCCGAGGCGAAGCCGCGCGAGCGCTTGCGCGCTACGCCGAGCGCGGCGCGGTGCGTGTGACCGCGACGCACGCGGCGGCCGTGCGTGCCGTCGCCGATTGCGTGATCGCCGACCGTGCTGCGATCGGTGCGCGGGGTGTGGTGGCGATCGCTGGCACGAATACCGCAGTGCGCGACTTGAACTCAGCAATCCGCGACCGCCTGCGGGGGGCGGGGGAGCTAAAGGGGGAGCGCGAGATCAAGGTTCGGGATGGCAACGACCCGGAGAAGACCGTCAACCTCAAGCTCGCTGTGGGCGAACGCATCGTCGTTACAAGAAACGAGAACAAGATCGGGTTGAAGAACGGCGATTTCGCGACCGTCGTTTCCGTTTCCTCCTCAAAAATCACGCTCGCGCTCGATCGAACCGAAAAGCACATCTCAGTCGATCCTGCGGCCGTCGCCATGCGGCATGGGTACGCTGCGACTACCCATCGCCTGCAGGGCGCGACCGTGGAACGCGCGGTGGTGCTGGGCTCCGAGCATACTAGTCGCGAAATGGCATACGTCCAGGCCTCTCGTTCGAAGGGGGAGACGACCTTTGTATTTGCCGCGGCAAAGGTGGCAAAGCTTGAGCTGGCGGCGGGGGTGGAGAGCGACCCAAGAGCCGCACCGCTGGCGCGACTCGGGGCCGCCATCGAGGCCATGAGTCGTGAAAATCAAAAGGAGTCGACCCTCGATTATCGCGAGCGCGACCCGTCCTTCGCACCGCCGAGCCTCGACCAGCTGCGCGACGTGGCGGCCGGGATGGGGCGGGATTCACGCGATGATATGGGGATGTAGAGTCCAGGGCATCCCGCCCTCTGGGCGGGGCCGGACGCCCTTTCGGGCTCGCTCGCGCTCGGTCCCTGACGGGACGGGCCGCAAAGCGGTCCCCTCCAGGCCGCCTTGCCTGGCGCGCTCCGCGCGCTATTTAGAGTCCGGCTTCGCCGGACTGGGGGCACGGCCCGCGGGGCCGCGCCGCTGGTGGGGTCTGGTCGAGGACCGTTTTCGGTGTTCGTTCTCCCCTTGGGGGTGCTCGCCGTTCGCTACCGCCCCTTTCGTCGAGCTGTATCAAGGCTCGTTCGTTTCGGAAGGGTCCGCTTCGCCGAAATCCTCACCCGTTCGGTGCTCGCGCTGCGCGCTGCGCTCCGCGTGCGGCTTCCGGTTTCGCCCTTCCTGCACTCGCTTTCGCCTTGATCCATCGCGCCGAGGCGATAGCGAACGGCGAGCACAACCACCAGGAGGAAAGCCATGAACACACTGAAAACCACCGACCAGACCCCCCCAGCCAACGACGCGGGCGTTCCCCCCGCACCCCCCGAGGCTCCTGCAACCAGCGTGCGGGTGGCGGGGAGGGAGGTTTTCATTCGGTCTGGGTACGTCAAGGTGAAGCTTGGTGGGGAGCTTCCCGAGGGGGTGGAGGTCTGGCGGGATCCGGGGCGGCCGGCGGGGGTGGGGTTTGCGGGTCGGCGTGCAAAACCCGACTGGAACTATCGGTTCGGGTCGGAGGAAGTTTTTCGGACCTTTGTTGCCAAGTGGGTCGATGGGCTTCGGGTGCGCGAAACGGCGAAGGCCGAGCGCAGGGCCGCAGCGGCTGCGCCGCACGGGTGCCGGGTGGGGGATGTGTTTCGGTCGTGTTGGGGGTATGAGCAAACGAACGTCGATTTTTGGCAAATCGTGGCGTTGCGGGGGCGAACGCAGGCTGTCGTGCGGCGGATCGCGGCGGAACGGGTCGCGACTGCGGCGATGAGTGGCGTTTGCACACCGGTTCCCAACCGTTTCCTGGACGAAGTGCGGCATCCGGCGCGCGTGGTGCGGCTTGTTGCGGCGGAAACACCACGGTTCAAGGTCGAGAGCTATGCAAATGCGTATCGCATGACTCCGACTGTTGAGGCAGGGGGGCTTCGGACCTATGAAGCCACGGACTGGAGTAGTTACGCGTAATTCTCGATCCCGCCCGAGTGGGCGGGATCCCTTAATCCATAAGGAGTGTTGAAATGAAGATTCGATTTTTCTCGGTTCTCGTGCTGCCGATTCTGACCGCCTGCGGAGGGGGTGGAGGTGGGGGTGGCACCCGCCCCGATGCCCCCAGCCCAGGCGTGCCGACCAAGCCGGCAAACCCCTATGCGTCGCCGACTTCGCGTAACGCCGACCGCCTCACGATCCCCAACGGCCGTGAAGTCCTGGTGAGCGTTGCCGATAGCCCCGTGAACCCCGATCACCCGGAACTCAAGGGGAGGATCGCAGGCCACCTGCCGACCAGTACCGGCGCAGCCCCGTTCGCAAGCGACAGCACGGCCAACCACGGCACCGCCGTTGCCTCGCGCATCGCGGGAAACGAGCTTGGGTTCGCCGGGAATGCGCGGCTCTTGGTGTCATCGCCTGGTGTGCATCTTTTTGATGTCAACTGGACGAACGACGGTCATGCTTGGGCGCTTTCCCAGGGTGCGCGGGTGCTCAACATGAGCCATCAGACAAGCCCCTCGATCATGGCCGCCTACGGTCGCACCCTGAACGGTGCTGCTGCCGCTGGCGCAGTCGTGACGGTCGGCGCGGGCAATGCGCGCGAAGACTGGAGCGCACGCCAGATCCAGAACGGGGCCGTCAACCCCGATTCGCTCATCGGCGCGAACGGGCGCGCGGCGCTGCCGTACGTGCTGGTGGTGGGGGCGACGGATCCGGCCGGCGTGCGCGCCGAGACCTCCGGGTTCGCCGGTGTCACTGACCGGCACAATAGGGCCACCGATGATCGGCATATAGAAGCCACGTGA
>JACFMR010000030.1:0-40766 GCA_019455245.1 Opitutaceae bacterium
CACGAGGAGCAGGTGATCAAGAATCTCCTCAAGCGCATTCATGCCGAGGATCCGCTGGTCTTCACCCGCTTCGCCAAGGAATGGCGCGGAGTCTCCGAGGAGACGACCACCGGCGTGCACCGCCTTTATCAGCTGCACGAGCAGGGCAAGCTGCTCATCCCGGCCATCAACGTGAATGATTCCGTCACCAAGTCGAAGTTCGACAACCTTTACGGCTGCCGTGAATCACTGGCCGACGGCATCAAGCGCGCCACTGATGTCATGATCGCCGGCAAGGTCGCCTGCGTCTGCGGTTACGGCGACGTGGGCAAAGGCTCCGCGCATTCGCTGAAGGGCTTCGGCGCCCGGGTGATCGTCACCGAAATCGACCCCATCAATGCACTCCAGGCCGCGATGGAAGGTTTCGAGGTCAACACCATCGAGTCCACGCTGGGCGTCGCCGACATTTACGTCACGACCACCGGCAACAAGGACATCATCACCTTGGAGCACATGCAGCAGATGAAGGACCAGGCGATCGTCTGCAACATCGGTCACTTCGACAACGAGATCCAGATTGACCGGTTGAACAAGTCCGGCGCCAAGCGCATCAACATCAAGCCCCAATACGACATGTACACGTTCCCCAAGGGGAACAGCATCTACATGCTCGCGGAAGGCCGTTTGGTGAATCTTGGCTGCGCCACCGGCCATCCGTCGTTCGTGATGTCCAACAGCTTCACCAACCAGACGCTGGCCCAGCTCGATCTCTGGAAGAACCGCGACACCTACGCGGTCGGCGTTTACCGCCTGCCCAAGCACCTCGATGAGGAGGTCGCCCGGTTGCACCTGGAGAAGATCGGCGCCAAGCTCACCAAGCTCACGCCCGCGCAGGCCAAGTATCTCGGCGTGCCGGTCAACGGTCCCTACAAGCCCGAGCACTACCGCTACTGAGCAGCGGGCGGACCCGCTCCGTTTGATCAATACAAAACCCGCACCGTGATGGTGCGGGTTTTGTTTTTCAAACTGGCGGAGAGAGGGGGATTCGAACCCCCGGAAGGCGGTTAAACCTTCAACGCTTTAGCAAAGCGCCGCTTTCGACCACTCAGCCATCTCTCCGTTGGGAAGGCCATGAAGCAAACTGACCAACCGCAAAGTGCAAGGCCGTTTTCACCGGCCCGGCCATGGATCAGTCCTCGTCGTCCTCGACCGGGTTTTCCAGCTCGGAACGGCACTCGCTGATGACCCGCAACCAGACTTCGCGCAGGTCAAAGAGGCTCGGGCGCATGTCCCGCCAGTATTGACTGACGCAGGGATGCGCCGCGGCCGCGGGGGCGGTGAGCAGGGCGAGGCTGTGGTTGAGGGCGCTCAGGGCCCGTTTGAAGAGACTTATGGCCATGGCGTAATCGCCGAATTCCAGCGCGTGGATGGCCTGCATGGCCTGTTCCTCGCCGTGATGCAGCGATCCCAGGTAGCTCAGGGCGAGATCCTGCGGCGCCTTGTGGGGCACGCCCGCCTGCAGTTCCCAACTGCGCCGCAAGCGCAGATAAAGCGCCTTGGTGGCGATGTAGATGGGATTCTTGTGCAGGGTGTAGACCTCGGAATCGGTGCCGAAATCCTCGGCCAGCACCTCGGTATCGGACCGCTCCTCCTCGCCCGGATCCTGCGATTCCCAGCGGGAATCATCCCAGCCCATCTGGCGCGCGACCTCGTCGATGCGCTCCGGGTGGCCGAGGCATGCCTCGTAGTGGGCCAGATAGCGGTTGATCGTCTCGTCCTGCTCGCGCAGGTAGCGCTCCCAGTCGAACTCGTTCCAAGCCAGTTCGCCACGCTCGTTCCAGTCGTTTTCGAAAGAGCCGTCAGAATCGAAATTGCTCATTGATGGGTCAGACTGAGTCCGGCCTCCGGGAAAGTGCAAAATAAAAATGGCCGGGGGCGGCCGGCCGGTTTTGCGCATTGCGGCAGATGGATGGAAATGCTTTGAGGTGAGCACAATGGCCGAGGTTCAGCACGAGATGGTTTGGTTCTCCGGACGGGTGCAGGGGGTGGGCTTTCGCTTCACCACGCTGCAGCTGGCGCGCGAGTTCGAAGTGGCGGGCTACGTGCGCAACCTCGCGGACGGGCGTGTGGAGGTTTCGATGGAAGGTACGGCCGGAGAAATCGAGGCGTTCATCGAGGCCATCCAGAATCGCCTGCACGGCAACATCCGCCAGACCGAACGACAATCCGAGCGGCGGGAACCCCGGCATCGCGGATTTGAAATCCGATGACACCCCGCCGGCCCGTCTCCCGTAACCGCAGCCGGGCATAACATCCGTGCGCATCCTTGCCAACCGGCGCAGAGCCGGTTGCACTCGCCACAGCACCAATCCGAGATTTACCCGTGAGCATCAGTTTTCCTTTCCTCTTGCTGGCCGTCATTTTGCTGTGGATGCCGCGGCCTTGGTTGCGCGCGGGTCGCAGGGCGGCCAGGGCCCTCGGCCTCGGGCGGCGGCGGCGAAAACGGGCATTCGTGCGGATCCGGGAATCGGGCGACAACCGGGTGAATTTTACGGAGGAATTCACCAAGTTGCGCAACTACATCGACTTTTTTCGGGCGCTGGCAGGCGGGTTGATCCTGTTTGGCAATCCGGACTGGGGGGTGGAGTCGTGCTTCGGAGCGCATGACGAGCTCAACCCGGTCAGCTATGACGATTTTATTTTTCAGCTGCGCGTCGTGATCATCACGATCGGCGTGCTGTTCCAGTTCATCCGGTTCGAGGGGCGGGTGACCTATTACGCCCCGCTGTTTTATTTCGCCGGCCTGGGCATCGCCCTCTGCGGTTTGGGACCGGGATTTTTTGCCTTCCTGTTGGTCTGGACGTTCAACTCGGCGCTGCCGATTCCGCCGGCGGGGTTTTTGTCGGTTTACGTGCTTTTTATCTGGCTGCTCGGCATGCTGTTCCGCGGGTTGTATGACCAACATGTCTATGTGGCGGTGATTCTGTTCCTGCTGCCGGTGGTCGTCACCCTGATGGCGCGGCGGTCGCTGGCGCTGTTCAACAAGAAGATCAAATGACGCCATGCCGGCCTTGACGCAGCCTCCGTCCTGGCGGGTCTGGTTGGAAGCCATGCGGCCGCGCACGTTGCCGGCGGCTGTGGCGCCGGTGGTGGTAGCGTCAGCACTGGCGTGGCGCGACGGCTGTTTCGACGGCACCGCCGCGGCCCTGTGCCTCGGCTTCGCGTTGTTGATCCAGATCGGGACCAATTTCGCCAACGATTACTACGATCACGCGCACGGGGCCGACACGGAACACCGGGTGGGACCAACGCGGGCGGTGGCGGCGGGCTGGGTGCGGCCCGGCACGATGAAATTGGCGATGTGGGGCGTGCTGGGGGCGGCCTTCGTGATCGGCTTGGGTCTGATTGCCTGGGGCGGTCCGTGGTTGCTGCTCATCGGCCTGGCAAGCGTGGCCTGTGCCATCGCCTACACGGGCGGACCCTATCCGCTCGCTTATCACGGCTGGGGAGACCTTTTTGTGTTCATCTTTTTCGGTCTCGTGGCCGTGGGGGCGAGCTACTACGTGCAAGCGGGCGCCGTGACGGCGGACACGTGGTTGGTGGCGGTGCCGATCGGATTGTTGGCCGTCAATATTCTGGTCGTGAACAATTATCGCGATGTCGCGACCGATCGCGCCGCCGGCAAGCTCACCCTGGTGGTGCGGCTGGGCGAGCGGTGCGCCCGCTGGCAGTTCGGCGTGGCGCTCTGGGGCGCGCTCGGCATTCCCCTGGTGCTCGTGGGGCGGGGCGGCAGCCCCTGGCTGTTGCTGCCATTGCTGCTCGCACCGATGGCCTGGCGACACCAGGTGCGACTGCGTAAAAGCAAAACGCCCGGCGAGCTGATTCAGCTGCTGGGCGCGACGGGCCGGATGCTGGCGCTCTACGCGCTGCTCCTGGCGGCCGGACTTGTGTTGGACCGGGCTTAGAGGTGGGACTCTAACTTGGCCTTGAGCGCGGCCTTGGGCATCATGCCGACGATCTGCTCGACGACCTGGCCACCCTTGAAGAGCAGCATGGTGGGAATGGCGCGGATGCCGTATTCGGCCGCGATGGTGTCGTTTTCATCCACGTTCACCTTGCTGATCTGGAGCTTGCCCTCGAGTTCGCCCGCGAGTTCCTCCAGCACGGGCGCGATGGCCTTGCAGGGGCCGCACCAAGGGGCCCAGAAGTCAACGAGGACGGGCGTGGTGGCGGCGACCGCGGATTTGAAGGTGTCAGATGTCAGGTTGGTGATTTTGTCGGACATGATTGAGTGAGTTGAGGTCAGAGTGGGGCGGACGGGGGAAAAGTGCAACCCGCGGGTCAAAAAACCACTTCAGCGCGGGGTGGAGCGGTGGATGATTTCGGCGAGCTCGGTCGGTTCGACCTGGTGCAACGCCTTGCCGCGGTCCTTGAGATGCTCGAAGGTCTTGATCACCGTCTCGGTCATCCGGCCGTGCGTTTCCTCCGAACCGCCGACGATGGCGAATTGCTCGCCCGTGGTGATGCGTTTGTGGCCGTCGGTGTTGTCGAGCCCGACGCCGAGCAGGCCGGCCTTGGCTTTGGGGTGCTTGCGTTTCTTGGTCACAAATCAACGGTGCTGGCGGTCGCGGGAGTTTCAAGCGGGTTTTCCTCCACGGCGTCGCAGATGATGTCGGAGAAGGCCTCGTCCTGGCGCAAACGCAGGCGCTTGAGCCGGGTGAGCTCCAGCAGCGCGAGAAACGTGGCGACCAAGGTCCGCAGGGTGATCTTGCCGGGGAACAGCTCGGAAAACACAAAACTCTTCTTGGTGCGCACCTGTTCCAACAGGTATTCCATCTGGTCGGCCACAGTGACCTGTTCGTCGCGAATCTCACCGACAACCAGTTTTTCGGCCAGCCGCCGCAGCACGATGTTGAAGGCGTTCCAGAGCTCGATGCGGTCGGTGTTTTTCAAGGGCCGCTCGGTGGCATCGGCCCGCAGCGCGGACACGTGGCGTTCCATCAGGTCCTGCCGCAGGGCGATGAGTTCGCCCAGTTTGGCGGAGGCTTCCTTGAATTTCTTGTATTGCAGCAGCTGGTGCACGAGTTCCCAGCGCGGGTCCATTTCCTCGTCCTCGGCATTGGGATCAATGGCGTGCTGGCCCTTGGGCAAAAGCATCCGGCTTTTGATTTCCATCAGGGTGGCGGCCATCACGAAGAACTCGCCGGCCACCTCCAGGTCCAGTTGCTGCATCGCGTGCAGGGCGTCGATGTACTGCCGCGTGACCGACTCGATCGGAATGTCGTAGATATCCAGCTCATTCTTGCGGATGAGGAAGAGCAGCAGATCCAGGGGACCTTCAAAAACCCGGAGCTTGATACGGTAGTCGGAGTCGGGAACCACGCCGGGATGGTTGGGTTCCCGGGTCCCCCGGCAATGGAAAAATCAGCGCCGGCGCAAACCGGCCACGTAAAAACCGTCGGTGTTGCGCCGCGCGGGGAGCAGGGGCACGCCGTATTTGCCGGCAGGGTAGCCGAGATCGCGCGCCGGCGGCTCCGGTTCGAAATCCGGATGGTGCCCCAAGAAATCGCCGACCACGCGGTCGTTTTCCTGCCGGCACAGCGAACAGGTTGAGTAGATCAGCCGGCCGCCCGGTTTCACGAGTTGGGCGAATCTCCCGAGCAATTCGCTTTGGCGCCGGGATTGCTTCTGCAGGTGGTCGGGCGTTGTCAGCCACTTCAAATGCGGGGATCGGCGCCAGGTGCCGCTGCCGGAACAGGGGGCATCCACCAACACGCCATCAAACCGGTCCTCCGGCACATCAGTGGTGATTGCGATGCGGCGGTGCAGCCCCGCACGCTCGGCCCGGCGGCGCAGTTCAATCAGTGCCGGGGCGCGGATGTCATGGGCGGTGACCTGTCCGGCGGGGCCGAGCATGTCGGCCAGCTGCAGGGTCTTGCCGCCCGCGCCGGCGCAGGCGTCGAACCAACGCTGTCCGGTTGTGATTCCGGTCAAATGAAGGAGGAGCTGCGAACCCAGGTCCTGAATCTCGAAGGCGCCCTGCGCATGGCTGCTGAAACGGGTGACATCCTTGTCGTTCAAAACTTCCAAGGTCACGGGCAACAGGTCGGAATGGCGCCAGGTGCAACCCGCGGCGTCAAGTTCGGCCGTCACGTTTTCCGGAGTCTTGGTTTGCAGCCGCAGCCACAGCGAAGCCCGGCGGTGCAACGCATCCATCTCCGCCGGTTCCAGCGCGGCGGGACACTCTGCCGACAGCCAGTCCGGGACCAAGGGCATTTGATCACGACCCAGCACCCGGGCCTTGTCGGCCAAGGTTGCGGGACAATCCGGCATGCCGGCGGTCACTTCCGCCCGATAAGCGCGGGTGGCCGGCAGATCGGCTGCGAGCCATGCCACCGTGGCCGCCGCCGCTTCCGGATTCAGGCCCAAATCGTTTTCCACCCACGGCAGATAACGTACGGTGGTGTAAAGCAGTTCGCGGTAGAGCCGTCGGTCCCGTGAACCGAACCGCTTTTCGGCGGACAGCATGCGCTGGATCCGCTCGGCCAGGGCGAAATCGTTCCGCCAATGCGGCCGCAACATCTCCGCCAGCCGGAGGTAGGTCTGCCGCTGGTTGCGGATGATGCTCATGGCCGGATCAGAAGCCGAGGGCGTCGACGGACACGCTGAAGCCAAAGTCGCTCTCGCGCCGCGGCCCGTCATACATCGTGAGCAGGTATTGGATGCGCCAGATGTTGCCGAGATTCTGTCGCAGGCCGAGCGCCTGCTCATTGAAGCGGCTCGTGCGGCTGTCGTAGCGCAGGCGGGCCACCGCGGAATAAATCTCGTTCATCCGCATTTCATACTCGGCGAAATACTCGTCGATCTCGCGCCGGAGGAAATGGCTGTCGAAGCGCAGTGACCACGCCTCGCCGTCCCGCAGCGTCAGTCCAAGGTTGAGTTCCTCCAGCGTGACGTCCTGCGGGGCGACCCGTTGGTAGAGATGAAACTCCAGCCACGGGGCCGGGGTGAGGGCGAGCGCGGCATGCAGGTCGGAAGTGCGGCGCTGGCCGGCGGCCCTTTCGAGGTGAAAGTCGAGCGCGAGGTCGAGCCGCAGCAGATCACGCGAGCCATACACGGGATCGCGGGTCTGCCAGGTGTTGTCCACGCCGACGCGGACAAGATGGGTGGGCGGAAGGTCGTCGAGATTGCGCCGGTCACCCAGACCCAGCGGCGGCAGGTAGGTGTTGAAACTGCGGCGGTCGATGAGCGGGATGAAGGGCCGGCCTTGGTCGGCATCGGGCACCAACCGGTAGGAGAGCCGGGGCGTGAGCAGATGGCGGATGCCGTCGATCTTCCACGTTTCGTTTTGGTAATCAAAGACCGCGCTGGAGCGGATGGCCGAGTCGAAACCGATTTCACCGAGCCAGCGGGTGTAGTCGTCGCGCGCACCCATCGCACGGGCGTAGTGCGTGACGCGTCCGCCCAGCACCGGGGCAAAACTGAACCAATCGCCCTCAGACACCGGTCGGGTCAGTGCGACATGCGCATCGAGTCGGTCGCTGCGCAGCACGGGACCGCCGCCGGGCGGCTCCTCGCGCAAAAAGGCGATCCCGGCCCCGGCGCGGCCGAAAACCCCGCCGCCCAAACCGACGGGCAGCAGATCGAGGCGCACTTCGGGCAGGCGTTGTTCGACGTTTTGAAAATCGTTGGGCTGCAGCCGGGTGAAAACGGTTGCATGATGATTGGCCCCGGTATGCACGGCCTGCACGTAATTGTCCGGGTCCTGCACCGGGTAAAAATACCGGGGTTTGAAATCACGCAGGATTTCGGAGTCGGACCAGAGGTTGATCTGGGCCGAAACATTGAGCTGTTCCGTCAGGTCCTGGGCATGCCGCCACTGCAGGAAACCACGGTCCTCAGGCACGCGATCGCCCAACACGTCGGTGAGCTTGTTCCCGTGATCGTTGATGTAGCCCGAACGCAAATCGCCCTCCACGCGCAGTCCGCCGGATTCGGACGCATAAAACCCCGACGGTCCGAACATGATACCGCGCGCGCTGTAGAGGCCCACGGTGCCGCCGAACTTGAAGCCGGGTGTTTGCGGCACATGGAGGGCGGTTTCGAGATATGCGCCCAGCGAACCGCGATATCCGCCGTTGAGCGAAAGGTAGGATATGAGGGGAATGTCGATGCTGTGCGAAAACCGGTCCAGCGAAAGCGGACGCACCGATCCGATGCCGAGATTCGCCTGATCGGCATCCACCCACCGGTCCTCGCTGCGATAGGCGAGGGTGGCTGCCGTCACCATGGGTTGGAAGGGGCCGGGCTCGCCGACGCTGAAGCTGGCGTCCTGCACGGTGATGCTGGCTTCGTTGCCCCTGGCTTCGCTGCCGGCCACGTAATAGGGGTAGCGGCCCAGTCGCACATTTTGTGCGGTGAAGGTGCGGTCCTCGCGGAAGTATTCCACGGAGTCGGCGAGCAACCGGTCCTCGCCGCGGGTCATGCGCACGTTGCCGCGGGCGCTCGCGACGCCGGTCTCGTAGTTGTAGCGAATTACATCGGCCTGCAGCAGATTGCGTCCGTCGGTCAGCCGGGCATTGCCGGTGAAGGTCACGGCATTGCCGTCGGGTTCGAAGGCGCTGGTCTGCGCGGACAGATCGGAGGCCGGGGCGCGTTCCTCCTGCGCCCACAGCATGACGCCGGGCAGGAACAGGAGCAGAATGGCAGACGGACAACGCATGATCCGTCGGAGCAAAGGTCGCCACCGGCCGGCAAGCAAGCCCGCGTGCGGGGCCGCGCTTGGAATGAACCGTGCTTCGCAGTCTGATTGACCCGGGCACCAACTTCGTCCGGTGTGGAAGCAACCGGTGCCCGTGCCGCCCCCCATATCATGATACTTTCCCCCCGCGAAACCGCCGCCCTGCTGGAATGCCTGGATTCCTCGCCCCACAGCCGTCTCGGCATGCACGCCTGCACGCACCGGGGGCAACGCGGTCTGGTGGTGCGCGCGCTGGTGCGCAACGCCGCCGGTTGCGCCGTCGTGGATGTGGGCCGCACCGAGGCCTGGACCATGACGCGACTGGCGCCGGCCGGCCTGTTCGAGGTGTTCATCCCCCGCCGCACGGAACATTTCCGCTACCAGCTGCGCCTGCGCACGCCCAACGGCGAAACCCACCAGATCCACGACCCGTATTCCTTTTTGCCGACACTTGGGGATCAGGACCTGTATCTGTTCAACGAGGGCAACGAACATCGCATCTACGACAAACTGGGTGCGCACCTCCGCACCGTCGACGGGGTGGCCGGCGTGGGCTTTGCCGTGTGGGCGCCCAACGCCAGCCGCGTGTCCCTGGTGGGCAATTTCAACGGCTGGGATGCCCGCTACCATCCCATGCGCACGCTCGGCGCCTCGGGAGTGTGGGAACTCTTTGTGCCGGGGTTGGCCGAGGGCGAACTCTACAAGTTCAGCATCCGCGATCAGCACGGTCAGGTGCATCTCAAGACCGACCCCTACGGCACGTATTTCGAGGCGCCGCCCAACAACGCCTCCATCGTGTGCAACCCGCGGCGCCATCGCTGGCAGGACGAGGCGTGGATGGAACGGCGCCGCCGGCAGGAAGGGAACCCCGACCGGCCGATTTCCATTTACGAGGTGCATCTGGGCTCATGGCGCCGGCAGGAAGCGGGCGGCGCACGCTTTCTCAATTACCGCGAACTGGCGGAACAATTGGGCGACTACGTGGCGGAAATGGGCTTCACCCATGTCGAGATCATGCCGCCGGCGGAGCATCCGTTCGAGGGGTCCTGGGGCTATCAGGTCACGGGTTTCTACGCGCCCACGCACCGGTTCGGCAGGCCGGAGGACTTCGCCTGGTTTGTTGATCATCTGCACCAGCGGGGCATCGGGGTGATCCTGGACTGGGTGCCGGCGCATTTTCCCCGCGACAGCTTTGCCCTCGCGCAATTCGACGGCACGCATCTTTACGAACACGCCGATCCGCGCAAAGGCGCGCACATGGACTGGGGCACCCTGATCTTCAACTACGGTCGCAACGAGGTGCGCTGTTTTCTCGCGGCCAACGCCCTGGCGTGGCTCGACCGCTATCACATCGACGGACTGCGCGTCGATGCGGTGGCGTCGATGCTCTATCTCGACTACTCGCGCAAGGAAGGGGAATGGATTCCCAACCGTTTCGGCGGCCGCGAAAACCTGGAGGCGATCGACTTCATCAAGCACACCAACGAACTGGTGCACCGGTATTACCCGGGCGCGCTGATGATCGCGGAGGAATCGACCTCGTTTCCGGGCGTGAGCCGGCCGGTGGGTGAGGGCGGCCTCGGTTTCGACTACAAGTGGAACATGGGCTGGATGCACGACACGCTGCGCTACTTCAGCAAGGAGCCGGTGCACCGCAAGTGGCACCACAATGACCTGACCTTCGGCATGCTCTACCAATATGCCGAAAATTTCGTGACGGTTTTTTCGCACGACGAGGTGGTGCACGGGAAGGCCTCGATGCTCTACAAGATGGGCGTCTGGCACATTCCGGAAAAGGCCGCCAACCTGCGCGCGCTTTACGCCCACATGTGGATGTGGCCGGGCAAGAAGCTGCTGTTCATGGGCGGCGAGTTTGCGCAGACGCACGAGTGGAACTGCAACCGGGCGCTGGACTGGCACCTCTGCCGCTATCCCGACCACGAGGGCGTGCGCCTGTTGGTGCGCGATCTCAACCGGCTTTACGCCGACAATTTGTTGCTGGGCGGCAACGACCGCAACCCGGAGGGCTTCCGCTGGATCGCCTGCTATGACCACGAGGCCAGTGTGATCGCCTATCTCCGGCAGAACGGGAGTCAGCGCGAGTTCCTGGCCGTGGTCGGACATTTCACCCCGGTGGTGCGCGAGCATTACCGCATCGGGGTGCCGCGCACCGGCCACTGGCGCGAAATACTCAACACCAACAGCGAATACTACGGGGGCAGCGGGCTCGGCAACGACGGAGGCCGGGAGACCGCGCCGATCCCGGCGGACGGGCACGACCAGTCAATCGAAGTGACGTTGCCGCCGTATTCGACCTTGGTCTTTCAATGGCGGGACGGCGCGGCTTGAACGCGCGCCTCAAACGACCTGTCTGATGGGTTGCATCGTGCGACCGGCCGGCGCCACCATTTCGCCGACCCGCCGGCCCATGAGTTGGCGTCCGAGTGGCGACGCCGGCGTGATCACCAACACCGTCCGCCCGTCCGGCAGTTTCACCTCCAGCCCACCGGACCGCGGGCCGATCAGGTACCATTGGTCGCCTGCCTCGACGAGCGCGCCCAGGGCGATCGGGGCGTCCGCGGGGAATGCCGCGAGATTGAGGCCTTGGTACAGGCCGATGGATTCCGTGATTTCCTGCACCAGCTTCGCCTGCCCGGCGGCGAGATAAGCCGCCTCCTGGCTGTGGGTGTCATATTTGTTTTGGGGCCGGCTCTCCTCGTCGATGGCCTCGTCATGCGCCAGCTTGGCCGCCGCGGTTTGCAGCGCGAGGTCGGTTTGGAGTTGGGTGAGAATCTGCTGCCGAAGCTGTTCCTTGATCATACGGTGCTGGTTGTCCGGTGAAAGGGGCGGGGGTGGCGCAAAAGACAACACCCGAAGTCAAAAAACGTGCCGCCCCTGCCGGGCCGATCCATTGGCGCGATGTTGAACAAACTGGGAATGAAGCGATTGCGAATAAACCGTGAAAAGCGTCGCGGGGAGTTTTTGTCTCGCGACATGGGCTGTGGGTCACATTTTGGAATCGAACCCGTGGCACGAGCTCACCCCGCAAACGCATGGCGCGCAAAATCAGCTTCATCAACTACAAGGGCGGCGTCGGCAAGACGTCGCTGATCGTCAACACCGCGGCCAGTCTGGCCCAACTCGGCCGGCGTGTGCTGCTGTTTGATTTCGACACCCAGTCCAATGCCAGCATCTGGCTCCTGCGCCTGGAGCGGTGGAACAAGATCAACTCCAGCGGCGAGGGCGCATTTTACTCCATCTTCGATCCGGGGCGCGCGCGGGTGAAGGACCTCGTCATCAAGGACGTGGTCGAGGACAAGACGGGCAAAAAGATCCTGCCGGGCCTCGATCTGGTGCCGACCACCTTCAATCTGGTCGATCTGGAGGCGGAGTACACCGGCGATCCGAAACGACCGCCTTACCTGATCTTCCAGGAGCAGCTCGCGGAACTGGAGGCGGACTACGATTTCATCCTCTTCGACTGCCCGCCCAACATCCTGCGCGCGTCGCAGTGCGGCGTCTTTGCCAGCAACGAAATTTATGTGCCGGCCAATCCCGACGCCCTCAGCCTGATCGGTTTCACCCTCCTCGTGGAAAAACTCGGCAAGTTCCACCAGCTCTCGGCCAGTTTCCGCACCGCCGGGATGGGCGTGCCGGCGCAGATCCAGGGCGTGATTTTCAATTCCATCAAGACCGGGCTGGACATCGAGGTGCCGAAGATGCGGATGCAGCTGCGCATGAATCAATTTCGCGCCGCCAAGCGCGTGGCGCAGGAAGCCCGGATCTTCGACACGCGGATCCGCGATGCCATGGTGGTGCGCCGCGCCGTCACCCTGGGCGTTCCGGTCGTGTGTCTGGGGCAGGACTCGTCCGAACCCGGGGAAGAAAGCGTTCTCACCGATTACCGGCAGCTCGCCAACGAAATCATCCGCCAGGGCGGGCCAGCCTGAACTCCCTTCAACCCGACTGCCCCATGTCAGACACACCGCACAAATACACCGCCAAGGATTGGGATGAGGTCCGGCTGAGTTTTGCCTCCTCCATCATGGTTGACACCGCGCTCAGCAGCCTGGCGCAAAACCTCGAGGGCCCCGACTGGCCGATCAAGGCGCCCGACGAAACCCCTTCCGCGTACATCGACCACAACTACGAGGAGCTGCGCGAACTCCTGGCGCTGAAAGGCTACCCCGATCACGTCGATCTGCTCATTTCCATCCTCAAGGACACGCTGGCCTTTGACGATCCCTTCGGCGACATGGTGGATCACACCGCCGCGGCCGCCGAAAAGGAAAACCAGCTGCTCCGCAACCTGCAGCGCCTGGAGATTGCGGAGGATTTTCCGATCGCGCTCACGGCGCTCGATGCGGACACGCGGGATTTCTGCCGGCTCGAAAAACTCGACACGCTCGGCGCCTTCGCGCGCTTCGCCCAGTCGATGGCGCAAAGCGTCATTGTGGGCGGGGATTTCCGCAAACTCCTCAATGCCCTCTCGCACGTGGACGAAAAGGTCCTGGCCACGCTCCTGCCGTTCCGCCCGGGGGCAAAAGGACTGCACCTGATCGAATCGCTGGCCCAATCCGACGGTTCGCCCGACCGCAATCAGGCGGCGCTGGCGTGGTTTGCGGCCGACCTGGAAAAACTGAAGGCCGACCTCGTGGCGGGCGGCACTTTGGAGCGCCAGTTGGTGGTGCTCAACAATCCGGACGCGGAGCAACGGGTCGCCGCCGTCCTGCGCCCGTTGCTGCATGTTGAGGCGGCCGCGGACAAACCTTCCGGCTTGCGCGGCGTGTGGTCGCGGCTGTTCGGGCGCTGACTTTGTCATGGAGCCGAAACCTCCGGTCAGTTTCCCCACCAAGACCCCGGCGACCCCGACCTTGAGCCTGCGCCGGCGTTCGCCGCTGGAGGTGTCGGAGGCCTCGTCCGCCGCGCGCGATTCCATCAAGGCGATCGTTGCGGCCACGCGGACCCCGTGGGGCACGCCGCAGACGCTGGATGAATCACGGTTGACGGAACTGGAGCGGTCACTGCGTCAGCTCGAGGTCATGTTGGCGGAGCGCGAGCACGTGGTCGCGGAAACCGAGGCCCGGTTGGTGGAGCGTGAACGCGATCTGGCGGAGGCCGAGGCGTTGCTGCACGCACGGGAAAGGCTCATACACGCCGCCCGCAAGGCCGCCCCGGCCGAGACCGGCATCAGTGCCGAGGAGCGCGCGGCCCTGGCCCACCTGAAGGAGGAGCTGGAAAAACAGGAGGCTTCCCTCAAGGAGGCGAAGCAGGCCGTGCGCGACCGGGAGGCGTTTCTGGAGGAGAGCGAAAACAAACTCTTTGAAAAGGTTCAGGCGCAGCAGGAGAAGGAAACCGAGCTCGAGCAGAAGGAGGAGGAACTCAAGGCCCGCCTGCACCGGTTGCGGGAACGCGAGGCGGCCATCGACCCGGCCGCGGCCGCCGCCCTGCAGGCCGAGCAGGAGGCCGCGCGCAAGTTTGACGAGTTCAAGGAGTGAGGCCCCGGGCGGCGTATCGGACTCAATCTCCCATTGACTCCCGCGCCGGCGCCGGAATTCTTGTGCAACCTTTTCCCAAAACCGCCGTCCCAGACCTGTCTCCCGCCCACTCATGAAGCAGCGCCTTTTGTTCATTTTCCTCGGTCTCACCGTCCTCCTGTGCCGCGCCCAGAATCCCGAGGATGAGATCCCGATTTTCAACCTGGATGACTACTACGAGGAACCGAAGCTGACCCTCTCCGTCGGCATGCGCCTGCTGGGCGGCTCGAAAGCCGCTTTCTCGGGCAACGGGGTGATCTCATCCGTCAGCAGCATCGGGAACGCGACCGATACCGACGCTAACCGCAATTACCACGACGGCTACGTCTTGCAGGACGCCCGCACCAACGCCACCGACGGCAAGACCAACACCTGGGCGATGGTGGAGAACAATCAGGTGGTGAACGGCAATGCCGACATTGCCTTCAATGTTTACAGCACCACCACGACCGACAACGGCGTGCGGCGCAAGGATCCCGGCCAAAGCCTGGGCACCGAACTGCTGGTCGCGCGCGACATGGGCAAGATCGGTTCCCGCATGGAATGGAAGCTCTTCGCCGGAATCAGCATGAACGGCATCAACACCGGGGTTCGCGACACGGTGTCCGCCAATCTCCTGCGGGTGACCGATCTTTACAGCCTGAACGGGCAGACCCCGCCGGCGGTGATTCCGTATTCCGCCCCGTCGGCCGTTGCCGATGAAAATGGCAATGTCACCGACACCACCATCCTGCTCGGGCGCCGACCCGATTCACGGACCGAGACCAACACGGCCCACACCGTGGACAATTATTGGAAGCTCAAGGGCACCTACTTGACCGTCCGTCTCGGCCCGACTTTGTATTATTCGATCAGTGACAATTTGCGCTTCAGCCTGAGCGTGGGCCCGGCCCTGGTCATATCCGGCACCCAATATTCCGTTGAATCGAGTGTCGATGTGCCGACGAGCAACGACTTGGTGCTCACCGTGGAGGATCGCGACACCGCAATGCTCACGGGCTATTACGTCGACGCCACGATGGAATACCTCATCACCGAACGCGCGGGTTTGTACGCCGGCGCGTTTTATCAGGCCAGCGGTGACTACACCCAGACAATTACTGAAAATGGCGCGGCCTACAGCACCGATGTCGACCTCTCGAAACTCCAAGGCTTCCGGGCCGGTCTCAATTTCAAGTTCTGAGCCGGCAGGGACCTGAATCAATCTGCCGCCATCATCGGGATGGCGGCTTTTTCATGCCTGCGCCTGCAGCTCGGACAGGACGTCCTCGATGGGCCGCAGCTGTCCGGCCGGCCACAGGCCGTTCAGCCGGCTGATCACCTGTTGGATGATGCCGTCGGGGCAGGAAGCCCCGCCTGTGATCAATACGCGCTGCCTATTCTCGCCTCCGGTCAGACCGGATGGACGGCAAATCATGTGGCCCTGGGGGCGACCATGGCTGATGGAAGGGAAGACGTAATGCTCCACTTCGCCGAACGACCGAATGTTGGCTTCCGATTGGATGAAGTGGGCGCGCTCGCCGAGGGATTTTTCGCAGAGGCGGTAGAGTTGGTAGGTGTTGGAGGAATTCTTGCCTCCGATAACAAAGGCCGCGTCCAAGGGCAGCTCCAGGGCGCGCGCAAGCGCATCCTGGTTGACCTGGGTGGCGTAGCACAAGGTGTCGGTCCGGCCGCTCCCGCCAACCCGCGCGGCGCCAGCCGGGCCGTGGCGTGAAAGATAAACATCCCGCAGATGGCCGATGATGGCCCGCGTTTCGTTGACCAACAGCGTCGTCTGGTTGACCACCGCCACGCGTTCGAGATGCCGGTTCACGTCAAAATCCGGCGTATGTTTGCCGGCAAAAAGCCGGTAAAACTCCGCCCGTTCGGCCGGATCGGTGGCCGCGATGATGCGCCCGAGCAGCCGCGTTTCCTGCAAATCGCGCACGATCAGCGCCGGGGCATGACGGCGGGTGTTCGAAAAGGTCGCCTTGGTTTCCTCGTGCTCGGCCTTGCCGTGGATGATCACGGTGTAGCCCTCGCGGCCGTAGGTGCGGGCGGCCTTCCAGACCTTTTCCACCAGCATGCAGGTGGCGTCGTATTGGCAGACCGCGATGCCCTTGCGCACGAGCCGCCGTTTGTCCTCATCCGTCGCGCCGAAGGCCGGGATGATCACGATGTCGTCAGGGGTCAGGGTATCCCAGAGTTGCCGCGCCCCGTCGGTGGCCGGCCGGCCGTGCTCGTCGAGCGGCACGCCCTTGTCGGTCTGCAGATAACGCAGGCCGCGGCGCAGCAGGTCCTCGTTCACAAAAGGATTGTGGATGAGCTCGGACAGCATGAACACCCGCTTGTGCGGATTCGCCGCAAGCGTTTCATAGGCCCGCTCGATGGCGTTCTTCACCCCGAGGCAAAACCCGAAATGCGAGGGAATGACATAGCTGACCGGGCCGAAATTCAGCTCGACCGGCCGCGCCGCGGATCGCTCGTGTGTGCGGGCGAGCAGCTTGATGGCCTCGCACAATTGCGACTGGTAAAGTTCGCTGGAAATCGGGTCCCGGGCGTAGATCGACGCGTTGCGCTCCTTCTCCGGCCGAAACTTGTAGATGAAATCGTTCTCGCCGATGTGCAGATACGGGATCTCGATCAGCCACGGATCCAACGCGGCCACGATCGCCGCCAATGAAGGTGCCATGGCGGTGGGATCGGCCGTGAGTTCGTCGAGCGAACGGAATTTGATTTCCGCATCCTTGGGTTCGCCCTGCACCTGGCTGAAACAAACCCGATACGCCCGCCCGGCCGCTTCCAGGGCGAAGTATTCGGCGGGTTCGGTGGCGGTGGCAAAAGCCGATGCGAGCCGGGCCTGTGCCATGGCCGCGTCCGTGCCGGTGAAGGCCAGCCCGGCCTTGGATCCGAGCTGACGCACCGCGAGGCGGTTCGAGGGATCGAACGCCAGAATGCAGGTGAGCTGCGGCAGCGGTGCGGTCGGGTTGGACATCGGTCTGGTCCCGGTCGATCAGGCCACGCCCAGCGCGGTCGCGAGCTTGGCGGGTTCCTTGCCGCCGCCCATCGCGAAGTCGGGCTTGCCGCCGCCCTTGCCGCCGATTTGCGCGGAAAGGGCGGAGACGAGTTTGCCGGCCTGATGTCCGGCCTTGATCGCCGCGGGCGAGCAGAACGCGACGACGGTCGCCTTTTCGCCGAAGGCCGCGCCGAGTTGGACGATGCCTTCGCCAAGCTTGCCCACGACCTGTGAACCGAGCGTGCGCAGGGCCTCGGGGGACTCGACCTCGACCACGGCGGAGACGAATTTGAAGCCGTCTTTGTCGACCGCCTTGGCCGCCAGGTCATCGGCGAGATGGGCCGCGGCCTTCTGCTCAAACGCCTTCAGCTTGCGTTCGATTTCCTTCTGGTGGGCGAGCAGGGCGTCGAGCTTTTGCACAACATCCTGCGGGCCGGCGTTGAGTTTGGCGCTGACGGTTTTGAGCGCGGTTTCGTGTTCGCTGACAAAGCTGTAGGCTGGCTGACCGGCGACGGCCTCGATGCGGCGCGTGCCGGCGGCGATGGCCATCTCGGCCACGATCTTGATCAGACCGATTTCGCCGGTGGTCGCGACATGTGTGCCGCCACAGAGTTCGCGGCTGTAACCGCCGATGTCCACGACACGCACGATGCGGCCGTATTTGTCGCCGAAGAAGGCGAGGGTGTCGGCGGGCTTCTGGTCGAACTCGGTCTCGTAGGCCTCGACTTGGGCGTTGTCGATGACCTTGGCGTTCACGAGCTGCTCGACATCCTGGAGCTGCGCCGGTGTCATCGCCTCGAAATGCGAGAAGTCAAAACGCATCCGGTCGGGCGTTTTCGACGTGCCGGCCTGGCGCACGTGTGTGCCGAGCACCTTGCGCAACGCCCAATGGATCAGATGCGCGGCCGAGTGGTGACGGGAAATGGCGCGGCGGCGGTCGGTGTCGACTTGGAGCGTGGCGGTGCTGCCGACGGCCGGCACGGAAGCCTGCCCGCCAAGTTTGTGCAGATGGCGACCGGATTTGTCCTTCACGCAATCTACGATCTGAAGGGACTGGCCGTTGATCGTTGCGGTGCCGCAATCGCCGGCCTGACCGCCCATCTCGGCGTAGAACGGGCTTTGGTCGAAAACGAGGAAAGTGTCTTCGCCGGAGGTCACGACGTCGGTCAGCGTGGCTGTCGCGGCAGTTGCGGTGTAACCGACAAACTTCGTGGCTTCGACCTTGGTGTCATCACCTTCGGTGGCCGCGACGATGACTTCCTTCTTCTGCGCGGCGCGGGCGCGTTCGCGCTGCTGTTCCATCAGCCGTTCGAACTCCGCAGTGTCGACGGTGAGCCCGCGCTCAGTCGCGAGCAGCTGCGTCATGTCGAGCGGGAAGCCGTAGGTGTCGTAGAGTTCGAAGGCCAGCGCACCGGGAACCCCAGTTTGGCTAATTATATCAATACCAGAATCGCGTTTTGCTGTTTCGCCACTGCCATAGATGTCAGTTTCCAGAGCGGCATTAAATCGTGACAGCCCCCGTTCCAGCGTCCGCCCGAATGACTCTTCTTCGCTGCGAATGACACGCTCAATGATGCTTTGCTGCTGTTTGAGTTCAGGGAAAACGTGGCCGAGGGATTCGACGACGGGGGCGACGAGTTGCTCGAAGAAGCCGGTCTTCAGACCGAGCTTGGTGCCGTAAAGGATACCGCGGCGGAGGATGCGGCGGATGACGTAGTTGCGGCCGTCGTTGCCGGGCATGATGCTGTCGGCGATGGCGCAGCTCACGCAGCGGGCGTGGTCGGCCAGCACGCGGAAGGCGACGTCGGTGTTTTCCTGTTCGGTCAGGCCTTCGCGCTTGGTCGGGACCGTGGCGTGGTAGGTTTTGCCGGAGAGCGCGGCGACCTTGGCGAAGAGCGGCGTGAAGACATCCGCGGCGTAGTTCGACGGGTCTTTGGTGAAATCCTTGAAGCCGTCCGTCGTGGCGTAAATGCCGGCGACGCGCTCGAAGCCCATGCCGGTGTCAACGTGCTTGGCGGCGAGCGGGGAGAAGGTGCCGTCGGCGTTGGCGTTGAACTGGATGAAGACGTGGTTCCAGATCTCGATGCAGCGCGGCGAGGAGCTGTTCACCAGCTGGCGACCGGCGGCTTCGTCATCGGAGGGCAGCAGGTTGAAATGAATTTCGGAGCACGGGCCGCAGGGGCCGGAGTCGCCCATCATCCAGAAATTGTCCTTCTTGTTGCCGTGGACGATGTGCACGGCGGGATCGAGACCTTCCTTCTGGAAGATCTCCGCCCAGATGTCGTAGGCTTCCTGGTCGAAATCCGACGGATCGCCCTTGCTCTTGTCCGGGGCGTAGACCGTGGCGAAGAGGCGCTTGGGCGGGATGCCCCAGACCTTGGTGATGAGTTCCCAGCCCCAGCGGATCGACTCGGCCTTGAAGTAGTCGCCGAACGACCAGTTGCCGAGCATCTCGAACATCGTGTGGTGGTAGGTGTCGAAGCCAACATCCTCGAGGTCGTTGTGCTTGCCGCCGGCGCGGATGCATTTCTGCGTGTCGGCCGCGCGGGTGTCCTTCGCGGGCCGGGCGCCGGCCCACTTGGAAACATCGGCCTGCTTGTCGCCGAGAAAGATGGGCACGAATTGGTTCATGCCGGCGTTGGTGAACAGGAGCCCCGGCGAATCGGGCAGCAACGACGCCGAAGGCACGATGGTGTGCCCCTGTTGGGCGAAGAAATCGAGGAAGGACTGGCGGATCTCGGCGGAGGTCATGGGCGGGCGGATCAGAGCTGCTTGATGATGGCTTCGACCATCGCGGTGGTGCCGACCGACGGGCGGCCGAAGGCGATGTCGCCGGTGCGGGTGCCGGCGGTCACGGTCCGGCGCACGGCGGCCTCGATGCGCGCGGCCACGGCATCGAGACCGAAACTGTAGCGCAGCATCAGCGCGGCGGAGAGGATTTGGGCGCAGGGGTTGGCGAGATTTTTGCCGGCGATGTCCGGGGCGGTGCCCCCGGCGGGTTCGTAGAGCCCGAAGGGCCGGCCGTGCGAATTGTTGCGCGCGCCGAGCGAAGCGGAGGAGAGCATGCCGAGCGAGCCGCAGATCACGGCCATTTCGTCGGAGAGGATGTCGCCGAACATGTTTTCGGTTACGAACACGTCGAACTGGTTGGGATCGCGGGCGAGCTGCATGGCCGCGTTGTCGACATACATGTGCGTGAGCGTGAGGTCCGGGGCGTTGGCCGCGACGTAGTCCGAGACGGTCTTGCGCCAGAGAACGGAGGTTTCGAGCACGTTGGCCTTGTCCACCGAGCAGAGGCGGCGCTTGCGGGCGCGGGCGGCGGTGATGGCAACCTGCGTGATGCGCTCGATCTCGCTCTTGCGATAAACCATGGTGTCGATCGCCTCGATGTCGCCGTCGGGCAGGGTGGTGGTGCTCTTGGGTTGGCCGAAGTAGATGCCGCCGGTCAGCTCGCGGATGCAAACGATGTCGATGCCATCGGGGATGCGCTCGGATTTGAGCGGGGAAGCGTCGGTGAGTTCCGGGTAAAGCAGGCCGGGGCGGACGTTGGCGAAGAGCGTGAAGTGCTTGCGCAGTGGCAGCAGGGCGGCGCGTTCGGGCTGCTCCTTGGGCGGCAGTTTTTCCCATTTCGGGCCGCCGACGGAGCCGAACAGGATGGCATCGGCCTCCGCACAGACCTTCAGGGTGGACTCGGGCAGGGCCTGGCCGTGCCGGTCGATGGCCGCGCCGCCCACGTCGGCCTCGGTCCAGTCGAGCTGCAGGTTTTCCTGGCGGGCGACATGTTCGAGCACACGCAGGGCGGCGGACATGACCTCGGGTCCGATGTAATCTCCGGGCAGGACGGCAAACTTGAGCGACGGCATAAGGGGCAGGGAGGTAGCAAGGCCCGGGCGAAAGGGGAAGGGAATTTTCTCCGTTGCGCGCGCTGGCCGGCCCGCATGAAGTGTGCGTTGATGAATCTTCATGTGCGCCCCGCGGGGCCGATCCAAACGAACGCCTACCTGCTGACGATGCCCGAACGCGGCGAGGCGGTGCTGATCGACGCCCCGGGCGCAGTCTGGCCGGAGATCGCGCCCTTGCTCCAAAAGGAGGCCTGTAAATTGACCGAACTGTGGCTGACGCACGGTCATTGGGACCACACCCAGGGCGCGGCCGAGGTCGTGCGGGCCACCGGGGCAAAGGTCCGCGCCCATGCCGCGGACCGGGAGATGATCGAATCGCCGGAGATCATGGAGCGCTTCATGGGCATGCGCCTCAACCTGGAGCCGGTCAAAGTCGATCATTGGGTCGTGCAGGGCGACCGGCTCACGGCCCTGGGCGAGGCGGTTGAGGTGCGTCATGTGCCGGGACACTGTCCGGGCAACGTGCTGTTTTATTTTGCCGGACAAACGAGCGCGTATGTCGGCGACGCCTTGTTCAACGGCAGCATCGGCCGCACGGATCTGCCGGGCGGCAGCTTTGAGGAGCTGGAGCGCTCCATCCGGACGCAGATCTACACCCTGCCGGAAGGCACGCGGGTTTATCCCGGACATGGTCCGGCGACGACGGTAGGCCAGGAAAGACGGGGAAATCCTTATGTCCAAGGTTGATCACGAGCAGTTCATGCAGCGGGCGATTGCGCTGGCGCGCAGCGTCTGGGGCACAACGCATCCGAACCCGATGGTGGGCGCGGTGCTGGTCGAACACGGCCAGATCGTGGGCGAGGGCGCCACGGCGCCGGATGGCGGCCCGCACGCTGAAAAGTTGGCCCTGCTGGCCCGGGGCAAGACGCCGCGGCCGGGGGCGGTGCTCTATGTGACGATGGAGCCCTGTTCGACCGAGGGCCGCACGGGCGCGTGCACCGATGCCATCATCGCCGCCGGGATCAAGCACGTGGTGGTCGGCACCATCGACCCCAATCCGGCCCATGCCGGCCGGGGGCTCGACGTGCTTCGCGCAGCGGGCGTGGAGGTGGAAAGCGGCGTGCTCGAACCGGAGTGCCGCGACCTGAATCTGATTTTCAATCACTGGACCACGCACGGCACGCCCTTGTTGGCGGCCAAGACCGCGAGCACGCTGGACGGTCGCATCGCCTGCCGCACCGGTGATTCGCGTTGGATCACGGGCGAACCGGCGCGGGCCGACGTCATGCAGTGGCGGCGCTTGTTTCCGGCCATCGCGGTTGGCGCCGGCACGATCATGCACGACGATCCTCGGCTGACGTCACGCATCGAGGGTCATGAGGAGTGGTGTCCGGTGCGCTTTGTCTTCGACGGTTTGTTGCGCACGGTGACGGACAAGCATCTGCCCAAGGTCTACACCGACGAGTTTCACGACCGCACCATCGTGGTGACGACGCCGCACGGGGGCATGGGGTATGTGCGCAAGCTGAAGGAGCTCGGCGTGCAGGTCTGGGTGCTGCCGTCGGCGACGCAACGGGCCGGCATGGCCGATTTTCGCGCCCGCTGCGCCCAGGAGCGGATCACCGGCGTTTACTTCGAAGGCGGCGTGCAACTGCTGAGCGAACTGCTGCGTGAGCGCCACATCGACTACCTGTTCTCCTATCGTGCACCGATGTTGCTGGCCGACGACCGCGCCAAGCCGATGCTCAACGGTCTGCGCACCGAAAAACTCACCCAGGCCATCCGCATTGCCGACGTGCACCATGCCGTGTTTGGCGAGGACATGTTGACGCGCGGCCGGGTGGTTTATCCGGAAAAACTCAACGTGGATGAAACTGTATTTAGCCTCCGGTAACGCGCACAAGGCCGGCGAATTTCAGGAACTGGCGGCGGCTTCCGCTTTGCCGGTGGAGATCGTGTCCGCCTGCGCGATCGGCGGCATGCCGGCGGTGGTCGAGGACGCCGGCACCTTCACCGGCAATGCGCTGCTCAAGGCCCGCGCGCTGCATGCCCGGCTGCCGGCCGGCAGCTGGGCGTTGGCGGATGACAGCGGGCTGTGTGTCGACGCCCTCGACGGCGCGCCGGGCGTGGAGTCGGCGTATTATGCCGGACCCGAGGGCGATGGTGCCGCCAATCTCCAGAAGCTGGTCAGGACGATGCAGGGCACCCCGGCCGGGCGGCGCGGCGCACACTTTGTCTGCGTGCTGATGCTGATCGATCCGACGGGCCACGCGCGGGAGTTCACCGGGCGCGTGCACGGCCGGCTGTGCGAGGAGCCAAGCGGCGGTGCCGGATTTGGTTACGATCCGCTGTTTGTCCCGGCCGGGCACGGGCTGACTTTTGCTGAAATGCCGGAAGCGGAGAAAAACCGGCTGAGCCACCGGGCGCGCGCATGGAGCGAACTCGTGGCGTGGCTGCGCAGCGCCGGACACGGGTGAGGCCTGAAGCGTCTCAAATAAAGCAGTTGCCGCGCTTGAGCTGCGGGCGTTCCGAACGGCATAGGATTCCACCAAGCGTGCGCTCCGGTGCTAACCAAGTTGTCGCTGCGCTCCCTGCTTCGCCAAGCCTACGAAGGGCACGGCCAACGCGGCTGCAATTCAACCGAAACTGCTCAATGCGGCAACGCCTCGATCGTCGTTTTGAGCGCCGCGTATTCGGCGGCGGTGATCTCGGTGTAATGCAGCCGTTGGGCGTTCAGGACGACCGGTTCGAGCGGGATGTCGTGATTGGCGTCGCGCAGGCTTTGGTGCAGGCCCCAGTAACGCCCGGCGCCGCTGTAGATGCGAATGCTCCAGGGTTCGGTCGCGACCTCGCTGCTGAACATCGCGACCATCGATCCGCGGATGTAGAGCCCGGTGCCGCTCCATTGCTCCAACAAGCGGGGGAAATTGTGCACGCCGCCGCTGGTCTGATTGCCGGTGGTGGGAACGATGCCGGTCAGCATGCAGGCGGAAATCTCGGTGACGGTGGGGGCGAACTTGACGCTGTAGGAACTGGTGCCCGTGCCGCGGAAGCCATCGCCCGAGGATTCGTGCACGCCGAGATTGGGCATCAGGGCGGGCCGCAGCGAAGTGCTGACGCCGTCGGTCCGGTTGCTGGTGCTCGGGTTGGAGCGATACCAAGTGCTCGACCAGTTGGTGGCGTCGCGCCGGTTGCTGCTCAGGGTGTCGGTCCAGCCGGCGGTCTGGTAGTAGTTGGAACCGGACTTGGTGTATTCGGGCTGCGAGAGGATGGTGATGGCGTCGGCCATCACGGAGACGAGCATTTCGTTGGCGGTGTCGGGATAGCGCGCACTGTAGCCACCGGGATTGCTGGTGGAGGACGCGGTGGAGTTGATGCTGCCGTCGGCGTTGAAATGGCCGACGATGTAAGCGGCGTCGTTGGTCCCGAAACTGAAGCCGGTGCGGCCGGGGTAGTAGGTGCTGTTCAGCGAGACCACGGGGCCGCGGCCGTTCCACAGCCGCACGCCAGAATCGGTCCGCGTGCCGTCCTTCACCTCGGCCCCGACCGAATGGATGTAAACCGTGATGCCGTCGAACCAAGGCGAGGGCGCGCTGGGGTTGACCAGATTGGCCGCGCTCACGACGGCGCCCGACGGGTAATAGATGCGGAAGGGATCGCAGGTCACGTTGCCCACGGTGTCGGTGGGGAAGGCGGTGTAGCCGTTGGGATACAGACTGACCGCGGCGGTGGTGGCGCCGGCGTTGAGCACGTTGTTGCTCCAGTTGGACGAACCCGGCACCGCGGGATTGAAAATGGACGAACTGGTGGTCGCGCCGGTCATGGTGCGCTCCACCGCCAGCCGAAAACGGGTGAGGTCAAAATCGATCTTCGCGATGGGGCGGGGATCAAAAGGATTGGAGCTGCTGCGGTTGAACGGGTAGCCGTGGCTGTTGTCCGCCCGGCGCAGGTCATAGAAGAAGGCATCGGGAAAAGCGCCGAGAGCCGGCGTGCCGTTTTCGTAGCCGGTGGTAATCGTGGTGCTGCTGAGATTGTTCGCCGTGCCGGCACCGTCCACAAAGGTGGCGATGGGCGCATCCGTGCCGCGGCCGCTGGCGGGAATGCGCAGAACCTGGTTCAGGCCCACGGCGGTCAAATCGGTGAAGCGGTTCGGCAGGTTGTTTTGCGTGGCGTTGTTGGCACCGTAGCTGGGCTGACCGGGCAACACGACCTCGGTGAGGGTGTAGGTGCCGTCGGCGTTCACGGTATTCAGCCAGCAACGGTAGGAAAATTTCGGCATGCTGACGGTGCTCGCATCGGGCAGGATGCCGTTGCGCGCGTCATCATCGGGATTGACGATGATGTAGAGACCCGCGTTGCGGGAGAACTTGGTCTGGCGCAAGCCGGCGGTATCGCCGGCCGCGGCCGGCTCGATGACACTGCGGCCGGAATTGCTGGCGGGGTCGTCATCCACCCCGGGCAGCACGAGCGGGGTCACGCCGTGGACACTGGTGCGCAAATTGCCGCCGTAGGTTGCGGTGGCGAAGGACTTGAACTGGTTGAGCGTCGTGGCAGATTCGCTGCTCTTGCCATATTTGTGATCCCGCCAGGTGCCCGAGCTGTTCTTGATGTTGGTTTTCGTGCCGGCGGGGTTTTGAAAGTACAGCGGGCCCGTGCCGCCGGGGCCGGCGTCCTCGTCGCCGTATTCGTTGTAAGTGGATCCCTTGAAACCCGTGTCGGCATAAAACCCGCCGGATGCGGTCACCCGGTCGTTGAATTGCACGGTGTTGCTGAAACCGGTCTGGCCGCGGGCAATCAGGTTGCCGTTGGCGTGGACGGGGCCGGCGATGATCATGTCGGCCCCCGGAGCGAATTCGAGGTCCTGATTGTAGAAGATCGCGAATTGAAACAGCGGGATCATCGCCACCTGCAGGTCCTGGCGGGCATAGGCGGTGACCCCGCCCACGGCCGGATGGCGCATGGTGGATTTGGCGATGATGGGGACGGTGCTGCTGCTGGCCTGCAGGCCGACATTGGGATTGCTGGCGTTGGCCGGATCGGCCGGGTCGATGAAGGCGAGACCGGTGGTGGCGGTCAGGCCGGCGCGAACCTCGACATCGCCGGGTGCGGAGTGGGCCGTGGTGAGCACGTCATCCGGCGGCAGATGGATCGCATTGCTGCCGCCGATGAAGGCAATGGGGCTGGTGTTGCGCAGGCGGTAGAGCTTGGTCGTGACCTGTTCGGAGGCATACAAGGCGACATTTTCCGCCATGTTGCGGGCGCGCAGCAGCAGGCGCTGGCGCTCGTTGGCGCGACGCTCGCCGGTGGAGTAGCTCAGCATGCTGATGGTAAGCACGCTCATGACCGCGACCAACATGATGACGGCCAACAGGGCCGAGCCGCGGATGCGCTTGGACAGACGGAAGCGTTTCATGGCTATTTGCGGGGTGAAATCGTGTAGTTGAAGCTGCTGCTCGAAAGCAGGTTGTTTACGGACTTGCCGTTGATGACCTCGACGTTGATCGAGACGCTGTCGTTGGTCGGCGTGGTGGTGGCGGATTCGGTGGAGAAGATGGGGTGGCAAATTTGGGTGTCGGGCGTGGACTTGAGCCGGCCACGGGCGCGTTCGACGATCACGCGCGAGCCGGTGGGTTTCGGGTTGGTCTTCAAATCGATCGCATCCAGCAGGTCGTTGAGGGAGGTGGCGGTGCCGCTGCTGCCGAAGTCCGCCGTTTCGTAATAGCGCACGGCGGCGGTGACATCCGGATCGGTGGTGTCGCGGTAATAGATGCGCACCTGGCGCACGTTGGCGTTGGCGCTGATCGAAACCCGCGTGACCAGAACCAGACAATCGCCGTAGGCGAGGTAGGTGCCGAAGGCGTCGGTTTCCAGCGCGGCGACGTCGTCGATCAGGTCAACCCCGCCGTCGAGCGATTCATAGTCCGGGAAAACGTAGAACTCGGTCGCATCAAGGGTTTCCTTGGATACCTGCGCGATGAAGTAGCGCAGCGTGGCATTGGTGGCCAGGCGTTCACTGTCCTTGTACATCGTGCGGAGTCCGAAGAGGAAAGTGCCGATGGTGCCGGCCATGACCAGCGAGGCGATGGTCATGCTCACCATGGCCTCGACGAGGGAAAAGCCGGCCGAACGGCGGCAGGTGGTTGGGGGAACTTTCATTGGTCGAAGCGGGTGCGCAGAAAGACCTCGCGGTCGATGGCCGTGCGGGTGGTCCGGCCGTCCAGATAATCGTAGGCGTAGACGAGGGTGACCTTCTTGACCTCGGAAACGTCGTTGCCGGCGTCGGGTATTTCATCCACCCAGACCCAGATGCGCATGGTCAGCGGTTGCGAGCTCGCGCCGCCGATGCTCGAAAGCGGCAACGGTCCCACGACATTGTCGATTGCGCCCAAACTCGCGGCGGTGGCCGTGGCGGCGGGCGTCGTGGTGGGCGCCTGCGGACCGTCGGGATCGTCGGCCGCGGTATGGACTGTCTGCAACCAGACGACCTCATCCTGATTAAGCCGCACGCGGATATAGGGCGGACTGGAGGAGGCGGGCGCCTGGGCATCGGCGACGGCGCTGGGCAGGAGGGTGTTGTAATCGAGGCCCTTCATCTGCTCGACCAAGCCGTAGATCAGGCTGGAGGCCGCGGCGTGCATCACGCTGCTTTCCGATATCCGGCGGGATTGCGCAAAGGCCGCCAGAAACCCGGCCATGACCGTGGCCAACAGGGTCATCGCGACCATGATTTCCACCAGGGTCAGCGCCCGTGCGGAGGAAGGCAGACCGTGAAGGCCCCACGGATGAGGCAGAAAGGGGGACTCACGCAGCGCCATGGTGCGCCCAGCATACGCGCAAAGGCATGGGGTGCGTAAGGGCCGGTCGGCCCGAAAAAAGCCCCTGCTCACCGCCGGGCCCAATGGCCCTAGACGCGACGGTTCATTTCCTGCGCGTAGAGGGCGGCGGCCTGCGAGCGGCGGCTGACGTGCAGCTTTTCAAACACCGTGCTCAGGTAATTTTTCACCGTCTTTTCCGCCAGGCCCATTTCCGCGGCCACTTCCTTGTTGGTGTGGCCGGAGGCGATCAGGGCGAGCACGCGCTTTTCCTGCGGAGACAGCAGCGTCAGGGTGTTGCCGGCGGCGTGTCCGCCGGTCTTGACCAACTGCAACACCCGCGCCGTCACGGCGGGGTCGAGAATGGATTTGCCCGCCGCCACATCGCGCAACGCCTGCACCAGGCCGCGACCGTTGATCTCCTTCAACAGGTAACCGTGGGCACCGGCGCGAATCGCCTCGTCCACCAGGGTCTCGTCCACGACCGAGGTCAGGATCAGCACCCGCGTTTCGGGCAGCCGCCGGAGAATCTGACGGCAGGCCTCGAAACCGGAGCCATCCGGCAAACGGATGTCGAGCAGGACCACGTCCGGCCGGTGTTGCTCGGCGGCGCGCACGGCGGCCGCCACGCCGTCCGCCTCGGCCATCACGTGCAATCCGTCATCGGCATCAAGCAGGGCGCGCAGACCCAGCCGGACGACTTCGCTGTCGTCCACCAGCAGGATGCGGATGGGGGCGGGGGAGGACATGTTCATATGACCGGGCTGACCGGAAATGTCATGACCACACGTGTGCCCGCGCCGGGCAGGCTGTCGATACGCAATGTCGCCCCGGCGGCCGCGGCGCGCGCCTGCATGTTGCCCAGGCCGTGACCGCGCCCGGCCGCGGTCTCCGGCCGGAAGCCACGGCCGTTGTCCTGCACGAGCAGCCCGACCTCGGCATCACCGCGATGCAGCCGCAGGGTCAGGCCGTCCGCCTGTCCGTGCCGCAGCGCGTTGCTGATCGCCTCGCGCGCCACCTGCAGGGCCTCGTTGGTCTGTGCGGCGGTCAGGGCCGCGGCGGCCTCATCATCGACGATCAGTTCCAAACCGATCTGGCGGCTGCCGCGCAATTCCTGCAGCATCATTTCAACCGCGGCGGCAAAACTCATGCGCCGGAGTTTCTCCGGGGCCAGTCCGGTGATGTAGTCGCGCACATCGCGGATCGTGCGGTTGAGCCCGTCGAGGCACTGCTGCAGCCGTTGGTCGGCGCGTTGGGGATCGCGGGGCAGCAGCGCGCGCACCGACTCGATGGTCAGGCCGACCGCGTAGAGCGATTGGATCACCCCGTCGTGCAGATCGCGACCAAGACGGATCTTTTCCTCGAGGGCCTGGTTGAGGCGGCGTTGGTTCAGCAACAGGTCCTGTTCAACGCGTTGGCGGTTGTCGCGTTCCTCGGCCAGCGCAGAGCCCTGGGCGGCGGAGGTGCGGGCCAGACTTTCCAGACTGTTCATTTCGGCGCGGGCCGCGGACCAGTTTCCCCTGGACTCCGGAGATTCACGCCAGCCGGAGTAGAGCGCGGCGAGAATGAAAAGCAGCATCAGCGTCAGCACGAGGACGAGCAGCAGCGCCCACGTGCGTCCGTGGGCCAGGCTCATGCGCGTCGTGGCGGGCAGCTGAAACGCGACCACGACTTCCGCCGGCGGCGTTGCATGCGGCAGCGGTTCGATCAGCACGACATGCCGGTTGGCGTCCACGGCCGGCAGCGGCCGCGAGCCGCGCGGATGGACCCGGGCGTTGATCAAACGGCCGATCAGGGCGAACCGCGCATCATCCCAGGCCGCGGCGCCGCCGCCGGTGACTTCCACGGCCGCGTGAAACTGGCCGCGCCGCTCGGTGATGGCCTCTTCGCGCAGCCGGCCATGCTGGCTCTGCAGCCAGCGTTGGGCCACCAACAGCACCACGAGGAAGAGCAGCAGGAGCAGGGCGGAGAGGCCGAGGATGCGGGCGAGGCTGGGCATCGGGGAGGGAACCTTCAGGATGCGGGGGCGCCGGGGGCACGCAAACCGTTTCCCGGCTCCGGCCGGGGTTTAGCAAAACTTTCGACATTTGGCCCGGGCGCGTTTTCCTTGGTCAGCTCTGTCATGAAGTCATTCTATATCACGACCGCGATCGACTATGTGAACGGTTCGCCACACCTGGGCCATGCCTATGAAAAGGTGCTGACGGACGTTATTGCCCGGATCCGGCGCATGATGGGTGACCGCGTGCATTTTCTCACCGGGGTCGATGAACACGGCCAGAAGGTCCAGCAGAGCGCCCGGCAGCGCGGCGTCTCGCCCCAGCAGTTCAGCGATGAGATCAGCGCCGAGTTCCGCGCGCTCCTGCCCAAGCTCAACATTTCCAACGACGATTTCATCCGCACCACCGACGAGCGGCACAAGCGCGTCGTGCGGGGGCTGCTGCAGCAGCTCCACGACAAGGGCGAGATCTACAAGGCCGAATACCAGGGGTTCTACTCGACGCGCCAGGAGCAGTTTTTGCAGGACAAGGATCGCAATCCGGACGGCACCTGGCCGGAAATCTACGGCGAGGTCACCGAGATCACCGAGTCGAACTACTTCTTCAAGCTGAAGAACTATCAGGACTGGCTGGTCCGGTTCCTGACCGAGAACGAGAATTTCGTCTTTCCGAAGTTCCGGCAGAAACAGGTGCTGGAGTTTCTCAAGGAACCGTTGAACGACCTGTGCATCTCGCGTCCGAAGGAACGGCTGGAGTGGGGCATCCCGCTGCCGTTCGACGAGGATTTTGTGACCTACGTGTGGTTCGACGCGCTGACGAACTACTACTCCGCCGTGGTGGACCGGCCCGGCGTCTGGCCGGCGGACTACCATGTGATCGGCAAGGACATCCTCGTGCCGCCGCACGCGGTTTACTGGATGATCATGCTGCAGGCCTGCGGTCTGCCGCTGCCGAAGGGCATCATCGCGCACGGGTGGTGGTCGATCAACGGGGCCAAAATGTCCAAGAGCACGGGCAATTTCGTCGAGCCCGTCGGCTTCGTCGATCAATACGGGGTCGATCCGCTGCGCTACTTCGTCATGCGCGAAATGAGCGTCGGGCAGGACAGCGACTTTTCCTTCTCCCAGTTCCTCGCCCGCTACAACGCCGAGTTGGCCAACAATCTCGGCAACCTCGTCAACCGCACGCTCAACATGACCAACCGGTTTGCCGGCGGTCTCATTCCCGCGGCGGACGAGGCCGGGGTGCCGGAAAAGGAATTGCAGGACCTGTGGAAACAGGTGCAGGCCGAGGTGCCGCAGCTGTGGGACGGTTTCCAGTTCAACGTCGCCTTGGAGCGCACCATGGCCTTCGTCACCGCGACCAACGCCTACATCGAGAAGCTCGCACCGTGGAAACTCGGCAAGTCCGCCGAACCGGCCGATCAGGCTCGCCTGCGCACCGCGCTCGCGACGATGGCCGAGGCGCTGCGGTTGGCCGCGCACCTGTTGGAGCCGGTCATCCCCGCTTCCGCCACCCGCATTCACGCGGTGCTCGGTTATCAGCCGACCGACAACTGGGCGGACAAAACGCAGTGGTCCGGCCGGCTCCAGGGCAATCGCGTGGCGGAAAGCCTCGTCCTGTTCCCCCGCCTCCAGCCTCCCGACAGCGCCGCCAAGTCATGACGATTCTGGCCTTGGATCCCGCCGCCAACCAAACGCCGGCCGCCCTGCAGGCATTTCTGGAGCAGTGCCAGCAGATGGCCCGGCGTCGGCACCGGGACCAATTGGTCAGCATTTCGCTGGAGGTGGACGCGCTCGATCCGCTGGCGGTGCTGGGTTCGATCTTCGAGGCGCAGGAGCTGCATTTCTATGTCGAGCGTCCGGCGGAAAAACTGGCCGCGGCCGGCGCCGAGGCGGTGCTGCAATTTGCCGCCTCCGGTCCGGGCCGTTTCGAGAGCTGTCAGGAATTCATCGATGAGGTACTGGGCAACGTCATCGTGGTGGGCGACCAGGGCGTGCCTTTCGCCGGGCCGCATTTCTTCTGCACATTCTCGTTCTTCGACGAGGTCGAGGGGGGCGAGCCCTTTCCGGCCGCGCGGGTCTTCGTGCCGCGCTGGCAGGTGGCGACACGCGCGGGGCGCACCGTGGCCGTGGCCAACCTGTTGGTCGGCGCCGAGACCGATGTGGCCGCCGCTGCCGCCAAGGTGTGGCGCGCGCACAGCCGCTTCGGCTCGTTCAGTTATGCGGAAAAAATCTTCACGCCCGACGGCGAGGCCCCGCGCATCACGCTGAGCGAACTGGGCGGCAGCGAGCGCTATCTGGCCTGCGTGCAACGGGCGGTCGGCCGCATTGCCGCCGGTGATTACGAAAAGATTGTGCTGGCCCGGGCGAAGGATCTGGTGGCCGCCGCACCGTTGCACCCGTTGCGGGCGCTGCACGGCCTGCGCGAGCGCTTCGGCGAGTGTTACGCCTTTTCCGTGGCCAACGGCAACGGCCAGAGTTTCATCGGTGCGAGCCCCGAACGGCTGGCCCGGGTTTACGGCGGCATGTTGACGACCGAGGCACTGGCCGGGTCGACGGGGCGGGGCGCCTCGGAGGAAGCGGACGCCGCGCTGGGCCGGGCGTTGCTCGCGAGCAACAAGGATCAGCGCGAACACCGGCTCGTGCTGGATTCCATCATCCGGCGGTTGCAGCCGCTCGGCTTGCAGCTGGAGTTTCCGGCGCAACCCGGACTGCGGCGGCTGGCGAATGTGCAGCACCTGCACACCCCGGTGCGTACGGCGTTGCCGGTGGGCGTGCGGCTGCTCGATGTCATTTCCCGCTTGCACCCCACGCCCGCGGTGGGCGGGGTGCCGCGCGAGGCCGCGCTGGCGGGCATCCACGACGGCGAGAATTTTCCCCGCGGACTTTACGCCGGGGCCCTGGGCTGGCTCGACGGCCACGGCAACGGCGAGTTCTTTGTCGGGCTGCGCTCCGCCCTGATCGACGGCGTCAAGGCGCGACTCTATGCTGGCGCGGGCATCGTCGCGGGCTCCGAACCGGAACAGGAACTGGCGGAAACCACCTTAAAATTTGCCGCGATGGAGGAGGCGCTGTTTTCGCCATGAATACGCCCCGCATCGACGGGCGCACGCCCAACACCGTCTGGGCCGGCGTGCTGGTGGAGACGTTGGTCCGCTGCGGCGTGACCCAAGCGGTGATCTCGCCCGGTTCGCGTTCCACGCCTTTGACCCTGGCTTTCGTGGCACACGCGGGCATCGAATGCATCCCGGTTCTGGATGAACGCTCGGCCGGTTTTTTTGCCCTCGGTCTGGCGCGCCACCAGGCCCGGCCGGTCGTGTTGGTCTGCACCTCGGGGACGGCGGCGGCCAATTATTTTCCGGCGGTGATCGAGGCGCAGGAGAGCGGGGTGCCGCTCCTGGTCCTGACCGCGGACCGCCCCCCCGAATTGCGCGACTGCGCCGCGGGCCAGACGATTGACCAACAAAAGCTCTACGGCGGCCATGTCGGTTTTTATCATGAACTCGCGCTGCCGGAAGCCAGTCGGCCGTTGTTGCGTTACCTGCGTGCAACCGTCGCCCAGGCCTGCCAGCGCACCTTCGTGCCGCAACGTGGCCCGGTGCACCTGAATGTGCCGTTCCGGGATCCGCTGGCCCCGGTTGGGGTACCGGATGCGGTGGCGGACGAGGGATTGATCGACGGTCGGTTTTTCTCGGGGTTGGCGGCGGCCGGCGATGCGCCGGCTCCGCGGGTGGAGATCTGGCGGCAGGGGACGAAGGGGAAGGGAATCATCGTCGCGGGGCCCGAGATCCCTGACGATCCCGCGGCGTATGCGCAAACGGTCGGACGGCTCGCAACGCAATTGGGCTGGCCGGTGCTGGCCGACGGGGTGTCGCCTTTGCGCCATCATGCCCCGGCCGATGGAGTGGTGGTCACCACTTACGACACCATGCTGCGCAACCGGACGTTGGCCGATGAACTTGCACCGGAACAGGTGTTGGTTTGCGGCGATTGGCCCACCAGCAAGGTGCTGCGGCAATGGCTTGCCGCGGTGGACCCGGAGATCACGCAGGTTCGTGCCCGTCATGACAACCGTGACGCCTTGCATGGTCGCACGCAGCAGGTGACTGCGCCGGTCGCAGCCCTGCAGGTCAAGGTGACCCACGCGGCCGATGCCGCGGCGGACTACGCTGCGCGCTGGCGCAGTCTAGAGGAGCAGGCGGCGAACGGGCTCCGGTCGGAGTTGGAAGCGGCCGGCAAATTCGAGGGTCGGCTCATACCGATCCTTGCCGCGGCCCTGCCGCGGGAAACCCCGGTGTTTGTGGCCAGCAGCATGCCGGTCCGCGACGTGGAGTATTTCTGGCCGGCCAACGACCGGCGGACCCGTTTTTTCCACAACCGCGGCGCCAACGGCATCGACGGTACGCTGTCCACCGCGCTCGGCATGGCGCAGGGCGGACCGCCGGCGGTGTTGCTGACCGGCGATCTCGCCTTCCTGCACGACAGCAACGGGCTGCTGATCGCCCCGAAGTTTCGCGGCTCGCTGACCGTGCTGCTGATCAACAACCACGGTGGCGGGATCTTCGAACATCTGCCGGTGGCCGCGCTCGAGCCGCCCTTCGAGCAGTATTTTGCCACGCCGCAGCAGGTGGACCTTGCCCGGCTGTGTGCGGCCCATGGCATCGCGCATGAACGGGTGGCGGATTGTGCCCGCATGTGCGCCTTGTGTGCGGAATTGCCGCCCGCCGGTATCCGCGTGCTGGAGCTTGTCACCGACCGGAAGAGCGCCGCGGCGGCGCGCAAGCGCATCTTTGCCGCCGTTGCGGCCGCCCTGGTCTGATCCGGCGCGGCAGCGGCGTCGGTGTACTCAGTCGGAAGGACGCAGTCGAAATCCGTTACAGGCCGGAAAGGGCAAACATCAAGGTGGAGCGGCTTGCCCTCAAGACGCTGGGGTGAAACTGTTGGAAAACCACGCGTTGAGGACTGTATGGACCGGAGACATGGGTTACAAGTGTTCGGAGACATGGGTAACAGTTGGGGATGCCATGGCACACCCCTGATCTTATGTCACAACGGCAAGAGTTCGTCCTGTTGGCGCGGCAGCCCGGAGCGGTATTTACGCGGCTGTGCGCCCGATACGGCATCAGCCCGAAGACCGGCTACAAGTGGTGCAAACGTTTGGTGGAAGGCGGCGCGTCGGCACTGATGGATCGATCGCGCCGTCCGCACACCTCGCCGCGACGCACCTGCGAGCAACTCGAGGATCAGGTGGTGAGGCTCTACCAAGAGACCACCTGGGGCGGACGCAAGCTGCGCCGCCGTCTGCAGGATCTCGGCCAAGTGCCCGTGCCCGCGGCGAGTACGTGCACGCAGATCCTGCGGCGCCGGGGCTGTCTGACCCGGCGGGACGGTGAGCCGCACGGGCCGTACAAACGCTTCGAACGCGCCGCGCCCAACGCGCTTTGGCAAATGGACTTCAAGGGGCACTTTGCCACCCAGGCCGGCGCACGCTGTCATCCGCTTACCGTGCTGGACGACCACAGCCGCTTCAACCTGGTGCTCGAACCCGTGGGTGATGAAACCGGGGCCACGGTGCGTCGCATCCTCCGGGCGACGTTCGCCACCTACGGCCTGCCGGAGGCCATCCTGTGTGACAACGGCGAGCCTTGGGGCGCGACCGAGCCGGTGTGTCCGTATACCACGCTGGGCGTCTGGCTGCTCGAACTGGGCGTGCACGTGCTGCACGGCCGACCCTATCACCCCCAGACCCAAGGCAAGGACGAACGGTTTCACAAAACCCTGAAGCGCGAACTGATCAGCCGCCACACGTGGCGTGATCTCACGCATTGTGCCGAGCTGTTCCCGCCTTACCGGCACCGCTACAACTGCGAGCGGCCGCACGATGCGCTCGCTGGCGATACGCCTGTGCAACACTACCGGCCCAGTCCGCGCAATCTGCCCGCGGCATTGCCCCCGATCGACTACCCCATCGGCACACAGGCTCACCTCGTGCGCGCCCAGGGGGTGATCACCTTCGGTGGCCAGAGCTGGTATGTCGGCCGCGCATTTGCCGGCAAGCCCGTCGGATTGCGGGCATGCCCGCAATCCGACGGACTCTGGCAAGTCTGGTTTGCCCACCACCAACTCGGCGATATCGACCTGCGCACCCCGCGGGAACCCAAACACAAACTGCGCTCCATCTATCCACCCAAGGCTTAACAAGTGTTACCCATGTTTCCGAACAACCGTTACCCTTGTCTCCGGTCCAAAGAGAGGACAACGCGTTCCACCTTCAACACATCGTTCCAAATCAGAGCTGAATGGGCAGGCCGATCTCGATGATCTGCATCGGCGGCAGCTGGTAGTAATCGCGCGCCTGCCGGGCGTTGCGACTGAGGAAAGCGTAGAAATGTTTCTGCCATTCCCACATGCGGGCCTCGCCGCCCGTGATGATCATTTCGCGGTTGAAATAATAGGTGGCCTCGGACGGCTTGAGCGGCACCCCGGCGTCGCGGATCTGCTCGATGAGCGAAGACACGTCCGGTGATTCCATGTAGCCGTAGTGTGCGATCGCCCGCCAAACGCCTTCACCAATCTCCCGGACCTCGAGGCGCTCGGCTGCGGACACAAAAGGCAACTCCTCGGTCATGACGCTCAGGAGCACGACCGTTTCCTGCAGGGCCTTGTTGGATTTGACGTGGTGCAGGAGGACCAAAGGGGTGCCCGTGGGCATGCCGGCCATGAAGACGCCGGTACCGCGCACCCGGACGATGTGCTTGCTCGAGGCGATGTCACGCAGTTCGTGCTCGGTGATGCCGTTGGAATAGACCCGGCGGAAGATCTCCTGCTTGCCCAGTTTCCACGTGGACATCACCGCGAGGATGCCGACCGCGATGAACACCGGCAGCCAGCCGCCGTCGGCGAATTTGTGCAGATTGGCGCTGAAAAACGTGACATCAATGAACAGGAAAAAGGCGCATAGCACGCCCGCCTGCCACCAGCGGAACTTCCATGATCGTCGCATGACCAGCAGCAGCACCAACGTGGTCACGATCATGGTCGCCGTCACGGCAATGCCGTAGGCGGCGGCCAGCGCCGAACTGGACTTGAAGCCGTAGACCGTGGCGATGGAACCGATGGCCAGCACCGTATTGATCAGCGGCAGATAAATCTGCCCGGACAAATCGGCGTTGGTGTGACGAACGGTCAACCGGGGGAAATAACCCAGTTGGATGGCCTGGCGGATCAGGGAGTAGGCGCCGGAAATCAGCGCCTGGCTGGCGATGATGGCGGCAACAATCGAAAGCCCCAGCAGGCAGTAGCGCAAAGGACCTTCCGGCGCCAGCGAGAGGAAGGGGTTTTCGACGTGCCCCGCATGCGAAAGCACGTAGGCGCCCTGGCCGAAATAGTTCAAGGTCAGGCCGGGCAGGACCACGCCATACCAGCTCAGACGGATCGCCCTTTTGCCGAAATGCCCCATGTCGGCGTAAAGCGCCTCCACGCCGGTGATCGCCAGCACCACCGCGCCCAGGAGCACCCCGGTTTCCGCCGGATGGGTGACGAGCAGATGAATGCCATGCAGGGGATTCAACGCGGACAAAACATAGGGCGCCTGCACGATGTGCCAAATTCCCAGCAGCCCCAACACGGCAAACCACAGCAGCATGACCGGGCCGAAGATCCCGCCGATGAACTTCGTGCCCCGGTATTGAAACGCGAACAGCCCCGCGAGGATCAGGCAGGCGATCGGGACCACCCAATGATCCAAACCGGGCCAGACCAGTTTGAAACCTTCCGAGGCGGAGAGCACGGTGATGGCGGGCGTGATGATGGCTTCGCCGCACAACATCGCCGCACCGGTCAGCACCACCACGACACCCAGGGTCAGCCGGCCTTTCGCGTTGCGGTCCAACTGGCTGAGCGCCAGCAGTGCGAAAATTCCGCCTTCACCGCGGTTGTCGGCCCGCAGCACAAAGACCGTGTATTTGATGCTGACCACCAAAATCAGCGACCAAAAGACCAGTGATAGCACGCCGAGTACCGCCGTGGCGTGTTCCGCCGGCGGCAGGGCCGCCAGACACTCCCGGATGGTGTAGAGCGGACTGGTGCCGATGTCGCCGAACACCACGCCAAGCGCGCCCAAGGCGAGGCCGGTTTGGGCCAGTTTGCGCGGATCATTGCCGGTCGGCTGGTGCATAGGGCGGCCATCTTGCGCATTGCGCGCCGCACTCCAAGCAGTTTTCCGGTCGCGGCAAAAGGGTTGCGACCGGGCTTTTTTCTCGCTGCGCTGCGCCCATGGCCACCGCATGGCAATCCGTCAAAACCTACACCGACATCCTTTACCACAAGGCCGATGGCATCGCGAAGATCACCATCAACCGGCCGGAAAAGCGCAACGCGTTCCGCCCCGAGACGGTGGCCCAGATGTTTGAAGCGTTTTGCGACGCCCGCGAGGACCAGTCGATCGGGGTCGTGCTCCTGACCGGCGCCGGTCCGCACACCGACGGCAAATACGCGTTCTGCGCCGGCGGCGACCAGAGTGTGCGCGGTCATGCCGGCTATGTGGGCGGCGACGGCGTGCCCCGGCTCAACGTGCTCGATCTGCAGAAACTCATCCGCTCCATGCCCAAGGTCGTGATCGCCCTCGTGGCCGGCTACGCCATCGGCGGCGGCCACGTGCTGCATCTGGTGTGCGACCTGACCATCGCGGCCGAAAACGGCATCTTCGGCCAGGTGGGCCCGAAAATGGGCAGCTTCGACGGCGGTTTCGGTTCCAGTTATCTTGCGAGGATTGTCGGGCAAAAAAAGGCCCGCGAGATCTGGTTCCTCTGCCGGCAGTACAACGCGCAACAAGCGCTCGAGATGGGCCTCGTCAACGCGGTGGTGCCCGTGGATCAATTGGAGGCGGAAGGGGTGAAGTGGGGCCGCGAGATCATGCAGCACAGCCCGCTGGCGATCCGTTGTCTCAAGAGTGCGTTCAACGCCGACGTGGACGGGCAGTCCGGTTTGCAGGAACTCGCCGGCAACGCCACGCTGCTTTATTACATGAGCGAGGAGGCGAAAGAATTTCACTCCGCCCAGCGCGAAAAGCGCCCACCCGACGCCGGCCGGTTTCCTTGGTTGCCCTGATGCCGTTTGGTCAGGCGCGGCGGTTGCGGCGTCGGATGACCTGCCAGCACACCAGACCAAGTCCCGAGAGCAGGAGCGCCCAAGTGCCCGGTTCGGGCACGAGCGTGAATCCACGGTAAGCGTCCAAGGCGTAGTCAAAGACGAACACCTGATCATTGGCGTAGGCCATGCCCCAGCTCGTTACGGGGCTTACCAAGCCGGGCAACTGCACTGAACCCAGAAATTCGCCGGTGGCTGCACTGAAGGCCACGACGCGGTTCCCTCCCGTGGTGGTGAACCCCAGCAGCGCATCCGGTCCGGCGGCATAGGCGATCACGTAGGTGTTCATGAACGTGGTGCCCGCGGCCGTGAAATCCAAAGTGAGCGTGGAGAGCAGTTGGCCGTTGGTCGCATCGATAACCCGCACCTCATTGCCGCTGTCATAACCGTAGAGGACATTGCGCATCGCATCGAAGGCCGGTGCGGTCTGACCGGAAGGCAGTGTGCTCAGGGTAACGCCGGTGGGACTGTAGTTGCCGGTAAACAATCCGGCTTCATCCAAGGTGACAATCTTGTAGCCATATTCACCCGTGCCGCCCGCGGCATTGTAGCTGACAATCTCCAGGCGGGATTCCACCGCATTGTAATTGATGCTGCGAATATCGATGTTGATGGGTTCGAGGATCTGGACGACCGCACCCGTAGCGTCCCAGACGATGCCGCCATAGGACGAATTGCCACCCCGGCCGCCATAATATTGCTCATAACCCGGATGCCAGGCGAGGGTCATGGGCGTGGAGCCATCGACGCCGCTCAGACTGAGGGTGACGGTTGGGATGCCGGTGGTCAAAAACTGGGCCTGACAGGTCAGTCCTGAGATCAACCCGGCCAACAGGAGCCTGCATGCCGTTTGCATCAGTAGTGATCTTGATAACACTTGGCCGCCGGAGTGCGAGTAAAACCCGTGTGACTGCGTTCACCCCTTGCGCGCGGGCGGGGTGTCGGTGGCCCAGACGACCAGCCAACCGCTCGGCTTGTCCACAAACACCATCGTCGCAGCGGCGGCATCGCCGGGTTCGACATATTCGGCCCGGGCGATCACCGGACCGGATCCGTTCGTCGTTGGCCCGCCGGCGGATTCCGGTGGCGGGGTTTGCACGAGAAACAGCAGCGCGACAGCGGCCGCGGCGGCGAGCGGCGGCACAATCCACCAACCGGCGTTCGATCGCTTGCTGCGGGCCGCCTCCGTTTTGTCCTGTTGTAGGGCATGTCGTAATTGCCGCCATTCCTGCGCAACGTCGGGCACCCGGGCGGCCCGCAACTCTTCCCGCACCTCCCGGGTGAGGTTCCGCAGATCGGCCTGCAGGCTCCGGCAGTCCGGACAGCCCGCGAGGTGCGCCTCCAACTTGGCGCGCTCCCCGGCGGTGCCGAGTTGATCGGCTTCACGCAGCAGGAGGGTCTGGCAGTGCCGGCAGTTCATGGCTGGAGCAACATCCGGGGGTTACCACCGGTGGTCGCGGCGGTCCCGCCGGTCATAGCGATCATTTCGGCCGGGCCGACGGTCGTCGTGTCGGGCGATGTGCCGCGTGGGCCGGGTGTGGTTCACCCAGACTTTTTCCATGCGGGTGGTATGGTGCCCCGCCACGTAACGACGGATCGGCCGGTTCCAGGGATCGTAGGTGATGACCCACGTGGGGGCGACCCACACCTGTACCGGGCGTTCAATCCAATAGCCGGGGCCGTTCGAGACGATGACGACCGGACCGGGCGGC
>JACFMR010000030.1:40776-46340 GCA_019455245.1 Opitutaceae bacterium
GGGTAATGGTCGTCGTAGATCACCGTGGTATGTGACGAATGACTGTTGACCTGGCTGCCGACGATCAGACCGCCGATGAAGCCGCCGATGGCGGCGACGGTCTTGTCACCGGCGACCGCGGATTGCGGGGTGAAGGCGAGGGCGCCGGCGGCGAGCAGGGAGAGGGTGGCGAGTTTGTTCATGATATCCTCCGGGTTGATGTTCACTCCTTGGGACGACCCGGCGCCGCGTTTTATTCAACTTTCCGCAAAATTCCCGTTACTGCCCGATGATGATGACGGCAAAGACCTCGCCGCCTTTGCCGGTGCCGGGGCCGCCGAGCACGGCGGGGGTGCCGGGCCGCAGGACGAGGCCGGTTTCCATCAGGGTCTGCCGGCCCTGTTGCCAGTTGACCCGCACCCGCAGGCCGCGTCCGCCGCCTTCTTCGGTCGTGAATTCCAGTCGGTGTCCGCCGCCGGGGCTCACACTGGCGGTGCCGGGGATGTCCAGGCTGGTCGAGCCTTGGCCAACGAAGCGGTAACTTTCAAAACGCAGGATGCGGCGCAGCGTGGGTTCATAGGGGGCGAGCCGCGAATCGGACGGTCCCTTGGCATTGGCCGCCACGATGAGGATTGCCTTGATACCGGCGCGGTCCGCGGCCCGGGCCGGGGCGGGGAGGAGTAGGGATCCGATCAGAAGCAGGGGCAGCAAAATGCGGATGGTTTTCATGATTTCATTCCTAGTTTTTGCGCCAGCTGACGGCGCGCATGATAAAGGCGGGACATGACGGTGCCGATCGGAATCTTAACCGCCGCGGCGATTTCCTCATAGGAAAGGCCTTCGAGTTCACGCAAGGCAAGCACGGCCCGCTGCCGGGGTGGCAGGGCGTCCAGCGCCGCCCGCAGCCGGCGGGCGCGTTCAGAAGTTTCTGTCTCGGACCCGGTTTCGGCCGCCGCCGCGGCTGCACTGTGCGCTATCGCATCAAAAGGCAGGAAACGCTCATACCAGCGCCGGCGTTTCCGCAGATGGTCGATGGCGCGGCGCACCGCGATCGGGTGGATCCACGTGGTGAATTTTGCCTCGCCACGAAAATCGCCGAGCCGCCGCCAGGCGGTCAGCCAGACTTCCTGGCACACATCCCGCGCATCCTGTTCGTGCCGGACGATGCCCTGCACCAGACGAAACACCGCCGGGTAATGCAGGCGCATCAATTCGCCAAACGCCGCCTCGTCGCCGGCCTGGGCCCGCCGCAGCAGGTCGTGCTCGGGCGGGGGCGAAGGTGTTTCCGGGGCGGACACGGGTAGGAGGACAAACTGGGTGCGCGCAGGTTCCGCGTCAACAATCGCAGACGCAACGAAACGAGGCCGGGGCGATTGATACCAGCGTCTCTTGCTTTTTGGATCAATGGTGGCTGCGCACTCTGCTATCCAGCAGAGCTCTGCGCGTCGAGCGTGTTCGGGACCTGCCGGCCCACCTACAATCCCGACCTGAACAAAGTCCATTTCTTTGACGACGCCGGTACGAATTCCAACCGGACAACGGTTCTTGAACAAGGCGGCGGCAGTCTGCTTGCTGGCGGCATGTCCGCCACAGACACCGCCCCGCCGTCCTCCGTGTCGTGGTGGCGTGCCTTGGGTCCGGGCTTCGTGGTGGCGGCCACCGGCGTGGGGGCGGGCGATCTGATCGCGGCGGCGGTCGCCGGCCAGAAATTCGGGCTTGCCGTGCTCTGGGTCGTGGCCCTGGGCGCAGTGTTCAAATGGGTGTTGAACGAGGGGATCTCGCGCTGGCAGCTCGCCACCGGCACGACGTTGATCGAGGGCTGGATCACGCGGATGCCGGGCTGGGTCGGGATTTACTTTTTCGTGTTTCTGCTGATCTGGGGCCTGCTGGTGGCGGCGGCTCTGTCGGCCGCCTGCGGGGTGGCGGCGCGCGCGCTGTTTCACACGTTGCCGCTGCCCACCGCGACCTGGAGCGCATTGCACGCCGTGACGGGCGCCGTGCTGGTGCTGATCGGCGGTTATGCGGGTTTCGAACGGCTGATGAAGGCGTTGATGGCGGTGATGTTTGTGTGCGTGGTGCTCTGCGCGCTGCTGATGCGCGTGCCGGCGGCGGAATACTGGCAGGCTTGGACCCAGCCGGGCGTGCCCGCGGGCTCGGCGAAATTTCTGCTCGGCGTGATGGGCGGGGTGGGCGGCAGTGTGACGCTCTTGTGCTACGGCTATTGGATTCGCGAGAAAGGCTGGCGCGGTGCGGTGATGCACGGGCGCTCGATGTTGGATCTCGGCGCCGCCTACGCGCTGACGGGCATTTTCGGATTGGCGGTGATCGTGATCGCCGCGGAGGTGCAGCCGGCGGATGCCTCGGGCAACGCGTTGGTGCTGGCTCTGGCCGGACAACTGGAGGTGATTCTCGGACCGGCGGGGCGCTGGTTTTTCCTCGTCGGGTTTTGGTGCGCGGTCTTCACCTCGTTGCTGGGAGTCTGGCAGGGGGTGCCTTATTTGTTTGCCGATTGCGTGGCGGTCTGGCGGCGGCAACGCGGTGTGATCAAGGCCACGCCCGCCGACCTGACCAAGACCACGCCTTACCGGATCTTTCTGGCCTATCTGACCTTTCCGCCGCTGCTCCTGCTATTGCTGGGCCGGCCGTTGACGCTGGTGATTTTGTATGCGGTCGCGGGCGCGTTTTTCATGCCGTTTCTCGCCTCGATGTTGCTGGTGATGAACAACCGGCGCGAGTGGGTGGGCGAGCTGAAGAACCGGCCCATCGTCAACGCGCTGCTGGTGCTCTCGCTCGTGCTTTTCGGCGCGTTGTTCGTGGTCGAGCTGGCCGAGCAGGTGACACGTTGGTGAACGGCACCTCCGCGTTTTTCATCCGTTGCGGTCCGACCACCGTTTCGCCGTGGGCTCAACGGCGGCTACGGGTCACTGAAACCGTTCAAGTTCAACTGTAGCCGCGTTGAAGCGGAGCGACAACGTGGCCTTCCTTAATCCTCCGCTGGCTGAATCTCATCCGATGTGCCAGGGGTTGCCCAAGAGAGGTTTGGGGTGGACCGGCACGTCCCTGTGCCGGTCTGCGCACATGACGCGCAGCGGGACCTGCGCGTCCACCTTCAATTCCGTCAGGCCCATGGTTCCGGGCGCTGGACACATCCCTGAAGCACAACATGTCCAGACACAAAAAAGCACCATCCCGGAGAATGGTGCTGAAATGCCGACGAAGGCCGAAACTCAGGCCTTCAGGCTGGCGCGGAGATCGTCGAGCTGACCGGCGCTGCCGAGTAGCTGGTTGCGGCTCGCGATGAACTTCGCGTATTCCTCGATGAAGATCTTGCCCGGCGGGCGGAAATCGAACTCGGAGGGCTTGTCGCGGAAAAACTCGCGGTGCACGCGCGTCCAGACGAGGCGGCCGTCGGTGTCGATGTTGATCTTGGTGACGCCGAGCTTGGCGGCGGGGAGGTATTCGTTGACGTCCACGCCCATCGAGCCGGCGATCTTGCCGCCGGCGGCGTTGATACGCGCGACCTCGTCCTGCGGCACCGACGACGAGCCGTGCATCACGAGCGGGAAGTTGGGCAGGCGGGCCTTGATCTTTTCGAGGACATCGAAGTGCAGGGACTGCTTGCCCTTGAACTTGAAGGCGCCGTGCGAGGTGCCGATGGCACAGGCGAGGGAATCGCAGCCGGTCTTCTTGACGAAGTCCTCGGCCTCGGCGGGGTCGGTCAGGCACGCGTTGCCTTCCTCGACCTTGATGTCCTCCTCCACGCCGCCGAGCATGCCGAGCTCGGCTTCGACGGAGATGCCCTTGGCGTGCGCGGCGTCGACCACGCGCTTGGTGATGGCGACGTTCTGTTCGAACGGATCGTGCGAGGCATCGATCATCACGGACGAGTAGAAGCCGGAGTTGATGCAATCGTAGCAGGTCTCCTCGTCACCGTGGTCAAGATGCACCGCAAAGATGGCCTCGGGGAAAATCTCGGCGGCCGCCCGGATGATGGCCTCCAGCATCTTCTTGTCCGTGTATTTCCGCGCCCCCTTGGAGATTTGGATGATAAACGGGGCCTTCGACTGGATGGCGCCCTTGAAAAGGCCCATCGCCTGTTCGGCGTTGTTGATGTTGTAGGCACCGACGGCATACTTGCCGTAGGCGTGTTTGAAAAGCTGCGCAGTGGTGACGATCATTGCGGTTTCAGGGTAGCGAACGGGTTTTCCGCCCCACAAGCCTATAGTCTGTCAACCGGGTTGAATGAGGCCGGCTTACAACGGTCATAATGCGGGTCAGTCGCCGCCGGAAGGGAGCATGACGGCGGGAACCGCATCCCGCCCGACCGCCGGCCGCATCAATTCGCCCATGCGTCGGGTGGCCTGCTGCCGGGCCTGCAATTCCTCCAGGGCGGGGTATTGATCCGGGGTGAGGATGCCGCGGGCGCGGTCCATGGCGGTGTCGTTGAGCGAAGTTTGCAGCCGGCGCAGATCAAAGGCCCGGGACATCCCGGAGGCAACGGCCGGAGACACCGGGTCCTGATTGGCCTCGACCACGATTTTGACCAGCTCCTCAGCCTGGGCATCGGTCAACGGGGCGGAGGCGTAGCTCAGCCTCAGGTCAAGCTGGTTGACCACATCTCGATACGGCATCGTTTGCTCGTAAAATTCATAGCTGCGGTAGGTTTCCTCGCCAAGCAGATCGCGGATGCCGGCGTTGATATCATCGCGGGCCTGGCTCACCAGTTGCTGCAGCAGCGCGCCATCCCGGCGGGGATCCAGCCCTTGGGCCCGCGCGACGCTGTTGACATCCATGCCCACGGTCTGGCGCTCCAACAGCAGGTTTTTCAAGGCCTCCAGCTTGGCCGGTGGCAGGCTCAGCTGCCGGAAGAGTGCCGCATAGCGATAATCCAGCGTGCCCTTCATCTGCACCGCACGGAGCTGCTGAAATTCCGGGGATTCCTGTATGCGTGTCATTTCTTCCTGCCGCATCCGACGCGAGCCTTCCTCCGCCTGACGTTCCGCCGAGGCGGCCGGGCCGGCGGCCGGTCGCGCGGCGGGCAAGGCCATGGGGGACGCGGCCTCGGGGGCGGGGGTCGAGGGATTGGCCGCAGTTGACGACAGTATGGTGTCGGAAGTCGTCGCGGTCTGCCTCAAACGCTGCAACTCCCGCGTCTGGCTCCAAGCCAGCCAGGCGCCGGCCAGCGTGGTGATGGTGAGCAAAACCAAGGCGATATCTTTGCCGGTGCGCATGATGGCAACATGATGGCGGGCAAGACAGTAGCGAGATTATTGATGCAGGTCGGAAGTTCTCAATCGGTGGGGTCACGCGGCGCGCAACGACCAATTTGGTGATGAGTTACCGCGATTGTTGCGCCCAGTTGTAGGAGCGTGCTTGCACGCGATCCCCGAGCGTAGCCGCCGTTCGGCAAGGCCGGACCGGGGTCGGCGACCCCGGCTACAGACAAGGCATCGCCTGCTCCTACACTTCAGGATATATCGTCCCGCCCGATGCACCCGTTCATGCCGTTTTGTACACTTGGCGGCTTGACGTAGGGGCGCGCCTCGTGCGCGCCCGTGAGCGCAACCGGACCTGCGAATGGGCGT
>JACFMR010000031.1:0-37785 GCA_019455245.1 Opitutaceae bacterium
TTACGTGCTGGCCGGCCTGCAGGGCAAATTGTCGGAAACCCTGGTCGTGGTGATCTCCAAGTCAGGCGGCACGGTGGAGACGCGCAACGGCATGCTTGAGACCAAGGCCGCCTTCCAAGCCGCGGGGCTCGACCATGCCAAGCACTTCGTCGCCATCACCGGCGAGGGTTCCAAATTGGATCAGCTCGCGATCGCGGAAGGCTGGCTCGAACGCTTCCCGATGTGGGACTGGGTCGGCGGCCGAACTTCCGAACTGTGCGCCGTCGGCTTGCTGCCCGCCGCACTGCAAGGCGTGGACATTGACGCCATGCTCGCAGGCGCCGCGGCGATGGACCAAGTCACACGGCAGACTGCGACGGCGGAAAACCCCGCGGCCCTGCTGGCGTTGATGTGGCATTTCTCCACCGACGGCCGCGGGGCGAAGGACATGGTCATATTGCCCTACAAGGACCGCTTGCTGCTCTTCTCCCGTTATCTGCAGCAGTTGGTGATGGAATCGTTGGGCAAGGAACTCGATTTGCAGGGCCAGGTCGTCAACCAAGGCATCGCGGTTTATGGCAACAAGGGTTCCACCGACCAGCACGCTTATGTGCAGCAGCTCCGCGAGGGCGTGAACAATTTCTTTGTCACGTTCATCGAGGTTTTGCGCGACCGCCGCGGCGCCTCGGCGGAAGTCGAACCCGGCATCACCACCGGGGATTACCTGCAGGGCTTTTACCTCGGCACCCGTGATGCGTTGAGTGAAAAGCAACGCGCCTCGCTCACCCTGACCGTGACCGACGTGTCACCCCGGACGCTGGGCATGTTGATCGCGCTCTACGAACGCGCGGTCGGCCTCTATGCCTCGCTGGTCAACATCAACGCCTACCACCAACCGGGCGTCGAGGCGGGGAAAAAGGCCGCCGGCGGCGTGATCGCGTTGAAACTAAAGCTCGCACAACACCTGCGGAGCCATGCCGCACAGACGCAGACCGCCGAGACGATCGCCGCCGCGCTGTCGGCCGATCCGGAATTGGTCTTCAAACTGCTGGAGCACATGGTCGCCAACGGCGAAGTCATCAAAACCGTGGCCGAACCCTGGTTTGCTTCGACCTATCGCCACGCGTAACCGACCCAATCCGCCCTCGCCCGTGAAACCGCTCGCCCGGTTATTCCCCCTGTTCCTCCTGGCCGGGCTGATCGTCAGCGGGAGCCTCTATTTCAGGGCTTCATCGCACCGCGCCAAACTCGAGACACGTTTGCAGGCCGTCACGGCCGAAGCGCAGCGGACCGAGCTCGCCTTGACTGATGCCCTGGCGCGCGAGGATGGGTTGCGGCAGCAGTTGGCCGGCCTGGACGAGGCGTTGGGTGCCACCAAGGTGCGACTGACCGCCAGTGAGAATCGGAACATCGAGCTGACGCGGGAATCCGCCCGGCTGCGACTGGATTTGAACAGCCGCGACACCAAACTCGCCGAGCAGGAAAACGAGTTGCGCTCGGCCAACGCGTCGTTGGCCCGGCTGCAATCCCTGCACCTTTCTCCGGAGGAGAGGAGCCGTTTCGAACAAACGATCGGACGCTTGGAATTTGAACTGACCGAAACCAAGCGGGAGCTGCTGGGCATCCGGGCCCAAACTGTTTCGCCACCGCCCGCGCTGCAGGCCTTCACCACCAGTCGTGGCCGCACCGCCAGCGTGGTGAGCATCGGCCCGGCCAACGCGTTTGTGGTGGTCAATTACGGCTCCAGCCACGGCGCCCTGCCGAGCCAAACCATGCAGATTCGCCGCGGCCCGGACACGCTCGCCACGGTGCGGATCAGTGACGTGCATCCCCAGCATTCGGTCGCACAGGTCCTGCCAGATTCCGTGCAAGGCGCCTTGCATAAGGGCGATTTGGCCGTTTTATCGCCTTCTACTACACCATGAAACCTACCAAGACCAAGTTCATCGGTATGCTCCTGCTTTTTGCCGCCACGCTGTTGGTGGGTTGCACCACGCGCGGGGCCAAGGAAACCTCCATTCCATGGAGCCGGCCGGCCGATTGGGAAGGCCAGATTCCCGGCATGAGCCAGCAGGGCAATTGAGCGCCACCTTGTTTTAACCTTCTAATCCGGCTCCGGCCGGATTTTTTGTTGCAGCATGAGCAATTCCGCGGCCAACCCGTCGCTGGTGCCACAACCCGGCCACCTTTATGTGGTCGCCACACCGATCGGGAACCTTGCCGACATCACCGAGCGGGCGCGGGCCATCCTGGGCGCGGTTGACATCATCGCCTGCGAAGACACCCGCACCACCGGGGGGCTGATGGCACGACTCGGCTTGCCGCATCAAACCCTCATCGCCTACCACGAGCACAACGAACATGAAGCGGCGGAACGTCTCGCGGCCCAGCTGACCCAGGGCAGATCGGTGGCGTTGGTCAGTGACGCCGGCACCCCGGGTTTGAGCGATCCGGGCTTTCGTCTCGTGCGGGCCTGCCGCAGGTTGCATCTGCCGGTTGTGCCCGTCCCGGGCGTCAGCGCCCTGACCACCGTGCTCAGTGTCAGCGGTCTGCCTAGCAACGGCTGCCTGTTTGTCGGTTTTCTGCCCGCGAAAAGTTCCGCCCGCATCGCCTTCTTCACCAAATACGCGAACTTCGATTACACGCTGGCGCTGTATGAAAGCTGCCATCGCATCGAAAAGGCATTGGCGGATTTGGTGACAACCCTGGGCCCCGACCGCGTGGTCTGCGTGGCCAAGGAAGTGACCAAGCTCCACGAAACCTTCTGGACGGGCCCCGCGGCCGAAGTACAGGACCGGCTTTCCCGGGCGAGTCGCAAGGGCGAGTTCGTTCTGCTCGTCGCCCCCGCTGGATTTGCCCTTTGACCATGACCGCCCAACGCGCAGCCGCGATCGATATCGGCAGCAATTCCATCAAGGTGCTGGTGGCCGAGGCCGCGGCGGATGGTGCGCTCAAGGTCCTGCTTTCCCACACCATCGAGGCCCGCATCAGCGCGGGCATCAGCCGGACCAATCCGGTGCTATCCGAGCAGGGGATGCAACGCGGGCTGGAGGCGATCGTCGAATTGCTCGCACTGTGCGCCGGGCATCACCCCGGTCGCATCCAAATCGTGGCCACCAGTGCCGTGCGGGACGCCGCCAACGGAGCGGACTTTAGCCAACGGGTGAAAACCGCCACCGGTCATTCGATCCGTATTCTCTCCGGCCGGGAGGAAGCGCACTACATCGGGCAAGGTATCGCCCATGATCCCGGACTGGATAACATCCAGGATTTTTACCTGTTCGATCTCGGGGGCGGCAGTCTCGAAACCCTTTCATTCCGACAACGGCAAGTCTGCCGGATCCACAGCCTGCAGCTGGGCTGTGTGCGTCTGACCGAGCGTTTTTTGCCCGACCGCGGCGCGCCCCAGCCTCCCGAACTGGCAACGAGCGTAATTCAGCATACTGCGGCAACCATCCGCGAAGCCGGTTTCGTTTTCGACCTGCCCAAAACTGCGACCGTGATCGGCACCGGCGGCACCCTGGCCTCGGTCCGATCGGTCCTCGCCGCGCGGGCCGGGCTGCGTCCCGAAGACGGCAGTGCCCTGCTGTCCGCGCCCGCTCTTCGATCGCTGCATGCCGAACTCGCGCGGATGTCGCTGGCCGAACGGCGCCAGGTCGCGGGCTTGTCACCCGCGCGCGCCGATGTTTTTCCCGTGGCGCTCGCCACGCTCATCGGCGTGGCGGAATGCGGCGGGTTTGATTCCTACCGGCATTCCTTCTGCAACCTGCGTCACGGCTTGGTCGCGGAAATGCTGGCGGTTTGAAAATCGCTCAACCGCGGCCCCGCCCCGGTTTGGTGGCCCGGCGCAGCGCCTTGATGAGCGCGGAAAAGTCCGCGGGCAAAGGCGCCCGCAGGTCCAGGGTCTTGCCCGTGACGGGATGTGTCACCACGAGGTGCTCGGCGTGCAGCATCACCCGCTGCGGATCCACGCCCAGCGTCGCATCCCGTTTCCAACCGTAGAGTGGATCGCCCATGATCGGATGCCCAAGCGACTTCAGGTGCACCCTGATCTGATGGGTCCTGCCGGTGTATATCCGGCAACGCAACAGCTCGGCCTTGGTGCCAAACGCCTCCACCACCTCCCAATCCGTGCGCGCCGGCTTGCCGCCTTCGCTCACGGTCATGCGGTGGCGGTGCGTGGGATGTCGGGAAATGGCGCGGGTGATGCTTCCGCTCAGCAGCTGTGTCACCCCGCTCACCAACGCGAGGTATTCCTTCGTAAGGGTGCGCGACGCGAACTGGGCCGCCAGCGCCCGGTGCGCCGCGTCATGTTTTGCCACGATGATCACGCCCGACGTCTCGCGGTCTAGCCGATGCACAATCCCCGGGCGCTCCACCCCGCCGATGCCGCTGAGCCCGCCCGCGCAATGTGCCAGCAAAGCATGCACCAGGGTATCCTGCCCGGTCGCCGCACCCGGGTGCACGACCATGCCCGAGGCCTTGTTCACCACGAGCAGGTGCTTGTCTTCATAAATGACATCGAGCGGGATCGCCACCGCCTCCACGTCGGCGCGCCGGACTGCCGGCAACCGGAAACGGATTTCATCACCGGTTTGCACACTCTGATCCCGGCCGATCGCCACACCGGCCCGGGTCACGAGACCGGCGTCAAACGCCCGCTGCAACGCCACGCGGCTGTGCTCAGGAAATGCCGTGGCCAAAACCTTGTCGGCCCGTTTTCCGGCCATGTTGGCCGCCACGACAAGACGCGTGTCAGATTCCGGTTCAGTCATGGGCAAGGCGTGCGATTTCGGCGAGATGTTGCCGCTTGATCTCGGGCGGCAGATCGGCCGCAAGGAATCCGTTGGCCGCCAGCCGGGCCAGTTCGGCTTTCGTAAACCCAGCCTCCGCCGCAAGCTGCAGATACTCGTCTTTCACCGTGTTGTTGAACAGCAACGGGTCGTCGGTGCTCACGGTGCAACGCACCCCGGCCTGCATCAGGCGGCGCAGGGGATGCGAGGCGAGATCGTCATACACGCGCAACTTGATGTTGCTGACCGGACAGACATCGAAGGTTACGTCACGCTCCACGGCGAGCGCCACCACGGCGGGATCCTCGATCGCACGCACGCCGTGCTGCACCCGCGTGGCGCCCAGCACCTCGATCGCTTCGCGGACCCGGCCCGGTCCGTCAAACTCCCCGGCATGGCTTTTCGTGATTTTGCCCGCGGCCCGTAATCGAGCCCAAACCCGGGCGGTCCAGGGTTCCGTCGGCGTGCTTTCGTGACCGTGCAGATCCACGCCCGCGAGGTCCGGCCAGTTCTCCAAATCGTCGATCACCGGCTGCAGCGGTCCGGCGTAATCGCTGCGCAACATGCCGGCAAAGATCCGCACCTCCAACCCCGCGGGCGCCGCCGCACGGACGGCCGCGATGATCTCCGGGCCGGGCACGCCGATGAACTGCGTGACCGGCAGGTGAAAACTCGTTTCGACATAGCGGACGTTCTGCGCGACATGGCGGCCAAAAATCGCCCTGGCCGCTTCGTGGTAACGCTCGGCCGAGGTAAACCAGGCCAACGCGTGATCCAGCAGGGTCCGGTCAAAGGTTGAAAAGTCGGGGAACCGGTACCCCGGCCGGTGAAATTCCGGCTCTGCCGGGTAACGCCCGGGCCGCCAGGCATGCAACAGTTCGTAAGGGAGCGCACCTTCCAGATGAAGGTGCGTCTCCGTCTTCGGCAGTGCCTGCACGAAATCGTGCATCACTTCTTTCGGCTCAGCAGATAATCGGGATTCAGCTTCTGGAGCGACTTGGGCACGAACAGGCCGTCTTTCCGGATCAGCTTCCCGTCGAACCAGATCTCGCCGCCGCCGTATTCCGGCCGCTGGATGCAAACCATGTCCCAATGCACCTGCGATTTGTTGCCGTTGCCGCAATCGCCGTAGGCCTGGCCCGGGGTGAAGTGGAAGGAACCGGCGATCTTCTCGTCGAAAAGGATGTCGCGCATCGGTTCCAGGATGTGCGGATTGAAGCCAATGGCGAATTCGCCGATGAAGCGTGCGCCGGCGTCGCTGTCCAAAATCTCGTTCAGCCGCTTGGTGTTGTTGGCCGTAGCCTCGACAATCCGGCCGCGCTTGAAGACCAGCCGGATGTTGTCGAACGAGGAACCCAGATAGACCGTGGGCGCGTTGTACTGGATGACGCCCTCGACCGAATCCTTGACCGGGCAGGAAAAGACCTCGCCGTCGGGAATGTTGCGCTGACCGCCGCATTCCTTGGCCCCGATGCCCTTGATGGAGAATTGCAGGTCCGTGCCGGGCCCCTTGATGTGCACCCGGTCCGTCCGTCGCATCAGATCCGCCAGCGCCTTCATGCCCGGCGCCATGCGGCCGTAATCCAGGGTGCAGACGCGGAAATAAAAATCCTCAAACGCCTCCGTGCTCATGGCCGCCTGCTGCGCCATCGCCGGGGTCGGCCAGCGCAACACAACCCACTTGGTCTTGCCCACGCGGTGGTCGAGCACGGGCTTCATGAGCCGGCTGATCAGCTGGACTTTCTCCGCCGGCACATCGGAAGCCTCGAAAATATTGTCCGAGCCGCGCAGCGCGATGTACGCATCCATCTTCTGCATCCTCGCCAGCTCCACCTGCGCATGCGGGGCGAACTGCGCTTCCTCGGCGCCCAACGTCAGTTCGCGCGTGATGCGCGCGCGATGCAGTTGCACCAGCGGGTGCGCGCCGCGACGGCGGACCGCGCGCACGAGGGCGATCACCATCGCGTCGGGCACGTCAAACGCGTCGATGAGCACGCGTTCGCCGCGCTTCAGTTCGGTGGAAAAACCGGCCAAGCCGTCGGCCAGTTCGTTGTAGCGGGGATCAATAATCATGCGCCCAGTCAACCCGGGAGAAGCCTCGCCCCGCAAGGCAATATGCGGCGGGCTCAGCGGGCGGGCACCGGTCGGGCACCCTGCGCAGGAAAACAAATCCGGCCCACCGCCTCGTCAAAGTCGGCGGCCCCGTGCAGGATATCGATCTCCAGCCGGAGGTAGTAGAGCGGCAGCGGCCAGACCCGGTCGGTCGGAATGCGCACGGCATCCTTCTCTGTGGTCACAAGGCATTCCGCCCCGGCGTTGCGGGCCAATTCGGCCAGTTCCCCGAAGTCTTCCTCCGTGTAGCGGTAGTGATCGAGGTAACGCTCCCGCCCCATCAACTGCGCGCCAAGGTCGCGCAAAAATTTCTCAAAACTCTCCGGCGTGGCGATGCCGCAAAACGAAAACACCTTGCGCGCCTTGAGGAACGAAAGCGGCTGGCGCTCGTCGCTGCCAAAGCGCTGCAGATATTGGGGCCGGTGGGCGCATTCGATCACATCCACCCCCGGATTGTGCCTTTGGATCAGGTTCTCCAGCTCCGGATCGCGCTCGCCGTTGGATTTGGTCAGAAAAACATACGACGCCCGGCGCAGGTGCTTGATCGGCTCGCGCAGGATGCCGCGGGGCAGCAGGTGCCCGTTGCCGAAGGGATTGGTCTTGTCCACCAGCAGCAGGTTGAGCTGCCCCTTCAGCGGCAGGTATTGGAATCCGTCGTCGAGCACCAGGGTGTCGCAGCCGAAATGTTTGATGGCGAAGGCCCCGGATTTCACGCGGTTCTTGTCCACCAGCACGATGACGCCCGGCAAATTGCGTGCGAGCATGTAGGGCTCGTCGCCGGCCTGCTCGCTGTCGAGCAACACCTGCTTGCCGTCGCTCACGATGCGCGGTGGCGGCTCCTCCGCGTGCGTCAGCGCCCACCACCATTTCTTCCAAACCGGCGGCGCCTTGCTCTTGTAGCCGCGGCTCAGGATCGCCACCCGCCGGCCGCGCTCATGCAGCGCGCGCGCAAATTTCTCCACCACCGGGGTTTTGCCGGTGCCGCCGACGGTGAGGTTGCCCACCACGACCACGAGACAGCCCAAAGGCTGATCATGCAGGATGCGGTGCCGGTACAGCCAGAAGCGCAACTGGGCCAACGTGCTGAACAGGTACGACAGCAGCTGCAGAAACGCGCCGTAAATCGCCGCCCCCGTGTCCGCCCGGCGCCCCAGGATCACGTCGATCGTGTAGAGCTCCAAGGCGTTGGACTTCTTCTTCAACCAGGACATGCGGCAATGACAGCAATGAAGGTTGACGTGGATTTTGGGAAGCCGCTTTCGTAGCTTTTGCACAATTCCATCACACTGATGAGCTACAAACTGTTTATTCCAGGCCCGATTGCCGTCTCCGAGAAGACCCTGCGGGCCATGACGCGGCCCATGATCGGCCACCGCAGCCCCGATTTCGTCGCCCTCTACCAGTCGATCCAGCCCGACCTGCAGGCACTGTTCGGCACCAAGGACCCGGTCTATCTTTCCACCAGCAGCGCATGGGGCGTGATGGAGGGTTCCCTGCGCAACGTCGTCGCCAGAAAGGTGCTCAACTGCATGAACGGCGCCTTTTCCGACAAATGGCACGATGTCGCCCAACGCTGCGGCAAATCCGCCGGCGCCTTGAAATTCGACTGGGGGCAACCCGTCGATCCGGCGGCCGTGCGCCGGGAACTGGCCACCGGGGCCTACGACGCCATCACGCTCATCCACAACGAAACCTCCACCGGCACCATGAGCGACCTGCCGGCGATCATGGCGGTCGTGCGGGAGTTTCCGGAGGTCATCTCCATCGTCGACACCGTCAGCTCCTTCAGTGTGCTGCCCATCCCGAAGGATGAACTCGGCATCGACATCCTGCTCACGGGTTCCCAAAAGGCGCTCGCCCTGCCCCCGGGCCTGAGCCTGTTTTCCGTTTCCGAGCGCGCCCGCCAGCGCGCCGCCGGCCAGACCGACCGCGGTTATTATTTCGACCTGCTCGAATTCCAGAGCAACCACGAGAAGGGCATGACGCCGAGCACGCCGGTCATTCCCCTGATCTACGCGCTGCAGTCCAAGCTGGCCGACATCAAGGCCGAGGGCATTCCCCAACGTCACGCCCGCCACGCGCGTCTGAATCGCACGGTGCGCGACTGGGGTTATGCGCGCGGTTTCAAGCTGTTCCCGGACGACCGTTACGGTTCCCTTTCGCTCAATTGCTTCGCCAACAACCTCGGTTACGATTTGTCCACCCTGAACAAGGTGCTCAAACAGAAGCACCACCTCGTGATCGACGGCGGCTACGGCAAGTTGAAGGGCAAGACCTTCCGCATCTCCAACATGGGCGACGAAACCGACGCGACCATCGCCGAGCTGCTCAACGCGCTCGACCAAGCCATCGCCGAAACGCCGAAGACAAACGTCTCCGCCTGAGCCCGCCCCCGCGGTTTGTCCGCGGTAAGCTACAGCCCTGTCTCCACGATCGTGCCATCGCGGAGATTGAGCGGTGCACGTCCGGTGCGCGTGCCGTATTGAAAGTCGCGCACCTCGACGTGGAGAAACAGCTCATCCGCGTCCGTCAGCACTGACTCCGGCACGGACAAAGTCCCGGCCAATTCACCGGGCCAGGCCTGTTCCCAAACCGGCGCACGGCCGTTTTCCGGGTAACCGGCTTCAACCAAAGCGAGATAAACATACGGCGGACGCCGATACATGGGTTCGACCAAAGCATCGTCCGGTCGGGGCGCTCCGTGAATCGCCACCCGCACCGCGCGATGTCCGGGAGCCACGGAAACGGCCGGCTCCGGCAACGACGGATTTTCCGGCCGGCGTTCGGCGTATCGTGGCAATTCCGCGTCCCAGCGCAGCCCCCCGTCCAAACTTCGGCGCACACCTCGCGCCGTTTCCAGTTCCAACACTTCCGTTTGCGCGTTGAACTGGATATTGCGACCGACTTCGTATAACTGCCAGGACGCGGGCAGCCAATCCCCGTCACGTGACAAATTCCGGCGATAGACCGCCGGCACTCCCTCGGTCAATGCGAACTCATAATCCGTGCCCTCATGTTGCCCGCGCACCGTGGTGATCAGACGACGTGCCGGCAATCCGCGGTTGCAACCCTCCCAGGTCAGGCCGCCGTCCCTGGAGCGATAGATGCCGATGTTGGTGCCGGCGAACACCACCTGTTTCCCGTCCGCGGCATCCCGGGCCACGGCAAAACTGCGGGCAAATTCACTGGTCAACGTCCGGCCAAGTTCATGCCAGTTCGTCCCGCCATCGGTGGTTTTCCAATTCGAGTAATCGCTGCCCGAATACATCGTCGCCGGTTGTCCGGGATCGAAGGCCAGACCGCTCAACAGCACCGCGCCATAATGCGGGGTGCGCCGCTGCGGCTCCAAGCCCCGGCTGCGCGACGCCCAGCTGCGGCCGTCATTCCAGGATTTGAACAGACCTTGATGATGCGTCGAGGCCAGCAGGATCCGCGGGTCGCGGGGATCGGATTGGATTCGGTCGGCCCGACGGAAAATGGGCCCGAGCGTCTCGTGTCGCCAAGTGGTGCCGCCATCATCGCTGCGATGATATCCGCCTTCCCAACGTGCTCCACAAAACAGGGTTTGTGGTCGTCCCGGGTCCAAGGTCAGGCGCTGAAACCGGGTCAAACCAACCCCATATTCGGGCTCCGGCCACGGCACCTGCAAGGTTTGGGCGATGAAATCGCGGTAATCGAAAACCAAGGTCCATCCCGCATCGTGCCCCGACACGGTGCGGTGGATGCCTTCCGGGCTCAGGACATAAAGTCTTTGCGGCTCATCCGGATCCACCGCGATATCCAGCACATCGGAACCGGGAAACGCCGTGCGCACCCAGTGGTCGCCGCAATCAGGGGAAACCCACAGCCCGGTGCCTTCGCCGCCGGCATATACGCGTCCGCTGACTGCGGGCACGACGATCACGGCGTTGAAATGCCGCGTGGTCGGAGTCGGGCTGATATCACGCCAATAATCGCCGCCGTCGTCGGTGCGAAACAGACCGCCGCCGGGACTGGCGGCATAAATCCGACCGGGCTCGCCCGGATCAACCTCCAGCGACTGAATGTAGGCGGAGGCCGGTGCCGGCACAGGGGCCGCCCCCGGAATCGAGGTCACGCCGAATGACAGCGCAACAACGACGGCTACACGCAACAATTGGGACATGATATGACGAGAAATTCAGCGCAAGCGGTCGGTCGGAGTCTCCGTGGCCACGATATCAATCACGCCGGCCTCCGCCGCTGCATGACGTTGCGAACGGTGAGGGCCACGTCCCGCACTCGCACGGCCACCGGAATTACGTCGCCGCACGGCCTGCACGAGCACGGCAATCACGCCGACCACCGCCACTGCGACAAAGGCAAACAGCCCCACAAACATCGCTCCGACCGCGATCAGCAGTCCCAGGATTAAACGTAGCACCTGCATGCTGAAAAGACTCGGTAATTTCCCGCAAGTTGCACGCTTTTATCGTCCGGACCGGGATTGCGTCGGCAGTTGGTTTTGGCATGGAGACATCATGCGCAACTCCCCTTCCCTCGCCTGCGTTTTGGCCTTGGTCAGCGCAAGCATCCTGTCGGCAAGCGATCCGTCCCCCGACCTGCAGTTCGAATTTTTCCGCGATCTCGCCGAAACCCGCAACTACACCCTCGGCCGGCCGGAGCAGGCGCAACTCACCCCCGATGGGGCCACGGTAATCTTTCTGCGCGGCGGTCCGCGCGACGCGGTCTTGCGGCTCTACGAACTCGATGTGACCACCGGCGCCGAACGGGAACTGCTGACTCCGGAGTCACTCCTGGGCACCGACGATGAAGTTATCAGCGCACAGGAAAAAGCCCGGCGCGAACGGTCTCGCGTCACGCACCGGGGCTTTACCACCTTCGATCTGTCGCACGACGGCCGTCGTGTGCTCGTGACCTTGTCCGGCCGACTGTTCGTACTCAACCGGGCCCCGTCCGCCGACAGCCAACCCATGGTGATTCCTTTGCCCGGTGAGGGCTGGATTGATCCGCGTTTCTCCCCGGACGGCACCGCCGTTGCCGCGGTCCGGGCGGGCGAACTCCATGTCATTGAAATGGCCACCCTGGATGTCAGGACGCTGACCGCCGGAGCGGGTGATAGTCTGACCCACGGACTGGCGGAATTTGTGGCACAGGAGGAAATGTCGCGCGCCGAGGGCTACTGGTGGTCACCCGATTCACGTTTTCTGGCCTATCAGCAAACCGATGAATCGAAGGTCGAGGTGCGCTACGTCGCCGATCCGTTGTATCCCGAGCAACCGCCGACCAAGTTTTATTATCCGAAGGCCGGATCCACCAACGCGAAGGTCCGTCTGGGGGTGATAGCGCGGGAGGGTGGCGAGACCACCTGGGTGCACTGGGATGCGGAGCAGTATCCCTATCTTGCCCGCGTGGCGTGGCCACAAGCCGCCGCTCCGCTCTGCGTGCTGGTGCAGGACCGCCATCAGCAGAACCAGGTTTTGCTCGCAGCGGACCCGACCACGGGCGATACGCGCGCGGTGCTGCGCGAACAGGATCCGGCCTGGTTGAACCTGGACGGCAAGCTGGTGTTGCCCCGATGGCTGAAATCCGGCCGGCAGTTTCTCTGGACCACCGAGCGCAACGGTCAATGGCAGGTGGAACTGCGCGCCGCGGATGGCACCCTCCTGCACGCCATCACACCACCTGATTTCATCTACAAGGAACTTCTGCATGTGGATGAAGACCGGGGCTGGGTTTATGTGCGCGGCAGTCTGGATCCGGTGGAATCGCACGTCTGGCGTTTTCCGTTGGCGGACGGTCAGGGTCGGCAGCTGACTGCCGGACGCGGGATGCATGACGCGGTCTTTGCGCGAAATGCCCCGGTTTGGCTGCACGAATTCACCCTCATCGACGGAAATCGCGGCACGCTGGTGCGCGACGACGACAACACCGGATCAACCGCGCTCATCTCCGTGGCCGAGGAGCCGCGGCAATGGCCGGCCGTGCAACTCTTGCGCACAGGCAGTGATCCGGATTTCAACGCCGCGATTGTCCGCCCGCGCAATTTTCAAGCCGGCAAAAACTACCCGGTCATCCTTTATGTCTATGCCGGCCCGACCACCACCGTGGTGACCGCGGATGCCACGCGCTTTCTCACCGACCAGTGGATGGCCGATCAAGGTTATCTGGTGGTGCGGATTGACGGCCGCGGCACGCCCTATCGCGGCCGCGCCTGGGAACGCATCGTGCGTGGCAACCTGATCGACGTGGCGCTGCAGGATCAGGTGGCCGGCCTGACCGCCCTGGCCGACCAGATTCCCGAACTGGACCTCACCCGCGTCGGGGTCACCGGCTGGTCGTTCGGCGGATACTTCAGTGCCATGGCCGCCATGCGCCGGCCGGACATCTTCCGCTGTGCGGTCGTGGGCGCGCCGGTGATCACCTGGGAAAACTACGACACCTATTACACCGAACGTTACCTGGGTTTGCCGCAGGAAAATCCCGGGGCTTACCGGGTGAGCAGCGTCCTGACCTACGTCGATGAACTGCGCCGGCCGCTGCTGATTTTCCACGGGCTGACGGATGACAACGTCTACTTCCAACACGCGCTGCAATTGGCCGACGCCCTGTATCGCACGGGCAAGCCCCACGAGATTGTGCCCCTGACCGGCACGCACATGGTCAACGATCCCGTGGTCAAACTCCGCCAGCAGCAGCGCATCATGGAGTTTTTCGCCCGCCACCTGCGGGACCAGCGATAGGCCGCGCCAATCAGGCCGTGGGCACGGTCAGTGACTTGCCGTTGTGTTTGGGCCCGAGTCCGAGGATGAACGGCGCCGCGACCTTCGCCCACTTATCGGCCTTGGGCGAACCTCCGGCGTCTTCCGCCCAGCAGGCCCGCAGCATGTCGGTATCAATTGTCCCCGGATTGAGTGGCACCGCCGCCATGCCCGCGGGCAGCTCTTCGGCCAGCGCCTTGGTCAAACCCTCGATGCCCCACTTGGACATGCAATAAGGCGCCACCTCGCGCGAAACCGACCGGCCCCAGCCGGAGCTCAGATTGACGATCACTCCGCGGCCGGCGGCCACCATCGGCGGAACGAAATGCCGGATGACGTTGGCGGTGCCCCGCAGGTTCACGTCCACCAGCTTGGTAAACTCCGTATCTGTCTGCTCCCAGAGCGGCGTCAGCCGGTTCATGATCGCAGCGTTGTTGATCAACAGATCCGGCGCGCCGTGCGTGCCGAGCACGTTCACCGCCCAGAGCGCGACCTTGTTGTCCAAGGCCACATCCACCACGGAAAAATCGTGCTCAGGATGATTCATGCGCAGTTGAAAGATTTCATCTCCGCTCCGGCCGCAACCGATCACGGTGTGCCCGGCTTCCATCCAGACATCGGCCAATGCCCGTCCCAATCCCCGCGTAACTCCGGTGATGACGATTTTCATGGGGCCAACGTATCTCCGCCGACCCGCGCGGCAACCCCGCGTTACTTGCGCGTCTGCATCACGACCTTGTTCAGGCCGAGCCGCCGGCAGGCATCCCACACCTGGGTGACCACCCCAAACTCACTGGTTTCGTCCGCTTTGACCAAGATCGGCGTATCCTTGTTGACGCCCTTCACTTCGCCCAGGAGTTGTTCAAGTTCCGCGAGAGAAATCACCCGGCCGTTGTAGGAAATGACGCCGTCCTTGTTGATGCCGACCTCCACCTGACCGGTGAATTGGTTCTGCCCGGCGGTCTGCACCTTCGGCACTGTGATGTTCAGGGTCGTGGACGACTTGAACTGCATGGTGACGAACGCAAAAAACACGAGCATCACGAGCACGTCGATCAGGGGCACGAGATTCAACTCGGGCCGTTTGCGCCGTTTTTTGTAGAGACTGTTCATTGCCGCGACCGCTGCAGGATGCGCTCCAGCAGGACGTCCAACTGCGCGGCGTAATTCTCCACCTTGCGCTGCAACCAGCCGCTGCCAACGAGGGCCGGCACTGCGATGCACAAACCGATGATCGTGGCCGACAACGCGAGGGCGACACCCTGGGTGAACGCCACCGGGTCCGGCAGTCCGGTGTCGGGTGAGATCTGCGAAAACACCTTCAGCAATCCGGCCACCGTGCCGGTCAAACCAATCAAAGGCGCCGCGGCATAAATCACGTCGAGATACGGAATGCCGCGCTCCATCCGGTTGATCTCCAATCGGGCGAAGGCCTTGACCGCATCCTCGTCGTTGCTGTGCTGTTCCGCGAATTCCACGATGCGGGCGAGCACGGTGTGCTTGCCACCCATCAGCGGACGCTTGTTCACGACCGCATCAACCAAATCCTGGGGCATGATGGCCGCGCGCCGCAGCGCAAAGGCGCGTTCACAGATGATGAAAACCGCGGCGGCGGAGCACAAGCCGAGCGGGTAGATCAGCACCCCGGCGCCCTTGAACACTTCGATTACGGCAAGAAACATGGATGTAAGGATGCGGTTGTGACGCCGGTGGACGGCAAAAGGTTCAAAAAACTTATCGGCCGCCGCTCAGATAGGGCAAGCCCGCCGTGTGCGCACGCACCTGAGGCAAACCTTCGAGCAGCTCGCCGATCGTATCCCAGCGGCCGTTGACCAAGGCCTGCTGGGCGCTTTCGCGCATGGTCAACGGCACCGATTCGTTGCCGAACCGAATTTGCTGCGACTCCAGATCAACCGTCAGCTCCAGCTGTGGATTGGCCGCGATGGCGGCGGACACACGCTGGATGTCGGCCCGCGTCGCCGTGACGCATGCCAGCCCGATGGTGGTCGAGTTGCCGAAAAAGATCTCGGCGTAGTTTTCGGCGATCACCGCGCGGATCCCGAACTTGCGGATGGCCTGCGGCGCATGCTCGCGCGAGCTGCCGCAGCCGAAATTCGCCCCGCTGAGCAAAATCGTGGCCCCGGCAAAGCGGGCATCGTCCAGCGGATGCAAGCCCCCGGCCAGTGCAACCGCCTTGCGGTCGTCGGCGAAGAGCCCTTCGCCGAGGCCGTCAAACGTGACGCATTTGAGATACCGGGCCGGGATGATGCGGTCGGTGTCGATGTCGTTGCCCGGCACGGCCACGCCGCGACCGGAGATGAGGGAAATTTTTTCCAAAGCCATGGTTGCAGGATTTCAGTTGTTCACGCCAAAGACCTCACGCGCATCGGCCACCGCGCCGGTGACGGCGGCGGCGGCAACCATGAGCGGGCTCATCAGCAAAGTGCGGCCGGTGGGGCTGCCCTGCCGGCCCTTGAAATTGCGGTTCGACGAACTCGCGCAGAGCTGATCGCCCACGAGCTTGTCGGGGTTCATGGCGAGACACATCGAGCAGCCCGCCGCCCGCCACTCGAAGCCGGCCTCGCTGAAGATCTTGTCGATCCCGAGCGACTCGCACAGCATGGCCACGCCTTGCGAACCCGGCACGGCGATCGCCTTCACGCCCGGGGCCACCTTGCGGCCTTTGAGATACTTGGCCACTTCCTGAAAATCGCTCAGGCGGCCGTTGGTGCAGGAGCCGAGGAAGGCGACGTCGATCTTGGTGCCCCTGATCGGTGCGCCCGGCGCCAGCTTCATGTAGGCCAGCGCCTCCTCGATGCTGGTCTTTTCGTCGTCGGCAGCCTGGGTTGGATCAGGAATGGTCTCGGTGATCGCAATGCCCTGCCCGGGATTGATGCCCCAGGTGACGGTCGGTGCGATTTCCGTGGCGTCGATTTTGACCACATCATCGTAGGTGCACCCCGGATCGCTCGCAATGGACCGCCAGCGGGCCACGGCGGCCTCCCAATCGGCGCCCTGCGGAGCATACGGCCGGCCTTTGAGATACGCGAAAGTCGTCTCATCCGGGTTCACGTAGCCGACCCGGGCGCCGCCTTCGATCGACATGTTGCAGACCGTCATGCGCTCCTCCATCGAGAAGCGGTCAAACACTTCGCCGGCATACTCGTAGGCGTAACCCGTGCCGCCATTGACGCCCAGCACGCGGATGATGTGCAAAATCACATCTTTCGCATACACCCCGGGGCGCAGCCGCCCGCTCACCTCGATGCGCCGCACCTTGAGCGGGTTGAGGGCCATGGTCTGCGTGGCGAGCACATCGCGCACCTGGCTGGTGCCGATGCCAAACGCGATCGCACCAAACGCCCCGTGCGTGCTGGTGTGCGAGTCGCCGCAGGCGATCGTCGTGCCCGGCTGGGTGATGCCCTGCTCCGGCCCGACGATGTGCACGATGCCCTGTTTGCCGGTGGCCCGGTCAAAAAACGTGATGTTGTTCTCGGCGCAGTTTTTCCGCAGTTCCTTGATCATCGCGTCCGCCAGCGGATCGCTGAAGGGCTCGTTGAACTGGTCGGTCGGCACGATGTGATCGACCGTGGCAAAGGTGCGGTGCGGCATCGCGACCTGCAGGCCGAGATCGCGCAGCATGCCGAAGGCCTGCGGGCTGGTCACCTCGTGAATCAGGTGCGTGCCGATGAGCAGCTGGGTTTGTCCGTTGGCCAAGGTGCGCACCGCGTGCGCTTGCCAGACTTTTTCAAACAGTGATTTGGGCATGGGGAGACGACAAGATGGTGGGCGAATTCGACGGAGGTCAACGCGCGGCGCCGGTCATCGGCGCACAGCGTCAATCTCCCCAACAGGTTAACACGTTCTTGTAATGCCCGGAAATAGTAATTTTGTGTGTTTTGATGCCTCGTGAGTATCAATATGGGTTTGAGCTGCGCCACTTGGTCTATTTTCAGGCTGTCGCACGCCAATTGCACTTTCGTAGGGCCGCCGAGGCGCTCGGCGTGGCCCAACCTTCGCTCAGCCGCCAGATCACCCAACTCGAAGCGGCATTGGGCGTCCGACTTTTGCAGCGCAGCAAGCGCCGGGTGGAGCTCACTCCGGCGGGCACCGTCCTGCTGGAGCGCATCGAACCCCTGCTCCAAACATTGCGCCGCGTGCCCGACGAGTTGCGGCCGATCGCCCGCGGTGAAAGCGGTATCATCCGCATCGCCTACACCGGACTGGCCATGGCCACGGTGTTGCCGGCCATCCTCCGGGAAAGCCACCGCCGGCACCCCGGATTGCATGTCGAGTTGAACGAATCGCCGACCTCGGAACAGATCACCGCGCTGCGCGGCGGCGATATCACGTGCGGCTTCTTCCATCCGGACGGTCGCACCCCGGGTCTGAAAACGGTCACGCTGCTGCGGCAGAAGAACGGCGTGCTGCTGGCGGCCGACCACCCGTTGGCCAATCAGGCCGAGCTGTCCTTGCGTGCGCTGGCCGACACTCCGTTTGTGCTGTTTCCCCGGGCGCATAACCCGGGATTTTACGATCACACCCTGGCCGCATTCGCCGCGGCGGGAGTGACGCCAAAGATCGTCGAGGAAATCTGGCCGCGCGCCAACGCCGTGGGCTTGGTCCGCGCCGGGTTGGGCGCCACATTCATGTGTCCTTCCGAAGCCCAGGTGCTGCCCACGGATGTTTGCTTTCGCCCCCTGCGCGGCCCGGCGCCGGAGAGCCGCCTGATGCTGGGCTGGGCCGAGGGTGAAACGCTCGCCCCCGCCTTGCAGGCATTTCTGGCCATCGCGAAATCGGCGATCGCCCCTACGCATTCTTACTGATGCGGCGAGGGTGACATTGACGTCATGGCCTGTGCGACCTCGTATCGACCCAATGTACCCCCGCCGCATCGCGCCGGTCGCCATGCCCCGGCATAACCGGTTCCACCTCCCGCTTTTTATCCGTCGCTTCCTGGTCGCCAAATTCGGCGTTATGCTGGGCTGCCTGCTGCTGAGCGATCCGGGGGCGTTGCATGCCAACCTGCTAGACCCCGAGGCCGGGCTGCCGGTGATTCGTGACTTTCGCTCCACCGACTATCTGGGGCATCCGCAAATTTTCGACATCACCCAGGACAAGGACGGCTTCATCTATTTCGCCAATGTGCAGGGCATCCTGCAATACGATGGCATCCGGTGGCGTCACCATCAGGCGTCGCTGACCTACACCTACCGGGTGGCCGTGGCCGATGACGGACGGATCTGGGCGAGTGGCATGGATGCACTCGGCTATTTCCAGCCGGTGCCCGGCAAGATCGAACTCGAGTACCACTCTGTCCTGCCGGATTTGCCCGATGACATCCGGCAGATCGGCCGGGGCGGCGACATTGTGCTGCACGACGGGGCGGTTTTTGTGTCCACCACCAAGGGCCTGATCCGCTATCGCGATGGGCAGGTGCTGGGCTGGCGCATTGATACCCCGGCCCGCGCGGGATCCCTGACCTTGCTGGATGGCACCCTTTATTGGCATGACGGAATGAGCCGGCTCAAACGCGTGTCGGGCGACGAAGTGATCCAAGTGGCGGAAGACCCCGACATACTGGCGGCCCGAAACCTGATCGGCGTGGCCCGGCCCGGTTTGCCCCCGCTGTGGATCGCCGGCGAAAAAGGCGTCTTTGAGCTCGAGACGGATACCGGGCGGTTCAAGCGCATTACCGGGCCGTTGGACGATCTCGTGCGCACCACGCGGGTGAATGACGTGCTCGATCTGCACGACGGCACCATCGCCTTGGCCACCAGCGTGCGCGGGCTGGTAATCGGCACGATGGACGGCCGGCACATTCGCCGCATCGATCGCGAAAGCGGTCTGGCCGACAACGCCGTGCTCAGCCTCTACACCGATCGCGACGGCGGCTTGTGGGCCGGGCTCAATTCCGGGGCGGCCCGCATCGCCTACCGCAGCGCGGTCACCGTTTTCGACGGAAGCAACGGACCCACGCCCGGCACGATCGACGGCTGGTTCCGCCACCAAGGACGGGTTTACGCCGGCACTTTCGACGGGCTCTACCGCCTTGAGCCCCCCGATCCCATTCAAGGTACCCCGGCCCGGTTTTTGCGCATCGCGGCCGATGTCACCAATGTCTTTGCCTTCGCGACCATCGACGACGAACTGATTTTCTCCAGCGCGGACGGGTTGCACGTCCTGCACGACGACGACACCCATGAACTGTTTGCCGAGGTCCCGGGCAACGCCCCAAAAGTCATGCTGCCTTCCAGGCTCGTGCCCGACCGCTACTACTTGGCGGGAGAAAACGGCCTGTCGGTGCTGGAGCGCACCGCCTCCGGCTGGCGGGTGACCGGCGGGCACAACAAGGCCGGGTTGTGCTTCACCCTCGTCGAGGAGCAAAACGGCGATGTCTGGTTCGCCAGTTACACGACCGGGTTCTGGCGGGTGCCCGCCGCGCATCGAGTAACCGACTTCAAGGAGTTCCCCGTGGAGAATTATTTCCGCAACCGCGGACTGCCGGAATCCATGACGTGGACCACCGTCAGTCCCGGTGCGCTCGGCACGGTCTTTTTCACCGACGCCGGCGCGGTCAAGTTCAACCCCGCCACGCGCCGATTCGAACCCGACGACCGCTATCCCATCGACGGGAAAACCGACCACACCCTCACCCCGACCGTGATCGCGCCGGACGGGGCCACGTGGGCCAGCGTTTTCGGTGACAGTGCGATGACCGCAAAGTATCCGCTCGGACGATTTCAAAGCGACCAACAGGGCCGGCCGGTCTGGCGCTCAGCCCCCGGCGAGGCCTTGGAAGCCGTCGGATTCGCGGGCGCCGCGGTGACCCATGTGGATCAGGCCGGCAAACATCCCGTGTTGTGGGTGCGCGGCTACGACCAGCACGTGCGCATCCGGCTCGATCTGCTGAACGACCCGGTGGTTTCATGGCGGATCGCGATCCACCAGCTCCGGCAAGGTGAGGAGATTCTCGCGTTGTCCACCGACCGGCCCGATGAGCCCGCCGGTTTGACCGTGCCGTTTACCCGCGAGCCGTTGATTTTCGATTTTGCCAATCCGCGCTACGGCTCGACCGGCGGAGTGCGCTACCAGACCCGTCTGCTGGGTTACAACAACCACTGGTCCCCTCCGGGCGAAATTCCCCAGGTGAGTTACACCAACCTGGAGGGCGGGCCGTTCACGCTGGAAGTGCGCGCGCTGGACGCCACCGGGACCCAAAGCGAAATCAGCCGTTTCAAATTCAGCGTCCAGCCGCCATGGTTCCGACGTCCGGCCAGTTTTGCGCTTTATGCCCTGCTTGCGCTCGTGACCGGCGGCGGCCTGGTGCGCTGGCGGCTCGCGTTTCTGCAGCGGGAACGGCACCGCTTGGAGGAACTCGTCGCCCGGCGCACGCGGGAACTCGCCGGCGCCAAGGAAGAGGCCGAGGCTGCCAACCGCGCCAAGTCCACCTTCCTGGCCAACATGAGCCATGAACTGCGCACCCCGCTCAACGGCATCCTCGGCTACGCACAGATCATGCGAAATGATCCCGCGCTGGATCCCCGCACCCGCGAACGCGTGCAGATCGTGAACACCAGCGGTGAGCACCTGCTGCGCATGATCAACGAGGTGCTGGACTTCTCCAAGATCGAGGCCGGCAAGATGGAGTTGCGCCCGGTCCCGTTCGACCTGCGCCAGTTGTTGCGCGAAATCGTCGTCGCCCACGAGCCGCGCGCCACCGCCAAGAAGTTGGCGCTGACCTTGGAGGTTTCGCCCGATCTCCCGACCCGATGGCTGGGCGATGCGCCCAAGCTGCGGCAAATCTTGGACAACCTCGTGAGCAACGCCGTCAAATTCACCGCCCACGGCGGTGTGCGGCTGCATGTCGCGCCGGTCGGTGACGACCTTGCCCGGCTGGGTTTTGCCGTCGAGGATTCCGGGCCCGGCATCAGTCCGTCCGAACAGTCGAAACTGTTCCAGCCGTTTCAACAGCTGCAATCGCGCAGCCCCAACGAGGCCGGCACCGGCCTGGGCCTCGCCATCGCCCGCCGGCTCGCCGAGCTTATGAACGGCGAACTCACGCTGGCGAGCTCCCCGGGCCACGGCAGCACCTTCACCCTGCAGGTGCCGTTGGAAGAAATGTCCGACGATCTCACGGTCACCACCGACTCGAAGCTGTCCGTGACCGGCTACAAAGGCACCCGCCGCCGCATTCTCGTGGTGGACGATGTGGCGATCAACCGCTCGCTACTGCTCGACCTGCTCGGGCCGCTGGGCTTCGAGCTGTGCGAGGCCTCATCGGCCGCCGAGGCGGACGCCATGCTCGACACGTTTCAGCCGAATATCGCTCTCGTCGATCTGCGCATGCCCGGGGAGAACGGCCTCGAGTGGATCAAGCGCCGTCGGTTGACCCACCCCAGACTCGCCATGGTGCTGATGTCGGCTTCGGTGCTCAATTTCGACCGCGAAAGCGCTCTCGCCGCCGGCTGCGACGACTTTTTGCCCAAGCCCTTCCGGGACACAGAACTCGTGCAGATCCTTGGCCGGCAACTTGAGCTGGAGTGGATCCATGCAGCGGAAGAATCCAGCGCCCCGGGCGCCGCCACCGCAAGCGACGGGCTGCCCGACCACGCCGAACTGGGCGCGTTGCTCGACGCCGCCCGGCGCGGCGCCATCGCCGAACTGAGACAACGCCTCGGCGCACTCGGCAAAGACCGCCCCGACTGCGCAAAATTCACCGGCCAACTCAACGCCATGGCGCAGGCCTACGAAATGGAACGGATTCGCATTTACCTCGAGCAGGCGATGGGGCACGTCAATCCACGATGAACAAGGCGAAGGTCCTCATTGTCGACGACACCCCGGCCAATCTCGGTGTATTGCTTGAAGCATTGCAGGATTCTCAGCACGAAATCCTCGTCGCCGAAAGCGGACGCAGCGCCCTCGACATCCTGCAGCACACCCTGCCGGACATCATCCTGCTGGATGTGCTGATGCCGGGCATGGATGGCTACACGGCCTGCCGTCACATCAAGGCCAACCCCGCGGCAAAAAATGTGCCGGTCATCTTCATGACCGCGCTCGACAATCCCGACGAGAAGGTCCGGGCCTTCAATGCGGGCGCCGTCGACTACATCACCAAGCCCGCCTACCCGCCGGAGGTTCTCGCCCGGGTGGCCGCGCATTTGGAAATACGCTCGCTGCAGCAACGTCTGGAAGATGAACTGGCCATGCGCAACGAGGCGGAGAATCTGCTGCGCCAGTCCCTTGACCTCGGCATCGTGCTCGCGGATGCGAATCGCCGCATCGCCTTTGCCACCCGCTTGGCCGAGGCCCTCCTGACCAAGTATTTCCCGGAATTCGATCACACCACCCTCCCCGCCAATCTCGGGACGGAAACCGCCGGCCTTACCGTGCGGCCATTTGCCGAAGCAGATCGCTCCGATCTTCAGATGTTTCTACTGCAGGAGGCGGACTCGCCCCCGGGACCGGGCGCCCTGCTCAACCTTGGGTTGACCCCGCGCGAGGCCGAGGTCCTCTACTGGATCGCCCAGGGCAAAAGCAACCCGGACATCGCCACCATCCTGAGCACGAGCGTGCGCACCGTGCACAAGCACGTGGAAAACATCTTTCGCAAGCTCGGCCTCGAGACGCGCAACGCCGCCGCCCTCACCGCCATGGAGGTCCTGCGACCGCCCGCGCGCTGAGCGCAAAAAGCCCGCACCGACATGCGGTGCGGGCCGGTTGATTACGAAAATCTCCACCGATTACGACTTCACCTCGGTGGTGGCCGGCGGGGTCTTCTGCTTGAAGACAATCTTGCCTCCCTCGCAACCCACCAGGACCGGTTCCCCGTCCTTGACGTCACCGCGGAGGATGGCCTCGGCCATGGGATCCTCGAGGTAGGACTCGATGGCCCGGCGCAGCGGCCGTGCGCCGTATTTCTCATCATAGCCTTTTTCGATCAGCAGCGTTTTCGCCTCCTGGGTGAACTCCAACTCGATCTTGCGGGCGGCGATACGCCGGCTGAATTTCTCCAGCTCAATTTCAACGATCTTGATGAGGTCGTCCTTGGCCAGCGGGCGGAAGAAGATGATGTCCGAAATGCGGTTGAGGAACTCCGGCTTGAAGATGCGCTTCGACTCCTCGAGCACCTTCTCGCGCATCTGCTCCGCATCGTTGATATTGATGGCAGCGGCGGAGAAACCCATCGACGTCTGCCGCTGGAGCAATTGCGCCCCGACGTTCGACGTCATGATGATGATGGTGTTGCGGAAATCCACGGTGCGCCCCAACGAATCTGTCAACCGTCCGTCCTCCAGAATCTGCAGCAGCAGTTGGATGACATCGGGATGCGCCTTCTCCACCTCATCGAAGAGCACCACGGCATAAGGCTTGCGGCGGACCGCCTCGGTCAGCTGGCCGCCCTCATCGTAGCCGACATAGCCCGGGGGCGAGCCCACCAGTCGCGAGACCGCAAACTTCTCCATGTATTCGGACATGTCGATCTGGATGATCGCGTCCTGGTTGCCAAACATCTGGGCGGCGAGCTGCTTGGCCGTCTCGGTTTTGCCCACGCCCGTGGGCCCGACGAACAGGAAGGAGCCGATCGGCCGGCGCGGATCCTTGAGATCCGCCCGCGAACGACGCAGCGCCCGGGCAATGGCCGAAGCGGCGAGTTCCTGGCCGATCACGACCTTCTGAATCTCGGATTCCATCGCGAGGAGCTTTTCACTCTCCTTGCGTTCCATCCGGTTCAGGGGGATGCCGGTCCAGTCGGCCACGACCTGCATCATGAGGTCTTCGTCGATCTGGATGCGCTTTTCGTCGCGTTCCTTGCGCCAGGCCTCGGTGGTCGCCTCGAGCTGGGCGCGCAACTGCTTCTCCTGGTCGCGAAACTTGGCCGCCTCCTCGAAGTGTTGCTCGGCGATGGCCTTTTCCTTCCGCCCGCAGACTTCCTCGATTTCCTTGGTCAGGTTTTCCAGGTTGGGCGGCCGGGTCAGGGCGCTGATGCGGGCTCGCGAACCCGCCTCGTCCATCACGTCGATGGCCTTGTCGGGCAGGAACCGGCCGGTGATGTAACGGTCGGAAAGCTTGGCCGCGGTCTCGATGGCCATGTCGGTGAACACGGCCTTGTGGTGATCCTCGTATTTGCCGCGGATGCCCTTCAGGATGAGAATGGTGTCCTCCACCGAGGGGGCCTCGACCTTGACGGATTGGAAACGACGGTCGAGGGCGGAGTCCTTTTCGATGTACTTGCGGTATTCGTTCAGGGTGGTCGCCCCGACGCACTGCAATTCGCCCCGCGACAGCGAGGGCTTGAAAATATTGGAGGCATCCATCGCCCCTTCGGCGGCACCGGCTCCCACGATCGTGTGCAGTTCGTCGATAAAGAGGATGATGTTCTTGGCGCGCTTGATTTCCTCCATCACGGCCTTGATGCGCTCCTCGAACTGGCCGCGGTACTTGGTGCCGGCCACCATGAGGGCGAGGTCCAGGGTGATGACCTTCTTTTCCAACAGGATCTCGGGCACATTGCCGCTGGCAATTTCCTGGGCCAGGCCTTCCACAATGGCGGTTTTGCCCACACCGGCCTCGCCGATGAGCACCGGGTTGTTCTTGGTCCGGCGGCAGAGAATCTGGATGACGCGGCGAATCTCGTTCTTGCGCCCGACCACCGGATCCATCTCGCCCTTGCGGGCCAGCTCCGTGAGGTCGCGGCCGAATGCCTTCAGCGCCGGGGTTTTGACTTCCCGCTTGTCCTCGGCGGGACCGCGGCCACCGGCCCCGGCAGTCTCCTCGCCCCCCGGTTCACCACCGGAAAATTGCGGATCGAGTTCACGCAGAATCTCGTTGCGGGTGCGCTCGATGTCGATGTCGAGCGATTTCAGCACGCGCGCGGCCACGCCTTCGCCTTCACGCAGCAGGCCGAGGAGAATGTGCTCCGTGCCCACGTAGGAGTGATTCAGGGTCTTCGCTTCCTTGCCCGCGAGCGCCAGCACCTTCTTGACCCGCGGCGTGTAGGGTATGCTGCCGGGATTCTTGCTTTCCTGGCCAGTCCCGACCTGCTTTTCCACCGCGGCACGCACGGTCTCAAGGTCCAGCCCCATTTTCTGCAGCACGCTCACCGCCACGCCCTGGCCGAGCTTGATCAGGCCCAGCAGGATGTGCTCGGTACCGACGTAGTTGTGATGAAACCGGTCGGCTTCCTTGCGGGCCAGGGCCAGCACCTGCTGGGCCCTGGGGGTGAAATTGTTCATCGGCTCTTGGGACATGGAAAGGAATCAGTTGGAATCGTTGTTCGGTGGAGTTTGGGGTGCAGAGAAATCAGGTTGCGTGAAATTGGCAAACTCCGAGCGCAAACGGGCCGCCCGCAGCAGATCGCGTTGTCCCGGCTCGAATTCACCCTTCTGCGCGTATTGCAGATGGCCGGGCTGCGCCTCGATGAAGAGTCGGTCCACCATCGGACGGTGATCCTCGGCGAAAACGCGGAGGTCGACGCCCAGCCGGATCAGGGAGAGCAGGTTCATGGCCTCGCCGGAACTGACCAGATGGCTGTTCTGCAGGATGCCGTAGGCGCGTCCGATCTTGTCGTAGAGCTTGCCGGCGTCGGCCTCGATGAGCTTTTCACGGGCGTTGAGCTCGTGGTCGATGATGGTGTTGAGCACGCTGCCGAGCCGTTTGATGATCTCCTCCTCGGACTCGCCGAGCGTGGTTTGATTTGAAATCTGGAAAATGCTTCCGCTGGCGTCGGACCCCTCGCCGAACAATCCGCGCACCACCATGCCCAGCTGATTCACGGCGCGCACGACTTTCTCCATCTGGCCGCCAATGACCAAGGCCGGCAGGTGCATCATGGCCGAGGCGCGCATGGCGGTACCGACGTTGGTCGGGCAGGCCGTGAGATAGCCAAGGCTGTTGGAGTAAGCGTAATCGAGCTGCTCCTCGAGGGCGGAATCGAGCTCATCGATCATGCTCCAGGTCTTTTTGAGCTGAAAGCCCGCGCGCAGCACCTGGATGCGCAGGTGGTCCTCCTCGTTCAACATCACCGAGCAGGCCTGGTTCTGGCTGATCACGACCCCCGCCGCGCCCTTGCTTTCACTGAGTTCGCGGCTGATCAGGTGACGCTCGACCAAAATCTGCTTTTCCAACTCGCTCATTTCGCCAACCGAGACGGACAGGGCGTTTTTCATCGGCGCGGTGGCCAGCACGGCGGACCGGCAGATGTCCATGGTCTCCTCCCGCTGGGCCGGACGGGCCCAGCCGGGGAACGGCTTCGCGTCGAGATTCCGGGCCAGCCGGATGCGTGTCATCAAGACCACGGCGGTCTTGCTGTTCGAAGAATCCGTCAACTCCGATGGGGTATCGATGAGTGACGCGATGGTCATGGGCTTAGTGCGCCGACTTCTGCCCGAAGGTTTGTTTGACTTGGTTGATTTCATCTCGGCAGCGTGCGGCGTCCTCGTAGCGTTCGGTCTTGATGGCTTCGTTGAGCTCGACCTCCAGCTGGGTCAGGCGATCGTAAAGGGTTTTTCGGGCCAGGGCTTTGCGCGGCACTTTCCCGATGTGGGCGCTGCCCTTGTGCATGTTTTCCAGCATCGGCTCCACCAGATTGGCGAAGGTTTCGTAGCAGTGCGGGCAGCCAAACCGGCCGTGCTTCTTGAAATCCTGCTGGGTGCAGCCGCATTGTTCGCAACGCACCGTGCCGGGCACCGGTTCGGGATTGAGCGAGGCCTTCAGGAGCAGATCGGCCAGGGAAAAACCACTGGGATCGGTCACGCCCTTGGCCTGGGCACACTCCTCGCACAGATCCACCTTGTGCACCTTGTTGTTGATGATTTGCGTAAGGTGAACCGTGGCTGGTTTGGAACAGAGATCACATTTGAGCGGATTGGCCATGTCGTGGGTGGATGCCTATGCAGGTAAGATGCCATACCTGCCCCCGGTGGCAAGTAAGAGCCATGAAGTAATTTCCGCGCCAACGTCGCGCACCTGCGCCACGTCAACGCGCCAGCATGTCCCGGCCGCCGGCCGGCCGGCGGCACCTCAGATCTTGGTGCCTTCGGAGAAAACGCGCCGCCGGAACGAGGCCAGTACCCGCTGGGTGATGTCGCCGGGGCGGCCGGTACCGATCACCCGGCCGTCCAGCTTGACCACAGGAACGACTTCCGCCCCTGAACCGGTGAGAAAACACTCGTCCGCGCACCATACGTCGTAACGGGTCATGTTGGCCTCGCGCAACGGCACGCCCAGTTCGGCGGCGATGTCAAAAATCGTGCCCCGGGTGATGCCCTTCAGCGCACCTTGGGAGGCGGCGGGCGTGATCAACTCGCCCTTGTGGACGATGAAGATGTTGTCCGCGGTGCACTCGGCCACATAGCCCTGGTCTATTAGCATGATGGCCTCCAGTGCGCCGAACTGCTAGGCATCGATCTTGCCCAGGATGTTGTTCAGGTAATTCAGCGACTTGATGGTCGGCGGCAGCGCCGCCGCGTTGATGCGGCGGGTCGGCACCGTCACGATGGCCAGGCCGTTGTCGTAGTGTTCCTGCGGATAAAGCGTGATCTTGCTGGCGATGACGAAAACCGAGGGCTTCGGGCAGGACCAGGGCGACAGGCCGAGATCGCCGGGCCCGCGGGTGACCACGAGGCGGATGTACGCGTCCCGCAGATTGTTTTGCCGGCAGGTCTCACAGGTGATTTCGCTGAACTCTTTTCGCGTCAGCGGCAGGTCGAGCATGATCGCCTTGGCCGACTGTTCCAGCCGCTCCAGATGCTCCTCAAGCCGGAAAATGTTGCCCCCATAAAGCCGGATGCCCTCGAAAACGCCGTCACCATACAGGAGACCGTGGTCAAACACGGAAATCTTGGCGTCCGCCGCATCGACAAATTTTCCATCCAGATAGATTTTCATAAAGGTCCAGACTAGGTGACCGGAAAATCCTTTGTCCAGCCCGCGTGGCAGTTTCGGATTGAGTTCAAACGCAATTGACCGAGCCTTTTGGCACCCCCCCCGTTGACCATGCCCCGCGTTTCAAGATCCCCCGCCGCTTTCACCCTGATCGAACTGCTGACCGTCATTGCCATCATCGGTATTCTCGCCGCCATCATCATTCCCACGGTGGGCAGTGTCCGGGAGAAGGCCCAGCGTGCGGTGGACGCCAGCAATCTGCGCGAAATTGCCAAGGCCGCCATGCTTTATGCCGGCGACAACAACGACCGCCTGCCCGACCCCAGCACGCTGCCGGCCAGTGTGCTGACCGCGCCGGAGCGGGTGTTTCTCTGGCCCGGCGTGTTGGCGCGCCATGGCATCCTGACCGATCCGTCAATGTATTTCTCGAAAAACGACCCGCTCTTCAACGGCACCTTCCCGGATGCGATCATCAGCCCCGGCAACCGCACCACGCTGGACACCACCTTCACCGGCGAACGTGCGCTCAGCTTCGAATTTGTGGGCGGGGTCAAGATGAGCGATCCGCCCACCACCCCGATCGCCTTCACCCGCGGCCTCAAACCCGACGGCACTTGGGATGAGGCAACCGGCGTTTACAAGGATGCCGGCGGCTATGTGGTCTTCCTCGGCGGCAACATCCAGTTTTTCCCCAACACCGCCACCGGCAAATTCGTTTCCAACCGCAGCGGGCAGCGCACCGACAACATTCTGGAGGCCATCCCCTACAACGCCACCAATCCGAACCTTTCCGCCCGGGTGTATGCCACCTCCGGCGGCGGCACCGGCTCTCCGGCGGGCGTGGCGGCCGTTCAAGGTCCCTGATCGCCCGCGTTCCGCCCGGCAAAGACCCGGCGATGGCCGGGTTTTTTAGCTTTCCCGCTTTCCCCGGGCGTGGCCATGACTCAATATCTCCCCTTTTCCATGTCGTCTCCCGCCAGTACGCCCCCGACCTACGTCATCGGCCATAAAAACCCGGATGCCGATGCCATCTGCTCGGCGATCGCCTACGCCGCCTTCAAGACCCAACGCGGCGAGCCCGGTTATGTCGCCGCGCGCTGTGGCAATACCAACGCCCGGATCGACACCATCCTCCAGCGTTTCAACCAGCCGCTGCCGCTGTATTTGAGTGATGTCAGCCCCCGCGTCCGCGACCTGATGATCACCGATGTGGTGCACACCCATGACGGTGCCACCTGCGCCGAGGCGCTTGAGATCATGGACCGGCACAGCGTGAGCGTGCTGCCGGTCGTCAACGACGACCGGCGGGTCCTGGGCACGGTGTCACTAGCCCAGATGGGCGGATTCTTTGTGCCGCACATCAACGACCCGCGCCGCATGCGCTTGGTGCGCACAAGCCTCAGCCGCATTGTGCGCTCCCTGAAGGCTGAGTTCCTGCACGCCGTCGAGGAAACCCGGCTGGAAGAACTCAACGTCCGCATCGGCGCGATGGACATCCGCACGTTTTGGAAGATTTCCGAGCGCGAGAACCTGCCCCCGGCCCAATCGATCGTCATCGTCGGCGATCGGCCCGAGGTGCAGATGCGTTCCATCGAGATCGGCATCCGCGCCCTCATCATCAGCGGCGGCCTGCCGGTGGATCCGGCCGTGCTGGAGCTTGCCCGCACCCACCGGGTCAGCGTGATTTCCAGCCCGCACGACACCGCCACCACCGCCTGGGTGGTGCGCACCGCCTCCACCCTCGATCGCGTCATCGATCGTGACATTCCCTCCGTCAATGCCGACGTCCGCATTGCCGATGTGCGCAAGCGCTTCGGTCCCGCGTCGCAGCACGCGCTGCTGGTTACCGACGAGGCCGACATCCTCCAGGGCATCCTGACCAAGAGCGATCTGCTCAAGCCCGTCGAAACCCGCCTCGTGCTGGTTGACCACAACGAGATGACCCAGGCCGTCAACGGCGCCGACGAGGTGAACATCGCGGAGATCATCGACCACCACCGGCTGGGCGCCCTGAACACCCAGCAGCCCATCCTGTTCATCAACGAGCCCGTGGGCTCGACCTGCACCATCGTCGCCGATCTCTTCCGCCGGGAAGGCATGAGCCCGACGCCGGAACTCGCCGGCATCATGATGTCCGGCCTGATTTCCGACACCCTCCACCTCAACAGCCCGACAACCACGCCCAAGGACGGCGCGGTCCTCACCTGGCTCGCCGGCATTGCGGGCATCGATTCCCGCCGATTGGCCGACGAAATTTTCAGCTCGGGCTCGGTGATTCTCGCCAACCCCGCCGACAAGGTCGTGCGCTCCGACTTCAAAATCTACGACGAGGAAGGCGTGCGTTACTCGGTCTCGCAGGTTGAGGAACTTGGATTCGGCAACTTCTGGCAGCACGCCAAGGCCATCACCCAGGCGCTCCAGGACCTGCGCAACGAGGAACAACTGGCGTTCGTCTGCCTGCTCGTCACCGACATCAACACCCAGAACTCCCTTCTCCTGGCCAAGGGCGATCCCGGCTTCATCAGCCGCATCTCCTATCCGCACATTGAGCAGGACGAGATCTTCGACCTGCCCGGCATTGTCAGCCGCAAGAAGCAGCTCATTCCCTACCTCGGCACGCTGCTTCGCGAAATGGCCGCGGATGGAGCCATGCCCGGCAACTCCACCGCACCCTTTCCCCGCTCCAAGCGGAAAGGGGCCTCCGTTTGAGGCCATCGTAATCGCCGTCGACCATTCCATCATGTCCGATCCACTCCCTCCCGACACGCCGCCCAGCGACTTCATCCGCGACATCGTCGCCCAACACGTCGCGGAAAACCGCTACCCCGGCGGCATCGTCACACGCTTCCCGCCGGAGCCCAACGGCTATCTGCACCTGGGCCATGCCCGGGCCATCTGTCTCAACTTTGGCATCGCCCGCGAATACCGGGGCCGGTGCAACCTGCGCTTTGACGACACCAATCCCGTCAAGGAAGACCTTGAGTATGTCGAAGCCATCACGGCTGACATCAAGTGGCTGATCGCCGGCTGGGCGGACCACTGTCTGGGCGTGAAGGCCAAGGGCGACCTGCCCAACGCGCAGACGCTCGACGGCCAGCGCGACTATTATGCCGCGCCGGCGGCCGCAGGTGCGACCGCCACCGAACCGTTTTTCGCCTCGGACTATTTTGAGCCGCTCTACCAATTCGCGCTCGAACTCATCAAACGCGGCAAAGCCTACGTCTGCGATTTGAGCCCGGAAGACACCGATCTTTACCGGGGGGCACCCGATAAACCCGGCAAGGACAGCCCCTGGCGCAACCGCCCGGTCGAGGAAAATCTCGATTTGTTCCAGCGCATGCGCGCCGGGGAGTTCCCCGACGGCACCCGCTCGCTCCGTGCGAAGATCGACATGGCCTCGCCCAACGTCTGGCTGCGCGATCCCCTGCTCTATCGCATCCGCCACGTCGCGCATCATCATGCCGGCGACAGCTGGTGCATCTATCCGCTCTACGACTATGCGCACTGCCTCAGCGATTATCTCGAAGGCGTGACGCACAGCCTGTGTTCGCTGGAATTCGTGGTGCACCGTCCGCTTTACGACTGGGTCCTCGAGGCGCTCGGCCTGCCGCGCCCCCTGCCGCACCAATACGAGTTTTCCAAACTCATCCCGTCCTACACCCTCATGAGCAAACGCAACCTCCTGCGGCTCGTGCAGGAAAAAGTCGTGAGCGGTTGGGACGATCCGCGGATGCCCACGCTGGCCGGTCTGCGCCGCCGTGGCATCACCGCCCCGGCGCTGCGCCGCTTTGTCATCGGCACCGGCATCACCACCTACGAAGGCACCGTCGACATCGCGGTGATGGAGCATGTCGTGCGCGATGAACTGAACCGCACCGCCGCCCGCCGGCTGGCGGTCCTGCGGCCGCTCAAGCTCGTGCTCACCAACATCGCCCCCGGCGACGTTGTACCCTGTCAGGCCACCAACAACCCGCAGGACGAAAATCCCACCACCCGCAGCATCAACCTCACCCGCGAGGTTTTCATCGAGGAGGACGATTTCGCCGAGGTGCCGCCGCCCAAGTATTTCCGGCTCAAGCCCGGCGGCGAAGTGCGCCTGAAATACGCCTGTATCATCCAACTTGACGAGATCGTGAAGGATACCGCCGGCGCCATCACGGAACTGCGCTGCACCGCCCAACTCGACACGCGCGCCGGCGAGCCCAATTCCGCCAAGAAGGTCAAGGGCACCATCCACTGGGTCAGCGCACCGGAATCGGTCGCGGCCGAAGTGCGCCTGTATGACCGCCTGTTCACGGTACCAGAACCGGGCGCCGAGGCGGATTTCTTCAAGGTCATCAATCCGCACTCGCTGGACGTCGTCCGGGCGCGGCTCGAACCCGCCCTGGCCGCCGCCCAACCCGGCGAAAGTTTCCAGTTCGAACGCCTCGGCTACTTCACGCCCGATGCCGTGGATTCAAAGCCGGGCGCACCCGTCTTCAACCGCACCATCACCCTGCGCGATACCTGGGCCAAGTAAGCCGATCCTATCGACTCAGATGGCCGCCGCCAGTTTGGTCAGACGTCGGCCGGTACGCTCCCGGCCGAGCACCCGCATGATCCCGGTGATGCTCGGACCGACGTTCGTACCGGTCAGCGCGAGACGTGCGACTGATTGATAGGCGCCGAACCCCTGGCCGTTGGTTTCGGCCACGGCCTTGATCGCGTTTTCAATCGCCTCATCGCTGCTGAAATCCATGGCCGCCAGCGCGGCGATGAGTTCGTTGAGACGCGTCTTGGGCTCACCCTTCCCCAGCACCTTGGCCTTCACCTTTTCATCCATCGGGAAATCCTCGGTGAAAAAGTAAACCGTGTAGGCGGGCAATTCCTCGATGCCCTTGATCTTCGGCTGACTGAGCAGCATGACCTCGCGAAAATACGTCGCGTCCGCCGCCAGCGCCGGACTGTCGCCCGCCTGGCTGTCGAAAAAGGTGCGCGCCCGCGCCACAAACTCGTCCGCCGGCAGTTCCAGCAGATAGAGCATGTTCATGTGCGCGAGTTTCTTGTCGTCGAAACGCGCGTTGCTCTGGTTCACCCCGGGCAGGTCGAACAGCCGGACAATCTCGTCCAGCGGCATCTTCTCCCGGTCGTCGCCGGGATTCCAGCCCAGCAGGCTGAGAAAGTTGACCAGCGCTTCGGCAATGTAACCGCGGCGCTGATACTCCTCGACCAACGCCCCCTGGTCACGCTTGGACATCTTGCCCGGGCCGTTCTGCTTCAGGATCAGTGGAATGTGCGCAAACTCGGGCACCGGCGCGCCAAACGCCTTGAACAGTTCCACGTGCTTGCTCGCGTTGGACAGGTGATCCTCGCCGCGAATCACGTGGGTGATCCGCATGGTGATGTCATCAACCACGTTGACGAAGTGAAACACCGGGTTGCCATCGGAGCGCACGATCACGAAATCCTCGTCCTCGGTGCGTTCGACCCGGCCGCGGATGCGGTCCTCGATGACCGTCGGCGCGGTCTTCACCTTGGTCACGGTTTTCTGGCGATGGTCGTCATAGACCTCATGCCGGTCGCCCAGCAGTTTGAACCAGATGGCCCCGTCCTTCTCATACGCCCGGCCGCCATCGAGCAGCCGTTGCAAATATTCGCGATATATGGCGTCGCGCTCGCTTTGCCGGTACGGGCCGAAATCGCCGCCGATCTTCGGGCCTTCGTCCCAGTTCAGCCCGAGCCACGTCAGGCTGTCGTAAATCACGTTCAGAAACTCCTCGCTGTTGCGCGCCTTGTCGGTGTCCTCGATGCGGAGGATGAACTTGCCGCCCGTGTGCCGGGCATAAAGCCAGTTGAACAGGGCCGTGCGGGCGCTGCCGATGTGAAAGAAACCCGTGGGACTGGGTGCGAATCGAACGCGAACGGATGACATGATGAAAATGGCACTAAACCTGATTTGCAGAATGGTTCCAAGTCGCGAATGTCAGGCATGGTCAATCCCCTGCCCCGGACACCGCTCGATGTCGCCCGTCTGCTGGCACAATTCCGTACCCATGCCACCAAGGCCGGATTTCGCATCGAGGATTACGGCCGGGCGGACGCCTTTCCTTTGCTGGCGTTGACCCGCCGGGTTGCGGGCATCAAGCCCCGCATTTATCTCTCCGCCGGCATCCACGGCGATGAACCGGCCCCGCCGCTGGCGTTGCTGGAACTGCTGCAGGCCGGCTGCTTTGATGACCGGGCCACGTGGTTTCTCTGTCCGGTCCTGAATCCCATCGGTCTGCAAAATGGCCACCGGGAGGACGCCGCCCAACGCGATCTCAACCGCGACTATCAGGACCGTCACACGCCGGAAGTCCGGCAGCACACCGCGTGGCTGGAGCGGCAGCCGCCCTTCGATCTCACGCTCTGTTTGCATGAGGACTGGGAGTCCCACGGTTTTTATCTTTATGAGCTCAACCCCGAATCCCGCCCCGGTCTGGCCGACGCCATGATCGACGCGGTCCGAGAGGTCATGCCCATCGAATCCGCCGACGTCATCGATGGCCGCAAGGCCGACGCCCCCGGAATCATTCGTCCGGTCAGCGATCCCCTGCTGCGCCAAAACTGGCCGGAGGCCATCTACCTGCGACATTTCCACACCACGCTCAGTTACACCTTGGAAACGCCCTCCGCTCTGCCGCTGGAAACCCGGGTGGCCGCCATGCGGCTCGCTGTTACCACCGCCCTCAAACACACAGCCCGTTGCTGATGCAAAATTCCCGCATGTCCCCGGGCATAGGCGCCACAAAGACCGCCGGCGCCCCGGCCGCCGTCAGGTCGATCTCACTGCAATGCAGGGCCTGTCGGGGCAGCAGGAGTTTCTTGGCCATGCTTTCCGTCCAGCCGTGGTCGATGAAATCGAGATACAGCCGGTCATCCGGTCCGTAGATTTTGTCGCCGACCAACGCATACCCCAGCCACAGGGCGTGGGCGCGGATCTGGTGCTTTCTGCCGGTCTCGGTGACAACGCGTGCCAGGGTGAAATCTGCCGTGCACGCCATTGGTGTAAAATGTGTGACCGCCTGCGCTCCATCCGGCCGCACGGTGGTCTTCACATACACCGGGCTCGATGTGTCATCGCCCAACGGTTGGTCCACGGTCACCGGTTCACGCAGCTCGCCGCTCAGGATGGCCTCATACGCCTTGGCCACGCGCCGCTGTTGCATGGCCATTTGCAGGCGTCTGGCCATGTCCGCATCCTTCGCCAGCACCACCACGCCGCTCGTCTCCCGGTCGAGTCTGAACACGAGGTGCATGGTCGGCAGTCCGGTGTATTCGCGGGCCGCCCCGACCAAGCTCGACCAAGGACCGGCCTTGGACGGATGGCAGACCACATCCCCGGGTTTGTTCAGCACCAACAGGCGTTCATCCTCATGCAGGATCCAACCGGTCAATTCCTCGCGCCGGATCAGGCGGGCGTGTTCCGGTCGGGGCGGACGTGGCGGCCACGCGCAGGCCTTGTGGCGAAAATCGCCCGTCGGCTCCTCGCTCACGCGCCGCCTCCCGCCTGCTTCAAGCGGAATCTGGCCAAAACGCGCGCGGCAAGCCATGCCGCCCAGGTCTTCGGCAATTTGGTGACCAACGCCGCGCCGAGCTTGTTTTTCCAGCCGGTGACCACCACCGCGCGGCCCTTGGTCAAGGCCGCGAGCGCCGTCATGACCACGGTCTCGCTGTCCATGCTCAGCGCATCCGCCACACTGCCGGGTTGCAGCCCGGCCCGCCGGAAAAACTCCGTGGCGGTCGGCCCCGGACAAAGGGCCAGTACCGGCACGCCTTCGCGCCTGATTTCCTGATCCAAGGCCAGGCTCCAGTGCAGCACGAAGGCCTTCGTCGCACCGTAAACGGACATATAAGCCGTGGGTTGAAACGCGGCGGTAGAAGCCACATTTATAATCGCACCTCCGCGCTGCTTGAGCACGGGCAACAGCCCCGCGGTGAGTTCCACCACGGCCCGCACATTGAGGTCGATCATGCCGGCCTGATGCGTTGCGGAAGGTGCTGGAAAATAACCATAACCGCCAAATCCGCTGTTGTTGATCAGCAGTACCTTTCCGGCCGGCACCTCGCGCTGTAGCCACGCCAAAATCACCGGCAGCGCGCCGGCCACCGCCATGGGTTCAGCCAGGTCAATGGCATGATGGCACAGCTTAAGCCCGGCTGATTTGATTCCGGGACTCCGGCGCGAGAGGTTGCAAAAGCAAAGGTCCGGGTTCAGGGTATGCAGCACCCCGATGAACGATTTTCCAATACCGGAAGATCCCCCCGTAACGATGACGGCAGCGAATGATTCGAATGCGTTTTGCAACGGGGGTGGCATGGCGGCGAGGGACACTGCTTTCCTGTCAGCAACCCAAAACATAGGCAGCAATATGAACAGACAAAACAACCACGAACTGATCGTATCCGGCATTCACCTCGAGTTGACCCCTTCGCTGAAGACCTACGTACAGGAGAAAACGGACCGATTGTTTCGTCATGAGGAGCGCATCGTGCGCATCCGCGTGGAGCTGGAATACGACGGCAAAGTCGATGTCGCCAGCCGGTTCAAGGCCAAGGGCCACATCCTCATCAACGGCCCCGACATGAATGCGATTGTCTCTTCCGACGAGTGCCACAAGGCCGTTTCCCTGTTGACCGACAAGCTCGACCGCATGCTGCGGCGGCGCTCCCGGCTCCTGAAGGAAAAGCGCAATCATCCGCATTCCATCGAATTCAACGACGTGCTGCTGCCCAAGACCGCCTGACCACAGCACCGCCCGTTTGCGTTCACGGAAAACCCACCACCCGGTGGGTTTTCTTGCTTACCACCGGACAGACCGCTCTGCTGCGGCCATGATTGGTGACGTCCACTGGACCACTCCCGGCCGCAACTCCCTCGATTCCCTGCCCCTCGGCAATGGCGACATTGCCGCCAATGTCTGGACCGAGCCGTCGGGCGATATCGCCCTGTATCTCGCCAAAAACGACGCGTGGGATCACCTCGGCCGCCTGGTCAAGATCGGCCGGGTGCGCTTGTCCTGCACGCCACATCTCCTTGCCGGCGAAACGTTCGAACAAAAGCTCTCGCTCGCCGATGCCAGCATCAGCCTCACCAACGGTCGCACCACCGTGCGTCTGTGGTGCGATGCCCATCACCCCCGCCTGATCATCGAATGCGAAAGCGACGGGCCGGTCGACTTGCAGGTTTCACTGGACCGCTGGCGCGAGGAGCCGCGCGAGTTGCGCGGCCGGGAAATTCATGCGGCCAC
>JACFMR010000031.1:37795-45375 GCA_019455245.1 Opitutaceae bacterium
CCGGTGGACGATCTGCCCGATGCCGTCGCATGGTATCAGCGCAATACCGCATCCATCTGGGGCGCGGTGCTCGATCACCAGGGCTCGGGCGAACTCAAGGAACACCAGCAAGATCCCCTGCTACATCGCACCTTTGGTGCGCATATGGCCGGTCCCCTTTTCCAAAGGATTGACGCACGCACTTTGCGTGCTTCGCAAGTCACCACCGCGCGCATCATCATCACCGTGCGCTGCGAGCAGGTCGGCTCCGCGACTGAATGGCTGGAGCACATCCTCGCCCAAGCATCCGCCGGCAACATCACCCCGCTGGCAGATGCGTGGCGGAAGCATTGCGACTGGTGGGCCGAATTCTGGAGCCGGAGCCACATCAACCTCGAGGCCCGCGGTCCCGACTGGGGCAACGCGGAATCCATCACCCGCCACGCGAACTGGCACCGCTACCTCGTGGCCTGCTGCGGCCGCGGCGAATATCCGGTGAAATTCAACGGCGGCCTGTTCACCGCCGACTGGCAGTTGCCGGAGGAATCGTTTGACGCGGATTACCGGCGTTGGGGCGGCGGTTACTGGTGGCAGAACACCCGGCTGATTTACTGGTCGTTGCTCGCCAGTGGCGACTACGACCTGCTCCGGCCGCTGTTTCGCATGTATGGTGCGATGCTCCCCCTCGCCGAACAGCGCACCCGGGCCTGGTTCGGCCACGACGGGGCGTTTTTCCCCGAAACCCTGTATTTCTGGGGCACCTACCTGCCTTCCAACTACGGTTGGGATCGCACCGGAAAACCGCTTTCGCACGTCGACAACCGTTACATCCGGTCCTACTGGCAGGGCGGCTTGGAACTGGTCGCGCTGATGTTGGAGACCTACCGGCACACGGCTGATCCCCTTCTCCTGCGCGAGCAGTTGTTGCCCGTGGCCCGGGCGGTGCTGCGGTTTTACGTCGAACACTATCCGCTCGATGCCGCCGGCAAACTGCATCTCAGCCCGACCCAGTCGCTCGAAACTTGGTGGGAGGCCGAAAACCCGACGCCGGAACTCGCCGCCCTGCACTCGCTGTTGCCGGCCCTGCTGGATCTGCCCGCCGCCGACCTGCAGCCCGCCGATCGCGAATCATGGCGACAATTGCAGACGCGTGTGCCGGCCTTGCCGTTGGCGCAGGTGGACGGTCGCACGTTGCTGCGTGCCGCGGAGCGCCACGAGGACGTGGCCAAAAACTCCGAGAATCCCGAGCTCTACGCCGTGTTTCCGTACCGGGTGTTGGGCGTGGGCCGGCCTGCCTTGGAAACCGGCCAATGGACCTTTTCCCGTCGGATGTTTCCTGACACGGGCGGCTGGCGACAGGACGCCCTCCACGCCGCGCTGCTGGGTCTGACCGAAACCGCCGCCTTCTATGTCACGAAGAATTGCAACGATGGCAATGTGACCCCGGCGCGCTTCAAGGGATTTTGGGGACCCAACTACGATTGGGTGCCGGACTTTGACCACGGCAGCGTCAGCCGGCTGGCCCTGCAGGCCATGCTCGTGCAAACCGTCGGTTCACGCATTTATCTCTTTCCCGCCTGGCCGGCCGAGCGTTGGAACGTGTCCTTCAAGCTGCAGCTGCCCACCCGGACCGTGATCGAGGCTGAACTCAGGGACGGCAAATTGACCCGCCTGGAGGTCACCCCGTCTGAACGTCGGACCGATATCGTGGTCATGCTTGGTCAGTCCGCAACCCAGGCCCAAGATCTACCGCCCACCTACGCGCCTTAACCGCCGGTTTTGCAGACAAAAAACGCCGAAAATCAGCACGATTTTCGGCGTAGAAAGTGGCGCACCCGTAGGGAGTCGAACCCCAAACCTTCTGATCCGTAGTCGGCTACCCCCAGATGGAAGCCCCTCTGGGACTGCCGTTTACCTATGAAGAATGTTTCCCACCATTTCACCAAATTCATGGTTTTTGCGTAAAAATCGCCCTTTACCGACACTAGGTCGACACTGAGGGTCCAAGTTCAAAACCATCCCTTGCCATGCTGACCCAAACCACTTTTCCAGCGCCGGTAGTCGTGCAAATAGAAGGCATCCTGATCCTCCACCTTAACACCTGTGAGCACCGGAACAGTCTGACCCCGAAGCCAATTCTGAAACTGGCTCCGCGCAGGTTCAGAAAGTTCGCGCAACCTGGCGGCGGGGGGGCCTCCCCACATTTCAATTGAAACCTGCTTTGGCTCGTTCATCGGAGAAAGGATCCGACCAAGCCGTAGTCACCATGCATCGTCTCGTCCACCCCCAAACTGACTCACGGCCACTAGACTAGGCTGTTGCGACGGTCATGAGGTGGTTTTCGGTTCGTTCATGCTGGGCCGGACGCAAGCGGTTCCTCTCTCGATTCAACGCGTTAACGATGTCATCCGCATGGAGCCGGCCGGCCGCAACAAGAGGAATTGAGTGGTGCACACGCAGCCGCCAGAGACTGGTATTGGACAAATCGAAGCAGCGCTCGGCCTCCGCCAAGGTCATCAATTTCGAGGCATACAGTTTGGCCTGATCCAAAGTTTCCGCATGAAGAGACGACGGACAGCGACGCTCCGCTTCGCAAGCAGCAACGACATCCCCGACATGTATCCGCCGACCTGGCAACAGGGCGATGCGATGTTGTGCCCGGAAGCGGTAGAACGAGGTGCGTTTGAATTTAAATAGTGCGGCAGCTTGATCAACTGACAGAAGAGAGCTAACGTAGAGCGTTGCAGTGAAGTCGGACCGCTCCGAAACGGAAGCATAGGGGGCGTTTGTTTGGGGTTTAGTTTTCACCCCATTAAATAGCACGGAGGCCGTCGGCACCTTGCGGCCGTTTTGACGCAAGTCAGCCCATTGCCTGCCCAAGCATCCTTAGAGTGGCCTTAATCCTTGGGAAACAATTCGTTAACCCCAACTCTCAACGCCCGCGCAATGGCAATCACTTCGACATCACTGATCCCTCGGCTGCCGCTCTCAATCCTGGCGATCGCAGACTGATCAATCGTAATTCCCGCGGTTGCGAGGCGTGCTGACAAGGCAGTTTGAGTAACCGCTGGCCGGCTGGAAAGGCGCACAGCCCGAATCCTTTCGCCGACGACGTTTTTTCTATCCGAAGAATGAGAAGATTTCGAGGCCACTGGATGCCTTGAATGTAGTGGATTTTTGGCATCAAAATATGTGATAGAAACATAATTGCTGCCTTTCCGCTAACAAAGGGTACTTGTGCTTGGATTCAGGGCGGTGCTTTCCCTCACCCCATGGGCATCAGCTGCGTCGAGAACGCCTTCCGGGCCTTCGGCGGGGTCACCGCCACGATCGTGCCCGACAACCTCAAGGCCGCGGTCATCCAGCCGGACTGGTTCGATCCGCAGATCAACCCCAAGCTGCGCGCCTTCTGTGCGCATTATGGCACGGCGGTCCTGCCGACCAAGCCCGGGATCCCGCGGCACAAGGGCAAGGTCGAGGCCGGCGTCAAGTATGTCCAAAACAACGCCCTGCGCGGGCGGCGCTTCGCGAGCCTCGCCGCCCAGAACACCTTCTTACAGGACTGGGAGCGCGCGATCGCTGACCGTCGCATCCACGGCACCATCCGCCAGCAGTTCGGTGCGTTCTTCGCGCAGACGAAACGAGCGCACCTACGGCCGTTGCCGGCATCTCTGTTCTCAAGCTTCGAGGAAGCGCCGCGCAAGCTCCACAGTGACGGCTTCGTCGCCTTCGCCAGGGCCTACTACTCGGTGCCGCCGGAGTATGTCGGCTGCCAAGTGTGGGGGCGGAGATGAGGGTCGACCTCGGCTGAGGTGCCAAGATCACGGCCCAGAGCGGTGGAGGCTATCGTCCGCACCTGCTCCGGGCCGTGCTCCAGCACTCACAGCGAGCTCGGCTCGCGGCAGGACACCGAGTCGGTGTCCAATTTCACCTTGAACGCCTTGGCTTCCGACAGGGTGCGGAAGAACCGGCAATTCAACATCTGTTTGGTGTAGTAGGACACCATCCAGGGGTAGGTGTGTTTCGGGGACTTTTTGATGACGATTTTCTTTTTCATGCACGACATTCTAGCTCATGCCGAAAAGGACCCTCGGCGCGAAAAGGTGGTTCGGCTCTAATGCTATGATAGTTGAGTTAAGTGCATGGATATGTGATAACCACATGTGCCGATGGTGCCTGCCAAGAAAAGCAATCAGCGTCGTTAAGAGATGGCTGACCGACTCGGTGTCCTGCCGCCAGACGACCTCGCTGTAGCCCTTGCGTGAGTGCGATAGGACGGCCCGGAACAGATGCGGGCGGCGGACTCCGCCGCCCTGGGTCGTGGTCTTGGCGCCCCCGCCGAAGTCGATCTGCATCTCGTCACCCGGGGCGCACTCCAGCCGCCGGAATGGCAGGGCGTAGCGCCGGGTGATGTGCCGCACGAAACGCTTCACCGAGCCGTAGGCCCCACGGAAGCCATGCTCGCGCACGAGGTCCTGATAGATCCGCTGGGCGCTCAGACCGGCCTGCACCGCCGCGGTGATCGGCTCGGCATACGGCGCGCACAGGCTCGGCGGACCCGGTGGATCGCCGTGGGCCGGGTTGCTGGCTGGTTTTTGCCCCGCCAAACGCGCATAGCGCGCCACCATCGAGCGGTCCAGCCGCAGCTCCCAGGCGATCCGGCACTGCGGCTAGCCGCCCCTCGCTGATCAACCATCCATTGAGCCCGGACGCCTCCAGATTGGTCGGTTGTCCGAATTTCTGGTGGCCATCGAAAAGCGGGAGCGCAGCGATCGAGCCTTGGCCCCTAAGATGCCGGCATCATGACCCTGGCCCTGCGACTTGGTCGGCGCCAATCCGGCCGTTCAGTTTACCATGTTGCGCAGCCCCTTGCTATCGGTGCTGGCGTCCAGTGGGATCAGTGTGGGGCAGCTCCTCGCGAAAGGTCAGCTGACTCACCTTAAAATGAGTGCTTGCACTGAATATGCGTTTATCACATATTTACTGTTGCAGCAACAGAAGTATAGCATATGAGCCGTAAGCACCTTTTCGCGCCAGGGGACCTTTTTGGCAGGGGCTACAGTGACGTGCATGAAAACTAAAAAAATCTCCATCACTAAGAAACCGAATCGCGTTTCCCCTTGGCAAGTCGGGTATTACGAAAACAAAAAGCTCGTGCCGAAATTCTTCCGCACCCGCGAAGAAGCAGTCAGTTACAAAAAAGACTTGGAGAAGATTCTCCACCTCGGGTTGACGTATGAGCAGCTCCAAAAAATCAGCCAACTCGCGCACATCGCCAATTTGCCCGCTGATGTGCTGTGCGAGTGGGGCGCCAAGGCGCAGATCGAGAGTGGCCTAGTAAATGTCCCCCGAACCTGCACGTTTAGGGAGGCTGCTGAGATGTTCGTCGCCCGCGCTACGAAAAAATGCCGTTCAACAACGGTCAAGGGTTACAAAGGAAAAAACGCAACTCTCAACAGGGTATTTGGAGATCGGATTGCTGCCACAATCTCTGAACATGAATTTGCCCAGTTCATCGAAAAGATTCCGGACCGCCGGAAGAATGTCGGTAAAGCAGGGTCCTATTGTAGGAACTCTTACGTTACGCAAATCAGGATGATTTACCGGTTGCTCGGGGTTACGAAGCCGTTCCCAAACTTGATCAAAGAAAATACCTCTAGCCAGGTTAGGTTTTTGACTTGTGAGCATGTGCGGACGCTTTTCCTAACGGCCAAACCCCACGAACGTGGACTGCTAGCCTTGGCCATCTTTGCCGCGATCCGCCCCTCACTCCTGTCCGTATTGCCCACTGATTGCGTTGATGTGGATGCCAGGATCATTCGCCTTCCCCATTACCTCTCAAAGGACAAAAAGGACCATATTTTAGAAGGGGAGGCAGTCATTAACGACCGCATCAAAGTGTATGGCCTGCCGGAGGTTCTGTGGGCATGGCTCAACGCTTATCCGTTTAATCCGCGAAACTGGACATACCTTTGTAGGCGTCTGCGCCGTGGCATCGGTCATTGGGTCCAAGACTACACTCGCCACACGGCGGCCACCTATTACCATGCAATTTACGGGAAGATTCCAACGGCCAACCTGCTGACGCATGAAGGTCTCAACCTAGTGTTCAAGCATTATGTAGGGGTCACCACCCGTGCGGCCGCTGCCGAATTCTACGCTATCACCCCCGAATCGATTCATGCAATCGAGGATAAACAGGGAAGACGGCCCAATCGCCAGCCCGTCGTCTGGCCCAGCGAGGAGCAACTCCGGCAGCTCGTTGCAACTACGCCCACCAGTGTTCTGGCCAAGAAGTTTGGTTGCTCGGATACTCTTATTGCAAAAAAATGCCGCAAACTGGGTATCCCCAAGCCGGGCCGTGGGCATTGGCAGAAATTACGATTCGCCAGTGGCACAACGCCCGATGCAAGCGTGTGCCAGCTGGCTGAACCTCAACTGAAAAGTTCCGTCACTGCCGCCTGACCCGCCCGCCTCCCGCTCTATGAAAACGACAAAGATAGTATTCTTCTTCTTGCTGACAACATGTGCGGCGATTGCTGGCACTGAAGCAGTGGATGCTTCCTACCGACTCGCCGGTGGAGTGTGGAAGTGGGAAATCAGTGGCCCCAGCGGTACGTCAATTGAGGCAAAGTGGGTTGAGGTATGCCCACAGTCATCGAACGGAAGTGAAATTGACGTAGCTTTTCTTGTTATGCGGGACCTGTTGAATCAGACCCCAGAATACGTTGGCGTGATCCCAAAAGGTTCAAATCAGATAGTTCTGTCTGTCCGGACCCAACATTCAGTTGGGCTCTTCGTCGGGAAAATAACGACACAACTCAATGGCAGAGTCACATCAGCAACACTGTCGAGGGTTGGTTTGAGGGAAGACGAGGCAAATGCGGTCACAAAGATTGAACTCACATTTTTGGGACGTTAGGCGGTTTTGTCTGACCACTGCGATCTGCTAATGCCTTGCCGGCCGCCCTCCCCGCCCCCATTCTGGCCGTCCCATGGAGCCCCGACTGGTCATCCCGCGCCGTCCGCCGGTCCTTCCGTCCGCCCAGACATCCCTGGGCCTTTGTTCCGGCCTTCCTGCTGGACCTGTTTCAGCGATTGCTCCTGACCACCTGTGTCGTCTTCGTCGTGGCCTATGGGGGCGGCTATCTTTACTGGAAACACTGCACCCGGACCTACGAGGTCTATCTCTGGCAGGACCCGCTGGGCTTCGGCCTGTTCACGGTCCACTACTACCCGTGGGAGGAAAAGCCCAAGGACCGCATGATTGCCGTTGACTGGAACTACGACCGCCGCTAAACCGGCCCCATGGCCGACGACACCACCCCGGATGAGGCTCCGGTATCCCCATCAGCGAAAGAACCGACGGATGAGGCGGATGCCTACTTTGCCGCCCGGGAGGAGAAACTGGCCAAGGTGAAGGAGCGGCCGGTCAACGACAATTGATACTCGACAGTGACGACAACTGTAACCCGACACAACGTGTCGGGGAAGGGAGAGGGGGCCAAGGGGAGAGGGCGTAGCCCTCGCCCCTCGGGGGAAAGAAGATATTTGGGGAGGGGCTGAGGGGAGGGGTGCGCAGCACCCCTCCCCCTCCTGAG
>JACFMR010000031.1:45385-46290 GCA_019455245.1 Opitutaceae bacterium
GGGGGGTGGGGGGGTCGGTGGGGGCTGGGGCCCACCGCCCCCGGGGGGTTTTTTTGTTTTTGGGGGGGGGGGGGGGGGGGGGGGGGGGCCCCCCCCCCCCCCCCCCCTCCTGACCTGATGGGGAGAGATGCTCGAAGGAATGGGGATGTTCGGATCGATCGCGCCGCCGGTCAGGCGCGACGGTCCTTGGCGGCCTTGGCCCGCAGGCTCTCGCCGGCAAACTCGAGGATGATGCTGCGGTGGACGAGGCGATCCACCGCCGCCATGGCCGTCATCGGGTTCTTGAAGATCTTGTCCCACTCGGAGAACACGAGGTTGGAGGTGATGAGGACGGATCTCTGCCGCTCGTAGCGCTCGGCGAAGAAGGTGAAGAGCACTTCCATCTCGTCCTGCGCCTGACTGACGTAGCCGAGATCATCGCAGATGATCGCGTCGAAGCGGTGGAGCTTGGCGAGCAAGGCCGGCAGCTTCAGGTCGCGTTTGGCGACCAGGAGCTGGTTGACCAGCTTGAAGGTGGGCAGGAACAAAACCTTGAGCTGGTGACGCTGGATCAACTCGCGACCGACAGCGGCGCAGAACAGGGTCTTGCCGCGGCCCGGCAAGCCGAACGTGAGGAGGTTGTCGCCGCGACGAACAAAATCACCGTCGAGCAGGCTGGGCAGTTGACGGCGGGCCTTGTCGGGCAGCTTGGCCTGATCGATGACGGCCAGGTTTTGTCCCGGGGGCAGCGCCGACTCCTTGAGCATGCGCTCAATGCGGCGGCGGAGCCGCTCATTGAGCTCCCCTTCGGTGAGTTGATGGAGGAAACGCAGGTAGCCCCAGTTGTCGGCCTCGGCCCGGGTGATGGCCTCGGGATAGTCGCGGGCGAGCGTGGTGAGGCCCAGCGAACGCAGGAGGATGGGCAG
>JACFMR010000066.1 GCA_019455245.1 Opitutaceae bacterium
GGAGGCGAGCATGCAGTGGCTCATCCCCGGCGTGCTCTCGAGTCGCATCAACCTCAAGCAGGCCAACGCCCGCTGCCAGTCGCTGCTCACCCAGTGGGCCGAGCCGTTCACCGCGTGCGCCCATCACGCGCTGGGCCTCGAATTCGCTCCGGGCTTCCTCGCGCTTGCCTGGCGGAAGCTCCTGCAAAACCACGCGCACGACTCGATGGACGGCTGCAGCATCGACCAGGTGCACCGCGACATGATGCACCGCTTCGACGACATCCGCATCATCGCCGACAAACTCACCACCGAGGCGACCTGCCGCATCGCCGCCAGCATCGGAGGCGAGCTGGACGAACAGGAGCTGCGCGTCACGGTCTTCAATCCCCTGCCCCGCGATTTCACCGGCGTCACCGAACTCGCGTTGGAAATCCCCGTCGCGTGGCCGGTGTTCAACGAGTTCTTCGGCTTTGAACCCAAGCCCGGGTTCACCCTGCACGACGCGACCGGCCGCGAGATTCCCTACCAGCGGCTGTCGCAGACGATGAACCGGCTGCGCGGGCGCTTCCGCGAAACCAAGTTCCCGGAAAACGTGAACTTCCACCGCATCGGCGTGGCCGTCTCAATCGACATCCCGGCACTCGGCCACACCACGCTCACCGCCAGGGCGGTCAAACCCGAAACGCCCACGCGCCACCCCGATGTCCCCGGCCTCGCCACCGGCGAGCGCTCGATGGCCAACGAACATCTGGCCGTGCAGATCGAAAGCAACGGCACGCTGACGCTGACCGATCGCGCCACCGGCAACGTTTACCGCGACCTGCTCACCTTCGAAGACACCGCCGACATCGGCGACGGCTGGTATCACGGCGTGGCGGTCAACGACCAGACCTTCGTTTCGAGCGCCGCACCGGCCGACATCGCGCTCGTGCACAACGGCCCCCTGCTCACCGAATTCCGCCTCCGCACCACCATGCGCGTGCCGGCGGGTTTCGATTTCGCCACCATGACCCGCGCCGCGGAGTTCACCGAGCTCGTCATCGACAGCCGCATCCGGCTGCGACGCGACCAGACACACCTCGAAATCGAAACCACCGTGCACAACACCGCCGACGACCACCGCGTGCGTGTGCTCCTGCCCAGCGGGGCGAAGACCGACACCTACCTGGCCGACACGCCTTTCGATGTCGTCGAGCGGCCCATCGCCCTGCGCAAAGACAACCACCTCTACCGCGAACTCGAGGTGGAGACCAAGCCGCAACAAAGCTGGACCGCCGTGCACGACGCCAAGCGCGGTCTCGCGGTCATTGCCGACGGCAGCCTGCTGGAAACCGCGGTGCGCGACCTGCCGGCCCGGCCCCTCGCGCTGACCCTGTTCCGCGGCACCCGCCGCACCGTGCTGACCAACGGCGAACCCGACGGCCAGATGCGCGGCCCGCTGACCTTCCGTTATGCCATCACGCCCCTCCGCGGCGCCCCCGACCGCACCGCGTTCGCGCTGCTCGGCCAGCAGCTGGCGGGCGGATTGCGCACCGTGCAATTGCAGGCCGCCGATGTGGCGATGTTCCGCGAATCGGCGACCCGTCCGGCCACGGCCGGCCTGCTGCGCCTCGAGGGCGACGCCGTGCTCACCTGCCTGCGCGAAACGGACGCCGCCACCGAACTGCGGGTTTACAACCCCCATGAGCGGCTGCGCAGCATCCGCCTGCGGCTGACCGATCCGCAATGGCGCCCCACCCGCGCCGTGCGCACCGATGCCGAGGGCAATCCCGTGGCCACGCTGCCGCTGCAACGCCGGCAGATCACCCTCCGGCTGCGCCCCAAGGAGATCGTCACCGTGCGCCTGACCTGAGCCCGCCCGCCGCGCCGCACCATCTCGGGAATTGACGCGGAATTTTCCGTGCCGTTTCCTGTGGGTCATGCATGCCTCCTCACCCGCCGACCCGCGGGTCAAATACAAGCGTATCATTCTCAAACTCAGCGGCGAGGTTCTTCGCGGCGGCAAGTCCGGCGACGCCATCGACGCCGCGACCCTGGAAAAGATCTGCCTGCAGGTGAAGGAAATCCATGACCTCGGCGTGGAGGTCAGCGTGGTGATCGGCGGCGGCAACATCTTCCGCGGCCTCAACGGTGCGAAGCGCGGCGTGGACCGCACCACCGGCGACTACATGGGCATGCTCGCCACGGTCATCAACGGCCTCGCGATCATGGACTGCCTTGAGAAAATGGGCGTCACCACCCGCGTGCAAAGCGCCATCCCGATGAACCAGATCGCCGAGCCCTTCATCCTGCGTCGCGCCCAGCGCCACCTGGAAAAGAACCGCGTGGTGATTTTCGTCGCCGGCACCGGCAACCCCTATTTCTCCACCGACACCACCGCCGCCCTGCGCGCCAGCGAACTGCACGCCGACATCATCATGAAGGCCACCAAGGTCGACGGCATCTACGACAAGGACCCGAAGAAGCACGCCGATGCCGTCAAATACGACGAGCTCACCTTCATCGACGCCCTGCGCCAGCGCCTCAACGTCATGGACTCGACCGCCTTCTCGCTCTGCCTCGACAACAACGTGCCCATCCTTGTCTTCGATCTCGGCGACGAGCACGCCATCCGCAAAGCCGTGTATGGCGAGAAAATCGGCACCCTCGTCCACGGCTGAACCCGCGTTACGTTTACCCGTCAACAACCCACCGCCATTCCCATGAGCCATCCCATTCTCAACGACATGCAATCCAGGATGAACAAAGCCCTGGAGCACACCCTGCACGAGTTCGGCAGCATCCACACCGGCAAGGCCTCCCCCACCATGGTTGAAACCGTCATGGTCGAGGCCTACGGCTCCACCATGCGCCTCAAGGAGTGCGCCGCCATCAGCACCCCCGATGCGCGCCTCATCCAGATCCAGCCTTGGGATGCCACGCTCAACAAGGCCATCGAAAAGGCCATCCAGCAGGCCAACCTCGGCTTCAACCCGATCGTGGACGGCAAGCTCATCCGCATCCCGTTGCCCGAGATGAGCCGCGAACGGCGCCAGGAATTCGTCAAGCTTTCCCACAAGCTCGCCGAGGAAGGCCGCGTGCAGATCCGCAACATCCGGCGCGACGCCATGGAGGCGCTCAAGAAAGCCCAGAAGGAATCACACCTTTCCGAGGACGACGTGAAGCGCATGGAAAAGGAAGTCCAGACCGCCACCGACAAGTTCATCAAGGACATCGGCGAGCACCTCGCGCACAAGGAAAAGGAACTGCTCACGATCTGAGCACGGGGCGCGACCGCCCGGGCGCGCCGCGGTCCGCCCATCCGGCGGACCCGGCGGGCCCGCCGCCCCGTCAATCGATCAATGCCCGTGCCCGCAAACCTTCATCCCGTTCCCCGCCGCGTCGTCGTCAAGCTCGGCACCGGCGTGCTCACGCGCGGGGTCGGCCAGCTCGACGCCGACCGCATCGCCGCCATCAGTACGCAGCTCGCCGGCCTGCGCCGGCAGGGCACCGAGATCATCGTCGTCTCCTCCGGGGCCGTCGGCCTCGGCATGGGCCGGCTGGGGTTGAAACGCCGCCCCGCCGACCTTACCCGCAAGCAGGCCTGCGCCGCCATCGGCCAAAGCCTGCTCATGCAAACCTGGCAGCAGGGCTTCAATCCGCACCAGCTGACCGTCGCCCAGGTGCTGTTGACGCATGAGGACCTGCGCAGTCGCGAACGCCATCTCGGGGTCAAGGCCACGCTCGGCGCGTTGATCGACTACGGCACGATTCCCGTCATCAACGAGAACGACACCGTCAGCGCCGCGGAGATCAAGTTCGGCGACAACGACACGCTCTCCGCCATGGTCGCCAGTCTCGTGCAGGCCGATCACCTGCTCATCCTCTCGACCGCGCCGGGCCTGATCGATTACGCCAACGGCAACCGCATCATCCCGGTGGTCGAAAAAATCACCCCCGAGATCGAGGCGCTCGCCGGCGGCACCCAAAGCGAGACCGCCGTGGGCGGGATGATCTCCAAGCTCGCCGCCGCCAAGCTCGCCGGCCGGGCCGGCTGCGGCGTGTTCATCGCCAGCGGCGCCGAACCCGACATCATTCCCCGCCTGCTCCGCGGCGAGGGTCCCGGCACTTTTTTTGCGCCCGCCGGCCTGCCCATGGAGGCGAAGAAACGCTGGCTCGCCTATTTCCAGCGCCCCACCGGCACCATTTTCGTCAACCCCTGTGCCGTGCCCGTCCTGCGCGAACAGGGCCGCAGCCTGCTCGCCGTGGGCGTGACCCATGCCACCGGCGAATTCGCCGCCGGCGACATCGTGAACGTCGCCGGACCCGACGGCACCCTCATCGCCCGCGGCAAATGCGGTTTTGCCAGCGATCAGATCCCGGCCCTGGCCGGACAAAAGGTCGACGCGTTGCGCGCACTGTTCCCGCAGCGCAAGCGCCTCGAGGTCATCCACCGCAACGACCTCGCCTTGCTGTGAGGCGTGTTTTCCGCGCCGGGTCCGGTATTTCCGCTTTGCCTCCGCGCCGCTTTGCCTGAGGGTCTGGACGCCTCATGGACTACGTGCTCGATCAACGCCCGCCCGAGGGCATCCCGCCGATTGATTTCCGCGCCCAGCTCAACGACGAGCAATTCAACGCCGTGACCGCCGCGCCGGGTCCGCTGCTGGTGCTGGCCGGCGCGGGCTCGGGCAAGACGCGCACACTGACCTACCGCGTGGCGTGGCTGCTCTCACAGGGCGTCAAACCCGGCGAGATCCTCCTGCTGACCTTCACCAACAAGGCCGCGAAGGAAATGCTGCACCGCGTGCAGGACCTCACGGGCATCGAGCCGCAGCGCTTCTGGGGCGGCACCTTCCACTCCCTCGGGCACCGCGCCCTGCGCATCTACGGCGAGACGATCAACCTGCCCCGCTCGTTCACCATCCTCGACGCCGACGAATCGGAATCGCTCCTCAAGCAGGCCGTCGAGGCGGAGGACAAGGTGTTCTTCAAGGACAAGACCCACCCGCGCCCCGGCCCGCTCTTCGATGTGCTCTCGCTCGCCCGCAACACCCGGTGCGGCATCGCCGAGACCGTCTCC
>JACFMR010000067.1 GCA_019455245.1 Opitutaceae bacterium
TTGCCGCCGCATCCGATGCCACCGAGGAAGTGCCCTACGGGTTCTTCCCCGACGCCCCCGGCTCGCCGGGCGCAGCTGCGCCCACCCGGGCCGCGCAGGCTGCTGCAGCGGAAAGCCCCACGCCCGCCGCCCACAAGGCGACTCCCGCCAAGGCGGCGGATGCGAAAGGCGGCGCGCAAGCCCATGTGGAGTCCACCACGATTCGGGTGGCGGTCAACAAGGTCGATCAATTGATCAACTTGGTAGGCGAACTCGTTATCACCCAGGCGATGTTGGCGCAGAACAGCCGCGACCTGGATACGGCGGTCTACCAGCAACTGCTTGCCGGCCTGGCCGATCTCGATCGAAACACGCGCGATCTCCAGGAATCGGTCATGTCCATCCGCATGATTCCGATGTCCATCGTGTTCAGCAGGTTTCCGCGCATGCTGCGCGACCTGGCGAACAAGCTGGGCAAGAAGGTGGACCTGGTGACGCTCGGCGAAGCCACCGAACTGGACAAGGGGCTGGTGGAGAAGATCACCGACCCGCTGACGCACTTGGTGCGCAACAGTGGGGACCATGGCATCGAAATGCCCGCCGAGCGCCTGGCCAAGGGCAAGCCGGAACACGGCACCATCACGCTGTCGGCATCGCACCAGGGCGGTTCCATCGTCATCGAGGTCAAGGACGATGGCCGGGGCCTGTCGCGCGAAAAAATCCTGCGCAAGGCGCGCGAGCGCGGCATGGACGTGTCCGACCAGATGCCCGACGCCGAGGTGTGGCAGCTGATCTTCGCGCCCGGGTTCTCCACGGCGGACGTGGTCACCGACGTTTCCGGCCGGGGCGTGGGCCTGGATGTGGTCAAGAAGAACATCGCGGCGCTCAACGGCAGCGTGGAGGTGGATTCGTCGGAAGGCTACGGGATGCGGGTCGCCGTTCGCCTGCCGCTGACCCTCGCCATCATGGATGGCATGTCGGTAGGCGTGGGCGACGAGGTCTACATCCTGCCGCTTTCCTCGGTGGTGGAGTCGTTCCAGGTGAACAACGACGATGTGAATACCGTCGCCCAGGGCTCCCGTCTCGTCAAGGTGCGCGACGAATACATGCCCGTCATCGCCATGGAAAAGATCTTCCAGATTCCCCGCGACAGCTCGGAGAAATCGAGCAACATCATGGTGGTGGTCGAGTCGGATGGAAGCAGGATCGCACTCTTGGTGGACGAATTGCTCGGCCAGCACCAAGTGGTGGTGAAAAACCTCGAATCCAATTACCGCAAGGTTCCCAATGTCTCCGGCGCCACCATTCTGGGCGACGGAAAAGTGGCCTTGATCCTCGATACCAGCAGCATGGTGCGCCGGGCTCGCCACTGAGCGTGGCCGGGCACCTTTTGTAAGGAGAACGCTATGAATATCAACGAAAAGAGCGGCGCCACCACATCGCCGGGCGCGCGCGAGTACCTGACGTTCCGGCTGGGAAAGGAAGAGTACGGGATCGATATTCTGAAGGTGCAGGAGATCCGCGGCTACGAGCCGCCTACCCGCATTGCGCATTCCCCCGAATTCATCAAAGGGGTGGTGACCCTGCGGGGAACCATCGTTCCCATCGTCGACATGCGGATCCGGTTCAATTGTGAATCCGCGAACTACGACGCCTTCACGGTGGTGATCATCCTGAGCCTGCGCGACAGGGTGGTAGGCATCGTGGTGGATTCCGTTAGCGATGTGATGGAAATAGCACCCGAGAACATTCAGGCCGCACCCGATATCGAAAGTTCCATCGACAGCGGGTGCATTTTCGGCCTGGGTTCGGTCAACGAAAGAATGCTGATTCTGCTTGACATAGAAAAACTGATGTCCAACGCAGACATGGGCCTGGCAACAGCGGAATGACGGCGGGCCAGGTCTGAGACCGCTCCTCGCCGGCACCGGCGCCCAACTTGTTGTGTTGCTGCGGAAAGACTCTGCTCGGAAACAGTCGGATGAAGTCGCCCATGGTTGAAGTTGCTCAGGCGTCCGGCCCGCTCGCTCAAGGGCGGGAGTTCGTCTGGACCGAGGCGGATTTCACGCGTGTGCAATCGCTCATCTACCAGCGCGCGGGCATCAGCCTCCACGATGGCAAGCATGCGATGGTGTACAGCCGCCTGTCGCGGCGCTTACGCGAGACGGGCCACAGCAGCTTTCATGAATACCTGGGATGGTTGGAGCAGCACGACGGCGGTGAGTGGCAGGAATTCATCAATGCCCTGACCACCAACCTCACCGCCTTCTTTCGCGAACAACACCATTTCGACATTCTTGCCGGGCACCTGCGCAGTGGTGCGCCGGGCACGGCATGGCGTGTGTGGTGCAACGCAGCCTCTACCGGAGAAGAACCCTATTCCATCGTCATGACGGCCTTTGAAACCCTGGGCGCGAACGCCGCATTCAAGCTGGTCGCCAGCGACATCGATTCGCGTGTCCTGGCAACGGCGGCGCAAGGGGTGTACCGGATCGAGAATCTCAAGGGGCTAACGCCGGAACGGGTGCAAAGGTTTTTTCTGCGCGGCAAGGGGGCGAATGCCGGGCTGGCGCGCGTCAAGCCGGAGTTGACCCGCGCCATCGAATTCATCAGTGTGAATTTGATCCGCGATGACTGGCCTTTTCGCGAGCCCTTCGACGTGGTTTTTTGCCGCAACGTCATGATTTATTTCGATGCGCCGACGCAGCGCCGCGTACTCGAAAAAATTCATCGGGTGCTCAAACCCGGAGGCATGCTGTTCGTCGGGCATGCCGAGAACTTCAGCGAATCACGCGACCTGTTTTCCCTGCATGGGAAAACCGTTTATGAGCGCCGCTGAGCCGCTCGCAACCCCGCAGCATTCCTATTTGCATGATTCCCCAAAAATCTTTCCCCACCAGCGCCCCGGTCGCTGCCGTGCCCAACGGTGGAGCGCCGGAACGGCGGCGGGCCCCGCGCATCGCACCGCTGGCGCCGGATATCTACGGCGGTGCCCATGGACCGGCTCCTGAGTCGTCCTTGGAAGAACTCAAGTCCCGGCCCAAGAAGCCGGGGCTCGCTTCGTTCTTTTACTTTGACCACCATTTCCAATACAACGCCGTCAAGGTTCTGCCCGGCGAATACTTCGTCGCCAACGAGAATCTGGTGATCACGACGGTGCTCGGCTCCTGCATTGCAGCCTGCATCTGGGACAGCCGCATGCGCGTGGGCGGCATCAATCATTTCATGCTGCCCGACGGCGACTCCACGGATGTTTCCGGGCGTTACGGCTCCTACGCCATGGAATTGCTGATCAATGAAATGCTCAAGCTGGGCGCACGGCGCGAAACCATGCAGGCCAAGATATTCGGTGGCGCGCAGGTGATGCATGGTTTCACCACCATGAACGTGGGCGAGCGCAATACGGCGTTCGTCGTGAACTACCTCCAGACCGAGCGGATCCCGGTGGTATCGGAGGATGTGCTGGACATCTATCCGCGCAAGGTATGTTTCTTTCCCGTGACCGGCAAGGCCATGGTCAAGCGGCTCGCCCATGCGCACCCGGAGGCGCTGATTGCCCAGGAACGCGGTGGAAATGTGCAGACGGTGGTTCAAGTGACTTCGGGCGGCTCGATCGATCTCTTCTGACGTGGCGTGCAGGATATTAACAATAAAATACGAGTCGTGGTGGTGGACGACTCCGCCTTGGTGCGCAGTCTGCTGTCGGAAATCATCAACCGTCAGTCCGACATGGAATGCGTGGCAACCGCCAACGACCCGCTCATCGCGCGCGAGCTCATCCGGGAACACGACCCCGACGTCATCACGCTCGATGTCGAGATGCCGCGCATGGACGGGATCGACTTCCTCGGCCGGCTGATGCGCCTGCGCCCCACACCGGTGGTGATGATCTCGACGCTGACCGAGCGCGGCGCAGAGGTCACCATGAAGGCACTGGAGCTTGGCGCGGTGGATTTCGTCGCCAAGCCCCGCGTCGGGGTTGCCAGCGGCCTCAAGGAGTTGTCGCAACAGATCGTCGACAAGATCCGCGTGGCCGCGGTCGCCAAGGTGCGCCGCCTGGCGCAGCCGGCCGGAGGGGGCGAGGGGGGATCGCATCCCGAGGCCGCAGCAGCCTCGGGTGCGCCGGCCGGCCTGTTGGGGCGCTTGTCCACGGAAAAACTCGTCTTCATCGGCGCGTCCACGGGCGGGACCGAAGCCATCAAGGCCATACTGGTGCACCTGCCGGCGGATTCGCCGGCAATCGTCATCACCCAGCACATGCCGGCAGGCTTTACCACGAGTTTCGCGGCGCGCCTCAATGGTCTGTGCCAGATCCGCGTCAAGGAAGCCAGCAACGGCGAGCGCCTGTTGCCCGGCCACGCCTACATCGCACCGGGGGGGACGCAGTTCCACGTCGGGCGCAGCGGTGCCAACTATGTCGCCGTGGTGGACGACGGTCCACCGGTCAACCGGCACAAGCCGTCGGTGGAAGTGCTGTTCAAGTCCGGCGCTGCCCATGTGGGCCGCAATGCCCTGGCCATCATGCTGACCGGAATGGGCGCCGACGGCGCGGCCGCGATGCGCGAGATGAAAGACGCCGGCAGCTACAACTTCGTTCAGGACGAGGCGAGCTGCGTTGTCTTCGGCATGCCGCGCGAGGCGATCGCCCGCGGGGCGGCCGACGAGGTGCTTCCCCTGCAGGCCATCGCCCCCGCTCTGGTGGCGCGCCTGCGCGCTGGCGCAGACCGCGTCCACCACCGCATCTGAGCGCAGTGCCGGCTCAGCCGGCGAGGCTTTCCCAGCGCTCGAGCGCGGCCATCAAGGCGTCCTCGATTTCCGTGTCGCGCCGCTGCAGCGCTACCGCTCGCGCACTGTCGGTTTGGTAGAGCGCGCCGTCGGCCAGCTCCGCCTGAAGCGCGCGCTGCTCCGCTTCCAGCGCCGCAATGTGCTCGGGCAAGCCGTCAAGTTCTCTCTGGTCTTTGTAGCTGAGCTTCTTCTTTGATAGCGAACTATCCGCACCAGATAAGCGCTGGAGGTCTTTTTCATTCGAATTTTTGCCGGCTGATG
>JACFMR010000032.1 GCA_019455245.1 Opitutaceae bacterium
TGGCTGGTTTTGACCCGGCCCTAACTGGCTGGTTTTGCCCGGCCGATGACAGCCTTGCCGAGCAAAACCCAATTTCCCATACCACTCATACCACTCCCATGACCCGCGAAACTGAGGAAATGTTGGTCGACTTTGTCGCCCACCAGCATCGCGACTTCGATCCAGAGAAATGGATGGAGAAGCCGCATCCTACGGGTGCGTCTGCACTCGAACGTGCCACGGCAGCCCACTTCCTCGCACTCACTACCTTCGGGCACGAACGCCCCCTGCCAAGCTGGGCAAACAACAAGGAAGCCCTCCTCCAGGTAGCCCAGCTACTTGCTCCGAACAGAAGCCTCGATTCCAAAATGCAGGAAACCGAATTCTTGCCCTATCGCTTCCGCGGCATGCTCAACGCTGCGGTTGAACAGCACCAACTTCAACCCCGCCTAACCCATGCCCGCGCCTAAAGCATTTCCAGAACTCACCGACGCGCTAAGGGCGATGATCGAACGCATCGAGGATTGCCGCGCCGACCAGTCACGCCAACTTGTCACGCCATAGCCTGGCGACGACGGAAGCCTCGTGCGCAGGCAGGTCCGTCCTCCGCCGTCTGTTCCGTTGTAGGCGGGACGCCCCCGTCCCGCGACGGCGCAACCGCGCCGCTCTCCCTCACTCCCTTACTCCCTCACTCCCTTACTTCCCCCACCGCGCTTGCGCCTTGCCGCGGCGGTCGCTCCCGCCAGACTGACGGCGTGACCTCCTCCCGACCGCCTCATCCGGTTGTCCGCCAACGGCTGCATCACACCCATGCGGGCGACGGCAAACGCATCGGGTTGCACCCGGCGGAAAAAGCGCTGGTCGGCCTGATCATCGTGCAACTCGCGTTCTGGGCCTGGGCCAACGGCGGCATGCGGCTGTGGTCCAACTGGGTCGGCTGCAGCCTGGCCGTGGTCGCCTTTATCGTCTCACTCTGGCCACGCCACTACACCGAGGAAAATTCGCGGCAGGGCCGGTTTCATCTGTCGATGTGGCCGCGTCTGCTGCGGTTTCCGTTGTTCTGGGCGGGACTCCTGCTCATGGCCTACATCGCCATTCAGGGCTTCAATCCCGCCTGGGTGTGGATGACCAACGAAGCAGGCTCGTGGTGGATGCAGGGCATCCCGCACATCGAGTGGTTGCCGCACGGCACGATTTCTCCGCTCAAGATGGGCAATCCCCTGCGGAGCATCATGATTTTCGGCGCGGGTTGGCTCACGTTGTGTGCGATCTGGGTGGGCGTCACCCGCCGGCGTTCCCTGCAGATCATCCTCTACGGCATCGCGGCCAACGCCCTGCTGCTGGCCGGTCTGGCCATCGCCCAACGGCTGACCGGCACCGACAAAATCCTCTGGTTCCAGGAATCGCCCAACGAGATCTGGGGCACGTTTTTCTACCGCAACCACGGCGGGGCATGGTTCAACCTCATGGTCGCCGTCTTCTGCGCGCTGGCCTGCTGGCACTACCTGCGCGGCCTGCGCACCTTCGCCAAGTCCAGCCCCACCCCCGTGCTCGGTTTCCTGAGCCTGCTGATGACCGTCACCGTGATCGTCAGCTACTCCCGCGGCGCCGTGCTGGCCCTGCTTGTTTTCCTCGGGCTCTTCCTGATCTTTTTCCTGCTGCGACAGTTCAGCCTGCCCAATTATCCGCAAAAACACCTCGTCACCGCCGTACTGCTGCTGACGTTCGCCGGGTTTGCGTTCATCGGCCTGCGCGGGCTGGACGCGAAAAAAACCTGGGACCGCATGGAGGAACTGTTCGCCGGCGAAACCACCTCGCTGGTTGCGCGTCAGATCGCCACCAAGGCGACGTTCGACATGTGGCGCGCCTCCCCGTGGCTGGGCCACGGCGCCGATTCCTTCCAGTTCATCTTCCCTCTCTACCAGCAAAACCACCCCGAAATCTGGTCGCAGCAGCGCTGGGACAAGCGTCAGCAAAAGATGGTGGAGGGCCGGCGGTTCTTCTGGCAAAACGCCCACAACGACTTTGCCCAGATTTTGGCAGAGCTGGGCGTCGTCGGCGTCGCGCCCATTGTCTTCGGCCTGCTCTGGGGCGCGTGGCACTGCGTACGCCGCCGCGCCTGGGGCAACCCCATGGTCGTGGTCCCGCTGCTCGGCCTGCTGGTCGTGCTCTTCCACAGCTGGGGCGAATTCGTCTTCCAATGCCCCGCGATCCTCATCATGTGGCTGGCGCTCGGCGGCATTGCGCTCCACTGGGCCGAGCTGGAAGCCCCGGCTCAGTCCAGGTGAGGCGTGTATTCGACCACCAGCTCCTTGAGCAGCTGCTTCACGGCTGAATTCTCCATCGCGTAGAGCCCGGGCACCAGTTCCTCCAGGTCGCGACAGGGCTTCGCGTGATTTTCGGCCACGAAACGCATGATGCGGGGATGCTGGGTCGGTTGGTGTTTCTCGGTGTGATGCTGGAGTTCCTCGAACAGTTTTTCGCCGGGCTTGAGGCCGGTGAACTTGATCTCGATATCCTCCCCCACCCGGTAGCCGCTCAACGTGATCATCTGCCGGGCCAGCTCGACGATCTTGATCGGCTGCCCCATGTCCAAAACGAAGATTTCGCCACCGTTGCCCTGCACGCTGCATTGCAGCACCAGGCCCACCGCCTCGGGGATGGTCATGAAGTAACGCGTCACATCAGGATGCGTCACGGTCACGGGACCGCCGCGGGCGATCTGCTCCTTGAAAATCGGGATCACGCTGCCGGACGAACCCAGCACATTGCCAAACCGCACCGCCATCAGCTTGGTCTGGTGGCCGCCGAGCGCGTGCAGGCATTGCAGTTCCAACTCGGCCAGCCGTTTGGTCGCGCCCATCACGCTGGTCGGGTTGATCGCCTTGTCGGTGGAAATGAGGACAAAGGCCTCGGCCCCGTGCTCGATCGCGAGCTGCGCCAGCCGGCGCGTGCCCAGCGCATTGTTGTGCACGGCCTCGGCCGGCTGCCGCTCCATCATGTAAACGTGCTTGTGCGCGGCCGCGTGATACACCACGGCGGGGCGGTGGCGCGCAAAAATCTGCTGCATGCGGGGCGCGTCCATGATGTCCGCCACCAGCGGGACCGCCGAAGCCCCGGCCCCCAGTTCGGCCAGCTGCCGCTCCGCGTAAAACAAGCTGCCCTCCGCCTGCTCGACCATCAGGAGCCGCGCCGGGTTGTGCGCGATGATCTGCCGGCACAACTCGCTGCCGATGCTACCGCCCGCGCCGGTCACCATCACCACCTTGCCCGCCACCAGTTCATGAATCGCGTTGGCGTCGAGGTCGACCTGTTCGCGGCCGAGCAAATCCTGGATCTCCACCGGCCGCACGCGGCTCGCCCGCACGCGGCCCGAGGCGAGTTCCTCCAGGGCCGGCAGGGTTTCCACCGTGAGACCCGCCCCGGTCATCAGGGCGACGACCTCGCGAATGCGCTTGGCCGGAGCCGAGGGCATGGCGATCACGGCCTTGGTGATTTCGTAGGGTTTCACCAGGGAGCCGATCAGCTCGGGTCGGCCGACCACGGGCACGCCGTGGATCAGCTGACCGCGCTTGGCGTCGTTGTCGTCCAAGAAGAGCACCGGGCGAAACCCCCGGGCGGGTGTATTGAGAAAATCCCGGGCCAACGAGGCGCCCGCGTCGCCCGCCCCGATGATCACCAGTGGCGACCGTACGGACACCTTGTCATGGAGCCGTTGACCGAGCGTGATGCGTTCCCGGTAGAGCCGGCCACCCAGCCGGATGGTGCAGAGCCCGGCCACACTGAGCACATAGTCGATCAGCAGCACACCGCGGGGGGTGTTCACCCACTCCAGCGGCAGCATCCGCTCCAGCATCAGGATCGCCAGCACCGCGGTCATCGCAAAGACGATGCGCTTCAAATCAGGCACGCTGAAATAGCCGACCAGCGCGTGCAGCTGCCGCATGACGGTGAGCAACACGAGCTTCAGACCGACGACCAGCCAGAGGCTCATCAGCCGGTCCTCCTGGAAGGCCTCCGGCACCAAAAAATCAAACCGCAGCTCGTAGGCCAGGTAGAAACTCGCGCTGGTGACCGCGGTGTAGACCACGGCCAGAAACAGCATGCGGCGCCAACGGTGCAATTCCCAGAAATTCGTGCCCATGTGAAAAGTGGTCCGCGTTCAGGCGTGCCGCGACGCCGGCTTGAATTCGGGCATGGTCGCCTCGCCCTGCGCCGAGATCCCTTCGCGGCGGATGACCTTCCACAGGGTCAGAAAGAGGATGCGCAGGTCCAGCCCGAGCGTGCGGGTCTCCACGTAGCGCACATCCCATTCGAACTTCTCGTCCCACCCCAGGGCGTTGCGCCCGTTGATCTGCGCCAAGCCGGTCAGCCCGGGCGGCACCTCGTGCCGGCGGGCCTGACGCGGCGAATAGCGCGGCAGGTATTCCACCAGCAGGGGCCGCGGTCCCACCAGACTCATCTCGCCCCGCAACACGTTGATCAGTTCGGGCAGCTCGTCGAGCGAGGTGGCGCGCAACCAGCGGCCGAAGGGCGTCAACCGCTCCGCATCGGGCAGCAACCGGCCGTTTGCATCCGTCGCCTGGAGCATGGTGCGGAACTTGATCAGTTCAAACACCCGGCCCTGCCGACCGGGACGCCGCTGCCTAAAAAAGACCGGTGCCCCCAACTTCCAGCGCACCAACCCGGCCACGACCAGCAAAAGCGGCAGCCAGACCGGCAAGGTCAGCAGCACGGCGATCAGGTCGAAGCAGCGTTTAGTTCTCATAACAAAGACAAGGTTATCACCCTAGTATTGGCCAATAATGATGCAATGGTATTGTACTTGGATAATATCCAACAACCGGCGGTCGATCGGGTTCAGCTGCGCCACATGCCCCGCACCACCGCAATCACCCGGTCAAGATCCGCCGGCGTGAGATTCGAGCCCGAGGGCAGGCAGAGGCCGCGGTCAAACAACGCCTCGGCGACCGCCCCGCCGTAAACGTCGTACCCGGCGAAGACCGGCTGCCGGTGCATCGGTTTCCAGACCGGCCGCGCCTCGATGTTCTCCGCCGCCAGCGCCTCGCGCACCGCCTCGCGGTCCGTCCCGGCGACAGCCGGATCAATCGTGATGCAGGTCAGCCAACGGTTGCTGCGGCCGAAGCTCGCCTCGGGCATGAATTCCAGCCCCGGCAGGTCACCCAGCGCCGCCTGATACCGGGCGCAATTCGCCCGGCGGGCGTTCACCCGCTCGTCCAACACGCGCAACTGCCCGCGACCGATGGCCGCCAGCACATTGCTCATCCGGTAATTGTAGCCGATCTGGGAATGCTGGTAGTGCGGCGCCGGGTCCCGCGCCTGCGTGGCCAAAAAGCGCGCTTTTTCGATCAGGCTCACGTCGGCCGACACCAGCATGCCCCCGCCCGAGGTCGTGATGATCTTGTTCCCATTGAACGAATAGATGCCCAACCGCCCCCGCGTGCCCGGCGACACCGCCTTCTGCCCTCGGATGCCTGGCGTCCGCCGTCCGTAATAAGTCGCCCCCAACGCCTCGGCCGCGTCCTCGATCAACGGCACCCCGTATTGTTCGCACAGGTCCGCCACCGCATCGATGTCGGCGCTCTGGCCGTAAAGGTGTACCAGAATCAGCGCCTTGGGCAGCCGGCCGCGCTGCGCCCGGTCGGCCAGGGCCTGGGCCAGCAGGTTCGGATCGAGATTCCACGAGCCGCGGTCACTGTCGATGAACACCGGCCGGGCGCCTTCATAAACGATGGGGTTGACGCTCGCGCTGAAGGTCAGGGTCGAAACCATGACGTCATCATCGCGTTGCACGTCGCACAGCCGGAGCGCGAGATGCAGGGCCGCCGTGCCCGACGAGAGCGCCGCCGCGTGGGCCGCGCCCACCTTGGCCGCAAATTCGCGTTCAAACGCGTCCACGTGCGGCCCCAGCGGTGCAATCCAATTGGTGGCGAACGCCTCCTGCACCAACGCAAGTTCATCTCCACCCATATGGGGGGAAGACAGGTATATCCGGGGCTTGGTCATAGGGTGGTGACGGGAATAAAACTGACACGCTGCAAGGCCGCCCAAAGCACCTCAATCCCAAACCGGCGAAGCAGAGCGCAGAAGTCAGACGACCGACGCCAGATATCCGCCCTCCTTCTTCCTTCATCCTTTCACCCCCTGTCGTGTGGGTTCTGTTGTAGGCGGGACGCCCCGTCCCGCGATTTAGTTGTATCGGCGTTAATTAGCATTTAAGCCCGTTTCACAGGAGGTAACGGAGGGCACGGAGAGATTGAGAACGGAATGCCCGACCCGGCAAAGCCGGGAAATCCGCCCTCTGACGTCAGCCCCCGTCCCGCGACGGCGCAATTGCGCCGCTCTCCCCCACTCCTTCATTCCCTACCCGCTCGACGGGTCCGCCCCCAATCGCGTGGCACCGACGGTGCTTTACGCGAGCCGCCTACCGCAGTTCCATCGCCACTTCCTCGATCTCGATCCAGTCGCCGGCTTCCTGGTTCATCAGGTGCACGGCCACGCCCACGCGCATCGCCCCGGCCGGGGCCAGGTCACCCAGAAACAGTTCGACCCAGTCCGGCCAGTCGCCCGGGGGCAGCAACAGGCGCGACACCGCCAGATGCTGGTCCCGCACGTCCAACCACCCCACCGCCACGGCCAGCATCGCCCCGGGTTGCAGGTGTCCGCGCAAGCGTATCCGGGCGACCGCCGCTTCCGCGCCGGCCACGCCGCACCACTGCGAAAGCGAAGTGTTGCGCTGACCCGCAATGAAGAGCACCCGACCTTCATCCCCGGCGTCTTCGCGCAGTTCCACCCGGTGATGCTGCGCAGGCTCAACCTTGCTGAACCACGGCGCCGGCAACGGCAACGTGTAATCCAATTCCGTGAGCCGGCGCACCGGCTGCGGCGGGCCGGTGAAACGCCCGTGCTGCATGGCATCCGCCCGCGACGGCTGGCGCAGCAGGGCCAACAACCGGGCTTCCGCCGGCGTTAGCGTCTCCGGTTCCGGCGCAAACCCCGTTCCGGCCAGCCGCACCAGCGTGTTCATGGTCGGATCGTGTTTCAGGTAATCGTCCCACCGAAACGGAGCGATCAGCAGCGGCTCGCGGGCCTGCAGGTCCAGCGTGTACCGTTCGAATTCATCCCGCGCCGCCCGGAACGCCCGCAGGTCGCGCCACCACTGCGCCGGTTCGCCCGTCCCCAGCAGCAGGGCCCGGTTCAGCTGCATGCGCGTCGTTTGCATGGTCACAAACCGCTCCGTCACCCCGAACGCCGCCCCCACCTGCCGCACGCGTTCGCGCACCACCGGCCGCCGCGCCACGGCCGCGGCCTCGTCGAGCAAAACGCGCAGTTCCGCGCAAACCTCCGGCGGAAACAGCACCGCCTGCTGCTCGTTGCGGAAAAACTTCAACCAGAACGTCGGCCCCGGTTGCCCCAGCCAGATTTCTTCGCAACGCGTGAAAAACCGCCGCATCGGCCCCGCCGCCTCCTTGAAATAACGACGGTAGTATTCGCCCAGCAAGCGGTCCGCGTCCTGCTTCGGATCCTGCAGCAACTGCGCCACGAGCCACGGCTGCGGCCCGTCCAGGCCCCAGTTCGGCGTCATCTCCGCAAAATAATCCGTGAAGCCCAGGCCCCGCGTATAGCGCAGGTGGTCCGCGAGCAAATGCGGATGCAACCGCGGAATCAGAAACCCATGACCGTAGATGTAATCGTATATTCCCAGCCGGAGGCTGGGAGCTGCGAGCTTGGAGCTATTGGCTGGAAGCTGTAGGGCCGGACCCCTGGTCGCCTCCGGCGCTGCCTTCGGCAGGTAAACTTGGTCCGCGCCCAAATAATTTTCAGCAGAAACCGCCCCGCCCTCCGTCATCTGTCGTCCGCTTGCCGCGCCGTAGTTGAACGAAGGCGGGCCGTCTGCTTGCCGCGCCGTAGCTCCACCGGAGCGAAGGCGGGCGCCGACCCGCAGTGCCTCCACCCAACGTTTTTGCAGCGCCCGGTCCTCGGCCACATACGCGGGGTCATAACCCTGCGCCCGGTCGGCGGTCAGGAACGGGATCACGTGCGGATCGACCGGAAAGTCCGGCGCCTCCTCGCACCAGTAATAGGCCAGCGCCCCCACATACTTGTCGGGAAACTCCCGCGCCGTGCGCGCCGCCACCCGGTTCATGAAGGTGAACACCAGATTGGAAAAATCCGGCCGGCCGCGAAACCAGCGCAACGGCAGCACGAGCGCCCGCGTCTCGGCGGAATCGCCGAAAGTCAGCGCATCATTTACCCCGAGGGCAAACGACACCGCCTCGGGCTCCGCCCGAAAATGCGCCAGCGCCGCCTCCGCCGCGAAATCCGCCACATCCTCGCGGCCCAGATCCGGGTTCCACCAGCCCGAGCCGTCGGGCGGACGGATCCGCCGGCCGTTTTCTTCGGGAAAAAACTCCGGATGCTCCGCGTGCAGCGCCGGCGGAAACACCCGGCTCAGGTTGTGCGAAAACGCCAGCCGCGGGGTCAACCGGTTGAATTCAGCCCACCCGCCGTCGTTGGCCCGCGTGGCCCCGCCCAAGGCGCGGGTCAGAAACGCCCGGTCCGTCAGCGCCGGCGGCGTGGCCCCCGCTTCGCGGCCCAGTTCGCCCGGCATGAACCAGCGCTCCACCTGCAGCAGTTCGCGCCAGCGCTCATGCGCCCGCGACTTCCCCGGCGCCGCCACGGCCGGGCCCGCGGCCAAGAGACCGCAGACCAGACCGAGAAGACTCCAGGTTCGGAACGACATAAACCAAAAGGCAGGCACAACGGACCGGCCTTGTAAACGATTCCGCCAAACCGGCGGAGCCGCCCTCCGATCCCAGCTCCTGGCTTTTAGCTCATAGCTCTTCGCTCATAGCCCCAGTCGCGTGGTACCCCTCACGCCGCGACATGGCGTCGCGGCGAAATCTCAAAACCCTAAAAAGCAAAATCCAAAAATGAAACCGGCAAACTCTCTCAGGTTCGGTTGTGGGCGGGACGCCCCGCCAAAGGACGGGCAAGCCTCGTCCCGCGACCTGGCTTCAGCGGCAAAATCCCTACCGAGGCGAAGCCGACATCAGACACTCCCAAAATCCTGTCGAGCCGGCCAGGCGACATCTGACCACGCCAAATGGGAACCCGGCGATCGGCGCAGGCTGCGCCCCATCAGCTCCTAGCTACCAGCTACCGGCTAACAGCTACCGACTCCTTTACGCAAAGCGATCACGCCAACGGATTCACCCAACGCAGGCCCGGGAAGCGTGCGAAGTCTGCATCGTTGCTGTGCAGCTCGGCCTGATATTCCATGGCCAAGGCCGCCAGCTGGGCGTCGGTGGTCAGGTTGCCCGCCGTGCCCAACCGTTCCAGTTGTCCCAGAAAAAGCCCGGGAAATTTCAATCCCGGCGACAAGATCCGCACCGGCGGCTGTTCCAGCCATTCCCGCACCCGGGCCACGGCCACGGCTACCTCCATCGGCTGCACCAGCACCCGCGGATGCGTCATCAAGCGCAGGAAACCGGCGATCGATACCCACGGCAGTCCGACCGGCACGGCGCCGTTCAGGCAACCCTCCCACCACGCCCGCGCCTTGACGTGGTCGGTCGCCCGCTCGTTGTGCGCATAAACCAACAGATTGATGTCCGGAACGATCATGGTCCCGGTTCAACCGATCCGCCGGGCGTCCTGCCGGGCGGTGAATTCCTCCGCGGCCAGTTCGTCCGCCAACTGGTTCAATTTCCCGGCGTCGGTGCCCGGCACGAAAGCGGAGGCGTGCGGTTTGACCCGATACGGTTTCCGTTTGGGCGGTGGTTGCAACCCCAGCCCCTGCGCCAGGGCCTCGTTGACGATCTGCTTGAAACTGCGCTGCCCCAGGGCGGCCTCCTGCTGCAACCGCTCCGCTATCTTGGGCTCCAAGGTCAGGGTGGTTCTCATGGCTGCAACCAGACATCACATTTTTTTGATGTCAAGACATCAACCCGGCCCGGCAAGGCCGGGAAAGCCCAAAAATGAAACCGGCCCGATCCGGAAGTCAGACGTCCGAAGTCCGATGTCCGCTTGCCGCGCCTTAGGCTTGGCGAAGGCGGGGCACTCCCTGCAAATCCAAACGTTCACGCCAGTCCGGGGTGTTTTTCGCGCAGCCACGCCTCCACGGTGGCGCGCAGTTCGGTGGCGAAGGCGACGAGTTCGCGGGCTTCCTCGGGACTGATGCGACCGGCGGAGTCGTATTCGGCGGTGTTGCGCTTGTTGCGGCAGGTATCGAGGTAGTCGGCGTCGTCTTGCCGCACGGTGCCGAGGATGAGAGGCAGTGCTTGCAAGGTGCGGTAGTGAGCGAGGCTTTTTTCAGGCCGGTAGCCCTCGGCGTAGAGCAGGATGGTGCAGAGTTTGAGGGCGGCGTTGTAAGCGATGCCAAACTGCCAGTCGGGAGAAAGGCGCTCGGTGCGGGCGTCGTCGAGATCGCGCTCCACGATGGCGAACAGCTCCGCGAGCTGGGTGCGGTTGGTGCGATGAGGCCGCAGCCAGCCGTTTTCAGACCAGAGCTCCAAGTTCATCGGCTCCTCCTATAATCCAGAGCTTGGGTCCGGCCAGAACGCTGGCGACAAAGGCATCGCCCGAGCGTGCCTTGGCGGAAAGGGTGTCGGGGGAGAGCACATGGGGATTGATCTCACGTCCGAGAGTAGCGGCGACCGGGCGCAGGCGCGGGGCGAGCGCACGCAGGCCGACGCTGCCAACAACCAGTAAATCCACATCGCTGGCCGCACCTGCGGTGCCCGAAGCCTGCGAGCCAAAAACCAAGGCCAGGCGCACCCCGTCGAGCCCGGCGAGCGCCGCCGCCAATGGCTCGCGCAGGCCGGAGGTCTTGAGCGCCAGCCCTTGCAGCTCCGGAAACACCGGATGAGCGGTATTGGCGCGGTAGTAGAGTCGGTTGCCATCGCGCCGGGCGACGATCAGCTCGGCGGCGGCGAGTTTGCGCACCTCTGCCTGCAAGGTGCCCAATGCGAGCTGGCTACGGCGGGATAACTCACGCAAATGCAGCTCCTTGCGTGAATCGCAAAAAAGCAGGCGCAGCAACTCGGCACGGACTTGCGGGAAGAGAAGGTTAAGCACGCTCACGGGAATACGGATGTTTTAAACATACGAATGTATGTCCTGGCCATACAAAAAGAGCGTAATCCGGCTTTCTACTGGAGTATTTTCACCGATGAAGCCGACGCCGCGCATGGTGGGTACAGCAGTTGCTATAAGCTATTTTCCAGGAGCTGGTTGCAAATCGATAGGACGCCAGGCTTATGAACTCTGCCAGCATCTGACACTTGGTCCGATTCATAGGGTAATGCTCCTCGACTAGGCGTAGGCGTCCGCCCTCCGCTTGCCGCGCCATAGCTCCGCAGGAGCGACGGCGGGTCCGTCGTCAATCGCGTGACACCGACGGTGTTTTACGCGACCAGCTGGCGGCGGCGCGACGCGCCGCCGTCTAATACGCCATCTTCGGCGGGGCGACCACCACCCAGAACGTCCGCCCAGGGTTTGACCGCACCGAACCTCGTGGCATGTTTTTCTCATGAGCCTCCTTGAACTGAAGCAAGCTGCGAGCCGCCTTTCGAAGCGGGATCGTAAAGAGCTTCACGCCTATCTCATTCGCCTGCGTCACAGCACCCCCGAGTGGCGGCAAGCGACGGCCGGGAGGATTCGCGCCATGAAAGCGGGCAAGCGGGTGTCGGCGGAAGAGTTGGAAGCGCGGATCGCCCGCGGCTGAATCCCGTCAGTACCGCCCCAGTTTTTCTAACCTCGCCACTGAGTCCATCCTGTCGCTGCCTCGACGCCGCCAGCGAATCGTGATGGATCGGGCTTACGAATTGGCGCGCTATCCCTTTCTTGAAAGTGATTATCAGCTCACCGACCAAGACGGGCGCACGATTGATCATCTCCTCGTCGACGGCATGGTATTCACCTACTGGGTGGACCACCCATCACGGTTGGTGATGATCACTGAAATTGAGGATGTGCAGTAATTCTACCGGAGCCCTCAGACGTCAGTCGCATGTGGGCGGGACGCCCCGCCAAAGGACGGGCAAGCCCCGGCCCGCGACAGCGCCGCAACGCCGCCCGCTCAACCGGCGGTTTTTGCCAGGTAACGCACCGCCGGTTTGGACGCAAAATGCGCATCCTGCGTCCACAGGGTCGCGGCATGCCGTTGGGTGATCGTGTATATGATGGCATCCGCCATGGCCAGTTTCTCGTCATGCCCGGTGGCCGCCGCCTCAATCGCCTGGGTGGCGTCCAACTCGACGACCCGGCCCTGTTGCATCGCGACCACCGCGGCAAAAGCATCCTCCTCGCCCCGTTCCCGGAGGATGACCCGGAACACCTCATACAGACAGATCACCGGCACGATCAGCCGGGCGGTATCCTCAATGGCCGGGGCAAAGAAATCCGCCGCCGGCTCGCCGGCGAAATAAGCCAGCCAGGCGGAGGAATCGACGACGTTCATGCTCACGGCCGGTCCGGTTCGCGATCAAACGCGGTGTTGATGCCCCGCAGATAGCCCCGCAACGAACGCACATGCCTGATCGGGATGAACTCGATGCGATTGCGAAAGGAAATCACGCCCGCCTTTTCTCCGGACTTCAAACCCATCGACTCGCGGATCTTTTGCGGAATCACGACCTGAAACTTCGGGGATATGGTGACGGTTTCCATGCGTATGACGATAACCCGATCGATCCCGCCCGCAAGAGAGTTTTCACCGGGGTCAAACCGCCGTCCGGTATCAGCCATCCGACGTCAGATGTCAGATTTCCGCCCTCCACCGTCAGTCGCGTGGCACTGACGGTGCTTTACGCGAGCCCCCGCCCCCACTTGACCCTCACTTTGCTTCAAGTAGCCTTAACGCATGAACTTGCTTGAGCGCATCACGGTCGATCCCGGGATTTGCCACGGAAAACCGTGTATTCGCGGCCTGCGCTACCCGGTGGAAACCGTGTTGGAACTGCTCAGCTCCGGCATGACCACCGCGGAAATCCTGGCTGATTATCCCGATCTCGTCGCCAAAGACATCCAGGCTTGCCTGGCCTACGCGACCAAGCTGGCCCGCACCCGCACCACGGTCGCCCTCGCCTCGTGAGGTTCGTGGTCGACGCCCAGTTACCCCGCCGCCTGACGCGGCGGCTGAATGAATTGGGGCATGAAGCGGTGCACACCCTTGATCTGCCGGAAGGCAACCGCACGGCCGGTCAAGCCGTTTGCACTTGCGCGGATGCCACCGCCGCCGCGGTTGTCACCAAGGACGCCGATTTTGTGATTCAACGCACGCTGTCCGGTCGCCCCCAACGACTGCTCGTAATTGCCACGGACAACATCAGCAACTCCCTGCTGCTCCAATTTATCGAAACGCATCTGCCGGCCATTGCCTCTGCCTTCGTCGCTGAAGCCTTTCTGGAACTAACCCGGCAATCGTTAATCATTCACGACTGATCGCTGAATCCTCAACCGTCCGATGTCCGACATCCGATGTCAGCTGTCAGACGTCAGAGGTCCGAAGTCAGTTGTTCGTCGTCCGTCGCGTGGCACCCACGGTGCTTTACGCGATCCGACCTCCGTCGCGTGGCACCACCGGTGCCTATACGCGATTCGCCGTCCGCTTGCCGCCCTCCATTCGCGTTCATTCGCGTCCTTCGCGGTTTATAGCTCAGAATTAAACCAATAACGGACTGGCCGTTCTTACGACCCGTCAACGCGTAGGGCCACCGCCACCCAAGCCTTCCTATTTGCATGGGGTTGGTTCCGTTTCAAACCCGGAACGTCGCCGCCTTCGCCGGCGCCGTCCCGTGCGGTAACTCTGCGAGTCTGTTCGATCCTTTTTTGTTTCGGTGTTCCCTGACCTGGTCGGCCCTACGGCCCTCCTCGAGTTGGTCAACCACCTCGATCCAGCGGAGGAGCGACTGCCCCGCCCGTCCGTCTGTCCGACCTCGACGATCGGGGCCCTGCCCGCGTTCACCTCGCGCCGGCCCGCCTGATCCGCCTCCATTTCCGGAGGCACCGGCGGCACTCATCCAGAGGCTTATCCCCATGGAGCAAACCATGCCCCAACTCATCCACCCACGCATCCAACAGCTGCGTGCTGCCGGCATCGCCCGGGCGCAGCTGTGCTGGATCATGTTCGCCCACTTCGTCGGCGCCTCCTTCGGCAGCCTGCATTTGTCGCTTGGGCTCGTCCAGGAATCCGGCGTCCCGCTGACGGGGAGCGACCCAGCCCTCAAGGTTCTGGCCTTCACCTTGTCCCGCGGGCTGCGCCCGACCGGGAATACAAAAGGATCCGACTGAGTGAAAACCCGGTGACTCAGAAACACCCCAAGCCACCACCCGACAGACTCAACTCTGCCCCGGGTGGTGGCGAGGGACACTCGCCCGGCAAAACATCCCCATCCTCCCCTTCACCACCATGCCCAAAAGCAATTCTTCCACGACCAAACACCAACGAAACCGCGTGCTGCAAAGCCTGTTTTCGCCTGCACCGAAACCGCCATTTCCCCAACAACTGCCTCCGCCCTCCAACGAGTCAGAGACCACGGCCGCACTCATTTACTACCTGCTCCAACGGGGGGCCACCTTGGGACGCATCCAAGGGGCGTTCCCGGATATCACCTTTGCCTACCGTGGCCATACCTTCTCCGTCGAGGTGGAATACCACGCCGGGTCTTACAGCCGCACCCATCCGGCGGAGGGTTGCGATGCGGTCTTTGCCTGCAGAGGCAACGCCAGCTCATGGCCTGATGATTTGCCCCCGTTATATCTTCTCAGCGCTGCCTTCAGCATCCTTCCGGTGCGCGAGCTGACCACACTGATGGATCGGCTCGGATCCCGGGCGGGATTGGCCAGGACAACCGGCTGCTCACCGACCATGGTCTCCCAGTGCGCCACTCGCGGCACGGCCCCCGCCGCCTTCATTCATCAGCTGGAGGCGATCGCCAAGAAAAGAAGGATCCCCTACTCGGCCGAGCAGCTGCTCCGCTGCGTGATCGATCCCTTTGTCCATCCGACCCGGGCGCGGTACGGCAATCGCCATGTCAGCGGGTTCATTGAACGGCTGGGCGGGGCCCACGCGGTCGCCCATCAAATGCATGCCAGCCTCTCCACGGTCCAAAAATGGACCATCACGGGGCGGATCTCGGAACGCTACCGAAAGCAGCTCACGAGACTGGCCAAAAAGAAAGGCTTCAAGGTCGCCGTGAAGGATTTCGGCAGCGATTGCCCCCCTCGCCGCCCCTGGTCGAAATTCGGCACCCCAACCGCCTTGTTTTTCATGGCGCTCGGCACGCAACAGTGGCTTTGCCAGCATCTGGGGATCAGCCAGCAACGCGTATCAACGATGGAAAAAACCAACTCCGTTCCCGGCGGGTATCATGACGCGCTGATCGGGCTGGCCCATGCCCGCAAGGTGCCCTTGCCCTCATTTATCCGCCAGCCCTCCAGCCTTCGGGGCCTCTTTCTGCTGTTGGGCGGACCCAAGAACATCGCCCGTTTGCTCAAGGTCCATCCGTGCACGGTTTCAAAGTGGATCAAGGCCGCCCGGTTGCCCTCCGAGCGGTTTCGGAGCCAACTCAGGAAATTGGCCAAGCTCGCGAAAATCAGGCTCGATGAGGGGATATTCGGCCCCGTTCGAAAGCATTTGGGGCCGGTCCCGGTGGTCAATTCGGTGGCCGCCCGGCTGGTCACACTTGTGCGACCGGCAAAAAAGCTCACCGCCGCACTCCACGTTACCTCCCCGGCACTCTATCGCTGGCGGAAAAACCAAGTCATTCCACAGCGGCACCGGCCGGCCTTTCGTCGGTTGCTCAAGCTCCACCACATCAAGTGGGAACCCGTCTTCGATCAGGCCTTCGGGGGCAAACGGGCCAGCCACAGGAGGCATTGAGTACGCCCAAGGGCGGTATTTCGCTCGGATGGTCCGCCTTCGGATAAAAACCAGCATTCGGCTCATTCCCCGGAGAAAATAACCAATCCCCCGCCTCTCCCTGAGAACCTGCCTGTCACCGGCCGGTTCATTTCAGCCACTTCGGGCCGGGATATTTCAACCACCGCAAATCACGTAACTTTGCGTTCTGTTTCCAAGAAACTCCGAGCATGTCGCTCTTATGGAGCTTCTTGGAAATAATACGCTCTGGTCTCTTGCGTAAAATCAGGTGGTTGAATGAGCCAGACCATGGCTGGCTGGTTTTAACTTGGCCGGTGACAGCAATACGTCACACCAAGGCACCCGACCGGACGCTTACGTTAATCGCAGTTGCCCTCCATTCGCGTTCATTCGCATCGATTGGCGGTCAAAACCCAGAAATTAACAAATAGCGGACTGCCCCCCTGAATCCGTCCCCTGAATCCGTCCACCTCCCAACACTTCAACTTAAACTTTGAACTTCAACTGGCTGGGCTCGGCGCCGCCGCTTGCCAGCCATAGGCTCAGCGACGGCTGGCCAGCCCGAGCCCGGCGAGGGCGCCCAGCACTTCCCGAAACCCCGGGTCGGATTCGATCTCCGCAAACGGCCGGTCGCTCGTCAGGCGGATGAAATACTGTTCGGCGCTGCCCTCGATCGCGTAGTGCAGGGTGTCGCGCCACCACTTCACCGGATGCGGTGACCGTCGCCATAGTCATACGGTTTGCCGCCCACCAGATAGCAGTAGAGCACCTTCAAACGAATCCAATTGGGGTCGGGAAAGCTCCCGCCACCACCTACCCCGCGGACTCAAACCGGGCCAGAAATTCATCCGGCGCGCAGACGGGCAACCCTACAGCCGGGAAGTCTTGGCGGTTGCGGGTCAGGATCGCTTCCACCGGCCCGATTGTCTGGGCCGATGCATACTGCACCTGATCCTCAAAATCGCGGCCCGGTGCGGCCAATGCCGCGTCAATCTCCCGCTCCCCCAGTCCTGACACATGAACCAATTGCCGCAACTGCCGGAGCAATTCCAATGCCTGGTGATGCCCGGAAGCTTTGGTCAGCAGGTAATACAGGTGACAGAAAGTCAGGGCGGACACATACAGCTTCAGTTTTCCTGTTTCCGCCAAGGCGAATAACCGGTGGGAATACTCGGCAAAAGGTTGCCGGTCCATCAGATGATCCAACACAACATTGGTGTCGAGATATACGACCCGCTCAGCCATGACGGCGGATCAGTTCTTCCGACAGCACCTGTTCGACCTCCCGGTCTGAGGCCATTGGCAACACCCCCCGCAGGGAGTCAGTCAACGGGGTGCGTTGGGCTTCACTATCCTGCCAGTTCTGGGCCATCACCTGAAGCTGCTGGCTGATGACTGCCGTCACGGTGGTGTCCCGGCGGCGGGCTTCCGCTTCCGCGAAGGCGACAACCCGGGGATCAAGGTCAACCTGTAACGTCGTGCTCATAACCGGCAATGTGCCTGTTTTGGGCCTCCAGGCAAGCTTGCGGCACCGTCGCCCACAATGGTGTAGGCGGGCCGCCCCGCCAAAGGACGGGCAAGCCTCGTCCCGAGACGGCGCTCATCTTGCCGCGCCGACTTGTCACGCCGAAGTCAGACGAAGGCGGAAGCTTCGCGTGAAGGCGGGTCAATCCCCTCCACCTCCCAACACTTCAACTTAAACTTTGAACTTCAACTGGCGCCCATGGCGGCTGCCGCCATGCGCGCAGGCTGCGCCCCCTCACGCCGCGACATGGCGTCGCGGCGAAATATCAACGCCCAATGGCCTGTCGAGCCTGCAAGGCGATATCAGACAACGCCAAAAATGAAACCGGCCCGATCCGGAAGTCAGACGTCCGATGTCAGACGTCAGATGACCGCCCGACGGTGCTTTACGCGACGCCCTCAGTCGCGTGGCACCCTGGCGCCGCGACATGGCGTCGCGGCGAAATCCCTACCGAGGCGAAGCCGACATCAGACAGTCCCAAAATCCAAAAAGGGAATCACAGGCGAAATGTAGGCGGGATGCCCCGCCAAAGGACGGGCAAGCCTCGTCCCGCGACGGCGCAATCGCGCCGCTCTCCCCTTGCCGCGCCGTAGGCTCGGCGAAGGCGGGTCATTCCCTTACTCCTTAACTCCCTCACTCTTTCACTCCCTCATTCCCTCACTACCTGCTCCCCCCAGTCGCGTGGCACCCACGGTGCTTTACGCGATCCGCCCTCAGGTATCAGCCCTCAGTCTTCGCCCGCCAAGCGCAGGCAATCCTTGACGACCTGATCGGAAATCATCGCACCCGCGGCATGCAAACGCTCGATCTCTGAATGGACAGCGCCGATCAATCCGGCTCGCTTCGCCCGCACCAACACCCCCGCCGTTCCCAGCACCGGCAGATTGAACACCGCGGCACAGTCGCGGGCGGCTCGGTCATCGAGGAGACAAGTCGCACCCGGGTGCAACAGTGCCATAGAAATCACTGCAGTCTCGCCTGCTCCGAGGTCCCACGCGACGACCTTCGGGTTGGCTGGAGCGGACGTCTCAATTGCAACCGATCCCTCGCCTGTCAGCCACAAGCGCGCCCGATCATCGGAGGGACCGACTGAAACCTCGGCCGCCACCTCAGCCGGGACAATCAACCGATCGGCCAAACCGGTGAGCAGCTCCAAGCGTCCAACCTTGCCCAGCAGGATCAAAGGTGAAGCGTTTACGATCCAGACACTCACGCTCCGACTTCAGCTTCGAGTTCACCGGGACGCAATTGGATGGGCGATACCCCGAACCGCTGCAAACTCGCGATAAAATCGGCGCGCGACAACCCGGCCAATTCCGCCGCCTTGGCCTGCGACACCTTGCCCATTTCGAACCACTTTACCGCGGCAGCCAGTCGGAGCTCCGTCCCGAAGTTCTCGGGCGCCTGCCGTAAACTCGAAAACGCCTCCTCCGGAAATTCCAGGACCAACTTCATGCGATCACCATGCCCGAACACCGTAAAAAGTCCATTATGGTTTCGATTACGCCGCGTTTTTCAGTCAATGACCTCAAAGGCCGGCTAATTACACTACAAGCGCGGCGGCAATTGGGTTGTGGTTTGGAATTTGTTGCTGATGTCCGGCGCAATCGCTCCGCGATTTCGCCGACGGTGAAGACCACCCCCTCGGCGGCCCTGTCCCGCTTTACGCGATCCGAAATCTGCCCTCAGCTTTCAAGTTTCAGCTTTCAGCTTTCCTCGGCGGCACCGCCGCCAGCCCGAGCTTGGCGAGGGCGCCCAGCACTTCCTGAAACCCCGGGTCGGACTCGATCTCCGCAAACGGCCGGTCGCTGGTCAGGCGGATGAAATACTGTTCCGCACTGCCTTTGATTGCGTAGTGCACAGTGTCGCGCCACCACTTCACCGGATTCGGCCGGCGGTTGTGACCGTCACCGTAGTCATACGGCTCGCCGCCCACCAGGTGCCAGTAGAGCACGTATTGCTGGCCGGCGGAGCCACCGGGTGTGGCGAACCGCCGCCAATACGCGGGCAGCAGCTGCCCCGCGCCGTAGTCCAGTTCCTCGCCGGAACGCAATTCTTCGCAAGTCCAGCCATTCTCGCTCCAGCAGCGGTCGGGCGTGTGGGAGGCCACCTTTTGCACCGGCATGCGGCCCGGCGTCCAGAACGCGACATACAGCCCGAAATTCCGTCCGCCCTGGCGGTAGATCCGGTTGACCACGTCGTCGTAATTCAGGTTCTGCTCCACCGCCGACTGGATGAATTCCGTCGGCCCGAGCGGTTCGTCGATCCCCACCCAACCCGCCGGCGCGAGCGGCATCCGCTCCGCCAGCCCGATCGGGCGCGCCGCCGTGGAGCGGTCACCCGTCTTGATGTCGCGCACCCGCACCAATTGCAGCCCCAAGCCCGCCACCAACACCAGCGCCGCGAGCGCCATGATCAGAACCGTTTGTTTTTTGGGCATGCAAAAACCCTTCAACCAATACGCCGGGCGGGATTGCCCACGACCTTCCAGCCCGCGGGCACATCGCGCAGCACGACCGCCCCGGCGCCGAGATAGGCACCGTCGCCGATCTTCACGTTGGGAATCACCGACACGCGGCTGCCCATGAACACCTCGCGGCCGACCTCGACCGCCGCCGTCAGATCGCAGTGGCAGTTGATCTGGCTCCAGTCGCCCGCGTTGGCATCGTGATCGATCGACGCATGCAGATTCACGGCCACGCCGCGCCCCAGCCGATTGTTGGCCGACACCACCGTATGCGGACAAAGGATCACGCCCTCGCCCAACTCGACCTCGTGGCCCAGGACGGCCGTGCGATGGATCACGCGGGTGAACCGTCCGCCACGGGCCGCAATCAGCTCCGAGCACTTGCGTTTGATCGCCGGCACACCCAAGGCGCAGATGAATACCTCATCGCTCGCCGGCTGGTAATCCTCGATCCGACCGAGCAACTTCGCGGGACTCGGCCGGTCCTTGAGCGCATCCAGGTTGTCGTCGATCAGCCCCTTCATCACCCAGTCGCGCCCGAATTGCACCGATTGTTCCGCCCACGCGACCATCTCCCGGCCAAAGCCGCCGGCGCCGATGATCACCAATCCCGGTAAAGCGCTCATTTCAGTAAAACAGTGAGACAGTGAAACTCACCCCTCCGGGGGCAAGCAGAACAGGGCATGTTTTTGGATCATGCCACCCAACAACCCTCCAACCTGGTCAGACTGACATCCGAGTGAACGACTGACTTCATCATTCAAATAACCACAGGCTTTCGCCGTGGCGATCCAGTGCCGGGTCTCGGCCAGCTCCCCATCAGCGTCAGTCAGCTTGCTCAGGAAGTGAGCCGGATAACGGCGTTTGGCCCATCCCTCGGAAAGATTAGCACCGATGGAACGCGATGACCTGCGCACTTGGTCGATTAAAGAATACGTCTCTTCTTTGGGCCAGACCTTCGACGCTTCAAATACCGCCTGTTGCAGCTGAAATGCCATTTTGTAAGCCTCCAGTTCGTGCACATATTGGGCTTTCATGCCGGCAATTCGAATCTTCGCAGAACCAGGTCACAAGCATCAAACCGTCCACCTGCAATCCTGTGAAACAGTGAATCCGTAACACGGCGACACTGTCTCAGTGCTAAACTGCACCACTCTTCCAGCTCCGTGAAACTCTGAATCAGTAACACCGTAAAACAGCCTCACCGTTTTACGGCCTAACGGTTCGTCACCGCTTCACTGCTTGCCACAGCTTCACCGCCTCACCGCTTAACGGTTCGTCACTACCTCACTGCTTCACCGTGCCACCGTCTCACCGCTTGCCACCGTCTCACCGCTTGCCACCGTCTCACCGCGATATGAGCGCGCAGCGCTCATATCGCTCCCCCATCCACCCGCACCACTTCGCCGGTGATCGAGGCGGCGCCGGCGCCGAGCAGGTGCACCACCGTCGCCGCCACGGATTCGAGGCCGGTCGGTTGCTTGAGCGCCGCGCGGTTGAAAATCCGCTGCCGCTGCTCATCGGTCAGTTTCGCGCTCATCTCCGTGGCCATGAACCCCGCGGCCACACAGTTCGAGCGGATGCCGCGCGCCCCCCACTCGCGGGCGGTGCCGAGCGAGAAGGCCTCGAGCGCGCCCTTGGTCGACGCATACATCGCGAGCCCCTTGTAGCCCGTGTGGGCCGACACCGACGAGACATGCACGAGGCTGCCGCGCGTCTGCTCCACCAGCATGCGGCGGATCGCGGCCTTCGTCAGCACCATCGGGGCAAACACATTCACCGCATACATGGCGCGGAGCCGGGCCACATCGAGGTTGGTCACGAGATCATCATAGGCCACCGCGGCATTGTTCACGAGCCCGTGCAACGGCGTGCCCGGCGGCAGCAGCTGCTCAAAAATGGCCGCGGCGGCGGTTTCCGGTTCACCCAGGTCCAGCGGCAGGAAATGCACCCGTTCCGGCTGCTCCGCCTGCAGCGCCTGCCAGGCCGGTGATTCCGTGCGGCTCACCCCATAAACATTCCAGCCCGCCGCCAACACCTCCCGGGCGATCTCCAGCCCCAGCCCCCGCGACACACCGGTAATCAGGATGTTTTGGCTCATTTTCTTGAGGTTTTGCCTGAATAGGTCGTCGGCAACTCCATCACAAATCGTATGATCCGGGGAATCTTGGCCGGGTGCAAGCGCGCAGCCAGCCACGCCCGCAATTCTGCTTCGCTCAATTGCGGCGCGGTTGTTGGAGATGGGTTATTGGTTAATAGGGATTGGTTATCGGATAATGGTGATTGGTTATTGGTTAATGGGTTTTCGGGCTTGGACCCACTATCCATTAACAATTCACCCTTCCCCGGTGGCAAAGCCACCTTCTCTCCACCATCCATTAACTTTTCACAATTAACCGGCGGCTTTGCCGCCAGCACCACCTCCGCAGCCAGCAACTGCCCGGTGACCGAACTCAGCTGAGCGCTCACACGAGCTTCCTTCACCCCCGGGTGCTCACGAATGGCCTCCTCCACCTCGTGAGGATTGACCTTGGTCCCACCGATATTGGCCCAGTCGCGTTCGCGGGCAACAAAGCGAAAGTGCCCTGGCTCCACCTCGTCGACCAGATCTCCGGTGTCGTACCATTCTGAAAGCTGAAAGTTGAAAGCTGAAAGCTGAGACTCGTGCGGCATCGCCGTCTGTACTCCGCTGGCTGCGTTCTGATGTCCGCTTTCCGTTTTCTGCTTTTCATCCACCTTCCCCAACAGCGAACGGTGCACATGCAGGCGACAGTCTTTGATTTCGATCACCGTTCGCTTGTCATCCGGAATCCGGAAGAGGTCGCCAGCCGATTCCAGCAGGGTGCCCGCCTCAGTTGAGGCGTAAATGTTGTGGATGCGCGCCGCCGGGAACAGCGGGCGCAATTGGCTCAGCAACTCTGACGACACCAACTCTCCGCCCAGTGAAACCGAGCGCACCCCAGGCAGGGCCATCCGAGTACCCAATAGTGACCGGTAATAGGTCGGGCTCGCCGAAATATGCGTCACCCCGTGCACGGCCATGGCTTCGAGCGCCTCCCGTGGCGGCACCCCCGTCAAATCGACCAAGGTGTTTCCGTTCGCCAACGCCTGCAGCCACACCTGCACGCCCGCGATGTGGGTCGGACGAAATGTCAGCGCCCAGATGTCTGCAGCATGACGCGCCCCGATCCGAACGTTCCGGGCCAAAGTACCCAAAGAGTGTTCAACCCGCGAAGGTACCCCCGTCGATCCCGACGTGAACAAACCGAGCCGCATGCGGCTCCCCCCGCCGGCCAGTCGCATCAGCTCCGACCGCACGAGCTCCGACCTGCCGGGCACCCACCGAACAGTCGCGAACTGAGTCGCATCGATGCCGAGTTGGGCCAACTCCCCCGGATGAAAAAGCGGATCCACCAGCGTCATTTCCACCTCTGCGACCAATGCGTGACAGAGGAGCCGCAAGCCTTCGCTGGTGCTGGCCGGCCGGGCTATCCGTCGCACCTCCAATTCGGTCGACCGCAACTCCGACACCAATTCAGCGTAGGAGGACTGGACGCCAGTCTCGCCCATCACGAGCCAGGGTTTGTCGGTGAGAGGATCAGGCATGCTCGACTGGAATTTTGTTAATGATCATTGGTTAATGGTTATTGGATGCGAGCTGGACCTAAATTCTGAAGCTGTAGGCGGGACGCCCCCGTGCCGCGGCTTTGCGCCGCGGCGAAAGCCCGACCCGGCGGAGCCGGGAAAGCCAAAAGCCCAAAAATCAAATTCCAAAAAAAGCGTACCCAACTGCGGGAAGTTGTAGGCGGGACGCCCCGTCCCGCGACGGCGCAGCAGCGCAACCTCCGTTCTCCCGGCACGAGGCCGTGCCGGCTACATCCCAATCTTCAGTAGGCAGGACGCCCCGCCAAAGGACGGGCAAGCCCCGTCCCGCGATCAGCGTCGATCAGCGATAAAAACCCAGAAATTAACATCTAGCGGACTGACCCCTTTAGTCAGGGCGCCTCACCGTTTGACTGTTTAACTGCTTCACGGATCGCCACCGCGGCAGCGCCGCCTCACCCCATTCACCATTAACAATTATCCATTAACCTCGGCGCAATCGCTCCGCGATTTCGCCGACCGTGAAGACAATCCCCGCCGCAAACACGTCCACGTGAAAACGTTCATCAATCCGGGCGGTCAGCTCCGCGAGGTCGAGCGAATCAAACCCCAGGTCCTCCCGCAGCCGCATGTCCGGCGTCAGCGCCGGCAAAGCCGGCAGGCCCTTGTTCATCCGCACTAAATTCGCAATGTCAGTCAGCTGATCCATAATTGGTGTGTTTTTTACAGGAGGAAACAGAGGTCACGGAGCGAGTTAAACTGGACGGTGAAATAGTTGGACTGAAACACCGTTCAACTGCCAGAACGCTTCACGGATTGACCGTTTTACTGCTTGTTCCCGCCACACCGTCTCACAGCTTCACCGTCACACGGCTCGGCATCGCCACCCCATTAACCATTGACCATTCAACGATTTTCCCGGCGGCATCACCGCCCACCCGCCACCGCGCGCTCTGAAATCGCCGGGGCGCTATGCGACAGCATCCATGCGGTCACTTTTGGGCGAGCTGTTGGGCGGCATGCAGCACCACCGTTTTTGCCGCCGCTTCATAACTGCGTGCCAATGTCACATCCACCGGTTCCGCATCATCGTCGGGGTAACGTGCCGCTGCACTGATCTCAGCCAATTGGAGAACGGCAGTCCTCAATTCTTCGGAGCCATTGGGATCGAGCAAATTGAGCAGCAAAACCAAATCGTGGGTTCGTGGCGGCACGATCGACTTGGCTACCAAGCCGGCCTTCAGGGCTTTCTCGCCCGCTTGCTGAAAACTCCATGCGGCAGCGCGGGGGAAACGTTCAAGTCCGAAGCCGCCATAGGCCAGATCTTCCCGGGCAAAATCAAGCCACCGCAATGCTTCACCGTCAGTTTCCATAGACCATAAGGCCCTCTTGGCGGATTTGACGCGCCAACAAGGTTCGCCCTTGCGTCCAGGTGGAATGAGTCAGGACCACAAGATCCAAGGGCATTTTTCGTTCTGACGTGGCCTTGATGGCGGCACGAAGCGCCTCCCGCCGGTTAACGATGTCGGGCACGATCAACGCCAGGTCAATATCGCTGCCCGGAGACGCGTCACCCCGCGCCTGCGAGCCAAAGACCAGAACCCGTTCCGCTCGCGCCGCGAGTCCAGCAGCTTTGGCCAGTCGTATAATCTGCGCGTCCATGCGTGCCAACCTGCCAGATTTGTCGTTTCGGTCAATGTCGCTTGCTTACAATTCGCTGGCCCCCTCCAACAGCAAAAATCAAGCAAACACATCCACGTGAAAACGCTCATCGATCCGGGCGGTCAGCTCCGCGAGGTCGAGCGAATCAAACCCCAGGTCCTCCCGCAGCCGCATCTCGGGTTGGAGCGCCGCTAAGGCCGGCAGTCCCTTGTTTGTACGCACGGTGTTAACGATGTGTAAGAGCTCCTGCATAAGAGAATAGTTAATGGTGAATGGTTATTTGGTAAGGGCGACTGTGCCGCCGGAGAATCGAAAATGGTGAATCGAAAATCGGCCAAGAAGGACTGCCTTGCTGCCACTATTTCCCATTAACAATTAACTGCAGCTCTGCTGCCATCCATCAACCACGACGTAGACGTTTCAGCTCCTGCATAGGAAAATGGTTAATAGTTAATCGTTATTGGTTATCGGTTATCGGTTATCGGTTACCAGACTTTACATGTCCGCCTTCCGAGCTCTGTTGTCGGTCGTCTGTGGTATGTAATCTGCCGTCTGTCGTCTGCTGTCCGACCTCCGCCGTCACCTCCAGACCGATTCACCGTCTCACGGTTCGCCACCGCCTAACTGTCTCAGTGCTTCACTGCGTCACGGATTGGCGGCTGCGCCGCCTACCCATTAACAATTAACTATTCTCGGTTAACCGGCGGCTTCGCCGCGACCGCCCTCTCCAGCACAGACAGCAACTGACCAGCCAGCACATCCCGGGAAAAATCCCGCTCTGCCAGCTCGCGGGCTTTGCGGCCCATTTCGGGCAGACGCTCACGATTGGCCAAAAGCCACTGCACCTTGTTCGCAAAGTCCGAAGGATCATCAGGACGCACGCCGATACCACAACCATTCTGCTCGACGGTATCTGTCAGCCATCCCGGCATATTCGTCAGCACCGGTCGCCCTGCAGCCAGTGTGTCAAACATCTTGTTGGGTGAGCAGGTGTAGAGTATCGGGACATTCTTGAAAATGGTAAGTCCCACGTCGGCTGCAGCCGCCAAACGCGTCACGGTCAGTTTGTCCGAAGGGCCTGAAAAGATCACATTATCCAAACCTTCTACCGCTTTCCGTCGCTCCAAGTGCGGTCGCATCTTGCCGTCGCCATGTAGCACAAAGACGACACCGGTTTGCCCACGGCCCTTGAGTTCAGCGGCGGCATCCAGCACGAAGTCCAAACCATTTGCCGGTCCCATCGTGCCAAAATAAGCCAACATTAGACGATCCCCGACTTCTAATTTCCGACGCTGCTCCAGTCCGCAGATACCCGGGTGAAACAAATCCAAATCACAGGAATTCGGGATCATCGAAACTCGATGCTTAGGCACCCCCGAGGCGAGCACCCCGGCCTTCATTCCAGGAGAGAGGGCTACGATGTGTGCGGAGTTCCGGTAAGCGGCGAATTCCAAACGAGTGGCCAGCCAGAAGAGGAACTGATTTTTGATTTCGCCCATTTGTCGGGGGGCCTCAGGCCACAAATCGCGCACTTCAAAGACGAGCGGGACCTTCAGCTGCTTGGCTGCGTAGATTCCGGGAATAGCAATCGTCAGCGGTGTGCTCGTAGCAAAAACCACATCACCCCTCAACCGCGCCACATAGCGACAAGCGCCGAAAGCAAAACTCGCAAAAGAACGAACCCGCGCCAGAAACCCCATCCGATTGGTGTAGTCGACAGGCAACCAGTGAACTTTGATCCCTTCCACCTCGGTTTGAAACCAAGTCGTATGCTCGGACTCCCCCCGCCACGAGGCGATCATATGCACCTCATGTCCCGCCTCCACAAACCGCCGAGCGAATTCATAAGAACGGGTGCCACCACCAAGTTCAGGATAGGTAAAATACTGATGGAAATAAATAACACGCATCAAAATGTGAATACACTACTACCTGCATCAATTGTTTCCTCGAAGGCGCACGCGTTTCAGCCGTTCACCACCCATCAGCAGCTCAATAAACAATTTACTGAAATGCGAAATCAAGCCAGGAACTATGGCCCAACGCGGGTATGTCAAAATAACAAACCAAAACCGCGACCTCAAATTAAAACTGCTCTTTATATTGAAGACCATAGATATTCGCTTCCGCAGTCCCGAGTTGGCCGTAAATGTACTGAATCCGCTATTCTTTTCATCGTTCCTTACAACAAAACCCAGATAGACCAGAGCCCGATAGCCATTCTTACGTAATCGGTTGCTGAACTCATAGTCGGCGCAATAGTGCGGTAAACGATCGCAGTTCGGCAAGCCTGCTACCTTCAACGCAACCGATGGAAACACCATTAATCTCGTGGGCAGATAAGTTGCCTCAATCCATTCATCAGTCGTCTCATGCATCGATCGACCGAGCATCAAATGCCTATTTATTGACAAGATCCATGATCGAACTAACACGCCCGCCGACAAAAGGACTCCGGCACTGTCCGCCACAAGCACAGTAGCCTGAATACTATCCCCTGATAAAATCCGTTTAAATATAGCAGAAAGCGGATTGCCGTCAAACTTTATATCTATATTAGCCAGAATTACAATATCATTCGGCGTGCTATTGCGGACGACAAATTGGAGGCCTAATGAAACTAATCCACACCAATATAAATCTGGAGAACCCAAAATCTCAACCACATCTAAAGGGCCATCATATGAAGAAATTTTCTTAGACAACTCGTCACCAGGGCAACCATTCACCAATACCACCACAACACGATAGTATTCATCATTCACCTGCTCCCATGATCTCACAAACGCAGAAAAATAGGTCGCCTCACGAAAGGCTGGAACCACTACATAAACATGCGCTTTCGAGGACATCGGAGAATAAAATCTATAGTCTCTATTGTTATCCCTGCCAGAAAGGTACTGATATCCAGATCGCATACTAAATGCTATTTATGTCAGCGAGGGCTGGTTTCTTGAACAAATCCCCTGTATTTAGCTAATCGATTTTGAGGACGTTCCGCACAAGAAACTTCTACAACCATGAAAATTGCAAGATAGAACCAAATCCAAGGCTTGGCTATCGCCCCATCAATCTGAGCAATTACGGCAAAAAATAGCCAAAATCTAACGAATCGCTTTACTTTCTTTAAGAGAAGTGCCGACGCGCTTATCAAAAAAGTCAAATAGATAACCCCGTAGCGTAAAATAATTTCAACCAATCCATTCCCTGAAACATCGGCAGAGTATCCTAGTGACATCCTGAAATCCCTGCTCCCAAAGTCGCCCAACCCAAACATAAGCGAAAAGAAACCCTGACGAGCTAGCTCAAGAAGGGCCATAAATTCACCGGTAACACGCACTGCACCAGAACCTGATTGCAGAATACCGAATGCATCTTGCCTGAAGAGTCCGCCATACCGTGAATTGCCAGATGATATAATAAAAAATAGAATAACAGCGCCCGCCGCCGCGATTAATAGAAAAACCGATATGTTTCTCATATGACCCGACCTAGTAGATCCTATGCTTGGGCTAAAGATTACTACGAACCATACTAAAAGGCCGATCGCCCCACCAACACTTTGTGATAAAATAATCGAAATAATAAAACTGGCACAAATTGACAGATCTAATTTAGTCATTCCGACAGACCGAAAATTTATGAAAAGCATAGCTACCAGGAATTGCGAGTATGCAGCGGGCTCGTAAAAAATACTGGTCGCCTGCGGCAAATTTAGGTAGCTACGGCCTCGCACATAGTCAAATATTTCAAATTCAATCCCCGCAATCATCAGAAAGTATAGCAGATAGCCAATAATTACTATAGCGACTGAAGAATCGCGAATCGCAAGTAAAAGTTTTCTATTGAAGTCCGTACGTATAAGGCCGATAACTACCAGCGAGAAAAACGGCCACATCCGGATTTGGAACTGGAGATATTGAAGAACCTCACTACCCAAAACTCCGGCATTCATTAACAATGTGCATGCGGAATATACTGAGAGCACAACTAAGGCCAACATATAATCAACTAAATTCTTGATCGGGTTTCTTTGAATCAGCCATATAGCCAACACAATATTGGCCCCGGATAAAACATCGCAAATGCTGGACCTGCCACCAAAATCTAACCCTAACCCGAGAGTGGTAAAATCCCAAGAAAATACCGCTATAGCGGAGGCCAAAAACCACCAATACATACCGCTACGCATTTGTTATCCTTCTTTTTGTTTCAATTGATAGCGCCCTCCATCGATGTAATTCTGAGCGCCCAAATACATGGACAAGTAGAGCACGAAATCCTATTTTCACTATGCTTGAAATTAAGCGCCAACGTGAACGGCCTCTTGTACGGAGGTCTAAGATGCACAAAACCGCGGGCATCAAAGAGAAATCAATTAACTTCGAAGTCGCCAACGATTCAATTACTCGGCTTCGATAGTTCTCGATCTCTACTGCGCCTCGCCCGTTTGGCCACCATTCTTCATATGTTCCCCGCCATTTATTAACATACTGATCGATCCCAGCCAACCGTTGCATGGTTCTGGTCATCATTGAGTCACGCCCCTGTAGCGTTGGCACTACAACAAGCGCATCTCTTACCGGATAAACCGAATAATTATTAACCGCCAGTTTCATCCAAAAGTCATGATCAATACATGACTTCAAATTCTCGTCAAATCCGCCAACTACTTCAAGCACCGAACGTGGTATCAACATAGAGGATGATACCGTATGAATGCCGAACCGAACTATTGATTCACGCAAGTTGCCGTCGTTGATAGCGGGCACATGAACTATACCTCGAGAATCCCCAATAATTGACATGAAATTTTCACAGTAAATAGCTCCGATTTTATCTGCACGGGCTTCGGAATGTCTTTTCCTTTGAAGTAATTCAATTTGCCTCTCAATTTTACTTGAAATCCATACATCATCATCGTCACAAAATGCAATATAATCTCCGTCGGCCATCGTTACACCTACGTTCCGAGAAAAGGCCAATCCCCTGGGCATACCAAGGTTACTATATCGAACCTCTCGACCGGTCGTGCACGCAAATTCGCTGCAATATTGTCGCAAGCAACTCTCACAACCGTCTTCTACAACGACTACCTCCAAATTCTGATAAGACTGCGCTAAAATCGATCGAAGCGTTCGAATGGCTGAGCTTTGCCTATTGAACGTATTCAGAATAACTGATACTTTTTCTGTACTCACACCAGTTTTCGAACTTCTAAATTATTGGATATGCTGTTCAAAATACCTAGTCGTAGGTGGTAATAATAATTCTGCCTAATGTCGAAATTTTGAGAATAGTAAATTAGAAAAAGTCAAGAGACCGCGATCGTAATCTGCTATTTACGCAGTGCACTTCCCTTGTCCTTGACCACTACTGTCCAGTTAAGCGCCCGTTCAGATTTTGTAAGTTCCCAAGGATTAGTGAGCTGGGCAGGGAAACAGGTGTGACGCATTTGAATGAGGATGCGGTGTAATTGCGAAGCCGTTGAGACTGGCCGGCATGAACGCTGGCCGATTGGTTTTTTCTCAGGTCGTCGAACTGGTGCATCGGGAACAGTTCGATCGATGTGCGTCGAGGTATCCGATGCCGCGGAGCAGCCGCACCTTTTCCGCACGTGACCAATGGTTGTGCATGGTCTTCGCTCAGCTGACGTATCGCGAGGGGTTGCGCGACATCGAAGCCTGCCTCGCGTCGCAGTCGCGACTGCTCTACGCGATGGGCATCCGTGGTCGAGTCACTCGCACCAACCTCGCCTACGCGAACGAACACCGCAACTGGCGGGTGTTCTTCGACTTGGCCGGGATACTGATGGGCAAGGCGCGCCAGCTCTACGCGCAGGACCGCCAGTTCGAACCGCTCAATCAGATCGTCTACGCCCTGGATGCTTCGATCATCGACCTGAGCCTGACGCTGTTTCCGTGGGCGCGATACCAGCGGGCCCAGGCGGCGATCAAAGTGCACACCATGATCGACGTGCAGGCAGCCATTCCGAGTTTCGTCGCCGTCACCGAAGGCAAGGTTCACGACGTCAACGCTCTGGATTGGATCGTTCTGGAAGCCGGCGCGTTTTACATCATCGACCGCGGGTATCTGGACTTCTTCCGGCTGGCCCGCGTCGACCAGGCCCAGGCCTTCTTCGTCATCAGGGCCAAGTCGAACCTGCGCTACTACGTGCGCAGCTCTCGCGAGGTGGACAAAACCACCGGCGTGAGATCCGACCAAACCATTCGACTCAGCGGCACGAAGACCCGGAACCATTACCCCACCGATCTGCGCCGGGTGAGCTTCAAGGATCCGGAAACAGGCAAGCTCCTGGTCTTCCTGACGAACAACTTCGAGATCAGCGCCCTGATGGTGGCGGTGCTCTACAAGTCGCGCTGGCAGATCGAGCTGTTCTTCAAGTGGATCAAGCAGAACCTGCGCATCAAGGCCTTCTATGGCACCAGCGAGAACGCGGTGAAAACGCAGATCTGGATCGCGGTGAGCGCCTACCTGCTGGTCGCCATTCTCAACAAGCAGCTCAAGATCACGCAAAGTATGGCCCGGGTTTTGCAGGTCCTCAGTGTGAACGTATTTTCCAAAGCACCTATCCATCAGCTATTTGCGGAAATTGCTACAAGCGAGACCGAAAGTGATATTGTTAACCAATTGATGTTCAACGGCTTCTAACTGGACGCTAGTGGTCCTTGACAACTATTTCGGCATGGCCACCGCGAGCAAACGACCACATCTCTTTTCAGATTGCTCATCCAGACAACCTTTCAATACCCTTCTAAACAACCAATCGTTTATCCCTCTACTCGTGATCAAGAAATTTGAACCACGATAGCCCAATAGCCGTAACACTCCAGCATTAAATTTAGATATTCGATCAAAAGGAACTATAGCCTCCACTATAAAATCTTCCTCAAGTATTGCAGCAAGCATTCTAGACGTAAAATGTTGGAAATGCTTAGAATTAAGCTTCTTGTTTTTGTGTGGAACCGTCAATAACAACCTGCCTTCATTGTTCAGCGTGGAACAAACTGCTTTAAGAAACAGTGAGATATCGTCTGGTGGGATATGCTCCAAAACCTCAATCATGGTCACGACATCGAACTTATGCGGTAATGGCACCCTGGTGATATCGGCGCATAAGTAATTTGAACTCGGATTCATTGCCTTAGCCAGATTCACCGCGACCGGAGAATAATCGACCCCTAAGGCAGAAACTTTTGGGTAACATCTGCGCACTTCTCGAAGGAAGCGGCCGTCACCGCAACCTACATCGACAAGGGACTTGAAATCTATGTTTCTCAAACGAGAAAGTACCAACTCAATTCCGCCGATATAATTCATTCCCCACGACCACGAATGAACTTGGGAGAATCCGTTTGTGTCAGTCGACGGAATATAATGGTAAGGATAGCAATACTCTGATTCCTGAGTTTTCTGTTCGGGTGACATGGATTTCATAGTGAAATATCTCTTTTTTGGCTCAAATATAACGACTCTATTTTTTAAATAATCTGCTTAATTATTTTGATTAATAGTTTAATTATTAATAGCACAATTTTCCTTACCCTCATAGCTAAGGCACGAGGATAAATTAAGTAGATCAACCAATGCTTCTTTAGTACCCTTGTATTGGCGTTAAGGCTACGCTTCAATGATGAAATATTTTCCGCCGGTGTCATTCTCATTAGACCGTGCGATACATCCACGATTGTCGTTAGTTCATTAATAACTTCAACTCCATAGCCGGCTAGTGCAATCCGCCTGAATAGATCTGAGTCGGTTCCTTTGACATGTCTTTCATCCATGCCATTTACAGAATCCCAAGCTCGTCTCGATATTAGAGCGGTGGAGCCGCAAACGACTCCACCACCCATCAAAAGCTTCTCGATCATAAGATACCGATTCTTATGTAGTTTTGGGTTTTTTACCAACCTTTGATTATCGATTCGCAACTCAGTCCACCAGGTTCCTGTGAGGCCTAATGAAGGGGTCTTTCTCATCTTGTTCAATTGCTTAGCGAGTTTCCGTCGGTCTTCCCAATAGTCATCGTCGCCGAGCAGGGCTATAAATTTTCCTATCGCAATACGGGATCCCAGATTTGTTGACGTAGAAACACCAGAATTTCTAAGTGTCTTTATGATACTAACCTTATGACCGTATTGTTCTTTCAAGAATTCGAAAGTTCCGTCTACAGAGCAATCATCGACAACAACAACCTGGAGTTTAACATCCTCCTGCGATAAAACACTTTCTATCGCCCTTGGAACGAGATTTCTTCTATTAAATGTACAAATGATTACGGAAACGTCGATATTCATAACACTTAACGCGCCAACACGAACATACGGATCATTTTGAGATCTGAAACACGCACAAAGACCGAATCAATCCAACGATTTCCGCTGAACCTACCATAAATTATCAGCCTAAGTATTAGGTTTAAGCTATAAGCAATAGTCGTAGCGAACGCCCCCCCAGCTAGCCCGTATTTCGGAATCAGTAATATATTCCCTATCAAGTTTACGACAACGACAACGAGTGAACTATACATATTCCACTCCGGGTGTCCACGGGCAGCGATATCATTTGCAAGGACCCGCGAAACAGCCACAGCCACTATACCAGGCAAGAGAATCAATAGTGGCAATACCGCGGAGGAATAAGCTATGCCGAAAATCGGCTGGATTACCCAGTGTGCTATGACAGCTAATGCTAGGGCTGCAATGGATGTCACCAGCATGACGAAACGCGCGAGCATGGGAGTTAAAGCTTTGCGTTTCGATTCGTTCGAGGACAGTTGAGACAAGCGAGGAAGTACGACAGTACTAACGGCCTGGGACATTAGCCACAGCTTCTCCCCCATCGCGACAGCGATGACATAGACACCTACCGCTCCGGGTCCCATAAAGAAATTTATCAGAAACACATCGACTTTGTAATTCACAAAGGTGAGAATATTGCTAAGGTGGGCCTTCCACCCATAGGTCAATGTATTGCTGACAAGTTCGCCGCGATATTGGAAAGAGTTAAGATATGGCGTTAGTTTTCTAAGGATAAATACCAACACTATACTATGTGATAGAAGTTGAGCGCAGACAAGAAACTCGAATTGACTATTATCCAAAATAGCTAATACCGTCACAATAGAAACAAGAATGACCGGCTGCAGAACGGCGATCCGGTTGAAAATCGCGAATTGCTGAAGGCCTTGAAAAATACTCTGTAAATAGCTATTTAATAGTGTGAACGGAAAGATCGCCAGCGCGAACCATAGTATTGATAGTGGTACGCCCGGAAAAAGATCTTCTGCCTTCCCCAGCAGAACAACTGATCCAACCGCAACGCCTATAGATCCTAACCATATAAAGATGCGTAGATTTACTCCAAGAAGTTCAGGAACCGTCACTTGATTGGAACCGAGATGATACACATTTGCAGGACCAACGCCCATATTCAAGAAATTACTAAGTGTCGACGGCAGCAACAGCGCGACCGCATAGACCCCGTTGCCCGACGGACCGTAAGCTCGCGCGATCAGAACCACCGTTATAAGATTCACCAACGCGGCAAATACTTGACGCGCAAATGTAGCCCCAATATTACGTGACAAACCATGAAGTCCGAGACCTTTCATTCGTTAGGAAATGCTATCTACTGCCGCGATGCAGAACGCTAGAGGCGATCAGATGCACCACGGAAAGAAGGAGGGTGATGGGCTCTCCAGGGCGAGTGACGCATCGGCCGAAGTCAATGAGTTCCGAATATCCATTTTAACAAATTTCCGAGCAACAGATTTTCATTCACATCCCTTAACCGCGCAGAATTTTTCGGATTTCCGTCCTATACTCCTCATGTTCAATTTCCATCGGAACATTTAATACCCAAAAATCACAGTCGTTAATAGAATTGAGAACCATTCTCCAATTTATCTTTATTTCGGTCATACTTAATACAGGCTTCTGACCGAGAAGGGTGCAGTTATATTCTTCCCATTCGACGAACTTATGGAATACCTGGTACTCGGCTGACATTATAGCGATAGACGCTTCTACAAAATTCTCTTTTGAAATACTTTCAACACTCATTCCTTTCCGAGCCATACGGAACACTAAGATAACCTTATTCAATTCAACTCCATCGGCGCACACCGAACAAAAAAGATCATCAGGACGTATTTTCCTCCTCACTGACGACGGGTCTATTCTATTTTTCAAGTAAAAATGTAGACGGTCGAACGTTCCGCGGTCTTTAAAAATAAGCTTTCGTATTTCACTCCCGCTGCAGTTGTAGCCATAAATTTTTGGCCATGCCATATTGCCGTAAACGCGCCCTTGACGGACAAGAGCCATGTCGTCTGAGAGAAACGAAATATCGTTCCGCTCCGAAGCGACCAAAAGTGCGCTCGATTTCCCAACACCTCCGGTTCCGGTAAACACCACGCCCCTTTGGTTGATCGAAAAACTCGCCGCGTGCAATGGGGCCAAATCGTCAAAAAAATATGTCGCTGGCAGTAAAACTAATTCATGCAACACCTGCACAAATCGATCAATTTCCGTACCAAACTCCATCGATCTAGCCATTTTGATTGTGGCTCGCACTCCGTTGCGTCGCCTTCTATATTCGACCTCGATATATACAGGTCGTCCCGGAGATTTAATATAGCAAATACGAGTTTCACCAAAGTTCGCGATAAATCCATTTTCAACTTTTTTATAGATTTTAGGATTTGAAGTCTGGATAGGACGATCTTTAAGTTGAGATACAATATTGATCACAAGATCGTCCGTTTCGCGATTGCCATCGGCGTAAAGGTCAGTGGCGCCGGACACTAGAAGCTCAAATTTATGCTCTACGATAAAGAAGACCTGTTTACCGAATATTATTTTTCGCATTACTAAACCTCATTTGGTAATTAGTTGAGTGATAAATCGCTCGTAATTTACGTCCGAATTAAAATTAGTCTTAATGAATTCCCGCACATCGATTCTGAAACTTTTAGCCTTTAAGTTGCTTTTAACCAGCTTGCCTAGCGCGTACGCTAGGTCGTTGGGCGATCCATTCGCATTTAAAAGCAGCCCAGTTTTATCGGTTACCAGAAATTTCATGCCTCCTACATCAGGTGCAATCGCTGGAATCCCGAAACTCATTGCCTCCATAATTGAAACCGGAACCCCTTCGGATTCACTAGTGTTAATGAACACATCCACTTCGTTTTCTTTATAATAATCAATCACCTCGCCGTTAGACAGAGCCCCAAAAAATTTATATTTAACGTTTTCGAGTTCTCTGAATTTTGATTTAGCGTATTCCTCCAGGTCGCGGAGCAATGGTCCATCGCCAATGTGATGCCAAATTATATTTGTCGGTTGGCTGTGCCTTGCATACAAGAATATTCCGTCGATGATTCTATCAATACGCTTAACATCGACGCAGTACGACACGCTAATCACGTTCAAATAACCATCCTTGCTCACCTCAGAGATCTGAGTTGGGAGCCTGACACCAAGCGGAGATATAGAAATACGCGAAGGGGATGCAGAATAGGTTTTTATTATGTATAGCATCGCCTCGCTAGATAGTGTATGTATCTCGTCGATTTGGTTTATAAATTGACGCTTTAGCGGCATGTAACTGTCTCTTTTTTCATATTCATATAGATCGTGGCGGTGGACACGTGACACTACTTTACTTATACCGCGCCCTTTTAGAAGTGTTGCCGCGAAACATATTTCATTATTCCAATAACAATAGCATACATCAAGTTTTCCATGGGATCGTATCAACTGCTGCAGGCTTATGTAGTGCTGGATAACTATAATGGATTTTTTTATACTGAGAATGAATGCACGAAATGGAAGCTTGTTTCTTATTACATATTTAAGCTCTTCAATAATCATTGCCCAAAAACTTGGAAAGAATAGCGCACACAACCTCTTGAGTTGCCTGTTGCCAACCAAGAATGGGATCACTAGAAAGCGGCTTGATATTTTCCTTTTCACCCCATGAATCGAGCTCGGGGCAATCAGAACCGAGTGTTGTGCCTCAATATTATCCCATAGTTCGATTTCGGTTTCCAGAAATTGCTCTCCCGGGAGGTGAGGAAACGAGGCGGTGATAATAAGTATTCGCATATCCGTCTGCTGTCTGGGTGGTTCAGTCGTAAATATTGAAGTACTATTCCTGAATATTTCCTTGAATAACTATATTTGGCGAGGCAACGAGGGGTGAAGGTTTTTGGCGCTTCCGATAGCTTTCGTTTTAGTGAGCTTTTTGATATCGTGGTAATCCTTTTTTCCTATTGCGAGATGGTCTGGTAGCGGAGCTTTTTCGTCCAGTGTCAGACAGCGCACTGTTTCACCCCGTAGTTCGTAAACGTACGCGGACTCCGGACAACAGGCCCGGCCAGCCGCGTCAAAGTGGAGCGGATGACCATGGCGGCTCATCCAACCTTTTTGTTTTGCCGGAACACCTGCAACAAACCCGTAATCCGGTACATTCTTGGTTACCACAGCACCCGCCGCAATAAACGCGTATAAGCCAATTGTTATACCGCAGACGACGGTCGCGTTTGCCCCAATTGTGGCCCCACGCTTAATCAATGTTTTTTCATAGAGGTTTTTCCGCTGCACCTGGCTGCGCGGATTTGTGACGTTTGTGAGAACACAAGCGGGCCCGAGAAAAACATCATCTTCGATTTTCGTACCTGTATATATTGACACAAAGTTTTGGATCTTGACGTTGCGTCCGATCTTAACGTCCGAACTTACAACAACACTTTGCCCTAAACTGCTGCCCTCACCGATTTCCGATCCTTGCATTATATGGCTGAAGTGCCAGACCTTCGCACCTGCGCCGATTCTCGCCCCTTCATCGATTACCGCGGTGGGGTGCGCGAAGTATGACGGCTCCGCCGTCGTCGTTATCGGTGCAGTGTTATCGGTTGATGGTGCGATGCACGAAACGGTCTCACCATCCTTGTCCAGGCTGGCTTGCGCGGCCTTGAGCACTTGGAGCACGCGGAGGCCTTCCGGTCCATCCGTGCGTGGTGAGCGTCGCTGAGCGCAGCATTCCAGAAAATGTTGGCACTCATCCCTCAGGGGTTCGCTTTGATCAGGGACGACCGGCGTTCCGGCCGATTTTACTGGGGTAGGCGTGCGGCCGTCGCTCCAGGTCAGGTAGTCGCGATAAAGCACCAGCTTCTCTGCCCAGGGTTTGGTGTCGTCAAAGACGGCCATGCCTTTTGATCCGACAACCGTCAATTTCTGCTCCTTGAAAGGATTGAGCCAACTGACATAGACGTGTGCTCGCACGCCACCGGCGAACTTCAACGCGGTGAGTGTAGTGTCGGCCACCTGTGGCGTGAGATAACTCTCGCCCGTGCATTGGACTTTTTCCGGCAATTGACCGCCAACCAATGAAAGGATCACTGAAATATCGTGAGGGGCGAAGCTCCACAGGGCGTTCTCTTCCTGACGAATCTTGCCGAGGTTCAGCCGGTTGGAGGTGATGTATTGCAACTTCCCCAAGTCCCCCTGCCCAACCAGGCGCTGCAGTTCGAGAATGCAGGGATGGTATTGCAAGAGGTGCCCGACCATCAGAATACGGCCCTCGGTTTTCGCCAGGGTGACGAGTTCCTCTGCTTCGTTTATATCCAGGCAAAGCGGTTTTTCCACATAAACGTCCTTGCCCGCCAACAGCGCCGCTTTGGTCAAGCGATGGTGCAGCTCCGCCGGGGCTGCGATCGCGACCGCGGAGATGGCGGAATCCGCCAGCACCGCATCGAAGGAATCGGTCTTCTTTACCCCGGCGTAATCGTCCCCGTAAGAAGCCAAGGTTTCCGTACTGCGATCGCAGAGTGTATGCAGCGCGCCAAGGCTGTGGAAATTACGGGCTAGGTTCTTGCCCCAATAGCCCGCGCCGATGAGAGCGAGGTGTGGTTTTTTGGACATTCGGTGATTCGTTATCGGTTATTGGTAACTGGTTATTGCTTTTCAGCACTCAACACAGCGCTGATTCTGGCCTCAGCCCTCCGTCTTCCGCGTTCTGCCCTCCGTCCTCCGTCTTCCGTCTTCTTACTGAAGCGGGAGCTGCTTCAGCCGGCGACCGCGGATCTTACAGCTGCGACGACCTGGTCCTGTTCCTCCACGGTGAGAAACGGATGCATCGGTAGGCTCAGGACCTCCCTGGAGGCGCGCTCAGCTTCGGGGAACCTTCCCCAGGCGTAACCCAAATCGGCATAGACTGGCTGTTCGTGCAGGCACCTCGGGTAATAGACGGCGGTGGGAATGCCTTCGGTTTTCAACTTTTCCGCCACGGCGTCGCGGTTGGGCAACCGGATCGTGTATTGCGCGTAAACGTGAGTGTTGCCGTCCGCTAAGGCAGGGACGCCGCAAACATCGGCCAAGAGTTCGCTGTAGCGGGCGCCGATGCGACTACGCGCCTCCACTTCACCCTGAAAATGAGGCAGCTTCGCCAAAACCACGGCCGCCTGGATCGTGTCGAACCGGCCATTCATGCCGACAACGGTATGATAGTGGCGCCTTTCGCCACCGTGGGTTCGGATGGCCCGCATCAGGTCGGCCAGCTTATCGTCGTCGGTGAACAGCGCTCCCCCATCACCAAAGCAGCCCAACGGCTTGGCGGGGAAGAAGCTCGTGCTGGCGATTTTTGAGAGTCCGCATGACCGCTTCCCGTGCTGCGTGGCGCCGAAGCTCTGCGCGGCGTCTTCGATGACGGTCACACCGTGTTTGGCAGCGATTTCATTGATCTGTGCCATGTCGGGTACCTGACCGAACAGGCTGACCGGCATGATTGCCTTGGTGCGCGGCGTGATCGCCGCCTCGATTTGGTCAACGTCGATGTTGAACGTCTGCGCGTCAATGTCGACAAACACCGGCTTGGCCCCCACCAGCCCGATGACTTCGGCAGAGCTGATCCAAGTAAAGGGCACGGTGATTACCTCGTCGCCCGGTCCAATATCGACGGCGCGAAGCGCAATTTCCAAGCTGTCGGTGCCGCTGGCGACGGTGATGGCGTGCTTTACATCGACATATTTCGCGAGCTCTGCTTCGAGCTCGGCGATCTCCGACCCCATGATAAAGTGGCCGTGCTGGAGCACCGCGTTGATGCGCCGATCGATTTCTGTGCGATGCAGTGCGTATTGTTTCTTCAGGTCGATGAATTCCATGATTTTGACCTCGGTTATGATTTCCAAACTTGGCCGTCCACCGTCGGAATGGCGGCCATGGCATTGCGTGTATCGATGATCAGCGATGCCCATGCGGCCAATTCCTCGAAGTTCACATTGGCATGGGCTGTTGATATGACCACGGCGTCATACGAGCTGATGGTCTCCTTGCACCAATCAACCGACTTGGTGCCGGTCCAGTGCCCATGCTCACGCGTCGACGTCACCACCGGGATGTAGGTGTCATGATAGTCCACCTGGGCGCCGCGACGCTTGAACTCATCCATCAGTGTAAAGGTCGGAGACTCTCGCATGTCGTCCACATTGGACTTGTAGGCGAGGCCGATGAGCAGGATCCGACTGCCATTAACCGGCTTGCGCACCGCGTTCAACGCCTCAGCGGTACGATTGACCACGTAAAGGGGCATGGCGGTGTTCACCTCGCCCGCCAGCTCGATGAATTTTGTGCCCTGACCATACTCCCGGGCCTTCCAAGTCAGGTAAAACGGATCGATCGGAATGCAGTGCCCCCCCAGCCCCGGGCCCGGATAAAACGCCATGTAGCCAAAGGGCTTGGTCTTGGCGGCATTGATTACCTCCCACACATCAATGTCCATGGCCGCGTAAACGAGCTTGAGTTCGTTGACCAAAGCGATGTTCACGCTGCGAAAGATGTTTTCCAATAGTTTGGTTGCCTCGGCCGCCCGGCAGGATGACACCGGTACCATGGTCTCGATGGCTTTGCCATAGACTTCGAGGGCTTGCTTCAAGCAACCGGAGGTAAATCCACCGATCACTTTGGGAATGCGTGCCACCTTGCTATCGGGATTGCCAGGATCTTCCCTCTCAGGGGAAAAAGCCAGATGGAAATCCACCCCGGCCGTCAACCCCGAGCCTTGCTCAAGCACCTCACGGAGATCTTCATCAGTCGTACCAGGGTAAGTGCTGGATTCCAATGCCACCAATGAACCGCGCTTCAGGTGTGGGGCGATCGCCGCGCCAGACTTGAGCACATACGAAACATCCGGCTCGCGATTCTTGTTCAACGGGGTGGGCACACAGATGATCACAGCCTCGACTTCGCGTACGCGCGCAAAGTCAGTAGACGCGACAAACCGTTTCCCCTCCACCTCATCCTTCACTGCCTCGCTCGCGATGTGCTTGATGTAGCTCTTACCTGCCATCAGCTGCTCCACCTTCGACGGATCAACATCCAGGCCGACCACCTCAACCCCGCTACGACAGAATTGGAGTGCCAGCGGCAATCCAACATAACCCAAGCCAACAATGGCGATTTTCATAATATATATATTTACCTCTAATTATAAATTTTATTGTACTAATTTTTATTATATATCGATACCATATAAACTGGTTATTTATAACTATCCAACTGATTAAATATCTAGTAATTGAACCCAATGCTTGTTGGCAAAATACCATTCTGCAATCAGACGAAATCCATCGTCAGGGGAAACTTGAGCACGCCATCCCATTAGCCCACGCGCCTTGGTGAGATCGGCTGAAGTGTCCTGCATATCCACCGCTTGCGGAGGTTGACGATCTATCACTGCCTTCTTGCCGAGGAACTCTTCCATCAACGCAATCATCGCGTTGAGGGTGATCGGTCGGTTACCGCCACCGAGATTGATAATTTCGAAGCCAGAGCTTCGAAATTCGGAGTTCGGAGTTCGGAGTTTGAAGTTCGGGTTGGAAATAGAGGAGTTGCGCCCGGGATTTTCCCCGATCTCCGATCTACTATCTCTCATCTCCGACGATTTCTCTCCAATCTCCGATCTTCCATCTCCGATCTCCGACGACTTCTCGCCGCGAAGTTGTCCGGCGAGAATCGTCCCTCTCGCAATGTCGTCGACGTAGGTAAAGTCCCGTGTTTGCTGACCATCACCGTAAACAGTAAGTGGTGTCCCTTCCGCTATCCATTTAACAAACCGGAATGGTGCCATGTCTGGGCGGCCAGCAGGACCATAAACCGTGAAATAGCGCAGCACCGTCACATCCAAACCAAATTGTTTGTGGTAGGTATAGGCCATTACCTCGGCAGATTTCTTTGAAGCCGCATAGGGTGACAGCGGCGTGTTCACCGGTTGGTCTTCCGTGAAGGGCATCGGGCAGCCCGCATACAATGAAGAGGTCGAGGCCAACACGTGCTTCTTCACCCCGTGTTTCCGCTGACACTCCAACAGGTTCAGCGTCCCCATCGCATTCGTCGTCATGTAGACGTGCGGGTTAACCAGACTGTAGCGCACTCCCGCGCGCGCCGCCAAATTGAAGACCGCATCGAATTTGAACTCTGCAAACAACGCGTCCAGTGCAGGTAGGTTCTCGATGTCGAGGAAGCGGAAGGTGAACGTCCCGTAGGTGAAACCTGAGGCTTGAGACCTGAGACCTGAATTCGATTCCGAACCTTCAAGTTTCAAGCTTCCAGTTTCAGCTTTTGCGTAAACCGAGACCTTCGGATCGTTGCCAGGCTGCCAGTCTTTAATACCCAACAGACGAGAAAGGCGATAGTCCTTCAGCCGAACATCGTAGTAGTCGTTGAGATTGTCCACTCCGACAACAGTGTGATCCTCGGCTAGGAGAAATTCGCAGACCTTGGAGGCGATGAACCCGGCGGCGCCGGTGACGAGGTAAGTAGACATAGCGCTAGCGACTAGATTCTAGGGGGCATTATGGGTAGTGCAGGAGCCGTTTTGCCGATGCCGTGAGCGCGGAAGCCGAGCTTGGTGAGCGCGGCAAGGTCCAAAA
>JACFMR010000068.1 GCA_019455245.1 Opitutaceae bacterium
GCTGGAGGCCGGTGCCACCGGCATCATTGTGCCGCACGTGGAAAGTGCACACGAGGCCCGTCAAATCGTCGAGTGGATCCGCTTCCATCCCATGGGCAAACGGGCACTGGACGGTGGAAATGTGGACGGCCTCTTCTGCCACGTCTCGCTGCCGGACTACGTGCGACATGCCAACGAAGAACGCCTGCTGATTCTCCAAATCGAATCGCCCGAAGCGCTGGCCAAGGTTGACGAAATCGCCGCGGTCGTGGGCTTCGACGGCCTGCTCTTCGGGCCGGGTGATTTTAGTCACCGCATCGGCAAAATCGGTCAGTTGGACCAGCCCGCGGTCGTCGCAGCCCGCAAAGAGGTGGCTGCGGCCGCGCGCAAACATGGCAAATTTGCCATGACCGCAGGTCTGATCGCCCCCCTCGCCACCCTGGTGGAGGAAGGCTACAACCTGCTCGGGATCGGCGCCGATGTCGTGTGTCTGTCCAGTGCCGTCAAGCAACGGTTGCAGAGCTTGCACGAGCGCATCGGCGAACTTCCGGCCGAACGTCAACCCCCGGCACGCTCCCCTTATGCCTGAACCCGATCAATTCTCTCTCCATGGCAAGGTTGTGATCCAATTCGGCGGCACCGGCCTGCTCGGCCGGGCCTTGGTCGCCGCCCTCGCCCGGGCGGGAGCCACATTAATCGTGGCCTCGCGCCAACGATCCTCACTGTCCGAGCTTGCCGCAGCGGAGCGCACGGCCGGCCGTACTGTCCTGATCGACGAGGTCGACATCAAGTCGGAGGATTCCCTCCATGCCTTGCGTGATCGAGTCATTGCCGAGCACGGCCGGGTCGACGGCATCGTTTTTAACGCCGTGAGTCGCACCATGCGCGGGTACGCCGACGACCTCGCCAACTGGGCGGCGTCCATGGAAACCAACGCCAACGGCTTTTTCGCCACGGTGCGCACCTTCGGCGACGTCATGGCCGCCGCCGGTCGCGGCAGCATCGTCAACATCGGTTCCATCATGGGCACGATCGGCATGAATCCCTGGCTCTACGAGGGCACCGCCATGAGCGCCTCGCCCGACTATTTTTTCCACAAGGGGGGCATGATCAACCTCACCCGCTATCTCGCCTCCCATTACGGCTCGCGCGGCGTGCGGGTGAACACCGTGTCGCCCGGAGGCATCTACAATCCCGAGAAACCCCAGTCACCGGCGTTTCTCGAACGTTATGGCAAGATGACCATGCTGGGCCGCATGGCCGACGCCGCCGAGGTCGGCAGTGCGGTCGTATTCCTGCTGGCCGACGCCTCAACCTACATCACCGGCACCAATCTGCCGGTGGACGGGGGCTACACCGCCAAGTGAATCGAACGGGGCGACCCGCCCGTGCTTGTCCCCCCGTTACGCGGCAAGATGACAAACCAAGCTTCGGACCAGTTGACGCAGGCACAAGGTGGCACACTCCCCCGTCTGGGTCTGGGCTGCGGTACCTTTGGCCGCGAGATCGGCGAGGCGGAGGCCTTCGCCTTGATGGATTACGCGGTTGAGCACGGCATCACCCTCTTCGATACCGCAGAGGCTTATGGTGGCGGGCAAGCCCGGGCCCAGCGCCGCGCCCGCTACGGGATCGACGACCACCGCGAGGTCAGCGCAGAAATGCACTCTTCCGAGAAAATCGTCGGACGCTGGTTCAAGTCCCGTGGCGGACGTGATCGGGTCACCCTCGTGACCAAGGTGTCGAGCAACTTTAACCGCGCCGCGGTCAGGGCGGCCCTCACGGCCAGCCTGGCGCGACTGCAAACGGATCGCGTCGAGTTCTATCTCTACCATTCGCCCGACCCCAAAACCCCGGCGGCCGAGGCAGCCACTGCGATGGCCGACGTGATCCAGGCGGGACTGGCCCGGCGCGGCGGACTCAGCAACACCAGCGTGCCACAGCTCCGGGAAGCGTTACAAGTCACCCCCGGCAGCATGGACCCACCTTACCGGGTGGTCGAACTCTGTGGCAATCTGCTCCGATTCGATCACGACGCCTATTCCGTGGCGCGGGAGGCAGGTCTCGACACCCTGGCCTACAGTCCGCTGGCCGCCGGATTCCTCACCGGCAAGTACACTGCCGACGCAGCCTCCATTCCCCGGGGCACCCGTTTCGATATCATGCCTCAGCACGCCGAGCTTTATTTCGGCGCGGGCAACTTTGCCCTGCTGGACCGTCTCCACGCCTTGGCGCGGGAGGCGTGTGTACCCGCCGTGCAGTTGGCGGTGGCTTGGGTATGCCACCAGCCGATGGTTTCCACGGTGTTGATCGGTGCCCGGCATACAGGCCATCTCGCCAACGCCCTCACCGCTGTTAAGCTCAAGCTGCAACCGGCATGGCTGGAGCAGATGAACCGCTGGCACGCCGAGTTAATTTCATGAACGCCACTTCTCGCCGACTCGCACCTCGGTCCGCCCATGTCGTAACCAACAAAGTGGAACCGATGTGAGCCTGATACAGCACCACACTCCCCGGCTATATGTCATCCATCGCCCATTGTTAGGTCATGCGAAATTGCCGATCTTTCTTGGTTGTAATCGTCGTCAACAAAATAGGTCTCCAAGGTCAAAGGGTGCCGAGTTAAACTGGATTTCCCAGCAGGTGGGTTATCCGCCTGCGGATTGTCCTTGGCTGATTCGGCCCAATCGGTGACAGAGCCCTCACCTCGCGGCACCAAGACCACAAGACAGTCGCAGTTCAGAGCGTCTGCCACTTTACGGATGCTCTTGATCGTTACGGCCCCGCGCTTCAGACGCTGCATGAGCTGATTGAGATTTTGCTGATGCGTGTCCAACCGTTGCGCGACAGTCATTTGCTTGATTCCCAAGGCAACACGCTCGGTCTCAACGGGACCGTACGGATTGCGCTTTTCGAGGGCGTAGAGCTCACGAGCCAGCCGGGCGGTTTTTCTGAGATGAGCGAGGCAGATTTCCTGCGGGTGCTTAGGCTTCATAATCAACTTATAAGTTGAGTGCTATGGTCCGGTAAATGAGTCCGGACGCCAAACAAATTCTGCAAAGCATCCTCAAGCGTGACGCCACGCTCACGGTGCACGAACAGGATTGGTTGCGTTCCATCATTGCTGGCGGACCGATTTTGCCGGCACCTCAGCTACCCACACCGCAGCCCCCTGTCACATTGGGTGGCCAGCTCCTCACCCGGGCCCAGGTGGCAGAACACCTGAATGCCTCGATTTCAACGGTCGAACGCCTGGAGCGGACCGGCCAATTGACCCCGATCTCAATCACCTCTGACTGCCCGCGGTTTCTCCCCGAGGAGGTCAATGAGTTCATTGAATCCCGCAAAGCCCGGCGCACTCAGCGCCGCCATGGCACCATGAAGGAGGGTGCCGCCGTGTAACCCTGCGCCATGTCCCTTGAAATACAACGCGGCAAAAGCGAATGGTGGTTCGCGCGGATCCGGATCGATGGGCGGAACTTGTGTCGCAAACTGAACGTCAAGATCGCGGGCACCGTGCCCGCCAAACTGTCGGATCTGGGCGATATACTTTTCGAGCGCAGCCGCGCTCAGGCTCAGGCGGAACATGATCGTATGGTGCAGGAACAGAACCGGCAGCGCACCGAGGTCGATCTGCTGGAATCCATCTATCTGGCCAAGACCGGCGCGCCGGTCCCCGCGATCCCCCTGAGTGAGATGTCCGTCGCGTGGTTGAAACTTCAAAAGCGGGCCGCGGCTTACAATGCCCAGGCCGTTGCGATGCACCGCACGTTCATTACGTATATGTCCGGAAGTTTTCCCCGCGCCAAGGCCATGGCGGATGTCAGGGAGCATATGGCGCGTGAGTTTATGGCTACCATCGAGGCCGAGGGGCTGGCTCCCGCGACTTTCAACCGGAAGCTCGACTACCTGCGTAGCTGCTTCAACGCGCTGGCCACCAAGGCCGGGATGGTGAAAAACCCTTTCGCTGAGATCGAAGAGCAGGAGGAGGAGATCATCAGTCGTCAGCCCTTCAGCGAAGAAGAGCTGAAGCGCATTCTCGCTGTGTTGCAGCAAGACAAACATGCCTTCATCCGCCCGGCCCTCATTATTGCCATCAATACCGCCATGCGCCGGGCTGACTGCTGCCTGCTGCGCAAGAATGCCGTCGACCTTGCGGCTGGGAAAATCACGGTCCGCACCGCCAAGACCCGGAAACCGATCCAGATCCCGTTGACCGCTGCGCTCCGGAAATTGCTCGACGGTTTTGGGGCGGATGACTCCGAATACCTCTTCCCCGCCTTGGCCAGTCAGTTTCGCCGGAATCCCAAACTTATCACCGACCGGACCAAGGACGTCCTGCATGACGCGGGCTTTTCCTTCACGGAGGACGGCCCCGACCCGCGTATGGCCATGAGTGCAACCCGCGAAACGGGCAAAGGTGTCCGTCGCGCTTCGACGCGGGACTTTCATTCTTTCCGCGCGACCTGGGTGACACTCGCCCTGACGGCCGGGGTGCCGATTGAGATGGTTTGTCTCGTGACCGGGCACACCTCGGCTGACACCCTGAGAAAGCACTATTTTTTGCCGGGCTTTGAGGATTTCCGCCGGGTGCTGAGCGAGAAGTTGCCATCGGTCATCGGCGGCAATTCGGTCGCCAACAACAAAGAGGGCGACCTGCTCGCAGCAATCGTGGCGAAATTGCGCGGGATGCGTGCCAACAATTGGCGCTCCCAGCGCACAGCGTTGATAAAGATGATCAGGGCTCACAAGTCGTCGGCTTAGCCCGGATATTGCATAAAAAAGGTATCGCTTAGCTGGTTAACCATTGGTAATC
>JACFMR010000069.1 GCA_019455245.1 Opitutaceae bacterium
GGTAGGCCCGGTAGGTGGTCGCAGCCTCGACGTAGGTCTGCGGCCATTGCCGCTTTTGGTCGTTGTGACCGAATTGGATGAACACGTAATCGCCGGCCTTGAGCTGGCTGAGCACCTTGGCGAGACGCAGCCCGGTCAGGAATGATTTCAAGGTTTCGCCCGACTCGGCATGATTGGCGACGGCGACACCGGGCAGGAAGCGCGGCAGCATCTGGCCCCAGCTGGCGCCGTCCTCCCAGCGCTGATCGGTGACGGTGGAATCGCCGAGCAGAAACACGGTCGGTGCCGCGGCCGGTTCGATGTGCACGCTTTTCACGAGCGGCGCCGCTCCGGAGAATTCCAGGGTCAGTTTGTCATCCCACGTGAACGAGCCGACTTCGCGGTCGTTGATCACAACCGCGGAACCGCCGGGAGCATTCTTCTCGGGCGGCGGGATGCTGGTTTCGCGGACATTGACGAGGAAACTGCGGGTGACGGTTTCGCCCGGCGCGGTGACGACGGCCTCAAGCATGAGCCGGCGCGACTCGGCCTTGACCGTGGTGTTGCCGGCGTCGTCGCCGCCGAGGATGACGGTAACACGGTAATTGCCTTCGGGCAGGTCGGTCGAGAAATAAGCAGGCTCCCGTTGGTTCAGGTCGAAGGTCAGCGGCCGGGTTTCGACCAGGTTGGCCGACAGGAGCAAGGGCGTTGTGACCAACACCAGCAGCGCGGACAGTTTCATGACCGGGGTGTGCTTTGTAACATTACCATGGCCTGCCGGGATGTCGGACCTGCCAAGCGGGATCGGGCGATCCCGCCTGACAATTACAGTGCGAGCACCACGACGGATTTGGCGGGGAGCGTAACGGTGAGTTTGTCGCCGGAGAGCGTCGCGCCGTCGAACGGTTTGGGTGCGACGGTCTCGGCGGCGTCGAACGTGTTGTGCGCGTTCATCGCGTCGGCGGTGAGCACACGGCCGGTGACGGACTTGGCGGCATGACCGGCGATGGTGGTCGAGACCGTGATGGCGTCGTGCGGATGGCTGTTCACCAGCGAGAGGTGGACCTGGCCGGCTTGATTGCGCGAGGCGGAGGCGCTGACCGCGGGGATGTGTTTGCCGTCGAAGGCGTAGTCCGGCGAAATGAGGTCGGTACGCAGGACGGTGGCGTCGTGGTGCACGGTGAACATCTCGAAGACGTGATACGTGGGCGTGAGGATCATCTTGGCGCCGTCGGTCAGGGCCATGGCCTGCAGGACGTTGACGGTCTGGGCGATGTTGGCCATGGCGACACGGTCGGCGTGCGCGTGGAAAATGTGGAAGTTGAGTCCCGCGACGATGGCGTCGCGCAGGGTGTTCTGTTGGTAAAGAAAACCGGGATTGGTGCCGGGCTCGACGTTGTACCACGTGCCCCATTCGTCCACGATCAGACCCACGCGTTTCTGCGGGTCGTATTTGTCCATGATCGCGCCGTGCTTCACGAGCAGCTCTTCCATGCGGAGGGTTTTTTGCAGCGTGATGAACCAGTGGTCCTCGGCGAAGTCGGTGGCGGAGCCCTTGTTGAACCAGTCGTCGCTGGGCAGGGTGTAGTAGTGCAGCGAAAGGCCGTTCATCAGCGGCGTGGCCTCGCGCATCATGACCTCGGTCCAGTGGTAATCGAAGGCGTTGGCGCCGCAGGCGATGCGATAAACCGGCCGGTCGGGGCGGTAATTCTTCACAAAGGTGTTATAGCGGCGGTATTGGTCGGCATAATACTCGGGGCGCATGTTGCCGCCGCAGCCCCAGCTTTCGTTGCCGACGCCGAAATACTTCACGTGCCAGGCATCGTCGCGGCCGTTGGCGCGGCGGAGGTCGGCCATGGGTGATTTTGCGTCGGAGGTGAGATACTCGACCCATTCCATCATTTCCTGCACGGAGCCGCTGCCGACGTTGCCACAAATGTAGGCCTCGCAGCCGAGCAGATCGACGAGGTCCATGAACTCGTGGGTGCCGAAATGGTTGTTCTCAACGACATTGCCCCAGTGGGTGTTGATCATCGAAGGGCGCTTTTCGCGCGGGCCGATGCCGTCCTTCCAATGGTATTCGTCGGCGAAGCAACCGCCCGGCCAGCGCAGCACGGGGATCCGGATTTTCTTGAGCGCGGCGACCACATCGTCGCGGATGCCGCGGGTGTTGGGAATGGCCGATTCGGGGCCGACCCAGAAGCCTTCATAAATGCAGCGGCCGAGGTGCTCGGCAAAATGGCCGTAGATGTTGCGGTTGATGACCGGACCGGCTTGGTCGGCGCGCAGGACGAGGGTGGAGGCGAGGGGAGTGCTCATAAGAAAAATGCGATGGAGGGATTACGGTGAGGGATTGGTGGTGAAAGACAAGGTGGGCGGTGACGTGGGTGGGCGCTCAACGCGGATCCACGGCGGAATCGACCACCGGGAGTTCCTCCGGGGCGCCACCGGCGGCATCGGTGACGGTGAATTCGCCGCGGAGGCGCAGGTCGGTCGAGGAGGAGCCGAGCCACACGGTGAAGCGGCCGGGTTCGACGACCCAGTCGCCGTCCGCGTTGTAGAGCTGCAGGTGCTCGCGGGTGATTTGAAAGCTGACGGACTGCGTCTCGCCGGGTGCAAGCGTCACGCGTGAGAAACCCCGCAGGGCGAGGTCGTAGGTGGTGACGGAGCTGTAGTCGTCGCGCAGGTAGAGCTGCACGACCTCGTCGCCGGTCCGGTTGCCAGTGTTGGTGATGTCGCAGCTTACCGTGAAGACAGCGGCGGAATCTTCGGGGTTGGTGATGGCGACGCGGGACGGAGTGATGCTGAGGTTGGTGTAATGGAAGGTCGTGTAGCTGAGACCGTGGCCGAAGGGAAACAGGGCGCTCTCCACCTGACCGAAATCGCGGCCTTGGGAACCGGGATGGGCCGGAAAGTTAAACGGGATCTGCCCCACGCTTTTCGGAAACGTGATCGGCAGCTTGCCCGACGGGTTGACGTCGCCCAACAGGATTTCCGCCAACGCCGCGCCGCCGTATTCGCCGGGGAACCAGAGTTCGACGATGGCGGGAATGTGGCGCGCGGCCCAGTTGACGCTCAGCGGCCGGCCGTTGCTGAGCACCAACACGACTGGCTTGCCGGTCGCATGGAGGGTCTCCAGCAGTTGCTGCTGATAACCGGGCAGGTCGAGGCTGATGCGGCTGGAGGACTCGCGGCACAATTCATCGGTTTCGCCCAGCACGGCGATAATCACATCCACATCGCGGGCGGCGGCGACGGCGGCGTCGATGCCGGCTTGGACCTTGGCGGAGGGGGGAGACTTGAGAATATCGCTCTCGGGCCAGTTGTCGTCCCTGGCTTCCACGCCCCGGGCATGACGGACTTCCACGGTGAGACCGAGGGCCGCCTGTAGGGCGCGCCACGGCGTGATGAAATCCAGGCGCTGCGCGCCGTAGCGCGACCACCATGCATGCGGGTCGTCGGCCAGCGGACCGGTCACAAGCACGCGCTTGAGTCGCGTGCGATCCAGCGGGAGCAGTTGGGGCTCATTTTTCAGCAGGACGATCGCCTTGCGGGCGGCGTCGGCGGCGACCGCGAGGTGCTGCGGATGGCGCACCACTGTGTCGGCGGTGGCGGCGTCCGTCACATAAGGTTGATCGAACAGGCCCAGCCAGAATTTCACCCGCAGGATGTCACGGACGCGTGCATCAATAACCGCCTCCGGGAGGCGACCGTCACGCACAAGTTGCCGCAACGGTCCGGCATAGTCGCCGGGTGCGGTGAAATTGGTGCGGATGTTCAACCCGGCCATTACGGATTGCCGGATGGCCTCCGCCGGCGTGCCGGCGGTGCGGTGCTTGGTGTGAATGAATTCGACTGCGCCACTGTCGGACACCACGTAACCGCGGAAGCCCCATTCGCCACGGAGGATGTCGGTGAGAAAGCGCCGGCTGGCCTGGATGGGCACACCGTCGTAATCGTTGTAAGAGGCCATGATGCCGAGGACGCCGGCCTCGCGCACGACGCGGCGGAAGGGCTCGAGATAGATGGTTTCCACTTCCCGCCAGGTCGCCTGAGGGTCGGTGCGGGCCTCGCCGTCGCGGCCGCCTTTGGGGATGCTGTAAACGGCAAAGTGTTTCAGCGTGGAGACCACGCGCTGCTCCTGGATGCCGCGTGCCTGGGCCAGCCCCAGCGTGCCGACGAGGAAGGGCTCCTCGCCGTAGGTCTCGATGGTGCGGCCCCAGCGCGGGTCACGGGCGAGATCGAGCACGGGCGAATAAACATTGGTATAGCCTAGCACCCTGGCCTCGCGGGCGGTGATGCGGCCGATTTCGCGCGCCAGCGCGGGATCCCACGTGCTCGCGACGCCGAGTTGGGCGGGAAAGCTGGTGGCCTTGGAATGATGGAGACCGCGGATGCCTTCCGCGGTGAAATCCACCGGGATGCCGAGCCGGGTCTGCTCGACAAACCAGCGCTGGACCTCGTTGCGGGCCCGGGTGTGCAACGACCAGGGCAGATCGTGCACGGGATCGGGCAGAGTGTTGGACCAACCGGTGTTGCCGTTGATGTGCTCGTCGATGTTGCCGATGCCATCTCTCCAAAAGGCCCCGGCCCATTCCCCGGTGGGGAGTTCGTCCTGCAGGACGCGTGGATAACCATAGAGTGTGGTCATCTGCGCGGTTTTTTCCTCCAGGTTCATGCGTGCGAGCAGGTCGGAGATGCGCTGT
>JACFMR010000070.1 GCA_019455245.1 Opitutaceae bacterium
ATCGGGTTTGAAAACGGAAACACCGGCCTCAGCGAGGCCGGCCACAGCAGAGGCCCGTAGAGAGGATCGCTGGCGAGCAAGCTCCTACAGTTGGGGGAGGCGGCGAGGATCGGCTGTAGGCGCGGCACCCGCCCGGCGGGCGGGTCCACAACGTTTCCTGTCATCAGTGCAGCCATTCGCCAATCGATTCGGCGATGCGTTCCCACACGACATTGCTCGGCCAGAGAAGAATGATCCAGACGGCGATGCAGTTCAGGTAGCTCAGGAAAACGGCGGCGCTGGCCATGTCCTTGATGCGCTTGGCCAGCGGGTGCACCTCGGGTTTCAGGTAGTCGATGGTCCACTCGATGGCCGAGTTGAGCAGCTCGACAATGACGATGAGAAACAGCGAGCAGATCATCACCGCGGTCGAGACGGCGTTGACCGGCAGAATGATGGCGAACGGGGTCAGCAGCAGCGCGAACAGCAGGCCTTCGCGAAAGGACGGCTCGTGTTTCAGCGCCGCGAAGAAGCCCTCGATCGAGTAGCGGACCGATGCGATGAAATTCAGCACGCTGCGGTGCTTGGGCTTGGTGACGGGCTCGGGAGGGAGGGCGGACACGGCGTCAGCCTTAGCCGATTCGGCCCCGCGGCAAAAGCCGCAAATGCGGCGGCCTTTGGTGACGCCCGCGTAATGGTCTGACCTTGGTGGAACGCATTGCCCTCAATGCGTTGGGTTCGCTCCCCCCGTGAAAACCAGCGCCTTGCGGCTTGCCCGCAGCAGGCTTGGCGGAGACGTGGCAAGGTTTGGATTGTAGGGCGTCACCAAGGTGACGCCCTGCAGGGGCGGTATCCGTGCTCATCCGTGAAATCTGTGGCTCAATCCGGATCGGTTTGAGGCAAATGGCGAAGCGGCGGGCAAGGGACTGCCCGCCCTACCGGTACTGCGCATCACGGTTTAACCCGAATCGGATTGGTTTGCATGGGGCAACGATGCGCGGCTTCGGAACGGACTGTCGGTCTGCCCTCCGTAGCCTTGGCGAAGGCGGGCGGTCTGTCCCTGACTTTCAGGCTGGAGCACTGCCCTCAAAAGTCGCGTCCGCCTGACGGCGCCGCGCCGAGATCGTATTCGCTGAAATCGTTGTGCACGCCCTCGTATTTGCGGTCCTGCAGATAGATCTGGAGGATGCGGCCGTGTTCCTGCTCGGTCGTCGGGAAAATGCGCGCCGGCTCGCCCTTGAGGAAAATGGCGGTGTAGGCCCGGTGGCGGTCGACCAAGCGGCGGATGACGATCATTGGCAGTCAGGAAAGTCAAACGCCCGGATTTTGCCAGTCAGCGTAAAAACAAAAGCCCGGCTCGACGCAAGGTGGGCCGGCCCTACAGTCCATGCACCCATGACCCGTCGAATGTTGCTCCTCCTCGCCGCCTGCGGTGTTGCTTTCAACCTCAACGCTTCCGTCGCGCCGGCGGAACCCCGCACCCTGCTCGTGGAGGTGCGCGACATCCCGGCCGACGAACAAACGGGCGAGGGCAGCTTCGTTGCGAGCGACTACAACCGCGAACGTGTGGTCAGCCTGATTCGCAACCACGCGCTCCTGCTGGCCACGCCGGCGGAACTGGATGAACTGGCCGCCGCGGGCTTCGCGCCCAAGGTCATCATGGAAAACAAGGATCAGCTGGTGCTCTACCGTCGCGCGCTTTACGGCCCCACACTCAAGCTTGATCCGTATTATCACTCCTACGCGCAGATCATCGCGCGGGCCGACGAACTGATGCGGGCGCATCCGCGGCTCATGCAGCGTTTCCAAATCGGCGAGACCACGCAGTTTCGCCAGCCGATCTACGCCTACCGCATCTCCAACGCCGCCACCATGGCGCAGGACCGGCCGGCGGTGCTGCTCAACGGCGCGCATCACTCCGACGAGCTCATCGGCACCGAGACCGTGGTCAGGATGATGGAGAAACTCATCGCCGGCTACGGCAGCGATCCCGTGGTCACACGCTGGATGGACCAACTCGAAATCTGGCTCGTGCCCGTGGTCAACGTGGACGGTCACAACGTGGTCACTTCCGGTCACGATCCGCGCTGGCGCAAGAACCTGCGCGATGTGAACGGCGACGGCATCACGGGCGTTTATCCCGAGGGCGTGGACGTGAACCGCGGCTACAATTTCAACTGGGCGCTGGGCGGGTCCGACCAGCCCGACGCCTACAGCTACCGCGGCCCGCATCCGTTTGCCGAGGCCGAGAACCGCGCCATGCGCCAACTGGCGGACCTGCAACAGTTCCTGCTTTCGATTTCCTACCACAGCCAGGGCGAGGTGATTTTTTATCCCTGGACCTGGGGCGGCAGGCCCACGCCGGACGACGCGGTCATCACGCGCATTGTGCGCAACGTGGCGGCGCAGATCGGCAAGATGGACGGCAGCGGCACCTACGACATGTCGCCCGGCGGGCCGTCGAGCCAGAGCTATCCCTGGTTCTACGGCCGGCGCGGCACGATCGACATGATCGTCGAGACCGGCAAGGGCTCGCACATTTTCTCCGCGGAAGACGCGGCCGGAATCGTGCAGGAAAACCTCAAGGGCGCGGCGGCGTTGTTCGACCACGCCTTCGGTCCGGGGCTGAACGTGCGCGTGACCGATGCGACGACCGGCGCGCCGCTGGTCGCGGAAGTCTGGCTGCCGCGCATCGACAACGAGACGGTGGACCGCCGGCACAGCAACGCGGAGTTCGGCCGCGCTTACCGGTTGCTGGAGCCCGGCACCTATTACGTGGTGATCTCCCGGCCCGGCTATGAAACCGTCGTGCTGCCGGAGCAATCTGTGGCGGCCGAAGGGTGGACCGAGTTGGAGGTGGCGATGAAACCGGTGGCCGGCGGGGAATAGGCGGGTGCCGCGGCCAACGGCTGCGGTCAGCGACCGAAGAGTTTCAGGCCGGCCACGCCCGCGATGATGAGGCCGATGCACACGAGCCGCACGACCGACGTGCTTTCGTGAAACCAGAGCATGCCGGCGATCGCGGTACCGGCGGCACCGATGCCGGTCCAGACCGCATAGGCCGTGCCGATGGGCAGGCCGCGCGCCGCCAGCGCCAGCAGCCACATGCTCACAATCATCGCGCCGATCACACCGACCGATGGCCACAGGCGCGTGAAGCCGTGGGTGGATTTCAGACCGACCGCCCAGACGATTTCGAAAAGCGCGGCGACAAACAGGATCAGCCAGGATTTCATCGGGAATGCACGGGGCGCGCTCAGCGCACTTTGCCCATGAGTTTTTTGACGCCCGGCACGGCGGCGAACAGCACCGCGGCGGCGATGAGCACGAACACCGCCTGGTTTTCGAAGAACTGCACCAGGCCGTCACCGCCCCCGGTGCCCTCGCCGAAGGTTTGCGCGAGGTAGCCGGAGAGGAAGTTTCCCACCGAGGTGGCGAGGAACCAGCCGCCCATCATCACGCCGACGAGCCGGGCGGGCGCGAGTTTGGTGACGGTGCTCAGGCCGACGGGGCTGAGACAGAGTTCGCCGACGGTCTGAAGGAAGAACAGGCCGATCAGCCAGAGCGGGCTGACGAGCCCCTGCATCGCGAGCTTGGCCGCGGGAATCATCAGAACAAAGGACAGCCCGACAAAGAACAGGCCGAACACGAACTTCATCGGGCTCGACGGCTGGTTGTGGCCCATGCGCACCCAGAGCCAGGCAAACAGCGGCGCCAGCATGATGACGAAGATCGAGTTGACCGATTGGAACCATGACGAGGGGAAGGCGAAGCCGAGGAGCGTGTTGTCGGTGAAATCGCGCGCGAAGAGGTTGATCGACGAGCCGGCCTGCTCGAAGACCGCGAAGAAAAGGATGTTGGCGAGAAACAGCACGAAGATGGCGGCGATGTGCTTGCCTTCCTCGCCGCCGCGCACGGCGTTGAACACCACGGCGCCGAGGATCACCACGCCGAGGAGCCACGCGAGGGCGGGCCACCGGCTGCTGGCGAAGATGAACGCACCCAACGCCGCGAGGCCGGCGAAACCGAGCGCGAGGTTGTTCAGCCGCTGCGTGACGGTGAGCTCGGGCGCGGCGCCGATGCCCCGGATTTTGCTCATGTTGCGCACGTAGGTGATGAGGCCGAGCGTCATGCCGACGCCGGCGAGGCCGAAGGCCCAGTGCCAGCTCAACTGCGGGTTGAAGCCCTGGGCGGCGAGCCAGTCGCGAAACCACGGATGCTGCGCGAGAAAACCCGTGCACAACGGCGCGAAGAACGCGCCGATGTTGATACCCATGTAGAAGATTGAGAAACCTGCGTCGCGGCGGTCGTCACCGGGCGCGTAGAGGCTGCCGACCATCGTGCTGATGTTGGGTTTGAGCAGGCCGGTGCCGAAGGCCACGAAGGCCAGGCCGAGGTAGAACGTCAGCGTGGTGTGGAGGGCCATCGTGAAATGGCCCGTGGCGATGATGATGCCGCCGACGAGCACGGTCTGCCGCGCGCCGATCACGCGGTCGGCGATGTAGCCGCCGAAGATCGACAGCATGTAAACGGCCATCGTGTAGTAGCCGTAAATCAGCGCGGACTTGGCGATGCCGAAGCCGAGTCCGCCGGCATCGACTGCGGTCGTCATGAACAGCACGAGCAGCGCACGCATGCCGTAGTAGGAGAAACGCTCCCACATTTCGGTG
>JACFMR010000071.1 GCA_019455245.1 Opitutaceae bacterium
TTCATTCTGAGCCAGGATCAAACTCTCCGAAAAGAGTTATGAACCTAGTGATTCATGAACTACTAACATGACGTAAGCTTATAAGGCTTACGTCTTTTTTGAATTTTGATTGGGGGTCCCAATCAATCGCACAAAGTAAATTTCAAAGAGCTTCCCAGTAGGGGAAAGAGTTCCATCAAGATTTTTTTAAAACCTGTCGTCAACATCTTTTTGAAACTTTTCGGAAAAATATTTTCGGACTGCTGAAAGAACCTCCCTTTGGTCACCGCGTGAGTCCTTTTTCAGACTCGGAAGCGGCGAGGGAGGGCGGAACATGTAAGCTGCCCCAAACGGTTCAAGACCTTTTTTGAAAATTTTCACCGAATACTCGTTAATTAATGATTAACATTAGATTGGGTTACCTTTTTCTCCTTACTTCAGCCTCCCGCGCGACCGCATGCACGCCTCCGCCTTCGCCCTCACCGGCCACGGGCCGTCAATGGTAGCAGTAATTTCACTACACGGGACTCCTCGGCGCCGCAAATGATGATCGCCGCCACTCCCCCTCCTATTGCCAGCCAGACAGCGCCGTTTGCCGTAAATCAACCCCTCCTAGGTACACTTGGCGCCATCCGCGACAGCAAGAGCGTCCACCCATACCGCAATTCTTTATGTCATCGGTCGGGCAAAACCAACCAGTTAGGGCCGGGTCAAAACCAGCCGGCAACCCGGCCCACGGGGATTCACCCGGTCCGCGGAGTCTGTGCGCGCCGTATGCCGAGCCGATCACGGCGACGGTGCAGTCGGCCTGAACGCCCAGCGGATCCACCAAGCCTTGGTGCGCGACCACGGCTTCGCCGATGCCTACGGCTCGGTGAGGCGCTTCGTGAGCCGGATCACCCAGTGCTACGCCCTGCCGCTCCGGCGGCTGGAGTGCGCCCCGATTGACGAGATGCAGATTAACTTCGGCGGGGGGCGCCAAGACCACGCCCCAGGGCGGCGGAGTCCGCCGCCCGCATCTGTTCCGGGCCGTCCTCTCCCACTCGCCACTCGCTCAAGGGCTACAGGGAGGTCGTCTGGCGCCAGAACACCGAAGTCCATGATCCGCTGCATCGAGAACGCGCTCCGGGCCTTCGGCGGGGTCACCGCGACGATCGTGCCGGACAACCTCAAGGCGGCAGTGATCCAGCCGGACTGGTTTGATCCGGAGATCAATCCGAAGCTGCGCGCCTTCTGTGCGCACTACGGCACGGTGACGTTGCCAACCAAGCCCGGCGTCCCGCGCCACAAGGGCAAGGTCGAGGCTGGCGTCAAGTATGTCCAAAACAACGCCCTGCGCGGCCGACGCTTCGCCAGTCTCGCCGACCAGAACGCCTTCTTGCAGGACCGGAAGCGCAACGTCGCGGATCGCCGCATCCACGGCACGATCCGCCGGCAACTCGGTGCGTTCTTCGCGAAGGCGGAGCGGCCGCACCTACGGCCGTTGCCGGCATCGCTCTTCCCCAGCTTCGAGGAGGCGCCGCCAAGGTCCACAGCGACGGCTTCGTCGCCTTCGCCCGCGCTTACGACTCGATGCCACCGGAGTATGTCGGCTGCCAGGTCTGGGTTCGGGCCGAGTCACGATTGCTGCGCATCTATAACCGACGCTTTGAGCCCATCGCCGCCCATGTCCGCGCCGAGCCAGGACGCTTGTCACCGACGACGGCCATCTGCACAGCCACAAGCGCGTCGTCATCGAGCGCGGCACCGAGTATCTGCTGGAGCGTTGCCGGCTGCCCAGGCCGCACTGCGGCGCGTGGGCCCAAGGCCTCATCCGGCAACGCAGCCCCGAGGGGTTGCGCGTCCTGCAAGGCTCGCTCGAACGGGCCTGCGCTCAGGCGGTTATCAATGGCGGTGTAAAACTGACCCACTAATGGCAGGATAATAGTGACCCACCCCAGTTTGTCGGAGGAGTGGCAGGGAGGGGGCCGGGCGGAGCGAAGCGCAGCCCGGGCCCCTCCCTGCGCAGTGAGTGCTCCTCCGCTGTTTGGTTGGTTCACCTTCACCTGCCTGGGCTAACGTGCGGGTCTCATTCCCCGCCCGCCCCATGCTCACCTTGGATCAGTTCATGGACATTCGTTTCCTCCATCGTCAGGGACACTCCGTGCGCGAGATCGCCCGTTTGACCGGGCACTCCCGCAACACGGTGCGCAAGATGTTGCGCGCCGTTTCCTCCCCGCGGCCGACGCCACGGGTTCGCCCCAGTGCACTCGACCCGTTCAAAGACTACCTGCGCCAGCGCTGGCAGGAGCATGGCCTCTCGGCCGTGCGGTTGCATGCCGAGATTGCGGCCCAAGGCTACGGTGGCGCCGCGCGCACCGTGCGGCAGTTCGTGCAGGCTTTGAAGCAGGATCAGAAGGTCGACCGCCGCCTCGCGGTGCGTTTTGAGACGCCACCCGGAGAGCAGGCGCAGGCCGACTGGGCCGAGACCGGTCGCTTTACCTTGCCCGATGGTTCGGCGGTGCGGGTCTACGCCTTCGTCATGGTCCTCGGCTTCTCCCGGTGTCTGTTCGTGGAGTTTACCCGTTCCATGCGACTGGAGACGCTCATCCGCTGCCACCAAAACGCCTTCGCCTACTTCGGGGGCTGGCCCAAGCGGATCCTTTACGACAACATGAAGCAGGTCGTCATCCGGCCTGATCAGGTCAACCAGCGCTTCGCCGACTTTGCCCGCTACCACGGCTTCGAGGTCAAACGCCACCGGCCCTACCGGCCCCGCACCAAGGGCAAGGTCGAGCGCATGGTCCACTACGTGCGCGACAACTTTTTGGCCGGTCGCTCGTTCGACGGGTTGGCCGATCTCAACGCCCAGGCGCGGCACTGGCTGGGCACCGTGGCCAACCTCCGGGTCCATGCCACCACCAAGGCGCGGCCCTGTGACCTCTTGTTACAGGAGACCCTGACGCCGGTGGCCGGCAGCGTACCCTATCAACTGGTAACCAGCACCGAGCGCACGGTCAGCACCGAGGCGCTGGTGCGCTTCGAGCAAAGCGATTACTCGGTGCCCGCCGGTCTGGTCGGCTCCCGGGTCTATGTCGAAGCCAGCGCCTCCAAGATCCTCATCCGCACCCGGGATCTGATTGTCGCCGAGCACGAACGGGCCGGTGCGCCGGGTTCGAGGATCGAAGCGCCCGTGCACGTCCGGGAACGCTGGCAACGCTCGGTGGCGGCGCCCAAGCCGTCGCCACCGCGTTGCCATATCACCTTTGCCGATGAGGTGCAGGTGCGTCCGCTCAGCCACTACGCGGAGGTGATGCCATGAGCGCCGCCGACGAACAACGCGCCGTGGACGCGCTGACCCAGATCGGTGCCACCACGGCGGTGATGCAGCTCGACCAGATCGCCCAGCAGGCGGCGGCGGGCCAGTGGTCCTACACCCACTTCCTGGGCCGGCTGCTGGAGCCGGAGATTGAAGCGCGGCGCCAACGGGTGGTGGAGACGAGCCTGCGTTTTGCGGGTCTGCCGTGGACCAAGCGCCTCAGCGACTTTGACTTCTGCTTCCAGCCCTCGATTGACCGGACCTTGATCGAGGAACTGGCGACCGGCCGCTACCTGCACGAAGGCCGCAACATCGTCTTCCTCGGCCCGCCCGGGGTCGGGAAGACGCACCTGGCCATCGCCCTGGGGCTGCTGTGCGCAGAGATGGGCCACCGCCTGCTGTTCCTCTCCGCCTTGGAGCTGGCCCGGCGGATGAACACCGCCTTCGCGCAAAACCGCCTGCCCCATTACCTGAAGATGCTCACCACCCCGCGGCTGCTCATCATCGATGAAGTCGGCTACCTCGGTCTCGATGCCCAGCAGGCTTCCATGCTCTTCCAAGTCATCTGCTGCCGTTACGAAAAGCAGGGCGCAACCATCATCACCTCCAACAAGGCCTTCGCCGATTGGGGGCACGTCTTCGCCGGCGATGCGGTCATGGCCTCAGCCGCCCTCGATCGGCTGCTCCACCGCGCCACCGTCATCAACATCAAGGGCGACTCCTACCGCCTCAAGGAAAAGCGCCAGGCCGGACTGTTCGCCGGCAGTGTCGCCCTCGAATCAACGAAAGGCTCACACACCCAGAAGTCCAAATAACCCGCCCTTTTGGCACCGGGGTGGGTCAATTTTATCCCGCCAAATGTGGGTCAATAATACGCCGCCATTGACAGC